>DASXAF010000076.1:0-17820 GCA_036406955.1 Casimicrobiaceae bacterium
GGCGACGGGTCGTCCCACGCCCGCCTCTTCCGCGATGGGCGATCGTCTGGTTCCCGCCGTCCGCACTGGTCGGCGATATCGAGCGGTTCCGCGAGACGCACGATCCCCTGGCGCGCAACATCCCCGCGCACGTCACGCTCGTGTTCCCATTCGCATCCACGCTCGGCATGGTGCAGGTCGCCGCGCACATCCGGCGCGCGATCGTGCGCTGGCCGGCACTTCCCGTGCGCCTGGAAGGCCTGGGTCACTTCCACGCGGACTGGGTGCACGTCCGCATGTCCCTCGGCCGCCTCGCCGTGACGGCACTCCACGATCGCCTGTACCGCGGCGTGCTGGCGCCGTTCCTGCGTCCCGAGCTGGCGTACGAGCCGCACATCCCGATCGGGCGCGCCGGCGATCCGCGCGCGTGCGACGCGATCATCGGCGCCGCGCGCGTGCAGCGCCTCGACGCGCCGCGCGACGCCGTGATGCGCACGCTGACGCTGTGCCGCGTGCGCGGCGACGACCGCGTCACCGCCGAGATGGAGTTCGCCCTCGGTTGACGCGGCTTAGAATCCCGGTATCGACTTTCGACGTGCTGCCATGAACGCTCCCAGGCCCCTGCGCGAGCTCTCCTGCGCCGACAACTACGACCCGAGCTCGATGCCGGTCGACGCGGCGCGCGCGCTGATCCGCCGCCATCTCACGCCGCTCACGGCGACCGAGCGCGTGCACATTCGCAACGCGCTCGGCCGCGTGCTCGCCGAGGACGTCGTCTCGCCGTTCGACGTGCCGGGCCACGACAATTCCGCGATGGACGGATGGGCGGTTCGCTTCGCGGACCTGCCGCGCGAAGGCAGCGTCACGTTGAAGCGGGTCGGTGAATCGTTCGCGGGCAAGCCGTCGAACGTGACTCTGCGGGCCGGCGAAGCCGTGCGCATCTTCACCGGCGGCGTGATGCCGGACGGCGCGGACACGGTCGTGATGCAGGAGCGCGCCACCGAGACGCCCGCAGGCGTCACCATCGCCGGCGGCGCGGTCGGCAAGGCGGGACAGAACCGCCGCTTCGCGGGCGAGGACCTGAAGCGCGGCGCGGTGGTCTTCCGCGCGGGCCAGCCGCTCAATCCCGCGGAGCTCGGCATGCTGGCCTCGCTCGGCGTCAACGAGGTCGCCGTGTACCGGCGGCTGCGCGTCGCGTTCTTCTCGACGGGCGACGAGCTCCGGTCGATCGGCCAGCCGCTCGCCGCGGGCGACCTCTACGACAGCAACCGCTACACGCTGCACGGGATGCTGACGCGGCTCGGCTGCCAGGTGCTCGACATGGGCGTGGTCCGCGACGAGCCCGACGCGCTCGAGCGCGCGTTCGCGACCGCCGCTGCGAATGCCGACGTGGTGATCACCTCGGGTGGCGTGTCGGTCGGCGAAGCGGATTTCGTGAAGCAGCTCCTCGATCGCCTGGGCGAGGTGCTCTTCTGGAAGATCGCCATGAAGCCGGGCCGGCCTCTCGCATGCGGGCGCATCGGCAACGCGCACTTCTTCGGCCTGCCGGGCAATCCGGTCGCGGTGATGGTCACGTTCTACCAGTTCGTGCGCGATGCTCTGCTGGTCCTGCAGGGACGGCGCGAAGTGGCCGCGGCGCCCACGTTCCCCGCGAAGCTCGCCGCCCCGATCCGCAAGGCGCCCGGGCGCACCGAATTCCAGCGCGGCATCCTGGCGCCCGAAGCGAACGGCACCTACAGCGTACGGACGACCGGCGACCAGGGGTCGGGCATCCTGTCGTCGATGTCGCGCGCCAACTGCTTCATCGTGCTGCCCGCCGAGACCGGCAACGTCGAGCCGGGAGCGATCGTGCAGGTGCAGCTCCTCGAAGGCTTGATCTGACGGCCGGGCTGGCGATGCTGCATCGCACAACGAGGGCAGATGCAGGGTGGGACGAATCGGCCGGCGGGCGGTCCAACGCGTAAGGTTGGCGCCGCGCGAACGACCACAGCATGACCGACACATCCGCTGGAGGAGCTTCATGAACCGCCGCTCGATCCTTCGCGTCCTGGGGGCCTCGCTGCTCGCCGGCGGCGCCGCGAAAGCCGCCACCACGTCACCGCCCAAGGACGTCGCCGATCTCCAGCGGAGCTGGCGCACCCTGCTCGCCAGCAACGCCACCGTGGCAGCCGACGCCACGCCGGTCTCGATGCCGGACGACGCGTGGCGCAAGCTCCTGCCCGACGACGCCTATCGGGTGCTGCGGCACGAAGCGACCGAGCGGCCCTTCACGAGCCCGCTCAACGACGAGCATCGCGCCGGCGTCTTCGTCTGCGCCGGCTGCTCGCTGCCGCTCTTCACCTCGGCGATGAAATTCGACAGCGGCACCGGATGGCCGAGCTTTTTCACGACCATCCCGAACGCGTTCGCCACCAAGACGGACACGCTCCTGATCATGCCGCGCACCGAATATCACTGCGCCAAGTGCGGCGGTCACCATGGTCACGTCTTCGACGACGGCCCGCCGCCGACAGGGCTGCGCTACTGCAACAACGGCGTCGCGCTGCGCTTCATCCCGTCCAGGGCCTGAGGCCGCTCGGAGCGCCGCGGACACCAGTTTGCCCGCCGGCGCGCCCGCCGTTACCCTCGGCGGGTGATCGAGCTTCGCGACATCCGCAAGACGTTCGGCGCCGCGTCGCAACGCGTCGTGCTGGACGGGTTGTCGCTGCGCGTCGCGCGCGGCGAGTTCCTCGCGGTGCGCGGCGAATCGGGCGTCGGCAAATCGACGCTGCTCAACCTCATCGCAGGGCTCGATCGCCCGGACAGCGGCTCCGTCGTGGTCGACGACGTCGAGCTCGGAACGCTCGACGACGATGGCCTCACGCGCCTGCGCCGCGAGCGAATCGGGTTCGTGTTCCAGGCGTTCCACGTGCTGCCCTACCTGTCGGTCGCGCAGAACGTGGCGCTGCCGCTCGCGCTCAACGGGCGCCGCGGGCCGGGCGAGGATGGGCGCGTGATCGAGATGCTCGAAGCCATGGCGCTCGGCGAGCGCGCCACGAGCGCGCCGCGCGAGCTGTCGGGCGGCGAGCTGCAGCGCGTCGCGATCGCGCGCGCGCTGGTGCACCGGCCGTCGATCGTGCTTGCCGACGAACCGACGGGCAACCTCGATCCGCATACCGCGGCGCACGTCATCACGTTGCTGCGCGCCGTGGTGAAGCGTGAAGGCGCGACGGTCGTGCTCGTCACGCACTCGCCCGTCGCGGCAGCGGCCGCCGATCGCGTGATCGTGCTGCGCGCGGACGGATTCGCCGCGGACGACGATGCACGCTGATCCCTCCCTGACGCGCGTCGGCCTCGCGCGCGCGACGCTCGGCCGCTTCGGCGCGCTGCCGGGGAGCGCGGGACGCGCGCTCCTCGCCGCGTTCGCCGTCGCGCTCGGCGTCGCGCTGGGCTTCGCGGTGCAGCTCATCAACCACACGGCGATCGAGGAGTTCAACTCGGCGTTCGCCACGCTTTCGGGCGACGCCGACCTGCAGATCCAGGGCGGGCGTGCCGGCTTCGACGAGAGCCTGTATCCGCGCATGGTCCGCGATCCCGCCGTGGCCGTCGCGAGCCCCGTCGTGCAGCTCGAAGCCACGATCCCGGGCGCGGATGACACGCTCACGCTCGTCGGAATCGACGTGCTGCGCGCCGCGACCGTGACGCCCGCGCTCGTGGGCGAGGTTCAGGACCGCCTGGACATGCTGCGGCCGAACGCCGTATTCCTCACGCGCGCCGCGCTCACCTGGCTGCAGCGGCGGCGCGGCGACCCGCTGCTCGTGCAAAGCGGCGTCGACACCGTGGAGCTTCACGTGGCCGGCGTCGTTCGCGACGAGACCGAAGCACGGCTCGGGGTGATGGACATCGCGGGCATCCAGGACCATTTTCGTCGCGCCGGGCGCATCACGCGCATCGACCTGCGCCTGCGGCCCGGCTTCGACGTCGGCGAGACGCGCCGGCGCCTGGCGCGCGAGCTGCCCGCCGGCGTCAGCGTCGTGGCACCGCGCAGCAACGCCGAATCGACGGCACGACTGACGCGCGCGTATCGCGTCAATCTCGACGTGCTCGCGCTCGTCGCCTTGTTCACGGGCGCGCTGCTCGTCTTCTCCACGCAGGCGCTCGGCGTGGTGCGTCGGCGGCTTCCGTTCGCGATCCTGCGCAGCCTCGGCCTCACCCGCGGACAGCTCACGCGCCTGATCCTGCGCGAGGGCGCCGTGCTCGGCGCAGTCGGTGCCATCGTGGGGCTTGCGGGCGGCTTTTTCGTGGCGAGCCTCGCGACGCGCTGGTTCGGGCTCGATCTCGGCGCCGGGTTCTTTCGCGGGCGAGCGCCCGGCGTTGCCATGGACTGGATCGCCGCGGCGCTGTTCGGCGGCTGCGGCATCGCGGCCGCGTTGCTCGGGAGCCTCGCGCCCGCGCGCGACGCCGCGCGCGCGCAACCGGCGATCGCGCTCAAGGCAGGCGACGTCGATGTCGAGTGGGGGCGCGGACGCTCGGCGTGGCCGGGGATCGTCGCGCTCGCAGCCGGTGGCCTGGCGACGTTGCTGCCGCCGATCCACGACCTGCCGGTGTTCGGCTACGTCGCGATCGCGCTGCTGCTGCTCGGCACGCTGCGGCTCCTGCCGTGGATTTCCACGGCACTGCTCGCGCTCGTGCCGAGGCCCCGTGCGCCGCCCGTTGCGCTTGCGCTCGCACAGATTCGCCATACGCCTGCGCAGTCCACGCTGAGCGTCGCCGCCATCGTCGCCGGCGTGTCGCTCATGGCTGCGATGGCGATCATGGTGACGTCGTTTCGCGGCTCGCTCGACCGCTGGCTCATGCAGGTGCTGCCGGCCGACGTCTACCTGCGCGCCGGCATGGGCAGCGACACGGCGTATCTCACGCCCGCGTTGCAACGCGAGCTTCGTGCGCTCCCCGGCGTGGATCGCATCGAGTTCCTCCGCTCGACCTCGCTGTCGATCGATCCCGAGGCGCCCCGCGTCACGTTGCTCGCCCGCGACATCGACCGGGCGGATCCCGCCGCGCGCCTGGCGCTCGTCGGCGCGACCGTCGCGCCGGCGCCGGATGCGCCGCCGGCGTGGATCAGCGAAGCCGCCGCCGATCGCTTCGACTGGCGCGTCGGGCAGCGCATCGAGCTGCCGCTCGGCGAGCGCTATGTGGCGTTCACCGTCGCGGGAGTGTGGCGCGACTACGCGCGCCAGCAGGGCGCGATCGCGATCGAGCGGCCGGTGTACGAGCGGCTCACCGGCGATGCGTGGGTCAACGACGCCGCGATCTGGCTGGCGCGCGATGCGCGTGAGCAGGACGTGCAGCGCGCATTGCAACGCCTGCCCGGCGGCGCGCGGCTGGAGATCGCCACACCCGGCGAGCTGCGCGACACGTCGCTGCGCATCTTCGACCGCACGTTTGCGGTCACGTATGCGCTCGAAGCCGTCGCGGTGCTGATCGGCTTGACGGGATTGTCGTCGGCGTTCGGCGCGCTGGTGCTCACGCGCCGACGCGAATTCGGCATGCTGCGCCATCTCGGCCTGACACGACGCCAGGTCGGCGCGATGCTCGCCACCGAAGGCCTCGCGCTCGCCACGGTGGGCGACATCGTGGGCCTCGCGCTCGGCTTCGTCATCGCGCTGATCCTGATCCACGTGGTGAATCGCCAATCGTTCCACTGGAGCATGGACCTCGGCGTGCCGTGGGCGGGCCTCGCCTTGCTCGCCGTTGCGCTGCTGGTCCTCGCCACGGTGACGGCGTGGCTGTCGGGACGCGCCGCGATGAGTGACGACGTCGTGCGCGCGGTGAAGGACGACTGGTGAAGCGGCGCGCGTTCGTGCTCGGCAGCGCAGCCGCGCTTGCGGCGTTGCGCGCGCGTGCCGACGTTCCGTTCGGCCGCGTCGTGCCGCGGCCGCTCGTGTTTCCGCGCGACCACGGCACCCATCCCGAATTCCGTACCGAGTGGTGGTACATCACCGGCTGGACGCGCGATGCGAAGGGTGTCGAGCGCGGCGTGCAGGTGACTTTCTTCCGCACGCGACCGGGTGTCGCGGAGAACCTGCACAGCGCGTTCGCGCCGAAGCAGGTGATGTTCGCGCACGCCGCCGTCGCCGATCCCGAGGTGAGGCGGCTGCGTCACGATCAACGTGCCGCACGCGCGGTGCTGGGCCTCGCGAGCGCGGGCGAGCAGACGACCGACGTGACGCTGGACGACTGGTCGCTCGTGCGCCAAGGCGACCTCTACCACGCCCGCATCCCGGGGCGGGATTTCGCGCTCGACCTCGCGTTTCGCGCAACGCGGCCGCCGCTGCTGCAGGGCGAACAGGGCGTCAGCCGCAAGGGGGCATTGCCGCAGCAGGCGAGCTACTACTACAGCCTGCCGCATCTCGCCGTGAGCGGATCGGTGACCATCGGCAGCGCCACGCATGCCGTCGAGGGCACCGCGTGGCTCGACCACGAATGGTCGAGCGAATACCTCGCGGCGGATGCGCGCGGCTGGGACTGGACCGGCATCGACCTCGACGACGGCGGCGCCCTCATGGCGTTTCGCATTCGTGACGTGCGCGGAGGCCGCTACTGGGCGGCCGCCACGCTCGCGCGCCCCGACGGGACGCGGCACGACTACGGCGTGCTCGACGTCGTCTTCAATCCGCTGCGCCGCTGGCGCTCGCCGCGCACCGGCATCGATTTTCCCGTCGCGATGCAGGTGCGCGCCGGCGACTTCGACGTGGAGCTGCAGCCGCTGTTCGACGACCAGGAGCTCGACGCGCGCGTCACGGCTGGGACGGTGTACTGGGAAGGCGCAGTGCGGGCAACCGTGAAAGGCGCCCCGGCGGGCCGCGGCTATCTCGAGCTCACCGGGTACGGGGACCCGCTGAAGCTGTAGGGCCCACGCTCTGTCGCGCGTCAGTGCGGGGTCAGAGTCGGGACTCTGACCCCGACTTTGCGGGAGTAGGGCATTAATCCTACCGCCGTCCCGCCGTGAACACCCCCGGCACGTCCCGGATCAACCCGAGCGCGCGCGCGAGCTGGGACACGCTCGCCACCTCGAGCGTGAACGCCATGCGCGCCTGATGATGGCGCGTCAGCGTGTTCACGGCCGTCACGTTGATCTTCTCGCGCGACAGCACCTCCGAGATGTCGCGCAGAAGCCCCTGGCGATCGGTGGCTTCCACCACGACGTCGACCGGGAAGACCTCGTCGCGCTGCTCGCCCCAGCTCGCCTCGATGAGCCGCTCGGGCTCGCGCGCGAGCATGCGCCCGACGTTCGAGCAGCTTGCGCGATGGATCGTGATGCCCTTGCCGCGCGTGACGAAGCCGACGATCGGATCGGGTGGCGCGGGCTTGCAGCAGCGTGCGAGGCCGGTCATGAGGCGATCGACGCCCACCACCAGGATGCCGCTTCCCGCACCCGCAGCGCGGCTGCGCTTGGTGACGACCTCCGGCTCGGGCGGCGCGTCGAGCGGCGCAGCGGTGGGTTGCACGACCGCATGGATCGCCGCCTGCACGGCCTTGCTGTTGATCTCGTCGCGAGCGTAAGCCGCGAAGAATTCGTCGGTCTTGTCGAAGCCCGCCTTGGCGGCGACCGCGTCGAGCTTGAGCGCCGTCTGGCCGAGGCGCGCGAGCTCGCGCTCCACCAGCGCCCGTCCCTGCGCCACCGTCTCCTCGTGCTGCTGCGCCTTGAACCATTGGCGCACCTTCGTTCGCGCGCGGTGACTGTGCACGTAGCCGAGCTCGGGATTGAGCCAGTCGCGCGACGGCCCGCCCTGCTTCGCCGCGACGATCTCGACGCGCTGGCCATTGGAAAGCTCGTGATTGAGGGGAACCATCTGGCCGTCGACGCGCGCGCCGCGGCAGCGATGCCCGAGCGTGGTGTGGACCGCGTAGGCGAAATCGACCGGTGTCGCGCCGCGCGGCAGGTCGATCACCTTCCCCTGCGGCGTCAGCACGTAGATCGAATCGGCGAACAGGCTGCTGCGAAAGCCCGACAGCAGGTCGCCGGCGCCCGCGACGGCGTCCTTCCAGTCGAGCACGTGGCGCAGCCACGCGATCTTGTCGTCGAAGCGCGGATCGCGACGTCCGTCGGCCGCGCCTTCCTTGTAGCGCCAATGCGCCGCAACGCCGTACTCCGAGTGCTGGTGCATCTCCCGGGTGCGGATCTGCACCTCGAGCGGCTTGCCTTCGGGCCCGATCACCGCCGTGTGCAGCGAGCGGTAGTCGTTGGCCTTGGGCCGCGCGATGTAGTCGTCGAACTCGCGCGCGAGCGGCGTCCACAGGTGATGCACGATCCCGAGCGCGGTGTAGCAGTCGCGCACGCTGTCGAGGAGTATGCGCACCGCGCGTATGTCGTACAGCGCGTCGATGCTCGCCTGCTTGCGTCGCATCTTGCTCCAGATGCTGTAGATGTGCTTCGGCCGCCCGGTGATCTCCGCGTGCAGGCCCGCGGCCTTCAGCTCGCGCTGCAGCGTGGAGACCACGCCTTCGATGTACCGCTCGCGGTCGACGCGGCGCTCGTCGAGCAGGCGCGCAATGCGCTTGTACTCCGCGGGCTCGAGAATGCGCAGGCAAAAATCCTCGAGCTCCCACTTGAGCTGCCACACCCCCAGGCGATTGGCGAGCGGCGCGTAGAGCTCCTGCGCTTCGCGCGCCTCGTCGCGGCGCCGGGCATCGTCTCGGCCGACCAGCCAGCGCAGCGCCTGCGTGCGCTCGGCGAGCTTCACGAGCACCACGCGGATGTCCTCGACCATCGCGAGGAGCATCTTGCGCAGGTTCTCGGTCTGAGCGGACTGCTCTTCGGGCGTGGCGAGCGTCGCATGCGCACGAATGGCGCCCATGCGCGCGACGCCGGCCACGAGCGTCGCGACGTCGGGCCCGAACTGCGCGGCGATCTCGTCGGCGTCGAACGCACCGACCACGGGCAATCCGACCAGCGCTGCCGCGACGAGGGAATCGACGTCGAGCCGGATGGCGGCGAGGGTCGACGCGGTGCCGAGGGCCCGCTCGAGCACCCGCTCCCCGTCGGGGGTGCGCGCGTCGGCGTAGCGCTCGCGCGCGAAATCGATGGCGCGCGCGAGGGTCGCGCGCGCCTCGTCGCCGTAGGCCGGCGCGAGCGAATCGAGCCAGGCCGCCACCGCCTGCGGCGCGGCGGCTTGCGGCGCAGCATGCAATACGGCAACCATGCGTCATTATATGGGCGGCCGTCACGTCGGCCGCCGCGCGCCAGGGTTCGAGGCCGATAACATTGACCCGCCCGCGCAAAACTTCAATACTCCCGTCCCACCGGCCCATCCCCGCCCCTGCCGGGTGCGGAGACGCGAAGATCGGAACCGTCCCAGGAACAACGTTCTGTCAGGAGGGGTTCAATGAAATCGCGTATCGGCAGCATGCTGTCCCGCATCCTCGCGCTCGGCCTGGCAGCCGTATTCGCGGCCACCGCGTCGGCCCAGAATCGCACGTTCAGCTTCGCGTACGACCAGCCCACGACCACCGCGTACGGCATCGCGGCCAACATCTTCGATGCCAAGCTGAAGGAGCTGTCGAAGGGGACGATGAGCATCAACCAGTTCCCCGGCGCGCAGCTCGGCCAGGAGCCGCAGATGCTGCAGAAGCTCCGCGCGGGGGACATCGACTTCGTCATCACCTCGACGGCCAACGCGTCGAGCGTCGCGCCGCAGGCGGGCGTGTTCTCGCTGCACTTCATCTTCCGCGACCAGGCCCACCTGCAGAAGGTGCTCGCCGATCCCGCGATCGCGGACGAGTTTCGCGCCATGGTGAAGGACTCCGTCCAGGGCGCGCAGGTGCTCGGCCTGCTGACCATGGGCATGCGCAACATGTACAGCAAGAAGGAAGTGCACTCGATCGACGACATCAAGGGCATGAAGGTCCGCGTGCAGGCGACCAAGACCGAGGACACGCTCTTTCCCGCCTACGGCGCGCAGACCGTGCACATGCCCTTCGGCGACGTCTACACGTCGCTGCAGACCGGCGTGGTGAACGTCGCGGAGAACGGCGTCAACGTGTATCTCGCCAACAAGCACTACGAGGTGGCGCCGATCCTCTCGATGACCGAGCACGAGGCGAACAACAACTGCATCTGGGTGAGCGACAAGACCTGGAACAGCCTCACGCCCGAGCAGCAGAAGTGGGTGCAGGCCGCGGCCGCCGAGGTCAGCAAGCGCGAGCCGGCGATGGCGATGAAGCTCGAAGCCGATTCCGCGGCGAAGCTCAAGACCATGGGCGTGAAGATCGTCGAGGGCGTCGACAAGTCCGGCTTCGAGAAGGCGGCCGAGCCCGTGCAGGACCAGCTCGCGGCCGAGCTCGGCCCTCACGCGGTCAAGCTGCTGAAGATGGTCCGCGACATCAAGTAGCACGCTTGCTTTGCGCAGCGACGGGGCGCCCTCGCGCACCGCGCCCCCGCTGCGTCCCCTGACGCGCTCGTGAGGACCGCATGGCCGACGCCCGCGCCGTGATCCTTGATCGGCACCGCCATCTCAAGTGGAGATGGCTCGACCCGCTCGAGGGCATCCTGATGATCCTCTGCGGCGTGTGCATCGGCATGTTCACGCTCACGGTGCTGTGCGACGTCGTGACGCGGACCATCGGCGCGCCGTGGCTGTGGCTGCAACAGGTGACCACGGCGTTCTTCGCGTGGGGCGTGTTCATCGGCATGGCGGCGGCGACCCGGCGGCTCGACCATTTCTACCTGACCGAGATCACCAAGCGCATGACGGGCAAGGCGCGCAACACGATCGAGATCGTCAATCGGGTCGTCGTGCTGCTCGTGGCGATCGCGATGGTCGTCTTCGGCTGGCAGAACGCGCTGCTCGATCTCGGCAGCTATCGCATGCCGTCGCTGATCCCGCTCACCGTCTATACCGCGATCGTGCCGATCGCGGGCGTGCTCGTGGCGATCTTCACGATCGAGCAGCTCGTCAACGGCTGGCGCAACGGCTTCGCGGGGCCCGAGGACCAGGACGACATCCGGGAGAGCCTGCTATGAGCAGCGGCGGCGTGCTGCTCCTGATGACCGTCCTGTTCCTCACGTTCGGCTACATGGGCGTGCCGGTGACGTTCGCGCTCATCGCCGGCGTCCTCGTCGCGACGTTCTTCACGTCGATCAGCATGCAGTCGATGATCGGCCAGCTCTTCCACGGCATCGACGCCGAGACGCTGCTCGCGGTGCCGTTCTTCCTGCTGGTGGGCGAGCTGATGGCGGCCTCCGACGTGGCGACGCGGATGATCAGGCTGTCGCAGACGCTCGTCGGCCACCTCCGCGGCGGCCTCGCGCAGGTCGTGACGCTGTTCAGCATGTTCTTCGCCGGCATTTCCGGCTCTTCGGTCGCCGACGTCGCGGTGCTCACGCGCACCATCGCGCACGACATGAGGCGCGAGGGCTACGATCGCGCGTTCACCGCCGCGCTCATCGCGTCCGCGTCGACGATGGCGAACCTGATTCCGCCCAGCATCATGGCGGTCGTCTATGGCGCCACCGGCGACGTCTCGATCGGCGGCCTGTTCCTGGCCGGCGTCGTGCCCGGCGTGCTGGTCGGCATCGGCCTGATGATCTACAGCTACTTCTTCGGCCCCGTCGGCGTGATGAAGAAGCGCTCTTCGTTCACCGAGATCGTCGTCGCCGCGCGCGGCTCGGCGCTGCCGCTGATCATCCCGGTGATCATCATGGGCGGCATCCTGACGGGCTGGTTCACGCCGACCGAGGCCGGCATGGTGGCCGCCGTCTACATCGTCGTCGTGCTGATTCCCGTCATCAATCGGCGCCACGTGCCCGAGCTGCCCAAGGACTTCATGTATGCCGGCCTGCTCTATTCGCTGCCGATGGGCGCGGTGGCCGGCGCGTCGGCCTTCGGCTGGGTGGTGGCCTACCTGCGCGGACCCGACATCGTCGCAAGCTACATCACGGCGTTCGCCGGCAACCACGGCGCGATGATCATGTTCCTGCTGGTCGTGCTGTTCGTCATCGTCGGCGACTTCATCGACGCCGTGCCGGCCATCATCATCTTCATGCCGATCATCCGCAAGCTGACCGAGGTGGGCAACATCAACCCCCTCCACATGGGTGTGGTGATCATCACCACCCTCGTGTTCGGGCTCATCACGCCACCCTATGGATTGTCCCTCCTGGTCGCGTCGAAGTACGTTGGCGTAGGATTCGGCAGAGCGGTGGTCCGCTCGCTGCCGCTGTACGTCGTGTTCTTCGCCACCATCGCGTTCACCGTGATGTACCCGAAGGCCGTGCTGTGGCTGCCGAAGCAGTTCCTGCCGGAATCGGTCGGCTGCTTCAGGAGCCCGTCGGGCAGCGGCTACATCTGTCCTCCGTAGGTGCGCCATGCATGCACGAGTGACACCGCACTGGCCCTTCCAAGCGCGTCCGCTCACGCCGAATCTCGGCGCCGCCATCCACGGCATCGCGCTGGCCGACGAGCTCGGTGACGACGTGTTCCATGCGTTGTACGAGGCGTTCCTGCGCTACCAGGTGCTGCTCTTCCCGCCGCAGGACGTGCCGCCCGGCCGCCAGGTGAAGCTCGCGCGGCATTTCGGCGAGGTGCAGATCCATGTGATGAACCAATACCACGCCGACGGCTATCCCGAGCTCTATCGCCTGTCGAATCTCGACGCCCAGGGAAAGCCCACCGGTCACCATCCCGACAAGGGCACGCTGGAATGGCATACGGATGGCTCGTGGCAGCGCCGCACGGGCCTCGCCACCATCATCTACGGCGAAGTCATGCCCGCCGTCGGCGGCGAGACGCATTTCGCCGACATGTACGGCGCCTACGAGCGGCTGTCACCCGAATGGAAGACGCGCATCGCCGGCCTGCGCGCGGTTCACAACCTCGACTTCTCGCGCACGCGCCGGCACGGCGAGGAACCGATGACCGAGGAGCAGAGGCGCGCCGTGCCGCCGGTCGACCATCCGATCGTGCGCACGCACCCGGAGACCCATCGCAAGTGCCTCTTCCTCGGCGACCATGCCGAATGGATCGTCGGCATGCCGTACGACGAAGGGCGCGCGCTGATCGAGGAGCTGAACGCGCTCGCCATTCATCCCGATCTCACCTACGAGCATCGGTGGACGCCGGGCGAGCTCATCATGTGGGACAACCGCTGCGTGCAACATCGCGCGACGGCGTACGACCCGGCGAGAGAGGGCCGCGTCATCCGCCGCTGCACGGTGATCGGGGACGTGCCGGCCTAGCGGCGAACGCCGGCGATCACGACCAGGCCCTCGGGCAGCGCTTCGTCGCCGAACGCGCGCTGCACCGACGCATCGACGCGCTCCTCGCGCAGGATCGCGAGCGCATCGTCCGCTTCGAAAGTCAGGTTGCGATGATGCTCGTCACTGCGGCGCCATGCGCCGTCGACGCGGCGAAAAACGGTGATCGCGCGATCGAAGCGCCGAGGCTCCGGGCGCGAGTATCGCGTGACGATGACCCAATCGTCGGTGACCTTCGCGTGCGCCGACGTGGCGTCGGGCTGCGCGGCGAAGCGCTCGGTCATGAGGTCGATCGCGAGCAGGCCGCCGGGGCGAACCGCGCGCGCGAGATCGCGCAACGCGCGCGCGATGTCGTCGTGCGAGTCGAGATAGTTCAGCACGTGGCCGGTCGACACCACGGCATCCCCGCACGGCAGCGAACCGGGCAAGCGAGCCACGTCGAAGCTCGCCGCAGCGGCATGCGCACGCGCAAGTGCGATCATCGCGGGCGAGGCGTCGATGCCGTGCACGGCAAAGCCCGCGTCCAGCAGCTTGCATGCCAGCAAGCCGCTGCCGCAGCCGACGTCGACGACCTGCGCGTTTCGGGGAACATGTGCGCGCAGAAGCGCGACCAACCCGGGTGCCGTGCGCTCGACATGCTGCGAATAGCCGGCATGATGCACGAATGCAAGGTCCGTGCCGTAGTACGGGTCGCTCGTCATGACGGCGCGAGACTACCACTGGCCCGGCAGCCGCGCCGGGCCAGGCCGCGCGGCGGTTGGCAAGTGTGTCGATTCGACGCTGTGCCGTTCGACTACAGTATGGCGCCGGCGAGCCTGTTGCCGTCCGCGCCTCACCGATAACCCAGAGGATGGAGAACGACATGCGATTCATGGTCATGGTGAAGGCAACGAAGGATTCCGAGGCGGGGGTGATGCCCGACCACAAGCTGCTCGAAGACATGGGCCGCTTCAACGAGGAGCTCGTCAAGGCAGGCGTCATGCTCAGCGGTGACGGCCTCAAGCCGAGCTCGGAAGGTGCGCGCGTCCGCTTCTCGGGCGCGAAGCGCACGGTCGTGGACGGGCCCTTCGCGGAAACGAAGGAGCTGGTTGCGGGCTTCTGGATCTGGCAGTGCAAATCGCTGGGCGATGCGATCGAGTGGGTGAAGCGTTGTCCCAATCCGTTCCCCAACCAGGAGTCCGAGATCGAGATCCGGGCCTTCTACGAGGCCGAGGACTTCGGCGAGGAGTTCACGCCGGAATTGCGCGCGCAGGAGGAGCGCGTGCGCGCGCAGGCGGCGGAGCTGGCCAAGGCCAGGAAGTAAGGACGCCGACACGACATGCCGGACCACGTCGCCGATTCGATCGACGCGACCTACCGCACGGAATCGCGGCGGATTTTCGCGACGCTGGTCCGCATGCTGGGCGACTTCGACCTTGCCGAGGAAGCGCTGCACGACGCGTTTCGAGCGGCGCTCGAGCAATGGCCGCGCGAGGGCGTGCCCGACAATCCGCGCGCGTGGCTGGTGTCGGCCGGACGGTTCAAGGCCATCGACGGCATCCGGCGCCTGAGGCGCTTCGACCCGCTCGACGACGAAGCGGCCGAAGCGATTCCGGACGAGCGCGAGGAGATCGACGCCGAGGGCATCGAGGACGACCGCCTGCGGCTGATCTTCACCTGCTGCCACCCGGCGCTCGCGTCCGACGCGCAGGTTGCGCTCACGCTGCGAGAAGTGTGCGGGCTCACGACCGAGGCGATCGCGCAGGCCTTCCTCACGGGCGCGCCGACGCTCGCGCAGCGCATCGTGCGAGCGAAGGCGAAGATACGCGACGCGCGCATTCCGTACCAGGTGCCCGCGCCCGAGCAGCTGCCGCAACGCCTCGACAACGTGCTGCGCGTGATCTACCTCGTGTTCAACGAAGGCTATTCCGCGTCGTCCGGCGCGTCGGTGACGCGGGTCGACCTCTCCGGCGAGGCGATCCGCCTCGGCCGGCTGCTCGTCCAGTTGCTCCCGGAGCCCGAGGCGCTCGGCCTGCTCGCGCTCATGCTGTTGCAGGAATCGCGCCGCGCCGCGCGCACGACGGCCACCGGGGAGCTCATTTTGCTCGCCGACCAGGACCGCACGCTGTGGAACCGCGAGCAGATCTTGGAAGGCACCGCGCTCGTCGAGCGCTCGCTCGCGTCGCGACGCATCGGCCCCTATGCGCTGCAGGGCGCCATCGCAGCCGTGCACGCCAACGCCGAGAGCCCCGACGCCACCGACTGGAGCGAGATCGTCGGCCTCTACGACGTGCTGCTGCGACTCGAGGCGTCGCCGGTGGTCGAGCTCAACCGTGCGGTGGCGGTCGCGATGCGGGACGGTCCGGCGGCCGGGCTTGCGCTGGTCGATGCCATCCTGGCGCGAGGCGATCTCGTCGAGTACCACCTCGCGCATGCCGCGCGCGCGGACCTCTGCCGGCGGCTGGGCGCCCACGCGCAGGCCCGCGCGTCGTACGAGCGTGCGATGGCGCTCGCCCGGCAGGAGCCCGAGCGGCGCTTCCTCGAGCGGCGGCTGGCGGAGCTGCCGCACTGAAAACGAGATCGTGTCGAAATGCGCCCGGCGCGTTCGACTAGGGATGCGGGTGGGCGATGCCACCCTTGCTTACGGAGACGACGATGAAATACCTGTGCCTGGTCTACATGGACGAGCGACGCCTCGAGGAGATCGACGACAACGAATGCATGGCCTGCGGCGACTCGCTGCGCCAGAGCGGCCACATGATCGGCGGCGAGGCGCTGCAATCGGTGCAGACCGCCACCACGGTCCGGGTGCGCAACGGGCGGGTGTCGGTCACCGACGGGCCGTTCGCGGAGACCAAGGAGCAGCTCGCGGGCTTCTACATGGTCGACGCCAAGGACCTGAACGAGGCCATCCAGATCGCGACCAAGATCCCGCCCGCCCGGGTCGGCAGCATCGAGGTCCGGCCCGTGCGTGAGCTCGGTTCGGACCGGCCCGCGTACGTCGGCGCGGCGGCCGCCGCGGCACGGTGACGATGCAGGTATCGCTGCTCGAGCGACCCGCGCGCGACGCGCAGCCGCGACATCGCGCAGCGCTGCGCGTCGTGCGCCGCTTCGACGCGACGCCGGCGCGCGTATTCGACGCGTGGCTCGATCCCGCGCTCGCGCAGCGCTGGCTGTTCGCGACCGCGACGCGGCCGGTCGCGTGCGTCGAGATCGACGCGCGCGTCGGCGGTGCCTTCTGCTTCACCGAGTGGCACGACGGCACGCTGCTCGCGCACGCCGGGCGCTACCTGGAGATCGTGCCGCATCGCCGCCTGGCGTTCTCGCTCTCGTCGCACATGCACGCCGATGCGCTCACCCGCGTCGACGTGACGATCGTTCCACGGCGCAACGGCTGCACGCTCACGCTGATGCATGCCGACGTTCCGCGCGCACGCGCGCAATACACGCGGGCGCGCTGGACCGGCATTCTGTACGGGCTGGGCGAATATCTCTGCGTTTGACGTTGTCGATTCACCCGCGGCTCCTTCGACTAGTGAGTGAAAGGAGCCGCAAATGGAAACCATCGCGAATGTCCTCGAGGTGCTGCGCACATGGGCGCGGAGGCTCGGTCCCTATGTCCTGCTCGAGCTCTTGATGCCCGGCGGAACATTGCTCGCGCTTCTCCTGTTCCTCTATCGCCGCAACCAGATGCTGCGGGCGGCCGCTGAAGCGGTGACCAACTAGGCCGACGATCCATGACCTACCGTACCGAGCTTCGCAAGCGCATGCTCGCACTCCATGTGCTCTGCGCCGGCGTTCTGATGATCGTGCTCGACACGACCATCGTGAACGTCGCGCTGCCGTCGATCCGCGAGGACCTGCGCTTCACCGAGACGTCGCTGGTCTGGGTCGTCAACGCGTACATGCTCACCTTCGGCGGCTTCCTGCTGCTCGGGGGCCGCCTGGGCGACCTGTACGGCCATCGCCGGCTGTTCCTGATCGGCCTGTCGGTGTTCACCCTCGCTTCGGTCGCCTGCGGCCTGTCGACGTCGCAGGGCGTGCTGGTCGCGGCGCGTGCCGTGCAAGGTGTCGGCGGCGCCATCGTGGATGCCGTCGCGCTGTCGCTCATCGTCGATCTGTTTCGCGATCCGGAGGAGCGCGCGAAGGCGATGGGCATCTACGGCTTCGTCTGCGCCGCCGGCGGCAGCATCGGCGTCCTGCTCGGCGGCCTCCTGACCACGCTGAGCTGGCACTGGATCTTCCTGGTGAACCTGCCGATCGGCCTGGCGGTGTACGCAGCGTGTCGCAGGCTCCTTCCCGACGTGCATATCGAAGCGCGCGCCGCGAGCCTCGACGTCGGCGGCGCGGTCACCATCACCGCGTCGCTGCTGCTCGCGGTCTACGCCGTCGTGAACGGCAACGAGGCGGGATGGTCCTCCACGCAGACGGTCGGCCTGCTCGGTGCGTCGTCCGTGCTGTTCGCGGTCTTCCTCGCGATCGAAGCGCAGGTTGCGCATCCGCTCGTGCCGCTGCGACTGTTTCGATTGCGCAACCTCGCGACGGCGAGCGTGGTCGGAACGCTGTGGGCGGCGGCCATGTTCGCGTGGTTCTTCATCAGCGCGCTGTACCTGCAGCTCGTGCTGGGC
>DASXAF010000077.1:0-14748 GCA_036406955.1 Casimicrobiaceae bacterium
GCGAAGCCGCCCTCGTCGCCCACCGTGGTCGGCATGCCGCGCTCGTCGATGAGCTTCTTGAGCGTCTGGAACACTTCGGCGCCGTAGCGCAACGCCTCGCGAAAGGTCGGCGCGCCGAGCGGCACGATCATGAACTCCTGAAGGTCGATCCGGTTGTTCGCGTGAGCGCCGCCGTTGATGACGTTCATCAGCGGCACCGGAAGCTGCATCTCGCCGGCGCCGCCGAGATAGCGATACAGCGGCAGCGACGATTCCTCGGCGGCCGCCTTGGCCACCGAGCAGGACACGGCGAGGATCGCATTGGCGCCGAGGCGCGACTTGTTCTCGGTGCCGTCGAGGTCGATCAGCGTGTGGTCGATCAACGCCTGCTCGGACGCATCGAGCCCGAGCACGGCCTCGCAGATCTCGGTGTTGACGTTCTCGACCGCCCGGGTCACGCCCTTGCCGATGAAGCGCGCGGCGTCGCCGTCGCGCAGCTCGATGGCTTCGCGCGAGCCGGTCGAGGCGCCGGACGGCACGGCGGCGCGTCCCGATACGCCCGACTCGAGGACCACGTCCGCTTCCACCGTGGGATTGCCGCGCGAATCGAGGATCTCGCGCGCGATGACGTCGACGATTGCGCTCATGGTCCCGGGCTCATCAATTCCATTTCGGGGAAGCTGCGCCGCTTGACGCTCGCATCGAGCTCCTTGAGCGTCTCGAGGAGCTCGCGCATGCGGCCGAGGGGCCACGCGTTGGGGCCGTCCGACAGCGCCTCCTCGGGTCGGGGGTGCGTCTCCATGAAGATGCCTGCGACGCCCGCCGCGACCGCGGCGCGCGCGAGCAGCGGCACGAACTCGCGCTGCCCGCCGGACGCCGTTCCCTTGCCGCCGGGAAGCTGCACCGAATGGGTGGCATCGAACACGACCGGGCAACCCGTTGCGCGCATGATGGCGAGCGAGCGCATGTCCGACACGAGGTTGTGATAGCCGAACGAGGCGCCGCGCTCGCACACGAGGATGTTGTCGCGTCCGCTCGCGTCGCGGGCCTTGGCGACGACCTGCAGCATGTCGTCGGGCGCCAGGAACTGGCCCTTCTTGATGTTCACGGGCTTGCCGGCGCGCGCCACCGCCTGGATGAAATCCGTCTGCCGGCACAGGAACGCGGGCGTCTGGAGCACGTCGACGACTTCGGCCGCGGCTGCGATCTCGTCCTCGTCGTGCACGTCCGTCAGCACCGGCACCTCGACGTGCCTTCGCACGTCGGCCAGCACGCGCAGGCCCTCCTCCATGCCCGGCCCGCGAAACGATCGGTGCGAGCTGCGATTGGCCTTGTCGTACGACGACTTGAAGATGAACGGAATTTCCAGGTCGGCGCAAATCGTCTTGAGCTCGCCGGCGGCGTCCATCTGCAGCTGGCGCGACTCGACCACGCACGGCCCGGCGATGACGAAGAACGGGCGGTCGAGGCCTACGGGGTAGCCGCAGAGCTCCACTACGCCGACGCCACCAGCTTCGCCCGCGCCGGCACGTGCGCCTCGCGCGCCTGTTGCTGGTGGGCCAGCGCGGCGCGCACGAAGCTCTCGAACAGCGGATGGCCGCGGCGCGGATTCGACGTGAACTCGGGGTGGAACTGGCAGCCGAAGAACCACGGATGATCGGACAGCTCGATCATCTCGCACAGATCGCCGGCGAGCGGGCTCTTGGTCCACGCGCCGACCGTGAGCCCCGCCGCCTCGATGCGCGGCAGGTAGTGGTTGTTGACCTCGTAGCGGTGGCGATGGCGCTCGGACACGCGCGTCGAGCCATAGATGCGATTCGCCAGCGAGCCCGGCACGACGTCGCACGGTTGCGCGCCGAGGCGCATCGTGCCGCCCATGTCCGAGCGCGCGTCGCGCTTTTCGATGGTGCCGTCGCGGTTCTGCCATTCGGTGATCAACGCCACGACCGGATGCGGCGTGGCCGGGTCGAACTCGGTGCTGTTGGCATTGGTCAATCCCGCCTTGTGGCGCGCGTACTCGATGACCGCGAGCTGCATGCCGAGGCAGATGCCGAGGTACGGAATGCCGTTCTCGCGCGCGTAGCGGATCGCGGCGATCTTGCCCTCGACGCCGCGCTTGCCGAAGCCGCCCGGCACGAGGATCGCATCCATGCCGCGAAGGCTCTCCGTTCCGTCGCGCTCGACCGCCTCGGAATCGACGTACTGGATGTTGACCTTGGAGCGGGCATGGATGCCCGCATGCGTCAGCGCCTCGGAGAGCGATTTGTACGACTCCGTGAGGTCGACGTACTTGCCGACCATCGCGATGTTGACCGCGTGGTCGGGATGCTCGAGCGCGTCGACCAGCTCGTGCCAGGTCGTGAGATCGGCGGGCGGCGGATCGATCGCGAGCTTCTTGCACACGATGACGTCGAGGCCCTCGTCGTGCAATGCGGACGGGATCTTGTAGATCGAATCGGTATCGAGCGCCGGGATCACGGCGTCGGGTTGCACGTTGGTGAAGAGGGCGATCTTGCGCCGGTCGCTCTCCGGCACCGGGCGATCGGCGCGGCACAGCACGACGTCGGGCTGGATGCCGATCTCGCGCAGCTCCTTCACCGAGTGCTGCGTCGGCTTGGTCTTCATCTCGCCTGCCGTCGGGATGAACGGCACGAGCGTCAGGTGGATGTAGCAGACGTTGTCGCGGCCGAGCGTGATGCCCATCTGCCGGATCGCTTCGAGGAACGGCAGCGACTCGATGTCGCCGACCGTGCCGCCGACCTCGACCACCGCGACTTCCGCATCGCCTGCGCCATCCGTGATCCACTGCTTGATCTCGTCGGTGATGTGCGGGATCACCTGCACGGTGCCGCCCAGGTAGTCGCCGCGCCGCTCCTTGCGGATCACGCTCTCGTAGATCTGGCCCGTGGTGAAGTTGTTGCGCTTGCCCATCCGCACGTCGGTGAAGCGCTCGTAATGACCGAGGTCGAGGTCAGTCTCGGCGCCGTCGTCGGTGACGAACACCTCGCCGTGCTGGAACGGCGACATCGTCCCGGGATCGACGTTGATGTACGGATCGAGCTTGAGATTGGTGACGCGGACGCCGCGGGAGGTGAGGATCGCGGCCAGCGACGCGGCGGCGATGCCCTTCCCCAGCGAGGAAACGACGCCACCGGTCACGAACACGAACTTGGTCATGGTTCGCAAGTTCCGGAAATTCACATTTTACCGGATGCCTGCGCCAAACCCAAGTGACACCGACAGGCGTCATCCCCCGCGAATGCGACGGCACAAAGCGGCGCAAGCCGTCGTCCCTGCGAAACAGGGACCCAGTGTCTTTCAAAGCCGCTGGATTCCCGCTTTCGCGGGAACGACAAGGCGCTAGAGGCCGGCGCGGATGCGTTCTCGGACCCTTTCCCGTCCCACGAGCGCCAGCACCGCATCGATGGCGGGCGTCTGCGGCTCCGCAGTGACCAGCGCGCGAAGCGCCATCATGATCTGCGGCGGCTTGAGGCCGTTCCGCGTGGCCGCCTCCTTGATCGCCGCACCGATGGCCTCGCGCGTCCACGGCAGGCCGGCAAACGCTTGGTCGAGATCCGCCAGCGCGGGCCTGACGGCATCGTTCACCGCCGCGGTGAGCCTTTCCGGCATGTTGGCCGCGGGTGCCGCATAGAAATAGTGCGCGGCGTCGGCCATCTCGACCAGCGTCTCGACGCGGTCGCGCAGCAATGAGGCAACCTCCGCCGGCGAGGCGCCGCGGGCCACGTCGAGCCCGGCGCGCGCGAGATACGGTTGCAGGCGCGCGCCGAGGTCGTCGTGCGCGAGCCGCTTCATGTGCTCCTGGTTGAGCCAGCGCAGCTTCGCGGCGTCGAAGCGCGATGGCGCCGGGTTGATCGCCCCGAGGTCGAACCACGCGACGAGCTCTTCGCGGCTGAACACCTCCGCATCGCCATGCGACCAGCCGATCCGCGCGAGGCCGTTCACCACGGCTTCGGGCAGAAAGCCTTCGGCCTCGTACTCCATCACCGAAACGGCGCCGTGACGCTTGGACAGCTTGGTGCCATCCTCGCCGAGAACGGTGGGCAGATGCGCGTATACCGGGAGCTCGGCGCCGAGCGCGCGCAGGATGTTGATCTGCCGCGGGGTGTTGTTGACGTGATCGTCGCCGCGGATGACGTGGGTGATGCGCATGTCGAGGTCGTCGACCACGACGGTGAAGTTGTACGTCGGCGTGCCGTCGCTGCGGGCGATGACGAGATCGTCGAGCTCGCTGTTCGCGAACTCGATGCGGCCTTTCACCGCGTCGTCCCATGCGACCGCTCCGTCGTCGGGATTGCGAAAGCGCACGACGGGCTTGACGCCGGCCGGCGGCGTGCGGCCGGCCGCGCGCTCGGGACGCCAGCGCCCGTCGTAGCGGGGCTTGTCGCCGCGCGCCATCTGCTCGGCGCGCAGGGCGTCGAGCTCGGACGGCGTGGTGTAGCAGTGATACGCGAGGCCCCGGGCGATCATGTCGTCGATCACCTCGCGATACCGCGCCATTCGCTGCATCTGGTAGTGCGGGCCTTCGTCGTAGTCGAGCCCGAGCCAGGCCATGCCGTCGAGGATGGCTTTCACGGCCTCGGGCGTGGAGCGCTCGACGTCCGTGTCCTCGATGCGCAGCACGAAGACGCCCTCGCGATGGCGCGCGTACGCCCACGCGAAGAGCGCCGTGCGTGCGCCACCGAGGTGCAGGAAGCCGGTGGGGCTCGGCGCGAAGCGGGTGCGGACCGTGCTCATGACATGAAACGGGGTCGCTCTCGCGAAAGGTACTCTGACCCCGTCACGGCAGCCATCTCAAATCCAGCGTCGTCGGCGTCGCCGGATTCGGCGGCTCGGGATGGACGGTCACAGGACCCGGCGTATGCCCATGCGCCCAGAAACGCGCCACACGGCGCGCCTCGGCTTCGTTCGCGTTGACCGGGAACGTCTCGTAGTTGCGTCCGCCCGGATGCACGACGTGGTAGGTGCATCCGCCCAGCGCGCGCTGCGACCAGAGGTCGACCAGGTCGAAGGTGAGCGGAGCCTGCACCGGTATCGTGGGGTGCAGTGCCGACGGCGGGCTCCAGGCGCGAAAGCGCACGCCCGCGACGAAGGTCCCCGGCACGCCGGTGGGCGTGAGCGGCAGCGCCCGTCCGTTGCAGGTGACCGCATGCCGCCCCGCCGTCATGCCGGTGACCTTCATCTGCAGCCGCTCCACCGACGAATCGACGAAGCGCGCCGTGCCCGACGTCGCGACCTCCTCCCCGAGCACGTGCCACGGCTCGATGGCTTGCCGCAGCTCGAGCTCGACCCCGTCGTACGTCGCGCTGCCGAAGCGCGGAAAGCGGAATTCGACGAACGGATCGAACCACGTCGTCGAAAGCGGGTAGCCGAAGCGGTTCACGTCGGCGACGACGTCGCGCATGTCCGCCGCAACGAAATGCGGCAGCAGCCAGCGGTCGTGCAGCGCCGTGCCCCAGGGGACCAGCTCGCCCCGATACGGCTCGCGCCAGAAGCGCGCGACCAGCGCGCGCAGCAGCAGCATCTGCACCGCGGCCATGCGCGGGTGCGGCGGCATCTCGAACGCGCGGAGCTCGAGCAACCCAAGGCGTCCGGTCGGCGAATCGGGCGAGTACAGCTTGTCGATCGAGAACTCGGATCGATGCGTGTTGCCGGTGAGGTCGGTCAGCAGATGCCGCAGCAGGCGGTCGACCAGCCACGGCTGCGTGGTCTCCTCGCCTTCCGTCGTCTTGCGCGCGAGTTGCTGGAAGGCGATCGCGAGCTCGTAGAGGCGGTCGTCGCGCGCCTCGTCGACCCGCGGTGCCTGGCTGGTAGGACCGACGAAGAGTCCCGAGAACAGGTACGACAAGGCGGGATGGTTCTGCCAATAGGTGACCAGGCTGCGCAGCAGGTCCGGCCTTCGAAGCAACGGGCTCGCCGCGGGCGTGGGACCCCCGAGCGTGATGTGGTTGCCGCCGCCCGTGCCGGCGTGCCGGCCGTCGAGCATGAATTTCTCGGTGCCGAGGCGCGTCTCGCGCGCCGCCGCGTAGAGCGTGTGCGTCGTCTCCACCAGCTCGCGCCACGTCGCTGCCGGATGGACATTCACCTCGATCACGCCCGGATCCGGCGTCACCTGGAGCATGCGCAGGCGCGGATCGCGCGGCGGCGCGTAGCCTTCGACCGCCACCGGCGTGCGGCTTGCCGCCGCCGTTTCCTCGACCACCGCGAGCAGCGCCGCGTACGCCTGGAGCCGCGAGACGGGCGGCATGAACACGTAGAGATGACCGTCGCGCACCTGCACGGTGAGCGCGGTCTTCACGACCTGGTTCGGCTCGCCGTTGCGCGCGCGTGCCCGCGCACGCTTCAACGCTTCGCGGCTCGGCAGTGCGTCGCGCGGCGCGAACGGATCGAGCGCGAACTCCGGCTCGGCATCTTCCGACAGCACGTCGGGTAGTGAATTGAGCGGCAACCGGAGGCCAAGCGGCGAGTCGCCGGCGAGCGCATGGAGTCGATCGCGTCGCAGCGGCCACGGACTCGACTCCCAGACGGTGGTCTCGCTGTCGTCGTCCGCGGCGCGCAACGGCAGCACGTAGCCGGCCGGCTTCCCGAGGCCGCCATACAGCAGCTTCGCGAGGCGCGCGCGCTCGCCGGGCTGACCGAGGTCCGCCTCGCGCAACTCGGCGTTCACCGGCAGCGCGGCCTCGTCGGCGAGCACGCGCGGCACGTCCTCGTAGGCCGTGATCACCAACGCCTCGGGCAATCCGAGCGTGCGCGCCAACGCGCGCGCGAACTCGCTCGCCGCTTCCACGGTCGTGTGGCCGGGACGCGTCGTGTCCGCGACGAGCGCCTCGTCGTGCCACAACGCTTCGCC
Source organism: Casimicrobiaceae bacterium (assembly GCA_036406955.1). Classification (GTDB taxonomy): domain Bacteria; phylum Pseudomonadota; class Gammaproteobacteria; order Burkholderiales; family Casimicrobiaceae; genus VBCG01. Next base: position 6,848 of record DASXAF010000077.1, read on the forward strand.
GTCGGCGCGCCAGAAGATGCCGAGCGCCCACCGCGGCAGCGGCTCGCCCGGATACCACTTGCCCTGGCCGAAGTGCACGAAGCCGTCCGGCGCGAACGCCGTCTTCAGGCGCTTCAGGAGCGCCTCGGCGAGCGCGCGCTTCTGCGGTGAAAGCGCCGTGTAGCTCCATTCGGGGCCGTCCATGTCGTCCACCGACACGAACGTCGGCTCGCCGCCCTGCGTGAGGCGCACGTCGTGTGCAACCAGGTCGGCGTCGACCGCGATGCCGAGCGCGTCGATCGCGGCCCACTGCGCGTCGGTGTACGGCCTCGTGACGCGCGGATCCTCGTGCACGCGCGCCACGCTCATGGCGAAGCTGAACTCCACGTTGCAGACGTCGGTGGCGCCGCTCACCGGCGCTGCGCTGCCCGGGTCGGCGGTGCACGCGAGGGGCAGGTGGCCCTCGCCCGCCAGCAGGCCCGAGGTCGGGTCGAGCCCGATCCAGCCGGCGCCGGGCACATAGGCCTCGGCCCATGCATGCAGGTCGGTGAAATCGTGCTCGGGTCCCGGCGGTCCCTCGAGCGGCTTCACGTCGGCGGCGAGCTGGATCAGATAGCCGGACGCGAATCGCGCCGCAATGCCGAGATGGCGCAGGATCTGCACCAGCAGCCAGCCCGAGTCGCGGCACGACCCGCTGCCCCACGCGAGCGTCTCCTCGGGCGTCTGCACGCCCGGCTCCATGCGCACGAGGTAGCCGATGTCCTTCTGCAGCCGCTGGTTGACCCCGACCAGCAGGCTGACGATCGCTTCCCTGGGCTGCAGGCTCGCGCGGAACGCGTCGATCCAGGCGGCGAGGCGCGGTCCCGGCGGCTCCGTCTCGAGGAAGGGCGCGAGCTCCTTGGCAAGCCCGGTCGCATACGCGAACGGATACGTCTCGGCGTACGGCTCGACGAAGAAGTCGAACGGATTGACGACGGTCAGCTCGGCGGTGAGGTCGACGGTGAGGTCGAGGCGCTCGGCGCGCTCGGGGAACACGACGCGCGCCACCCAGTTGCCGTAAGGATCCTGCTGCCAGTTGATGAAGTGCCTCGACGGCGCGATCGTGAGCGAGTAGCCGAGCACCGGCGTGCGGCAATGCGGTGCGGGGCGCAGGCGGATCTCGTGCGGCGCGAGCCCGACCAGGCGATCGAACCGGTACGACGTGCGATGCGACAGCGCGACGCGGATCGCCATGGCGATGGCTGCGTTACGTCAGAGCCAGTCCGGATCGGGAAGCTGGGCGAACACGCGGCGAAGGCCCTCGCCCCACTGGGTGTGCACGAGCTGGAAGTAGCCGTCCGATTCCTCGATGCGCCGCTTCAGCGTGATCCTGAGGCTGTCCGCTTCGTAGACCAGCAGGTCGATCGGCAGCCCCACGGAGATGTTGGAGCGCATCGTGGAGTCGAACGACACGATCGTGCACTTCGTCGCATCGAGCAGCGACGTGGTGCGGCTGATCACCCGGTCGAGCACCGGCTTGCCGTACTTGCTCTCGCCGATCTGGAAATAGCAGGTCTCGGCGGTCGCCTCGATGAAGTTGCCTTCGCTGTAGACGTCGAAGAGGCGCGCCGGCTCGCCGCGGATCTGCCCCCCGACGATGAAGTTGGCCGACGAGTCGATGTTGTTCTGCAGAAGATACGGGCCGTCGCGGCTCTTGACCTCGCGCAGCGCGTCCCCGACCAGGCGCGCCACGTCGAACATCGACTCGGCGTTCCAGAGGTTGAGCTCGTTGTCGCTCCTCGAGCGCTGCTCGACGAGGTTCACGGAGCTCTGCGTGATCGAAAGGTTGCCCGACGACAGCATGACGATCACGCGGTCGCCCTCGCGCGCGAACGAGCGCATCTTGGAGAAGCGGGCGATCTGGTCCACGCCCGCGTTGGTGCGCGAATCCGACGCGAAGATCATCCCCGCGTCGAGGGACATCGCTACGCAATAGGTCATGCCGCGACAGGCGGTATGCGCTTGTCAAAAGGGACGATTTTAGCGCACGGGCGCGCGCGCTCCGGTTCAGTAGGTGGGCACCAGGAACACGCGGTTCACCTCGTCGCCGACCGCCGAGATGCGCTCGAGGAAATCCATGAGGTACTCGTGCAGGCCGGTGCGCATGATGTCCGCGGTGCGCCCGTAGTGCAGGCGGGCGTGCAGCTCCCCCGCCTGGCGCTCGAGCTCGCGGCTGTTGTCGTCGCAAAGGCGCTCGAGCGTCTCGTGGATCATGTTCATGCAGCTGTGCAGCGAGCGCGGCATGTCGTCGCGCAGGATCAGGAGCTCGGCGACGCGCCTCGGCGCGATGGTGTCGCTGTAGATCTTGCGGTACGACTCGAAGCTCGACACCGACTGCAGCAGCGAGACCCACTGGTAGTAGTCCACCGCGCCGCCGACGTCGGTGACGGACGGCAGCAGGATGTGATACTTGGTGTCGAGGATGCGCGCCGTGTTGTCGCCGCGCTCGATGTGCGTGCCGAGGCGGATGAAGTGATAGGCCTCGTCGCGCAGCATCGTCCCGAAGGTCACCCCGCGGAACAGATGCGAGCGCATCTTCACCCAGTCGAGGAAGTCCGAGATCCCGCCCGCCTCGATCCGCGCGTAGTCGTAGCCGCGCATCTCGAGCCAGGCCGAGTTCAGGTCCTCGTACATCTCGGAGGTGATCGCGCCGCGCACCGAGCGCGCCGACTCGCGGGCCTTCTGCAGGCAGGAATAGATCGACGAGGTGCTCGTGCTGTCGAGGATCAGGAAGCGCAGCACGTTCTCGGCGGTGAGCTGCGGGTAGCGCTGGTAATAGGCGGTCGCCAGGCCCGATGTGATCAGCGGCACCGCCCACGGCTCGGCCCATGAGAGGCCGTGCTCGCGCGGCTGATAGGGCAGCAGCGACGTGCGATACGTCACGTCGAGCAGGCGGGCCGTGTTCTCCGCCCGCTCGATGTGGCGGGCCATCCAGAACAGCTCGTTGGCGGTGCGGCAGAGCATGGCTACACGTCGTCCCCGCGAACGCGGGGACCCGGTGTCGTTCGCGCCGTGTGAGAGCGACGCTGGATTCCCGCTTTCGCGGGAATGACGAGGATGGTGGTCATTCGGCCAGCACCCAGGTGTCCTTGGTTCCCCCGCCCTGCGAGGAATTGACGACCAGCGAGCCCTCGCGCAACGCGACGCGCGTGAGCCCGCCCGGCACCAGGCTCACGTCGCGTCCCGACAGCACGTAGGGGCGCAGGTCGATGTGGCGCGGCGCGATGCCGTTGGCGACGAACGTCGGGCACGTGGACAAGGCGAGCGTCGGCTGGGCGATGTACTTCTCCGGCGCCGCCAGGATGCGCGCGCGAAAGGCGTCGCGCTCCGCGCGCGTGGCCATGGGCCCGACCAGCATGCCGTAGCCGCCGGCGCCGTGCACTTCCTTGACGACCAGCTCCTCGAGGTTCGCCAGCACGTAGTCGAGGTCCTCCGGCTTGTAGAGCATCCGGGTGGGGACGTTGTTGAGGATCGGCTTCTCGTCGAGGTAGAAGCGGATCATCTCCGGCACGTAGGGGTAGATCGACTTGTCGTCGGCCACGCCGGTGCCGATGGCGTTGCAGAGGGTGATGCGGCCGGCGCGGTAGGCCGCGAACAACCCGGGGACGCCGAGCATCGAGTCGCGGCGGAACGCGCTCGGATCGAGGAAGTCGTCGTCCACGCGCCGGTACATCACATGGACGCGCTGAGGGCCGCGCGTGGTCCGCATGTAGACCGTGTCGTTCTGGACGAAGAGGTCCTGCCCTTCCACCAGCTCGACGCCCATCTGCTGCGCCAGGAAGGCGTGCTCGAAGTACGCCGAGTTGTACGCGCCCGGCGTCAGCACCGCGACCGTCGGCCGCTCGATGCCCGCCGGGGCGACGGCGTGCAAGGTCTCCAGCAGCAGGTCCGGGTAGTGCTGCACCGGACGAATCGAGCGCGTCGCGAAGAGCTCCGGGAAGAGCCGCATCATCATGCGGCGGTTCTCGAGCATGTACGAAACGCCCGACGGCACGCGCAGGTTGTCCTCCAGCACGTAGTACTCGCCCTCGCCCGCGCGCACCACGTCCACGCCGGCGATGTGCGCATAGATGCCGCCGGGCACGTCCATGCCCACCATCTCGCGCCGGTATTGCGCGTTGCCGAGCACGCGGTCCGCGGGAATGCGCTCCGCGGCGAGGATCCTCTGCTCGTGGTAGATGTCGTGCAGGAAGCGGTTGAGCGCCGTGACGCGCTGCTTCAGTCCCGCCTCGAGCACTCGCCATTCGGCCGCTGGAATGATCCGCGGCACGAGGTCGAATGGAATCGTGCGCTCGGTGCCGGACTCTTCGCCGTATACCGCGAACGTGATGCCGACACGGTGGAACGCACGCTCGGCCTCACCGCGCTTTTGCGCGATGCGGTCCGGCGAGGTGCGCTCCAGCCAGTCGGCAAAGGGCCGGTAGTGGGCGCGCAGGCCCCCATCCGTCGTGCGCATTTCATCGTAGCCTGGGGGGGACATGGGACGGCCCGGACGGCACTGCAACGAGTTAGCAAGCACCGGACCAGCGGCGCAAGCGCTTGAATGGACTGGAGACGGCGGCGCGCGGCACCACAGCAGGGTCAATACGGCGCTTCAATGGCGCGAATTTGCACCAAGGTAGCGCATGACTGTCCAGGACACGACTCTACAGCGCCCAAATGCGGTTTGCCGGGACCCCCGTCGTATGGTTAAATCGCGGCTCCTGTCTGGGTTCGCGGGCGGTTAGCTCAGTGGTAGAGCACTGCCTTCACACGGCAGGGGTCGCTGGTTCGAACCCAGCATCGCCCACCATCTGAACCAAGGGGTTACGCGCGAGTGTAACCCCTCTTTTTTTGCCTCGCTCCAACCAATGCAGATCGACGCGTTCGTGTTCGACGCCTACGGCACGCTGTTCGACGTCGACTCGGTGACGGCACTCGCCGAGGCGCTTGCGCCGCGACAGGGCCTCGCGCTGTCGCAACTGTGGCGTACCAAGCAACTTCAATACACGTGGTTGCAGTCGCTCATGGCGCCGATGCAGCCGCGCGAGGACTTCGCCGGTATCACCGCCCACGCGCTCGATTATGCCGTTTCCGCGCTCGTTGCGCCCGTCGACGCGCAGGGCAAGCGCGCGCTGCTCGACGCGTATCTGTCGCTTGCGGCCTATCCCGACGCGGCCGACGCGTTGCAGGCGCTCGCGCCGCGCCCGCGTGCGATCCTGTCGAACGGCACGCGCGCGATGCTCGATCCGCTGGTCGCGTCGAGCGGCCTCGCGGGATACCTCGATGCCGTGATCTCGGTGGACGAAGCCGACGCCTACAAGCCCTCGCCGCGCGTCTACCAGCTCGCCGTCGACCGTCTCGGCGTGCCCGCGCCGCGCATCGGCTTCGTCTCCGCGAACGGATGGGATGCCGCCGGCGCGAAAGCCTTCGGCTTCACCACGTTCTGGATCAACCGCGACGGACTGCCGATCGAGCGGCACGCGCCGGCGCCGGACTACTGCCTGGCGGCGCTTCGCGACGTCGCGAACGTCCTGGGCGCTTGACGAACGGGCCGCGCGGGCGCGCTAATCACGCCGCGCGGCCGGATGTCCGGCCGGCGCTGCGCTTTCCGTAGGCCCAGGTATGAAGATGCCGCTCGCGCAGTGGCAGGCCGTTTCGTCGTTGCTCGACGAGGCGCTCGCGCTGCCGCCGAACGAGCGCGCCGCGTGGCTCGACACCGTCGGCCTCGAGGACGACACGCTGCGCACGTTCCTGCGCGACCTGCTCGATCGCCCTGCCGACCGCGAGACGGCGGACCTGATCGACACGCTGCCGGCCCTCGATCGCCTTCCGAAACCCACGCATTGGACGCCCGGCGCGATCGTCGGCCCGTATCGGCTGCTGCGCGAGATCGGCCGCGGCGGCATGGGTGCCGTGTGGCTCGCCGAGCGCGCCGACGGCGTGCTGAAGCGCGCCGTCGCGCTCAAGCTGCCGATCGTCGCCGTGGCGCGCGACGTGCTCGCCGAGCGATTCGCGCGCGAGCGCGACATCCTCGCCTCGCTCACGCATCCCAACATTGCACGGCTGTACGACGCCGGCTTCGCCGCCGACGGCCAGCCGTATCTCGCCCTCGAGTACGTCGACGGCGAGCCGCTGACGCACCATTGCGACCGCCGGCGCCTGCCGCTGCGCGCGCGGCTCGAGCTGTTCCGGCAAGTGCTGGCCGCCGTGCAGCATGCGCACGCGAACCTGGCGCTGCACCGCGACCTCAAGCCCTCGAACATCCTCGTCACCGCGGCGGGCGACATCAAGCTCCTCGACTTCGGCATCGCCAAGCTGATGGCCGAGGGACGCGCACAGGCGACGGCGCTCACGCAAGCCTCGGGACGCGCGCTGACGCCCGATTACGCCGCGCCGGAGCAGATCCTCGGCGCGCCGCTCAGCACCGCAGCCGACGTGTACGCCCTCGGCGTGGTGCTATACGAGCTTTGCACCGGCCGACGCCCGTATCGCCTGCGCCGCGGCACGAAGAGCGAGCTCGAGGACGCGATCGTCGCGCAGGACGTCGCGCGTCCCTCGAGCGTCGTCACGGCCGATGCCGCCGCGCGGCACGCGACCACGTCGCGCAAGCTCGCGCGCGCGGTGGCCGGCGATCTCGACACGATCATTGCAAAGGCGCTGCGCAAGCCGGCGGCCGAGCGCTATCCGAGCGCGGAGGCATTCGCTGCCGACCTCGCGCGCCATCTCGACGGTCAACCGGTGCTCGCCCGTCCGGCAGGCCGCTGGTATCGCGCGCGCAAGTTCGCGCTGCGCAACCGCTTCGCCCTGGCGGCCGGCGGTGCGGTCGGCGCAGCGATCGTCGCGGGCGCGAGCGTCGCGCTGTGGCAGGCCCACGTCGCACGCACCGAAGCGGCGCGCGCGCACGCCAGCCAGGATTTCCTGGTGCGGCTGTTCGAGCGCACCGCGCGCAACAACCCGGGCGGCGCCGCGGCGGCGGACACCACCGTGCGGCAGCTGCTGGACATCGGCAGCCGCCAGCTGATCGACGACACGCGCGACGATCCCGATCTCGCGTTCGACCTGCTGCAGCTCCTCGCACGCCTCAATACCGAGCTCGACCTGATCGAGCCCGCCGAGCGCTTGTCCGAGCGTGCGGTCGCGGTGGCGCGCGAACGGCACGGCGCCGAGAGCCTGCCGTATGCCGAAGCGCTCGCCGAAAAGGCCAACGTCCTGTATCGCGCGGCGCACTATGCGGACGCGATCGGCGCCGCGCAGGAAGCGCTCCGCATCGCCGAGCGCTCGCCCAGGGAAAGCGCGGCGCTTCGCGCCAGGACGCATCTCATCGTCGGAAACTCCCAATACCAGATCGACGCGTCGAAGCCCGCTGAGGCGCAGCGGCATCTCGAGCTCGCCCTCGCCCTGCTGAAGGACATGGCATCGACGAGCGAAGACCGCTCGCGCGCGGCGTACTTCCTCGCCTGGATCGCCGAATCGCAGCGCGAGTTCGCGTCTGCGGAGGCCTATTACCGTGACGGCATCGAGGCCGGCACGGCCAATTTCGGCGAGCGAAGCTTCATCGTGGCGATGGGCTACGAGGGCCTGTCGGACATGCTGCGCACCGCGCAGCGTCTGCCCGAGGCGCGCGCGGCGATCGAGCACGCGCTGTCGATCTACGAGTACGTGCTCGGGCCCCGTCACGGCACGATCGCGTTCGCCCGTGCGAATCTCGCGCTCACGCTGGCGGCGACCGGGCAGCGCGCGGAGGCCGAACGGCTGCTCGACCAGTCGGTGGCGCTCGCTCAGGACGTGTTCGGACGCGAGGCCCGGCAGGTGGGCTATCCCGTGACGTACGCTGCCCGGATCAAGGCCAGTCGCGGCGAGCTCGAAGACGCCGCGCGAAGCTACGAGCTCGCGCTGGTCGC
>DASXAF010000078.1:0-31616 GCA_036406955.1 Casimicrobiaceae bacterium
CAGCGGCAGGAAGCAACGCCTCCACCGTCTCGACGGCGATCTTCACGGCGTCGAACCGCGCGTAGTCAGCGGCGAGCCTGCGCGCATGGTCGCGATAGCGCTTCGGCGAGCAGCGCGCGCACGGCGTTGCGTACCTGCACGGCGGTGGGCCGTGCGGTCCTGAGATCGATGCCGGCGCCGGCGCACGCCACGCGCGTCGCCACTTCGGGCTTGCCCCACCTCGCGCCACCAATCGGGCGGCCCATGTACCAATGAACCTCATGGCCGCGCGCACGAAGCGCTCGCACGATGGGCACCAGCGGATTGAGATGCCCAATCACCGGAATGCTGCCGACCAGGATGCGCGCCATGCCGGCGGATTGTGGCCATCGCCGGCCGCGACGGCAACTCGTCGGCGCAGCGCGCATTCCATGCGGCCCCCGTTGCAGCGTGTCCGACGGCGCTGGAGGGTCGCCTGCGCTTCCCGTATCGTCGCGGTCTCCGGAGATTTCGACCATGCCATCCGAGCCCCGCACAGCGACGACCCCGCCCGCCGATCATGCCGAGCGCAAAGGCACGCTGCGCGGGATATTCGACGCCATGGTGGTGGTCTGGTGGCGGTTCTTCGACTGGCTCGCGGTCGTGTCGTGGACCAAGCTGCTGCTGATCGCGGTGCTCGGCATGATCCTGGCCGGCATCGCGCATCGCCCGATCCCGTTTCTCATGTTCGTCGTGGCGTCGTGCATCATCAAGGTGATCGCGGGCGGCAAGCGGCGCGCGGAGGTCACGGCCGACGAAGCGACGCGCCGCGCGCGTACCGAGCAGCTCGAGCGCACCGTGCTCGAGGCGCGCATGGAAGCCCTGCAGGCGCAGATCGAGCCGCATTTCCTCTTCAACACGCTGGCGAGCATCGACCAGCTCATCCGCACCGATCCGCCGCGCGCATCGCAGATGCAGCAAAGCCTGATCCGCTACCTGCGCTCCGCGATGCCGCAGATGCGCGACGGCGCCGCGCGACCGACGCTCGGGCAGCAGGTCGACCTCTGCCGCGCGTTCCTGGAGATCATGGCCGTGCGCATGGAAGACCGGCTGCAAACGGTGATCGGGGTGCCGGACGGGCTCAAGTCCGCGGTGTTCCCTTCGATGATGTTGCAGACGCTGGTCGAGAACGCCATCAAGCACGGGCTCGAGCCGAAGACGGAAGGCGGACGCGTGCAGATCGTCGCGGAAGTCGTCGACGGCCAGCTCGCGGTGCACGTCATGGATACGGGGATGGGCTTCGCGCCCAAGGGCGACGGCGGCGTGGGGCTTGCGAACATCCGCGAGCGCCTGAAGGCGTTGTACGATGATCGCGCCGAGCTGATCATCAGCGTGCCGCCTGCCGGCGGCACCTGTGCGACCATCAAGGTACCCTACGAGATCGCGCCGCCCTCCACCTGACCTGCATGCAGCCCGCCCGCGCACCCACCGCCGTCATTGCGGACGACGAACGACTGATGCGCGAGCAGCTCGCCGGTGCCCTGAAGGAGGCGTGGCCCGAGCTCGACGTCGTCGGCGAAGCCGGCAACGGGCACGAGGCGGTCGCGACGGTGCGAAGCCTCGAGCCCGACATCGCGTTTCTCGACATCCGCATGCCGGGCCTGGACGGCATCCAGGCCGCCCGAATGCTGGCCGGCGCGACGCACGTCGTGTTCGTCACGGCACACGACGAATATGCGATCGAGGCGTTCGAGCAAGGCGCGATCGACTACGTCCTGAAGCCGGCCGAGCCGCAACGTCTTGCGGTCACGTGCCAGCGCCTGCGCGAGCGGATCCGCCGCGATCCCGAGCCCATGGACGAGCTTCTCGCGCGGTTGTCGGAGCGCGTGGGAAGCGGCGCGGTGAAGCCGCGCGAGTACCTGCGGTGGGTGCAGGCGAGCGTCGGGCCGACGCTGCGCATGATCCCGACGAGCGAGATCCTCTTCTTTCGCGCCGAGGACAAGTACACGCGCGTGCAGACGCCCCGATTCGAGGCGTTGATCCGCAAGTCGATCAAGGAGCTCGTCGACGAGCTCGATCCCGAGGAGTTCTGGCAGATCCATCGCGGCACGGTGGTGCGCCTGGATGCCGTCGATCAGGTGAGCCGCAATCTTTCCGGCAAGCAGGTCGTGCACCTCAAGGGCAGCGACGAGAAGCTCGAGGTGAGCCGCAGCTTCACGCATCTGTTCAAGCAAATGTAGGCCTTCATGGACGCACGACGCTGCTTTCGCCTTCCCAGGCTGCTCCTTCCCCGGCCCGGCATCGATCTTGCCCGCTGGGCCGTCATCGCGTGCGATCAGCACACCTCGCAGCCCGATTACTGGCGCGAAGTCGAGCGCTACGTCGGCGACGCGCCGTCGACGCTGCGCTTGATCTTCCCGGAGGTCCACCTCGGCGCACCCGACGCGCAAGTCCGTATCGATCGCATCCAGGCAACGATGCGCCGCTACCTGCGCGACGGCGTGCTGCGCGAGCACGACGGTCCGGTGTACGTCGAGCGCGCCATCGGCGGGCGCGTGCGCCGCGGCGTGCTGCTGGAGCTCGATCTCGAGCAATACGACTTCGGCCGCGACTCCACGAGCGCCATCCGTCCGACGGAGGGAACGATGATCGAGCGCCTCGCGCCTCGCATTGCCGTGCGGCGGGGCGCCGCGGTCGAGGTGCCGCACATCCTGGTGCTGATCGACGACCCTGAATCGACCGTCATCGAGCCGATCGGTGCGCAACGCCAGGCACTGTCGAAGCTGTACGAGACGGAGCTGATGCAAGGTGGCGGGCACGTGGCGGGATATGCCGTCGACCCGAGCGGGTCGGAGCGCCTCACGAACGCGCTCCACGCCCTGGCGGATCCGCAACGCTTCGCGCAGCGCTACGGCGTGCCCGCCGGCACGCCCGTGATGCTCTTCGCGATGGGCGACGGCAACCATTCGCTGGCGACCGCGAAGTCATGCTGGGACGACATGAAGTCGTCGCTCCCCGGGGGACATCCGGCCCGCTTCGCGCTCGTCGAGATCGTGAACATCCACGATCCCGCGCTCGACTTCGCGCCGATCCACCGCGTGCTGTTCGGCGTATCGACCGACTTGCGCAAGGCGATCGCCGACGCGCTCGGCGCACGCGTGCGCTTCACCGACGTTGCGTCGGCGGCTGCGATGCGCGATCGGGTTGCGGCCTCGAACGGGACGCACCAGGCCGTCGGCTTGATCGGGCCCGGCGCGCGATTCGCGGTGGCCGACATGGCCGATCTTCCGTCGGCGCTCGCGGTGGGGACGCTGCAGCCCATCCTCGATCGCTTCGTCGAAAGCGGCGGCGCGCGGAGCATCGACTACGTGCATGGCGACGACGTGCTCGCGCAGCTCGCCGCCGGCGACAATGCCGTCGGGGTGCACTTTCCCGCCCTGGGCAAGCAAGACCTCCTGCGTATGGTGGTGAAGGAAGGACCGTTGCCCCGCAAGACGTTCTCGATGGGCGAGGCCAACGAGAAGCGCTACTACGTCGAGGCCCGCCGGATCCAGCCGAAGGAGACCCTGTGAAGCATGAGCTCGCAGTCGCGGCGCTGCTGGCGGCGTCGTTGTCGTGCAATGCGCAGAATGTGAAGATCACGCCGCTCGGATCGCACGCCGGTGAGCTCTGCTCGCGCGATCGCGCGGCCATCTTCGAGGACCCGAGCGGCGTTCGCATCCTGTACGACGCGGGACAGTCGGTCACGGGCGGCGACGACAAGCGGCTCGGCGACATTCATGTCGTCCTGCTCAGTCACGCGCACGGCGATCACCTCGGCGACCAGAAGCTGAAGGCGCCCGACGCCGGCACGTGCGACAGCCCGCAGCTCGTGTCCGCGGCGCCGAGCTCGACCACGGCGGAAATCGCGGCGAGCAAGAACGCGGCCATCGACACCGTGGCGCCGATGGCGCTGTTCATCGGGCACAAGGTCGAGGCGATTCGCAACAAGCCGACGGGCACGTGCCCGCAAAGCGGCGCAGACATCGTGGTGCCGCTCGCCTCCGCCTGCAATGCCGGCGTGCAGGTCGGCGGGACGCGCCGCTTTCGCAGCGCGAATGCGACCAAGGCCGTCGAGGTCATCGCCGTGCCGGCCGCGCACGACAGCACGGTGCCTCGCACGCTCTTGAGCGAAAGCGCACGCAAGGCGCTCGACGCCGACGAGGTGAGCCTCCAGCTCGGGCCGCCCATCGGCTACGTCATCCGCTTCACCAATGGACTGACCGTCTACCTGTCGGGCGACACCGGCATTCATGCCGAGATGCGCACCCTCGACCACGACTATTTCAAGGCGAACCTCGTGGTGTTGAACCTCGGCCCCAATGCCGTGACGCCGGCCGACGCGGCACATATCGTGAACGACCTGGTCGAGCCCGCCGCCGTGATCGCGTCCCACGTCAACGAGGGCGCGACGAGCGGTGGAAAGGTCCGCCCGGGCACGCGCACCGCAGCGTTCGTGTCGCTCGTGAAAGGCCGACCCGTCCACCTCGCGCTGAGCGGCCGCACGATGGAGTTCGACGGCGACGCGCGTTGCGTCGCCGGTTGTCAATGACTCCGCAACCTCCGGGAATCGCACATGATCCAGTTCTACTTCAACCTCGCCCCGAACCCGACCAAGGTCGCATTGATGCTCGAGGAGACCGGGCTGCCGTACGAGATCGTGCCCATCGACACGCGCAAGGGCGAGCAGCACACGGCGGCATTTCGCGCGGTCAATCCCAACGGCAAGGTGCCCGCGATCGTCGACGGCGACGTGACCGTGTTCGACAGCAACGCGATCCTGCTCTATCTCGCCGAGAAGACCGGCAAGTTCCTGCCCGCCGACAAGCCGGCGGCGCGTGCGCGCATGCTGTCCTGGATCATGTTCGTCGGAACGGGTATCGGGCCCTATTCGGGCCAGGCGGTGCACTTCCAGCATTACGCGCCCGAGAAGCTGCCGTACGCGATCCAGCGCTATCGCTTCGAAGCGGAACGGCATTACAAGCTGCTCGACGCGGAGCTCGCGAAAGGCCGCTACATGATGGGCGACACGTACACGATCGTCGACATGGATGTGTGGGGTTGGCTGCGTCTCCTGCCCATGGTGCTCGGCGAGGAGGCATGGGCGAAGTTTCCCAACGTGAAGCGCCTGGTGGACGACGTCAGCGCGCGTCCGGCCGCGCAGCGCGTGGCCGCATTGCGCGACAAGTACAAGTTCAAGACCGAGATGGACGAGGAAGCCCGGCGCAATCTCTTCCCCGGCCTGGCGCAGAGCGCGGCCAGCGCGGCGTGAGCCCGCCATGTCGGCCTACGAGCTTGCTCAGCTGAACATCGGCGTCCTGCGAGGTCCCATCGGCTCGCCGATCATGGCCGAGTTCGTCGCCAATCTCGACCGCGTCAACGCGCTGGCGGACGGCTCGCCCGGGTTCGCGTGGCGCCTGCAAACCGAGGAAGGCAACGCGACCGCCATCCGCCCTTTCGACGACGAGAACGTCGCGGTCAACCTGTCGGTGTGGCGCGACATGGAATCGCTGACCGCGTTCGTCTACCGCTCGGCGCACGTGGACATCATGCGCAGGCGCCGCGAGTGGTTCGAGCGCATGGACGAGGCGTTCCTCGTGCTGTGGTGGGTACCCAAGGGCCATCGACCGACGGTGCAGGAAGCGATCGATCGCTTGCAAATCCTGCGCGCGGATGGTCCCACCCGCGAGGCCTTCACCTTCCGTCATCCATTTCCCGCGCCGGACGCCCCGCAAGGCGAGCGCTGGACGGATCTCGGCGGCGCGTGTCCCGCGACGTAGCGTGATCAGGGCTTGCCGCGCCGATCGATCGGCGTGGCGAGCCTGAGCTTCGTCTGGTGTCCCGGAATGGCCGAGCCGTCCGGCATGCGGCCCACGAAGTAATCGCGCTGCCACGCGTCCTTCAGCGCGCGCGGGTTGTTGTACAGCTCGCGCGCGAATTCGGCGCGGCGCTTCTGCCAGTCGCGCAGCGGGCCGCTCACGTCGGGATGATCGTCGAGCGCCACGATTTCCGGCTCGACCTCCTGCAACGACCCGCGCGCGATCGGAAAGAGCGTGCAGATCGGCTCGTCGCGCTCGAAGCGCACCGAGCCCGCGCGCGTCATCTGCCAGTTCATCGTGAACGGGTACGGCAGCCAGTCCGTTTCGATCACGCCCGTCAACGCCGCGATGCCGTCCTTGGGGCGATTCCATGGCCCCGAGGCGACGAGGTCCCAGCCCGGCTCGGTGCGAAAGAGATACGCGAGGTGGAACGTCACGATGCCATAGCCGAAATGCGAAGCGACCTGATGCGGTGGCGGCGTGGTGCCGTCGTCCCTGCGCAGCGTCAACCCGCGCGGATGCGCGTCGCCGTTCCATTGCGCGGTGAACGCGAAGGATGCCAGCACGTCCCACCCGTGGCTGTTGGCGATCACGAGCGGCAGGCAGCGATACGCGTGGTTCTCCACGACCCCGTCCATCCAGGGCCGCGTGGCAGGCGCCGGGCGGATGGTCGGTGCGTCGGGCGTGATCGCGTAACAGGTGAGCTTCATGAGCTTTTGGAATTTCACGACGGCGGCCGATTCCAACGGTACCCCAAACGCAGGTCCTTCACTTCGTTCGGGATGGCAACGGGGCGCGAACGGACCGTGCGCGTTCGCGTCCAACCGGCTGAAGCGGCACCGAATCCCCGGTGCACGCACGTCCACAATCACGAGGAGCAACAGATGGCTCACCGGACCCGCCACGAGGGCGACCGACGATCGCGCACGGCGCACGCACGCAAACAGCAGGGCCACGACGCCTCCGTGTCCGGCGGCGCGCGGCAACGGCACGCCGCAATCGGCGACGCCGCCGAAGGACCGGCGACGAGCGGCACGTCGAGCACCGGTCATTCGTCGCAGTCGAGCGCAGGGGGCACGGGCGGCGACGTGCTGCAGCAGCGCGGCTCCGGTTACGCCCCTGGCGCGGAATCGCGCGTGGGCTCGCATCCCCACGAAGCCGGTACCTTCGCCGCGGAAGGTGTGGCCGCCGGCGCCGCCGGCTTTCGCCGCGAAACCGCGTTCGGGCGCCTCAAGCCCGGTGCGAGCGGCGCCGAGGAGGAGGAGCAAGGCACGGATGGCGGCGCCGCAGTGACCGGCGTGTCGGGCGTGAGCGGCGGCGGACGCGGGACGACGAGCACGACGAACACGCGCAGGTAGCCCCGCGATCAGGCCATCGCCTCCTCGCGCGCGGTGTGCGCGACCAGCGCCATCGACGCGTCGACGATGGCCGGCACCTGCGGCACGAACGCCTGCTCCAGCGCATAGCTCGACGGCGCCGGTGCGTCCGGTCCGGCGACGCGCTTCACCGGCGCCTTCAAGGCGTCGAACGCATGCTCGCTCACCAGCGCCGCGATTTCCGCACCCACGCCGCACACGCGTGAGGCCTCGTGCACGACGACCACGCGGCCGGTCTTGCGCGCCGACGCCAGGATGGCGGCTTCGTCGAGGGGCTTGAGCGAGCGCAAGTCGATCACCTCGGCCGACACGCCGAGCTCCTCGAGCTTCACGGCGGCCTGCGCGCACGTGTGCACGGTCTTGGCGTACGAAATCAACGTCACGTCGTGGCCCCTGCGGCGGATGGCCGCCTTGCCAAGCGGAACGACGTGCTCGCCTTCGGGCACTTCGTCGGCGTTGTGCGCGAGCGCGAGATCGACGAAGAAGACGACCGGATTGTCGTCGCGAATCGCAGCCTTCAGCAGGCCCTTGAAGTCGGCGGCCGTGGACGGCATGACGACCTTCAGGCCGGGGCTGTGCACGAACCACGCTTCGTTGTTGTGGTTGTGCTGCGCGCCCACGGTCCACCCGCATCCGGTGTGCGCGATCGCGACCATGGGAAACGCGAACTGGCCGCCCGACATGTAGCGGAGCTTGCCGGCGCTGTTCACGATCGCGTCCATCGAATAGCACATGAACGGGGCGAACAGCAGGTCGATCACCGGCCGCAGGCCGGTTGCCGCGGCGCCTGCCGCGGTGCCCGCGATGATCGCTTCCGCGAGCGGCGTGTTGCGTACGCGCGCAGCGCCGAATTCGGCGACGAGATCGGCGCGCTTGGTCGCGACGCCTTCTCCGAACATCATCACGCGCGGGTCGTGGCGCAGCTCCTCGGCGAGCGCCTGGTGAATGGCTTCGTAGACGGTGAGCGTGGGCATGGCGGTTCTCCTCATGCGTAGACGTCGGTGACGAGCTCGTCGGCGTGCGGGAACGGCGACTCCCCGGCGCGCTTCGCGGCATCGTCGATGCGCGCCTGCACGTCGCGGCGCATGTGCTCGAGCTCGGCCGCGGAGGCGCGGCGGTCCACGAGCAACCGGTCCTGCAGCAGGCGAATCGGGTCGCGCGATTTCCAGCGCGCGAGCTCCTTGCCGTCGACGTAGGACTGGTCGTCGGGCTCGTAGTGGCCGCGCAGCCGATACGTGAGGAGCTCGAGCAGGTACGGCCTGCCGGTGCGGCGGATCGTCTCGACGGCCTCCGACGCGGCCGCGTGAACCGCGCTCACGTCGTTGCCGTCCACGGCGCGACCCGTGATCTTGTACGCCGCCGCATGCGCGACCACCTGCTCCGCGGCCATGGCTTCACGCCGATGCACGAAGGCCTGCCATTGATTGTTCTCGCATACGTAGAGGATCGGCAGCTTCCACACTGCCGCGAGGTTCAGCGATTCGTGGAAGATGCCTTCGCATGCGGCGCCGTCGCCGAAGAACACCGCGGCGATGCCCGGCTTACGCAGCATCGTCTTCGACAGCGCAACACCCGTCACGAGCGACAGCTCGCCGCCCACGATGGTGGACGTGAGCACGACGCCGAGCTCCTTGACCGCAATGTGCAGCGAGCCGCTCTTGCCCTTGCAGTAACCGGCGCTTCGCCCCATCACCTCGGCGAACATGCGCATGGGATCGGCGCCGCGCGCGATCAGATGCCCTGCGCTTCGATGATTCGTCAGGATCGTGTCGTCGGTGTCGAGCGCGGCCACGACGCCCACGGCGCACGCTTCCTGGCCCACGGAAGTGCAGGTGCCGGCCCCCGCGCCGGACTTTTGCAGCTCGACCAGCTTCTCTTCGTATGCCCGGATGAGATACATGCGTTCCAGCATCCCGAGCGGATGGCTGGCGCCGGCAACGGTCGTCATGGCGGTCCTCGTCGAAACGTTCGTTCGGTGCGCGGCACCCCGCCGCGCGAGGCCGCACTATGGGGACCGGGGACTTACAGTTGGCTCACGGATTCGAACCGGAGGCGGCCGCTTCCGCGGCGGCGGACGGGTGTGGCGACGGACGCGGCTGTGGGGGTTGGTACGGCAGACGAACTTCGCCGTGGGTCCCGTGTCGCAACGGAGGGTTGCATTCTCCAAGGTTGCATCCGGGGAGCGATTGCCATGAAAGCTCCCGTCTCGCTGCTCTGCACGCTCGCCGCCGCCACGCTGTGCGCGTGCGGCGACATCGCGACCTTGCCGGTCGCGGCAGGCACGGGGCCGCAGCCCGAGCTGCCGCCGCCGCGCAAATCGCTGATTCCCACCGTGGACATCGCGCCGGCGAGGGCCTGGCCGCAGGACGGCACGCCGGCCGCTGCGGCCGGCCTGCAGGTCAGCGCGCTCGCGCGCGACCTCCATCATCCTCGCTGGCTCTACGTGTTGCCCAACGGCGACGTGCTGGTCGCGGAGACCAACGCGCCGCCCAAGCCCGAGGACGCCAAGGGCATCAAGGGATTCGTTTTCAAGATGGTGCAGAAGCGCGCGGGCGCCGGCGTACCGAGCGCGAATCGCATCACGCTGTTGCGCGACGTCGACGGCGACGGCGTCACCGAAACGCGCTCCGTGTTCCTCGAAGGGCTCAACTCGCCGTTCGGCATGGCGCTGATCGGCAGCGATCTGTATGTCGCCGACAGCGACGCGATCATGCGATTCGCCTACGCGCCAGGCACGACGAAGATCACCACCCCAGGGACGAAGGTGGTCGACCTGCCCGCGGGCCCGATCAACCATCACTGGACCAAGAACCTCATCGCGAGCCCCGACGGCAGCAAGCTGTACGTCACGATCGGGTCGAACAGCAACGTCGGCGAGAACGGCATCGAAGCGGAGCAAGGCCGCGCAGCCATCTGGGTCGTCGATCCAAAGACCGGATCGCATCGCGTCTACGCATCGGGCCTGCGCAATCCCAACGGCATGGCGTGGGAGCCGCAGTCGGGTGCGCTGTGGGCGGCGGTGAACGAGCGCGACGAGATCGGCAGCGATCTCGTTCCGGATTACATGACCGCGGTGCGCGACGGCGGCTTCTACGGTTGGCCGTACAGCTACTACGGGCAGCACGTCGACGATCGCGTGGAGCCGCAGCGGCCCGACCTCGTCGCCAAGGCGATCGTGCCCGACTACGCACTCGGCCCGCATACCGCGTCGCTCGGTCTCGCGTGGTCCTCGGGCGAGCGTCTCGGCACGCAATTCGCGCACGGCATGTTCGTCGGGCAGCACGGCTCCTGGAACCGCAAGCCGCAAAGCGGCTACAAGGTCATCTTCGTGCCGTTCGACCACGGCAAGCCGTCCGGTGCGCCCGTTGACGTCCTGGCCGGTTTCCTCGACGATCGCGGCAACGCCATGGGACGCCCGGTCGGTGTGACGATGGACAAGCACGGCGCGCTGCTCGTCGCCGACGACGTCGGCAACGCCGTGTGGCGCGTCACGCGTGCCGGCGGCGTCGCAAGCGCGACGCCGCCCTAGGATCGAGCGAGGAGCGTCGCGGATCCGCTCGTTCCGCTGTGGCTGAAGATCGCGGTCACCGCGTTCGTCGCCGTTCTCGTTCCGGTCTATTGGCGGTGGTGGGGGCTGCGGAACTTCCTGTGGTTCTCGGATCTCGCGCTCTTCGCGACGGTCCCCGCGCTGTGGCTGGAGAGCGGCTTCATCGCGAGCGCCGTCGCGGTCGCGGTGCTGTTGCCCGAGCTCGTGTGGAATGCGGGTTACTTCGGGCGCCTCGTCACCGGGCGCTACATGGGCTCGCTCGCAGCCTACATGTTCGATGCGCGCAAGCCGCGCTACGTGCGGGCGCTGTCGCTGTTCCACGCGTGGCTGCCACCGCTCCTGCTGTACCTCGTGTGGAAGCTCGGCTACCAGGACGGCGCCTGGATCGCGACGACGATCGTCGCGTGGATCGTATTGCCGATCACCTGGCTCGTGACCGAGCGCGGCGAGGAGAGCGTCAACTGGGTCTA
Organism: Casimicrobiaceae bacterium; assembly: GCA_036406955.1. Classification (GTDB taxonomy): domain Bacteria; phylum Pseudomonadota; class Gammaproteobacteria; order Burkholderiales; family Casimicrobiaceae; genus VBCG01. Next base: position 11,210 of record DASXAF010000078.1, read on the forward strand.
CGGCCCGCCTGCGATTGCCGAGCCGCTGTATCTGCTCATGGTGATGCTGGCCTTCCCGCTGCTCGTCTACCTGCCGACGCACCTGCTGTTGCGGGCGATATTCCGGGGCGCGTCATGAGAGGCGCACGACGACCTTGCCTCGCCCGTGGCCGCTCTCCATCGCGCGCTGCGCGTCGGCCACCGCGTCCAGCGCGATCGTGCGCTCGACGTGCGGTCGAATCGCGCCGGCCGATGCCAGCTCGACGAGGCGCTTCCATAGGCGCGCGTCGTTGCGCACGAAGAGCGCGATGGAGCGCTGGCGCGACGTCAGGCGGGCGGCGAGCCCGGCGGGCACGGTCGCGAGGAACGCGTTGGCATTGCCGAGCGTGTTGATGTAGCAACCCGTGTCCGTCATCACGCGACGCGCGGCGGCGAACGACGATGCGCCCGCCGCGTCGAACACGACGTCGAAGCGCTCCATGCGACGCGTGAAATCCTGGCGCGTGTAATCCACGACGTCGTCAGCACCCAGCTCGCGAACGAGGGCGACGTTGTCCGGCCCGCACACGCCTGCGACATGGGCGCCGAGACGACGCGCGATCTGAACGGCGAAATGGCCTACGCCGCCGGCCGCGCCGGTGACCAGCACGCGCTGGCCGCCCTGCACGTGCGCTTCATCGGTGAGTGCCTGCAGCGCGGTTCCGCCCGCGGTCGGCAACGCCGCAGCGTGCGCATCGTCGAGTGATTCGGCTGCGCGCACCAGGCGATCGAGCGGTGCGATCAGATAGTCGGCGAGCGCACCGTCGCGGCCGAATGGCGAAAGCGACCCGAGCACCCGCTCGCCGACGTGGCGCTCCTGCGCGCCGCCGCCCACCGCGACGATCTCGCCGCAGAAATCGACGCCGCTTCCGCGCGGCGGCGGCCGCAGCATCGGCAGCAGGCGCAGCTCGCCCTTGCGGATCTTCCAGTCGAGCGGATTGAGCGCAACCGCGTGCACGCGCACTTTCGCCTCGCCCGCGGCCGGATCGCGCTCCGGCACGTCCTCGACGCGCAGCACCTCGGGCGGCCCGTAGCGTGCGAACCGAAGCGCACGCATCGCGGGCGCGCTACTGCCGATCGAGCGCGTGCTCGCGCAGCGCGTCGAGGGGAATGACGGCGAGCGTTTCCTCGTGGGTTGCGGCCAGCACGACGGGCGCCGCCGCGCCCGCTTCGTAGGCGCGGCGCCAGGTGCCCGCGCAGACGCACCACCGATCGCCCGGCTTCAATCCCGGGAAGCCGTACTCCGGTGCCGGGGTGACGAGATCGTTGCCTTCGCTTCGCGCGTACTCCAGGAATTCCGGCGTCACCTGCACGCACACGACGTGCAGGCCGAGATCCTCGGGTCCGGTGTTGCAGCAACCGTCGCGATAGAAGCCGGTGCGCGGTGCGACCGAGCACACCTCGAGCGCACCACCGAGCACGTTGCGATCACGGTCGGGCATGGCGTGCGGGGGAAGACGAGCGACAGCGACACTGTACTACTTCGCGCGCGATGCGAGCGATGCGCCGTAGCCGTCGTCGAGCGTGTACAGGAACGCGACGATGGCGTCGACGTCGGCGTCGGACAGCCGCGGACTTTCACCGGGCTTTCGGTCGTACGGCACTTCGTCGACGTTGACGTTGGCGCGCCATTGCGGCGGCAGGTCGTCAAAGGGCACGCCGTCCGCGTACCAGCGGGAGGGGTCCGTGTCACGGGTGGCGTAGAAGGCGACGACGTCGCGCAAGCCGGTGAAGTAGCCGTTGTGCATGTAAGCCTGCCTGCGCGCGACGTTGCGCAGCGTGGGCACCTTGAACGCGCCGCACACCGAGGTGTCGCCGTCCGGCGCGGTCCGCTTGGGACCGCACAGGCCCAGATCGAAGAAGGCAGGATCGCGGTTGGCGGGTATGCGCGGATTGCGCGGCACGCCGAGGTTGTCGTAGCTGAAGTCGGTGAAGAGCGAATCCTTCGGATTCGACGACCGCGGGTCCGCGGCGTGGCATGCGGCGCAATTGCCTTTCTCGGGATCCATGAACACGTCCAGGCCGCGCCCTTCCTCCGCGGTGAACCTGGCATCCCCCGCGATCACGTGGTCGTACTTCGAGGAGAACGGCGCGAAGCGCTCGGTGCGCTCGAACGCCGCGATCGACGCCTGCATGGCCGTCATGGCGGTGTTCGGATCGTCGAACACCGAAGCGCCCCATTCGGCGCGCATCAGGCCCGCGTAGCGGGCGGCGGCCACCTTCGCGACGAGCGCACGCGGCGAGGCGTTGTTCATCTCGTCGGCGTTGAAGAGCGGCACCGTGGACTGCTCCTCGAGCGACGCCGCGCGGCCGTCCGCGAACTGGCCGCCGACCGGCGCCGGGCCTTCGCCACTGTCCACCCGTGCGAACGCGGGCGAGAAGCGTGCATACATGACGCTCGGCGTGTTGCGTATCCCGAGCGAGCGGCCGTCGGCGCCAAGCGGTACACCGGCCGCGGAACCGTTGTTGCCGGAGAACGCGTGCGCGGGGTCATGGCAGGTGCTGCACGATTGTCCGGCCGGCTCCGAAAGGGACGTATCGAAGAACAGGCGCTTGCCGATGACTTCCCGGCGCGTGAGCCCCGCGTCGTCGTCCGGCGGCGGATTGCCCGCGCCATGGCAGCCGGCGATGAACGTGGAAGCGACCGCCACGACAAGAAGCGAACGGAGCATCGGTCGACGAAGCAGTGAGAACTGTTCTCATTCTCATTTGAACACGCGCATGAGCAGACCGTCAAACGATCACCACGGCGCCGCCATGCCTGGGGCCAATTACGGCCTTGACAATGGTTGCCTAAGCATTTATATTCCGCCTCATGAGCGAAGCCACGACCTCCGTCGACCGACCCGAGGCTCCGGCTGCGGCCTGGCCGCGTCACGGGATGATCAAGCTGATCAACCGGCTGCGCGTCGAGATGATCGACGCGCTCGACCGCAAGCTCGACACCTATGGCATCTCGGCGCCGCAGCTCATCGTGCTGAGCTCCCTGGCGAGCGGCGAAGCCAGGTCCGCGGCGGCCCTTTGCAAGAGCATCTCCTACGACCCGGGCGCGATGACGCGCATGATCGACCGGCTCGAGCAGCGCGGCCTGATCCGCCGGGTGCGGGACACCGGCGACCGGCGCCTCACCAATCTGCAGATGACCGACGAAGGCAAGTCGCTCTATCCGAGGCTTCTGCAAGCCAAGGACGAGGTCCAGGCCCAGTTCCTCCGGGGCTTCAGCAAGGAGGAGGTCCAGATGCTCGAAGGACTGCTCGATCGAATGGTGGCCAATCGATGAAGGTCCCTTTTTTTTCGATGAATAGTTGCCTAGGCATCAACGGCTTGAGCAAGTACCTTGCCAGCTTTCGTGATCGCCAGATTTCAAGTGAAAGGATGTCCGACGTGCCGACCCGCCCTCTTCGCCTCGCCTTCGCCTGCCTCGCACTGCTGCTGTCGGCCTGCGCCAGCATGAAAGGCGTGGAGCCGCAGGCGAGCACACGCGAGCCCGATGGCGTGGCCGCGACGCGGTCGCTCGCAGGAACGCCCGTATCTGCCGCGGCATGGCCGAAGAGCGACTGGTGGAAGCGGTTCGACGATCCACAGCTCGACGGGCTGATGGACGAAGCGCTGTCGACCAGCCCGACGCTCGCCGTCGCTGCCGCGCGCACCCGCAAGGCGCTGGCGCTCGCCTCCATCGACAAGGCCGCGCTGTCGCCGCAGGTGAACTTCGGCGCGTCGAGCACACGCGAGCGCTTCAGCGAGAACGGCATCTTTCCGCCGCCGCTCGGTGGCTCGTGGCAGACGGTCAACGAGCTGCAGCTCACGCTCGACTGGGAGCTCGACTTCTGGGGCAAGAACCGCTCGGCGTACGAAGCGGCGCTCGGTGCCGCGCGTGCGGCCGAGGTGGACGCCTATGCCGCGCGTCTCGCGCTGTCGACCAACGTCGCGCAGGCGTACGTGCAGCTCCAGCGCGCGTACCTGCAGCTCGACGTCGCGCAAAAGACGCTGCGCGAGCGCGAGCAGATCTATGCGCTCACGCGTGACCGCAACGCCGCGGGCGTCGATTCCCGCCTCGAAGTGAAGCAGGCGGAGGCTGCGCTGCCCGCCACGCGCGAGCAGATCGCGCAACTCGAGGAGCGCATCGACCTCACCCGCAACCAGATCGCCGCGCTGATGGGCAAGGGCCCCGATCGCGGGCTAGCGATCGCGCGGCCGACGGCGACGGCGCTCGCCGAAGTTGCGCTGCCGTCGAACGTGCCCGCCGAGCTGCTCGGTCGTCGTCCCGACCTGACCGCGGAGCGCTGGCGCATCGAAGCGGCGAGCAAGGACATCGCGTCGGCGAAGGCGGAGTTCTATCCGAACGTGAACCTTGCCGCGTTCATCGGCTTCCAGAGCCTCGGCGGAGGCGCGCTGCTCAGCGCCGCCAGCCGCATGCTCGGCGCCGGTCCCGCGGTGACGCTGCCGATCTTCGACGCGGGTCGCCTGCGCGGCAACCTCGCGGCCAGGGACGCCGACTACGACATCGCCGTCGAGCAGTACAACCAGACGCTCGCCGATGCGATGCGCGACGTCGTCGACCAGCTCGCGTCGTTCCGCAGCCTCGAGGAGCAGAAGCGACAGCAGGTGCAGGCGCTCGCCACGGCTCGGGAAGCGTACGACCTCGCGCTGCTGCGCTACCGCGAAGGCCTCGGCAACTACCTGCAGGTGCTGTCCGCGGAACAACCGCTGCTCGCGCAGGAAAGCCTCGACGCGGACCTGCGCGCGCGAAGCCTCGAGCTGTCGATCGATCTGATACGCGCCCTTGGCGGGGGCTTCGAGGCGCCCGCCACGGTGGCGAAGGTGGAATCGCAATGACTGCCACGACGATGCATGCAAACGTGCTGATGGGCTGCGGCCGGCCGCCGCGCGCCGACTGCGAGCGCAAGCGCGCAAGGCGCGCTGCGCGGCGGCTGCGCACGCGCGTCGCCGTCGCGGTGCTGGGACTCGCGGCACTCGCGGCCGGCGCGTACGGCGAGCGCTGGGTGCTGCGCGACGCGCCCCTGCCCGCCCTGGAATACATGGTTGCGACGTGCGCGGCGCTTACCGTCCAAAACGCACAGGCGCCGAACGTCTGCAACGACAACGGCAACGAATCGGAAAGGAACAACCCATGAGCGACACGACCAAGGCCGCAGCCCCCAATCCCGCGCGCAGCAAGCGCGTGCGCTGGCTGGCCGCCGCGATCGGCGCGTTCGTGCTGATCGGCGCAGGCTACGGCGCGTACTGGATGACGGTGCTGCGCTACCGCCAGTCGACCGACGATGCCTACGTGAGCGGCAACGTGGTGCAGATCACGCCGCAGATCTCGGGCACCGTGGTGAGCATCGCCGCGGACGACACGCAGTTCGTCAAGGCCGGGCAGACGCTGGTGCAGCTCGACCCCGCGGATGCGCGCATCGCGCTCGAGCAGGCCGAAGCGAAGCTCGGCAAGACCGTGCGCGACGTGCGCGGCCTCTTCGCGACCACCGAGCAGCTTCGCGCCGCGCTCGACGTGCGCACCGCGGAAGTGGCGCGCGCGAGCGAAGACCTCGCGCGCCGCGAGCGACTGGCGAGCGCCGGCGCGGTGTCGGGCGAGGAGCTGCAGCACGCGCGCTCGGCGCTCGCGAGCGCCAAGGCCGCGCAGGCGGCCGCGCAGCAGGAGCTCGCCGCCAATCGCGCACGCGTCGATCGCACGACGGTGGCCGATCACCCCGACGTCAAGGCCGCGGCGGCCGCGGTCCACGACGCCTATCTCGACGTCGCGCGCACGCAGCTTCCAGCGCCCGTGTCGGGCTTCGTCGCCAAGCGCGCGGTGCAGCTCGGCCAGCGCGTGAGCCCCGGAGCGCCGTTGATGGCGATCGTGCCGCTCGACCAGGTCTGGGTGGACGCGAACTTCAAGGAGCCTCAGCTCGCGTCCATGCGCGTCGGTCAGCCGGCGACCCTCGAGGCCGACCTGTACGGCAGCAAGGTGACGTACCACGGGACGGTGGCCGGGTTCGGCGCCGGCACCGGCTCGGCGTTCGCGCTGCTGCCCGCGCAGAACGCGACGGGCAACTGGATCAAGATCGTGCAACGCGTGCCCGTGCGCATCGCGCTCGACCCGCGCGAGCTCGCGCAACATCCGCTGCAGGTCGGGCTTTCGATGGAGGCCGTGGTCGACACGCATCGGCGTGACGGCGAGCGCCTGCCCCAGGTCGCACAAAGGGCGCCCGCGTATTCGACCGACGTGTACGACACCGTCGACGGCGCGGCCACCAAGCGGGTGAGCGAGATCATCGCGGCGAACACCGGCGCGGCGAGCACGACCGTCGCGACGGATCACGCACCGGTCGTCGCCGCCACGAAGCCGCATTTCACGCGCACCAGCACGCTGCGTCCGCTCTGAGATGAAGCGTACCCCGCGCTCGCTTCGCGCGCAGCCCCGCAAGGGGGCGCGTCAGCGGCTTGGGGCGGCCGGGCGCCGCTGACGAGGAACCGTATGTCCAACGACAACGCCGCGAGCGGCGCGCCACCCGCGCCGCCCGCGCTGCACGGCGGCACGCTGGCGGTCGCGACGATCGCGCTGTCGCTCGCCACGTTCATGAACGTGCTCGACACGTCGATCGCCAACGTGTCGATACCCGCCATCGCGGGTGACCTCGGCGTGTCCCCCGACCAGGGCACCTGGGTGATCACGTCGTTCGGTGTCGCGAACGCGATCTCGCTGCCGCTCACCGGCTGGCTCACCCAGCGCTACGGCCAGGTGAAGCTCTTCGTCGCCTCGGTGGTGCTGTTCGTGATCGCGTCGTTCCTGTGCGGTCTCGCCCCGTCGCTCGGCCTGCTGATCCTGTTCCGCGTCCTCCAGGGCGCCGTCGCAGGACCCATGATCCCGTTGTCGCAATCGCTCCTGCTGTCGAGCTATCCGAAGGCGAGAGCGGGTAGCGCACTGGCGATCTGGGGCATCACGACGCTGGTGGCACCGGTCGTGGGACCCGTGCTGGGCGGCTGGATCACGGACAACATCGCGTGGCCGTGGATCTTCTACATCAACATCCCGGTCGGGCTGGTCGCCGCGGCGGTCACATGGCTGATCTATCGCCATCGCGAGACGCCGACGCACAAGCTGCCGATCGACGCCGTGGGCCTCGGCCTGATCGTGATCTGGGTTGGCGCGCTGCAGGTCATGCTCGACAAGGGGAAGGACCTCGACTGGTTCGGCTCGACGGCGATCGTGACGCTCGCGATCGTCGCGATCGTGGGATTCGTGCTCTTCGTGATCTGGGAGCTCACCGACAGCCATCCGGTCGTCGACCTGCGCCTGTTCGCGCGCCGCAACTTCTGGACGAGCACGCTCGCCATCTCGCTCGGCTACGGCGCGTACTTCGCCAACGTCGTGCTGGTGCCGCTGTGGCTGCAGCAATGGATGGGTTACACCGCCACGCTCGCGGGCTGGATCCTCGCGCCTGTCGGGCTGCTGGCGATCGCGCTGACGCCGCTCGTCGGCCGCACGGTGTACAAGTTCGATCCGCGGCTCTTCGTGACGGGCTCGTTCCTGGTCTTCGCGCTGACGCTGTACATGCGGTCGCGCTTCAACACCTTGGCCGACGAGTGGACGCTGCTCGTGCCGACGCTGATCCAGGGCGCGGGCGTGGCGTTCTTCTTCCTGCCGCTGGTGACGTTGAGCCTTTCCGGCCTGGCGCCCGAGCGCATCCCTTCCGCATCGGGGCTGTTCAACTTCGCGCGCATCACGGCCGGCTCGTTCGGCACGTCGATCGCCACGACGTTCTGGGACCGCCGCGCCGGCCTGCATCATGCGCAGCTCGCCGAGCGCGTCACGCAGTTCGATCCGGCGTCGTCGCAGGCGCTCGGCTCGCTGCAGGGGGGCGGGATGAGCGTCGACCAGAGCTACGGCGCGCTCAACCACATGATCGACCAGCAGGCGTTCATGCTGTCGGCCAACGACATCTTCTACGTGTCGGCACTTCTGTTCCTCGCGCTGATCGTAGTCGTGTGGCTGGCGAAGCCGGTGAAGGCCGCGCCGGGCGCCGCGGATGCCGCGGCCGGCGCACATTGAGAAGGAGGCGTCATGAAAAAACGCAAGCTGGGTGCAGGCCTCGAGGTCTCGGCCATCGGTCTCGGTTGCATGGGCATGTCGGATTTCTACGGCGACCGCAACGACGACGAAGCGATCGCGACGATTCACCGTGCGCTGGACCTCGGCGTCACGCTGCTCGATACCGCGGACATGTACGGCGTGGGCCGCAACGAGGAACTCGTCGGACGGGCGCTTCGCGGACGACGCGAGCAGGCGATCGTCGCCACGAAGTTCGGCAACGTGCGGGCCGAGGACGGCAGGCCGCTCGGCATCAGCGGCAAGCCGGAGTACGTGCGCAGCGCCTGCGAGGCGAGCCTGCGGCGGCTCGGCGTTGAGACCATAGACCTCTATTACCAGCACCGCGTCGATCCCAATACGCCGATCGAGGACACGGTGGGCGCGATGGCCGACCTGGTGCGCCAGGGCAAAGTGCGCTGGCTCGGATTGTCGGAAGCGGCACCGCAAACGATACGCCGCGCGCAGTCGGTGCATCCCATCGCCGCGCTCCAGACGGAGTATTCGCTGTGGAGCCGTGATCCCGAGGACGGGATCCTCGCCACCGTGCGCGAGCTCGGCATCGGCTTCGTCGCATACAGCCCGCTCGGTCGCGGCTTCCTCACCGGCGGGATCCGCAGCGTCGACGATTTCGACCCGGACGACTGGCGGCGCACCAATCCGCGCTTCGCCGGCGAGAACTTCCAGAAGAACCTGCGGCTCGTCGACGAGATCGAGGCGCTCGCGCGGCAGAAGCGTTGCACGCCCGCGCAACTCGCGCTGGCCTGGGTGCTCTCGCGAGGCGACGACGTCGTGCCCATTCCCGGCACCAAGCGGCGCAAGTATCTCGAGGACAACGTCGGCGCGCTCGACGTGCGCCTCACCGACGACGATCTCGCGCGCATCGATCGCATCCTCCCGCCCGGCGCAGCGGCGGGCACGCGCTACCTTCCGCAAGGCATGCAGTCGCTCAATCGTTAGCCAGACGCGCAGCGTCTCGCGACATTTCCCCTCGCCCGCGAAGCGGGAGAGGGGAAAGGGGTGAGGGCAACGCCCATACGTCAGCCATCGGTCAGGCGCGCAACGCGACACTTGCGCCGGCCGAAACACGACCGCTGAAAGTGGGACATCCGCCGGATGTCGGCTCCAGCGCACGCGTGGAATATTCGGGTGGATTTGCGCTTGCGGCTGGGCTACTCTTGCGAGCCGTACCGTTTGGTCACTTTACGGGCCCCTCGATGCGCGTTTGGCATGCCGCGGCGACGACGTTGATGGTTTCACTTTGTGCAGCGCAACCCGCGCTTTCACAGGGCTTCAAGTTCTCCAATCCGGACCCCGTCGACGAGCAGGAAAAGCAGGAAAAGGCGGAAGCCCGGGCGCAGGCGATCGCCGACATCTGGACGCCCTGCCGCGCCGATCTGAAGAACAAGAAGATCATGGTGCTGATCGGCGAGCGCCAGTCGAACGGCTACATCGCGGCGCAGCAGCAGAACTACGGGCCGCACTACGACGCGATCAACCGCCGGCTGCGCGAGCTGGGCCTTCGCACCTATACGCCCGAGGAGATTCGCCACCAGATCGCGCAAGCGGAAATCGACGCGTATTTCCGCAACGACCCGGATGCCGCGCTCTCGGCGTCGAAGCGCGTCGGCGCGAGCTTCGTGCTGCGCGGGCTGATCACCGCCCAGTCGACGCCGAATCCGTTGATCCGTGTCAACCAGGTGACCGTCGACATGGATTTCACGCTCTCGGCGGCCAACGGCCGGCCGATATCCGATGCGCATGCGAGCACCGCCTCGTACGCGGGTGCCGACGTTTCGAAGATGGCGCTGACGCTCGTCAACGAGAAGGCCGACGAGGTGGTGCCGAAGCTCTACGCCGACTACTGCCGCAACGCAGGGTCGCAGCACGGTTCGGGGCCGAAGTAGCTTCGGCCTCGCGTTCGATCGATCCAGGGAGGACACGAGATGATGCACGACCGATTCACGAAGCGCTCGCCGCTGATGCTGGGCGCCATTCTTCTTGCCGCCGCGTCGCTGGCGATCGCGCAGCCGCGCTTCGGCAACCCCTCGCCGACCGCCGGCAGCGAGACGTCGCAGAAGGCGAACGCGTCGGCCGACCAGGCGATGTACGAGAAGGTCGAGTACCAGAACGCGAGCCGCAAGGGCCCCGCGCTGGTCGTCATCCCCGGCGAGATCAAGAGCAACAACGCGACCTTCCTGCAGAAGTACACGGGCAACAACATCGCCGACTTCGGCGAGCTGGAGCTCTCCAACGCCAACTTCCAGGTGCTCGAGCGCAGCAACCTCGGGCCGGCCCTGCACGAGTTCGAGCTCGCGTACAACCTCGGCGATCCCGACGCCGCGCGCAAGTTCCTGCGCATGGGCAAGCTCAAGACGACCAAGTACGTGGTGAAGTTCGACATCCTCAAGGCCGAGCAGGTCGCGGCCGCACAGCAGGGCTTCGACGGCCGCGCGCTCGGCAACGTGATCGGCATCTTCGGCGCGATGAGCGGCTCGCGCGGCGGCTACACCGCGGGCGCGGTTGGCGAGACCGCGGTCGGATCGGTGAAGACCGGCGAGTCGAGCGGCGTGTGGATCATCGGCATGCGCTACAAGATCATCAACGCCGAGACCACCGAGCAGGTCGCGCAGGGCTACACCGAGGAGAAGATGGAAGTCGGCGCGAAGTCGGGCTCGGTGATGGGCGTGTCGCAGTCGCAGCAGGGCGGCGTGTCGCTCGACACGATGGTCCAGCGCCTGGTGCAGAAGTCGGTGTGGGAGATCGACAGCAAGTACAAGTGACGCGGGTGTGGAAAGCGTGCGCGACGCCGGCGATGCCGGCGTCGCTGTTTTGGACCTGGGAGTCATCCCCGCGCAAGCGGGAATCCCGTGACTTCGACAACGACGCGGGGTCCCTGCTTTCGCAGGGACGACGGGAGGGAATGTTCGGACCCGGGACCGTCATTCCCGCGCAAGCGGGAACCCAGTGACTTCGCCAACGACGCGGGGTTCCTGCTTTTGCCGGGACGACAGGAGCAAGGCATGATCGAAAAGCTCGGCAAGTACGAGATCCGCCGCATGCTCGGGCGCGGCGCGATGGGCGTCGTGTACGAAGGCTACGACCCGCTCATCAAGCGCAGCGTGGCGCTCAAGACCATTCGCGCGGACCAGCTCCAGGGCGACGCGGCCGGCGAGATCATCGCGCGCTTCAAGCGCGAGGCCGAGGCCGTCGGCCGGCTCAATCATCCGAACATCGTGTCGATCTACGACTTCGGCGAGGATGCGGGCACGTGGTACATCGCCATGGAGCTCGTGCACGGACGCGAGTTGAAGGAGATGTTCGAGGCGGGCGAGCGCTTCCGACTGCCCGACGTCGTGCGCATCATGTCGCAGATCCTCGCCGCGCTCGACTATTCGCATCGCCAGGGTGTCGTGCATCGCGACGTCAAGCCGGCCAACATCTTCGTGCTGCCCGACGGCACCGCGAAGGTCACCGACTTCGGCATCGCGTACATCGAGTCGTCCAACCTCACGCAGGTCGGCACGACGATCGGCACGCCGAGCTACATGTCGCCCGAGCAGATCATGGGCGTGCCGATCGACGGCCGCTCCGACATCTTCTCCGCGGGCGTCATCCTGTACCAGTTCCTCACCGGCGAGCGGCCGTTCGCCGGATCGTCGAACACGACCATGCAGAAGGTGTTGAAGGAGGATCCGCTCCCACCGTCGTCGCTCAACCTGCAGGTTCCGCCCGCGATGGACGCGGTCGTGCGCCAGGCGCTCGCCAAGCAGGCCGACGCACGCTTCCAGTCCGCGCAGGCGTTCGCGACGGCATTGCAGGCGGCCGCAACGCCCGCGAGCGATCCGGACGCGACGGTGCTCGCCTCCGACAGCGCCGCCGGCACGCCGGCAACAGCGAACGCAGTGTCGGTTGCGCCGGCCACGTCCGCCGCCTCGACGGGAACAGCCGCCAGCACGAGCTCCATTCCGGTCACGACCGTGCCGGGCGCGCTGCCGCCCGCCAAGCCAAGGAACGTGCTCGTGCCTGTCGCGGTGGTCGTCGCCGCGCTCGCGATCGGCGCTGGCGCGTGGTACGCATCGCAGCGCATGAGCGGCGATTCGCCGCGGGCCGTGCAGGCGGATGCAACGCACGGTGCAGGCCAATCCGCCGTTGCGGCGGCGGCCCCCGCCGCACCGACCACGACGACACCTTCTGCACCGGCAACGGTGAAACCCGAGCCCGGCACCATCGTCGTATCCGCGGTGGGCCTCGCCGATCCCAGCAACCCGCGCTACCAGGCGGACAAGTCGCTGCTGCAGGCCGATGTGCGCGCCGACTCGCGCAGCCAGGTGGTCGCCAAGGCGCTCGGCCTGATGATCGACCGCAAGTCGCTCGCCACGAACTACGACGTCCTGCACGACAAGCTGATGGCGAACAGCGGCAGCTACATCAGCACCGTGCTGCAGGAAAGCGCGCCGCAGATCGGCAAGGACGGCCTCATGTCGACGACCACGCAGGCGGTGGTCAACGTGAAAGCGCTGCAGAAATCGCTCAACCAGATGTCGCGCGACGAGCGCATCGAGCTGATCCGCGCCGGCGGCGATCCGCGCATCGCGCTGCGCATCGCCGTGCGCGATGCCGATCGACCCGACGTGCCGCCCCTGCCCTCGCCCGTCGCCGAGAACATCGTCAAGGCGCGCATCCAGTCGTTCGGCTTTCGCACGTGGTCCGACGATGCCGCGAATGCGGCGCCCGCCGGCGACGGCGCGGACTTCACCGTCGAAGGCGAAGCCAAGGTGAAGAAGCTTTCGGTGCGCCTGGAAGCCTCGGGGCTCGTCGTCAGCAAATACACGCTCACGTCGTGGACGGTGAAGTGCATCGACCGGTCGACCGGCGAGGAGGTGTACTTCAACACCACGCTGCCCAAGGGTGTCGGAAGCTGGCCCAGCGAGGAGGAGGCGCTCAAGGCGATCGGCACGAAGATCGCCGACGAGTTCTCGCGCGATTTCTTCCTCGCTCACGTCAACGTCGGCGGCAGGAAGATCGGGCTCACGCTCAGCGGCATGCCCGACGCCGCGTCGGAGCAGCTCGTCGCGCGCGAGCTCGTCGGCCTGCCGGCCGTCATCACGCTGCGGCCGCGCGAGCCCGCCGGCTCGCACACCTACGATGTGGTGGTCGGCGGAGACGGCGCGCCGGGCGACGTCGTCGCAAACGACTTGTTGCCGCCGCTCAACACCAAGCTCGGCCAGGCGTGCTTCGCCCTCGGCGGCGTCACCCCCGATCAGGCGACGGTGACCTTCGACCCGCGCTGCGCCGACGCCGCGGTCATTGCGCGGCTGGAAGGCAATCCGCCCGCCGCGCTCTACGCCGCGCCCCTCGCCCGCCAGAAGGCCGTCGTCGCGAATCCCGATGCGCGCCGCAAGCTGATGATCTGACCGGTCATCCGCCGGAGCGCTTCGCGCGTTGAGAATGCGGGCACTATAATTGCCTGCGGTAGCCTTGCGCGCTTTCAACCGGCTTTCACGACGATGACCCACACGGCCCGGATCGCGGCATTCGTTGCGATCCTCATCATGGCCCCGCTCGGCGCGGCACAGGACGTGGCAGGCGTCGGCACGCTGTCACCGCCGCCCGCATCGCCCTGGGATGACGCGTTCGCGTCGTTCGCCGCGGCCGACACCGCCTCGCCACCGCCCGACGGCGGCGTCGTGTTCGTGGGCAGCTCGTCGATCCGCCTATGGAAGGACCTCGAGCACACGTTCCAAGCGCAGCCGGTGGTGATCAAGCGCGGGTTCGGCGGCTCGAAGCTCTCCGACTGCGTGCAGAACCTCCGCCGCCTCGTCACGCGGTACCGGCCGCGAACGGTGCTGGTCTACGCCGGGGACAACGACCTCGCGAGCGGCAGCACGCCGGAGCAGGTGCTGCGCCGATTCACGGCCTTCGTCGAGGGCGTGCACCGCGACCTGCCGCGCACGCGCATCGACTACATCTCCATCAAGCCGAGCCCGGCGCGGCGCGCGTTGATGCCCCTGGTCCGCGAGACCAATGCGCTGATCGCCGCCTATGTGGCCGGGAAGCCCGGACTCGGCTACATCGACGTGTTCACGCCGATGCTCGACGAGCTGGGTGAGCCGCGACGCGAGCTGTTCCTGCCCGATCGCCTTCACCTCAATCGCGACGGCTACGCGCTTTGGAAGAGCGTCATCGCGCCGTACGTGGTAGAGGCCTCGGCCCGGTGAGCACCGCAGGCGGTCGAGCGAGGCGCCGGCCCGCCGCACAGGCGAGCGCCACCGCGTAGAGCGTCACGAGCGTACCGGCGAGCAGCGCGCTGTCCTGCCAATGGAGCGCCGTGTCCGGCTCGCTCACCACGGTGAGCGCAGCCAGGCAGATGACGACGCTCGCGCAGAACACGGTGAGCGAGGATTTGCCCAGCGTGGCGAGCACCGAGGCTTGTGCGTGCTCGGCGATCGTGCGGCGCATCTGCACGACGAGCACCACCAGCGCGCCGAAATCGAGCAGGCGCAGCGGCCCGAGATGCCATTTGTCCGTCGCCTGCGCCCACACGGCCGACGCGGGCACCTGCCCATCGAGGTGCCGCCACGCGAAGAAACCGAGCGCCACCGTGGCCGCGGCGGCGATCCACGCGCGTGGCCACCGGGCCGGTCGCTCATCCGTCGTGCCGGCCTGCGTCCCCGCAGCGATGCCGAGCACCCACATGAGCTGCCACGCGAGATACGAGAACGCCCCCGTCTCGCGATAAGGAATCGAGACGCCGGTGGCGCGCGACACGGCGTCGTACAGCCCGGGGCCTGCGTCGAGTTGCGCGAGCAGCCACAAGAACGCGCTCGCAACGAGGATGCGCGTCCATCCGCGCCGCATCCCGTATTCGAGCAGCCCCGGCGACGCCGCGATGAACAGCACGTACATCGGGAGGATGTCGAGCAGCGGCGGGTTGTAGGCGAGCAGCAGGCCGCCCGTCAGCGCTTCGTCGGGGTGCGCGAGATAGAACGACGCGAGGTTGGTGATCGCACGGGCGTCCTTGGCGACCCCGATGGGCACGAGCACCCACAGCAGGAACAGCAGCACCGCAAGGTGGGCGAGATAGACCTTGCCGGCGCGTCGCCACACGACGGCGCGCATGGCCGCAAAGCCTCGCTCGCGCGCCACGCGAGCATAGATGCAACCCACCAGGAATGCGGAGAGGAAGACGAAGCCCTCGGCCGCGGACACGAAGCCGAAGGGCTGACCGAGCGCGTTGCTGAACCACGTCGGCAGATGCGTGACCGTCATGAGGACCAGCATCAGTCCCCGCAGCCAATCGAGTTCAGCGTAGCGTCGCATGCAAGCCCCGCTATACGACAGGGCATCATGCGCCACGTTCGCCCGGAAAGATAGCGTTACAGTTTCAGATGAAAGACGCCTGAAAGCATCAGCGCGCTCCGCGGTCGAGATGCGCCGCGAGCGCGACGACGTCGGGCGGCGCATCGCGCAGCGGCGCGCGCGATGCGTCGCTCATCTCGTCGATCAGGCGCAGCACGCGCTGCTCCTGGGGCAGCGACGGGCCGAAGTGCAGCAGGTCCCGGTCGCGAAACACGGCGAGCGTCGGAAAGTTCTCGACCTCGATGTCGCCGCACACGTCGCTGTCGTCCTCGACGTCGAACCACACGAGGCGCACGTGCGGCCGCGCGGCCGCGATGCGCGCGACCGCAGCCTCGAACTCCCTGCAGGTTGTGCACCAGGCGGCACAGAGCACCGCGACCGTGAGGCTCACACGTCGAAGCTGTCCCCGCCGAAGTCGCCGCCGAAGTCGCTGTCGTCCCCGGCACCGAAATCGCCGTCGCTCGTGTCGCCGTCGTCGCGCGACGCGTAGTCTTCGCCGCGATCGACGCTGTGCTTGAACGGATCCTCGATCGGGACCGTCGTATCCGCGGAGGGCGCGTCTTGCGACGGCAGGCCGCCGAACGGATGGCCCGCGTCACCGTGCGAGCCGAGGAATTGCTGCGCGATCATGCTGCCGAGCACGGTGCCCGCCATGCTCGCGAAAAAGCTTCCCGCCATCATGCCGCCGAGGCCCGGCGAGCCCAATGCGGAGGCACCGCCCACGCCACCGAGCGCGCGCTCGATCGCGCCCGGCTGGCGGATTTCCGCGCGCGTGGCCATTTGTGCGAGCATGCCGGGATCTTCGGCGGCGCGCGCCGCCGCCATGCGCTCGCCCGGCGACATCGACGCCGACAACTCCTGCAGCACGCGACGGCGCTGCTCGGGCGTCAGCTGCGCGAACGCTTCCGCATGCGCCTGCTCGATGGTTTCCGGCGGCGCCGTGCGCAGGAGGTAGCGGTAACGCGCGATGGCCTGATCGTCCGCCGAAGTCTGCGAGCCGGCGCTCGGCGGCGGACGCTGCTCGCCCATGCCGCGCAGGCGATCCAGAATGCCCATGATGTCGCTCCTTTGCGCGGCTAGCGTAGCACGCCGTGCGCTCGTCGTCCCGTCAGACGGCGCCGCGTTCGCCGGTGGACAGGCCGGGATGCCGCGCCTTCCACGCCGCAAGCTCCGCCTCGTAGCGGTCCATTGCATCGGCGTACACGTCGAAGATGCAGCGCTCGCAACCGCCGTTGCAGCATTCGTCCGGCTCGGGGCGCTGCGGCGGCGTCGGCATCGGATCGTGGTCGGGCGCGCTCACTCAGATCGCGTCGAGCGCACGGCGAAGGTCGCGCGCCAGGTCGTCGACGCCTTCGACACCGACCGACAGCCGCACGAGCGAATCACCGATGCCCAGCGCCGCGCGCTGCTCGGCCGGAATGCTTGCGTGCGTCATGATGGCCGGATGCTCGATCAGGCTTTCGACGCCACCGAGGCTCTCCGCAAGCGCGAAGATCTCGCACCGCTCGAGGAAGCGGCGGGTGCCCGCGAGATCCGTGGCGAGATCGGCGGAGATCATGCCGCCGAAGCCGTGCATCTGCCGTTTCGCGAGCGCGTGCTGCGGATGCGAGGCGAGCCCGGGATAGCGCACCCGCGCGACTTCCGGCTGCTGCTCGAGCCATTGCGCGATGGCGAGCGCGTTGGCGCAATGACGCTCCATGCGCAGGGCGAGCGTCTTCACGCCGCGCAGCGTGAGGAAGCTGTCGAACGGCCCCGCGATGCCGCCCACCGCGTTCTGCAGGAACGCGAGGCGCTCGCGCACGGGCACGAGGCGGTCGTGTCCGGCGACGACCGCGATGCCGCCGACGACGTCCGAATGGCCGTTGAGATACTTCGTCGTCGAATGCACGACGATGTCGAACCCGACCTCGAGCGGTCGCTGCACCCACGGGCTCGCGAACGTGTTGTCGGCGACCGTGAGAATGCCATGCGCGCGGCACACCTGGGCGATCGCCGCGAGGTCCGCGAGCTTGAGCAGCGGATTGGTGGGCGTCTCGACCCACACCATGCGTGTTTGCGGCCCGAGCGCAGCGGTCAGGTTGCCGACGTGCGACAGGTCGACGAACGAGAACGTGAGCCCGGCGCTGCGCCGGCGCACGCGCTCGAACAGGCGAAACGTTCCGCCATACAGGTCGTCGCCGGCAAGCACGTGCGCGCCGCTGTCGAGCACCTCGAGCACCGTGGCGATGGCGGCCATGCCCGACGCGAACGCGAACGCCTGCGCGCCGCTCTCGAGATCGGCCACGCAGCGCTCGAGCGCCCAGCGCGTGGGATTGTGCGAGCGTCCGTAGTCGAGGCCCTTGTGCACACCGGGGCTTTGCTGCCGGTACGTCGAGGTCGCGTAGATGGGCGGCATGATGGCGCCCGTCGACGGATCGGGCGCTTGCCCGGCATGGATGACACGCGTGGCGAAGCCGAGCGGCTCGTCGTCGTTCATGCCAGCGTGCGGCGCAGGTGGTTGAGAAGGTCGAAGCGCGTGATGAGGCCGTAGAACTTCTTCTCGTCGGCAACGATCGCGACCAGGCCGCGATCGAGTATGGTCTCGAGCTGCTCGAGACTGCCGCCCGGCGCGATGGTCTCGAGATTCGTGGTCATCGCCGAGTCCACCGGCGAGCGGAACCGCGCCGGGTCGTCGTGCACCTCGAGCAGCAGATCGGATTCGTCGATCACGCCGGCGAGCCTGTCGCCTTCGAGCACCGGAAGCTGCGACACATCGGCGAGACGCATGCGCTGGAACGCCGTGAGCAGCGTGTCGGCGGGACCTACGCTCACCACCGAGCCTTCGTCGAAGCGACGCGAAACGAGGTCGCGCAGATCACCGAGCGGCGGGCGCTTGAGCAGTCCCTGGTCGAGCATCCACTGGTCGTTGTACACCTTCGACAGATAGCGCGTTCCGGTGTCGCACACGAACGTCACCACCCGCTTCGCCTGCGTCTGCTCGCGACAGTAGCGCAGCGCTGCGGCAAGCAGCGTGCCGGTCGACGAGCCGCCGAGGATGCCCTCGGCGCGCAGGAGGTCGCGCGCGGTCGCAAAGCTCTCCTCGTCGGGGATGGAATACGCGCGCGTCACGGCGCTCAGGTCGGCGATGGCAGGGACGAAATCCTCGCCGATGCCCTCGACCGCCCACGACCCGGGCTCGCCGTACGTGCCCTTCGTCACGTAGTCCGCCAGTATGGAGCCGAGCGGATCCGCGAGCACGAACTCGACGTGCGGCGCAACGCTGCGGAAATAGCGCGTGAGTCCGGTCACGGTCCCCGCGGAACCGACCCCCACGACGATGGCATCGAGCCTGCGATCCATCTGCTGCCAGATCTCCGGCCCGGTGGTGCGCTCGTGCGCGGCGGGATTGTCCGGGTTGTTGAACTGGTCGGCGAAGAATGCGTCCGGAATCTCGCGCGCAAGGCGCGCGGCATAATCCTGGTAATAGTCGGGATGCCCCTTGCCCACGTCCGAGCGCGTCGTGCGCACGTCCGCGCCGAGCGCCTTGAGATGGAGCACCTTCTCGCTCGACATCTTGTCGGGCACGACGAGCACCACGCGGTAGCCCTTGGCGCGCGCAACGAGCGCGAGGCCGAGGCCGGTATTGCCGGCGGTCGCCTCGACCACGGTGCCTCCCGGGCGCAGCCTTCCGTCGCGCTCCGCCGCCTCGATCATCGAGCGGCCGATTCGGTCCTTGATCGAGCCGCCGGGGTTTTGCGATTCGAGCTTGAGGAAGAGCGTGCACGGGCCGGTGTCGAAGCGGGTCACCTCGACCAGCGGCGTGTTGCCGATCAGGTCGAGGACGGCCGGTGCAGCATCGCGGCGCATGGCCGTCATTGTGCACCCGTCCGCGTCGCGCAAACGCCCGGGTATTGCTATGCTCCGCGCCGATGAGCCCGCCAGGCCGCGGGAATCCGGCAAAAGCACCGGCCGCCTTCGGGCGGCCGTGCGCGGCCGGTGGGCCGAATCACTTCCGAAGCGCGCAGCGCGAAGAGAATTCGAATGACCACACCCCACGCCGGCGTCTTTCCCATCGCGCCCACGCCATTCACCGAAGCGGGCGAGGTCGACCACGACGGCCAGCGCCGCGTGCTCGACTGCATGGTCGACCAGGGCGTGGACGGCATCTGCATCCTCGCCAACTATTCCGAGCAGTTCCTGCTCACCGACGAAGAGCGCGAGCGCCTCACCACGCTGTGCCTCACGCACGTCGCCGGCCGCGTGCCGGTGATCGTCACGTGCAGCCACTACAGCACGCGCATCGCGGCGGACAGGGCACGCAACGCCGCTGCCGCCGGCGCCGCGATGCTGATGCTCATGCCGCCCTACCACGGCGCCACGCTGCGCGCCGACGAGAACGGCATGCTGCAGCACTTCGCGCGCGTCGCGGAAGCCGCGCGGCTGCCGATCATGATCCAGGACGCGCCGCTTTCCGGCTGCACGCTGTCCGTGCCTTTTCTCGTGCGCCTCGCGCGCGAGGTGCCGCAGGCGCGCTACTTCAAGATCGAGGTGCCGAGCGCCGCGGCCAAGCTTCGCGCGCTCATCGCAGCGGGCGGCGATGCGATCGCCGGACCGTTCGACGGCGAGGAAGCGATCACGCTGATGGCCGACCTCGACGCCGGCGCGACGGGCACGATGCCGAGCGCGCTGTTGCCGGATCTCATCAGGCCCGTTCTCCAGCATCATCGCGCGGAACGCCGTGCCGAAGCGGCCGCCGCGTACGCGCGCATCCTGCCGCTCGTCAACTACGAGAACCGCCAGTGCGGGCTGCGCGCGACCAAGAGCGTCATGATGGAAGGCGGCGTGATACGCAGCGACGCGGTGCGCCATCCGCTCGAGCCGCTGCATCCGGCCACGCGCGCGGGCCTGCTCGAGCTCGCACGATCGGTCGAGCCCCTCGCCTTGCGCTGGGGCCGGTAA
>DASXAF010000079.1:0-84928 GCA_036406955.1 Casimicrobiaceae bacterium
CCGTCGTCTGCCGTTGCGGTCACTGCGAGCGCCGCGGGCAGGCTGTCGCGCTCGATCGCGAGCGAATGATACCGGGTCGCGTCGAAGGGCGAAGGCAGGCCCTCGAACACGCCGGTCCCCGAATGGGAGATCGGCGAGAGCTTGCCGTGCATGACGCGCTGCGCGCGCACCACGCGCCCGCCGAACGCCTGGCCGATCGCCTGATGACCGAGGCAGACGCCCAGGATCGGAATGTGGCCCGAGAATCGCTGGACGAGCGGCACCGAAATGCCCGCATCCGACGGCGTGCACGGCCCCGGCGAGATCACGATGCGCTCGGGCGCGCGCGCCTCGATCTCGTCGAGCGTGATGGCGTCGTTGCGAACGACGTCGACTTCGGCGCCGAGCTCGCCCAAGTACTGCACGAGGTTGTAGGTGAAGCTGTCGTAGTTGTCGATCATCAGGACCATGCGGCCCCCAGGTACTGGAATTCAGGATGGCCCGGGCGGCTGGCGCCGCGGGACGTCGGGCGGGCCTAAGCGCGCGCCGTGAGACCTATGGGCGAGCTACCGCCATCGCCGCAGCGCGGCGCGGAAGGGGGCATGGTGCTCGAGCGACATGCGCCAAGGTTACCTTGGCGGGGAATGATCTAGCAAGCCCGCCGCGGCGCGCTGCCGCTCGTCGCCCGATCGCTCGACGCGCCTGTACGCCGTCGCCACGACGGTCACTCGATCACGGCGCCGGATGCGGACAGCGCGCGCTAATGCACCAGCCCGTGCTTGATCGCGTAGTACGTGAGCTCGGCGTTGTTCTTCATCGCCATCTTCTGGAGGATGCGCGTACGGTAGGTGCTGACCGTCTTGATGGAGAGGTTCAGCTCCTCGGCGATGTTCGAGACGGGCGTGCCGAGCGACAGCTTGCAGAACACCTGGAACTCGCGTTCCGACAAGTCGCCGTGCAGCGGCTTGGTGGTGTCCTGCGAAATGCCTTCGGCCAGCACCTGCGCGAGCGCGGGGCTCACATACCGGCGCCCGTTGACGACCGCGCGGATGGCCCCCACGAGCTGCGTCGACGCGGCTTCCTTGTTGACATAGCCCGCCGCGCCCGCGCGCAGGACGTTGATGGCGTATTGCGCCTCGGCATACGCGGACAGCATCAGCACCGGCAGGTCGGGCCGGACCTGCCGGATCGCCTTCAGTGCGTCGATGCCGTTCTTGTCGGGCATCGAGATGTCCAGCAGCACGACGTCGAATTCGCGGGCGCGCACCGCGGCGATGGCCTCGGCGCCGGTGCCGGCCTCGCCCGACACGTCCATGTCCCCTTGCTCGGCAATGAATTCGCGCAGACCGGCGCGAACGATGGCGTGATCGTCGGCAATCAGGATACGAATCACGGCGCTTCCTCCAGGCGTTCGGATAGGTGGTCCCGGCGGCGCCCGGTCGTGGCCGGGCATTTTGCCGGGATGCACTTGCATAAACGTCAAATCGACCGCGACGGATTGCCCCGGAGGCAACGAGCCGCCCGCCGCAAATAGATCGTCGCCGACGCCCGGTGTGCGCGGCTACGATGTCGGCCGGTCGACCAAATGCCGGAGGAAGCATGATCGCCGTGATATTCGAGGTCGAGCCTCGGCCCGGCTGCAGGCAAGCGTACCTGGACGCGGCCGCCGCGCTGCGGCCGCTGCTGGAGCGCAGCGAAGGCTTCGTGTCCGTCGAGCGCTTCGAAAGCCTCACCAACCCGGGCAAGATCCTGTCGCTGTCCCTTTGGCGGGACGAGGAATCGGTGGCGCGGTGGCGCGACGTCGAGGAGCACCGTGCTGCGCAGCATGCGGGCCGCAACGCGCTGTTCGCCGATTACCGGCTGCGCGTTGCGCACGTGCTGCGCGAGTATGGAATGAACGACCGCGCGGAGGCGCCCGCGGATTCCCGCACGTTCCATCGCGCATGAACCGTGGCAGCCCGTGGAGCGCGCAAGGCGCTGGATCGAGCCGCCGCCAACGACAAAACGCCCCGGAGGTCCGGGGCGTTGAAGATGGCGCGGTTACGCGTCGCACGCAGGCCGGCTCGATCCCGGCCCGGCGGGCGAGCGGGACTCAGGGACCGCGTCTGAACATGCCCGCGATCAGCGACACGACGAACAGCACCAGGAACACGAAGAACAGGACTTTCGCGATCTCGGCCGCACCGACGGCGATCCCGGTGAAGCCGAATATCGCCGCGATGACGGCAATGACGAAAAATACGGCAGCGTAGTGAAGCATGTCGGTCTCCTTGTCTTGGTCAGGCGAGCGGTAGCGGGTGCCGCGCTCGGTTTGCGGTCAGTCGAAATCGCCTGCTGAAACCCCGAGGCCCGCGAAGCGGTCCTCGTCGGGATCGAAACCGTCGCCGGTGGCGTTCAGCGCCTCGAGCAAGGCCCAATCCTCTTCGGTCGGCAGATAGCTTGCGTCGAGCAACGGCACCGCGGGTGCAGCGATCGGCGCGGGCATGGCGGCTGGCGTGCGCATGGCAGTCATTCCTCCTCTTCGCCCGGCTTGGGCGTCGACGTGTCCTCCGGTCCGCGCTCACCCTTGTCGGACTTGCGTGACAGCGCAGGGTCCTCTTCCTTGGCGTGCCGCTTGCCTTCGGCCTCGGCCGCGGCCATCTGCAGCGCCTCGGCTTCGGAATCGGGCTGCGCTTCGCGCGCGGCCTCGTCGACCTTGCCCGATTCGACGAAGCGCTTCGTGCGTGCGTTGTAGTCGCGCGTGGCCTCGTAGTTGCCCTCGCCGTGAACGTTCTGCTGCGTCTGTTGCCGGCCTTCGCCGCTGGACGCGCCTTGCTGGCCGCCCTGAGACGCGCTCGACGAACCCTGCGGTCGGCTCGGATTGGGCTCGGGTTGCTTGTTCCCCATTTCGACGCTCCTCGAAGCTGCTTTTCGTGTTCCCTCTTGCCGCGCGCAAAGCGCGACACCGTGGGACGAATTCTGGAGTGCAGAGCCGGGAAGGGTAAGTCGGTACGGGCCGGAACTTGATGTCGGCCTGCCCGTAGCGGTGGTGTCGCGCGGCGTCCTACGCTGCGCTCACGCAGCGGCGGTCGACACGGCGAGCTCGGGATGCCACGGCAGCGTGACCCCCGCGGCGGGATCCTCCTCGGCGACGAACGACACGAGCGGCATGCCCGAGCGCACGCTGCCGAACATCGTCGCGAAGGCAACGTCCGCGGCGTCGCGCCCCGTGCCGATGCGAATGAGCCCCGTGAGCGGCGAGATGCCGGTCGCGTCGAACAGCCACCAGCGACCGCCGATGAACGCTTCGGCGTACGAATGGAAATCGGGCGGGCCGAGCGACGGATCGGCGCCGTAATCGACACCGGTCACGAAGCGCGTCGGGTAATTGAGCGAACGAAGCAGCGCGATCGTGAGGTGCGCGAAGTCACGGCATACGCCCGCGCCTTGCTTGAACGTGTCGAGCGCCGACGTCGAGACGCTCGAGGTGCCGACCTGGAAGCGTATGCGCTCGCGCACCCACAGCGTGACCGCCTGCGCCTGCGCGAAACCGGGCGCAAGATGGCCGAACTCGCGCCATGCCATCGCCTGCACGTGGTCGGTCTGGCAATACCGGCTCGGCCACAGGTAGCGAAGCACCGACGCGGGCAGATCGCCGATCGGCGCGCCCGCGATGCGCGCGGGGTCGCGCATGTGATGCTCGACCTCCACCCGACCTTCGTAGCACGCCCTGAAGGTGCCGGGCTCGGCGCGCGTGCGCAACAGCCGGTTGCAGGTGGCCGGCTCTTCCTCGACGGCGAACGGGACGTCGGGCGCAAGCGCGACCGACTCCTCGAGCACGCGCTGCTGCGGCGTGCGCGCCGCGTGCACGTTGAAGATGAAGTCGGTCGGCGCGAGGACGTCGTAGAGCAGCTCGACCTTGTAGCGGATGCGCGTGCGGTTGCCGGGTACGCTTGTCGCTTGATCCCGCACGATCAGGAAGGCGGAAGATCGAAGTACGGGTTGAATCCCGCGGAGGAGCGCACGTCCTCGGAGCTCACCGGGTCGAAGTCGAGGATCGCCGTCGGGCGCATGACCTCGGCATCGACCAGCACCTTGCATCCCGGGATGAGGTCGAGGCCCAGCGCAGCGTATTGCGCGCCGACCGCAGGATCGGGGTCGATGACGTACCAGGTGCGTCGACGCTTGTGCGCGTCGACGGTCACGACGATGGAGTGCAGCGCGCCCATCGGCGCGCATGCCTTGCGCGCGCGCGCCTTGTCGAGCGGCGGCGGTACGCGCCCGTGACGACCTTGCGGCGAATTGTCGGTGGAGGCCGGAAACATGGCTTGCGACGCACGCACGAATTGGCGCGCGGCCGCGCGTAGTTCGAATTTGTCCATGGAGATGCTCCGATGCGGTTTGGTCAGAAGAGCAGACCGCGTGCCAGCCGCGGACGCACACGATAGCCTCGCCACCACCGTCATGCAACGGCAATCGCAGGCCGGTGCCAGCAGGAATTACCGTGCGACGATGGTAAAAAGTTCCGAACGCGGACGGCGCTTCGTCATCCGACGCGAAGGCGAAGCATCCGCCGTTGGTACGGCAGTACAAGAAGCAGGTCCGCTCCGCCCGGCGACACTGTCGGATTCCCTTCGCTTCGCGTACGGTGACAGCTCAAGCCTCCGCGTCGAGACCGAGCTGCACCATTTCCGCGGCGCGCAAGACGGCGCGCGCCTTGCTCTGCGTCTCGCGCCATTCGCTCTCGGGCACCGAGTCGTGCACGATTCCCGCGCCGGCCTGCACGTACAGCACGCCGTCCTTGACCACCGCCGTGCGGATCGCGATGGCGAGGTCCATGTCGTCCTGGAAGCTCACGTAGCCCACGGCGCCCGCATACACGCCGCGGCGCGACGGCTCCAGCTCGTCGATGATCTCCATCGCGCGAAGCTTCGGGGCGCCGCTCACCGTTCCCGTGGGAAATGCGGCGGCGAGCACGTCGAAGCTCGTAAGCCCGGGCGCCAGCGCGCCTTCCACGTTGGACACCATGTGCATGACGTGCGAATAGCGCTCGACGGCGAACTGCTCGGTCACGCGCACGCTGCCGATCGACGCCACGCGGCCGACGTCGTTGCGGCCGAGGTCGAGCAGCATCACGTGCTCGGCGATCTCCTTCGGATCGGCGGTCATCTCGGCGGCGAGCGCTTCGTCGCCTTCGCGCGTGGCGCCGCGCGGGCGCGTGCCGGCGATCGGGCGCACCGTGACGGTGGCGCCTTCCTTGCGCACGAGGATCTCCGGCGACGCGCCCACGACGTGGAAATCGCCGAAGTCGTAATAGAACATGTACGGCGACGGGTTGAGCGAGCGCAGCGCGCGATACAGCGAGAGCGGCGAGGCGGCGAACGGCAGCCGCATGCGCTGCGACAGCACGACCTGCATGATGTCGCCGGCCACGATGTATTCCTTGGCGCGGCGTACCGCGGCCTGGAACGCCTCCGCGCCTGTTTCGCTCTCGGCCTGCGTCACCGTCGTCGCGGTCTGGAACGGAATCGCGGGCGCGCTTCGCAACTTGCGGCGTAACGTCTGCAGCCGGTCGTGGGCATCCCAATACGCATTCTCGACGGCCGGATCCGCGTACACGATCAGATAGATCTTCCCGGCGAGGTTGTCGATCACCGCGAGCTCGTCGGTGAGCATCAGGAGCATGTCGGGCAGCTCGTCGAGTGGGCTCGACTCCGCCGGCGCGTGTCCCGCGAGGCGCGTTTCGATGTAGCGGACGGTGTCGTAGCCGAAGTAGCCGGCGAGCCCGCCGCAAAAGCGCGGCAGCCCGGTCTGCGGCGCCGCGCGGTAGCGCGCCATGAACGTTCGCAGGAAGCGCAGCGGATCGCCTTCGTGACGCTCGGAGATACCGCCGCGATCCTCGACTTCCACGAGGCACCCCCGCACGCGGATGCGGATCTTCGCGGGCAGGCCGATGAACGAAAACCGCCCGAACCGCTCCCCGCCCACGACGGACTCGAGCAGATACGTGTAGCGCTGGTTGGCGAGCTTCAGGTACAGCGACAGCGGCGTGTCGAGATCGGCGAACGACTCGAGCACGAGCGGGATGCGGTTGTAGCCTTGCGCGGCGAGCGCACGGAATTCGGCTTCGGTGATCACGTGACCCCCTCGGGGGAAGACTCGGTCGGCATCGCTTGGAAGGCGCGCGATGCCCGGGCGCGCGAGACGTCAGCAGCGGCGCCAGCAGCGCCACGCCTTCGTGCGCCAGCGCCACGCGAGCGCGCGGCGCGGAGAGGGAATTCGAATCGGTGGCGACATGTGATCGGTCATTCCCGCGCACGCGGGAATCCAGCGGCGTCGAACGGCACTGGGTCCCTGCTTGCGCAGGGGCGACGTACTATAGCACCGTGGCGAGCTCCCTGTGCATCGCCGCGATCGTGGCGGCGTAGTCCTTTTCGCCGAAGATCGCGCTGCCCGCGACGAACGTGTCGGCACCCGCGCGCGCGATGTCCGCGATGTTCGAGCGCTTCACCCCGCCGTCCACCTCGAGCAGGATCTCGCGCCCGGTGCGCTGCGTCGCGGCATCGACGAGCTTGCGCGCGGCACGGAGCTTCTCGAGCGCGTGCGGTATGAACGACTGGCCGCCGAAGCCGGGGTTGACCGACATGATCAGCACGAGATCGAGCTTGTCGATCGTGTGCATGAGCCAGTCGAGCGGCGTCGCCGGATTGAACACCAGCCCCGCCTTGCAGCCGCTGTCGTGGATCAACCCGATGGTGCGGTCGACGTGCTCCGACGCTTCGGGATGGAAGCTGATGATCGACGCACCCGCCTCGCCGAAGTCGGGCACGATGCGGTCGACCGGCTTCACCATGAGATGCACGTCGATCGGAATGCCCACGTGCTGCCTGATCGCCGCGCACACCAGAGGGCCGACGGTGAGGTTCGGCACATAGTGGTTGTCCATCACGTCGAAGTGCAGGAAATCGGCACCGGCGGCTTCGACCGCTCGCGCTTCCTCGCCGAGGCGGGCGAAATCGGCGGACAGCAGCGACGGCGCGATCCGGAAGGTGCGGCTCATGTCGCTATAATCTCACGGCGGTCGAATGCGTTGAACTGTCATCCCGAGCGTCGGGTATGTCATCCGGAGGGCATGCGAGGGATCGCTCGTGCTTCGCCCACGAGCAGCGGCCTTCGTCGCTGCGCTCCTCAGGATGACGATCGAAGCATGGCGGAGAGCAAGCGTTACGAGATCCAGGTAGTCGCCAAGCCGGCGTATCTCGCCGATCGGTCCGATCCGGCGAAGAGCCAGTTCGTGTTCGCGTACACGATCACCATCACCAACAAGGGCTCCGTCACCGCGCAGCTCATCAGCCGCCACTGGTACATCACCGACGGCGACCATCGCGTGCAGGAAGTGAAAGGCCTCGGCGTGGTGGGCCAGCAGCCGGTGCTCAAGCCCGGCGAGAGCTTCGAATACACGAGCGGCGCGAGCCTTCCCACCGCGGTGGGCACGATGCGCGGCTCGTATCAGATGGTCGCGGAGGACGGCCACACGTTCGACGCCGATATCCCGGCATTCACGCTGTCGGTGCCGCGGACGCTGCATTAGCGATTCTGGTCGCCATCGCGGTCGCGCCGCCGCGCGGGCCGCATCGTCCACCACACGATCGCAACCAGGATCGCGCCTGCGACAAGAGACTCGAGCAACAGCCAGACCATGACCCGTTCCTTCGCTCGCGCGGCGCGGCGCGCGTCGTGCATGCTCGCGGCGTGCGCGCTGGCGGCATGCCAGGTCGCGCCGGTGAAGCCGCCGCCGCCCGCACCGGCTGCGCCTGCGCGCGCGGTCTACACACCGGTGGACTTCGCAACGCTGCCGGGATGGTCCGCCGACGCCGTGGAAGCGGCCTGGCCGGCGTTCCTCGTCGGCTGCCGTGCGCTGCTCAACGCCGGCAACGCAACCTGGCAGGCATCCTGCGTCGCGGCGTCGGAGCTGGAGCCGACCGACAGCGCGAGCGCCCGGCGTTTCTTCGAGCAGCATTTTACGGCGTACCGGATCAGCGACGACCGCGGCGACGACACGGGTCTTTTCACCGGCTACTACGAGCCACTGCTCCGCGGGGCGCGCGAGGCGACAACGCGATACACCATTCCGCTCTACGCACCGCCCGACGATCTGTTGATCGTCGACCTCGGCGACCTCTACCCCGAGCTCAAGGGCAAGCGCGTGCGTGCACGCCTCGACGGCCGCCGCGTGGTGCCGTACTGGACGCGCGCCGACATCGACGCCGGCAAGGCGCCGCTCGCGAACAAGGTCGTCGCGTGGGTCGCCGATCCGGTCGAGGCGTTCTTCCTCGAGATCCAGGGCTCGGGCCGCGTCCAGCTCGACGATGGCAGCGTGATGCGCGTCGGATACGCGGACCAGAACGGACAGCCCTTTCGCTCCATCGCGCGCGTGTTGATCGACCGCGGCGAGCTCACGCGGGACAGCGCGTCGATGCAGGCGATCGAGGCGTGGGGACGCCGCCATCCCGATCAGCTGCCGGCGCTGCTCGAGGAGAATCCGAGCTACGTGTTCTTTCGCGAAGTGCCGCCGCCCGCACCCGGCACGCTCGAAGCGCGCATCGACGGCCCGATCGGCAGCCTCGGCGTGCCGTTGCTGCCCGAGCGCACGATCGCGGTGGATACGCGCTACGTGCCGCTGGGCGCCCCGGTGTTCATCGACACCACGCAGCCGCTGTCGCAGGCTCCCCTGCAGCGCCTCGTCCTGGCGCAGGACACAGGCGGCGCGATACGCGGCATCGCACGAGCCGATTTCTTCTGGGGGTTCGGCGAGGCGGCGGGGCGCGAGGCCGGCCGCATGCGCCAGCAGGGGCGCATGTGGCTGCTGTGGCCGCGCGAGGCGCCGCCGCCGGCGTCGCGCTAATCGGACGCTTCGTGCAGCACGCCTTCCGCCTGGCGGTCGGCGTGATACGACGAGCGCACGAGCGCGCCCACGGCGGCATGGCGAAATCCCAGCGCGTACGCCTCGAGCTCGAGTCGCGCGAACGCGTCGGGATGCACGTAGCGGGCGACAGGCAGGTGCGCGCGCGACGGCTGCAGGTACTGCCCGATGGTGAGCATGTCGATGTCGTGCGCGCGCATGTCGCGCATCGTGTCGAGTATCTCGTCGTCGGACTCGCCGAGTCCTACCATCAGGCCGGACTTGGTCGGAATGCCGGGGAAGCGTGCCTTGAATTGCTGCAGCAGGCGCAATGAATGGGCGTAGTCCGACCCGGGACGCGCCTGCCGGTAAAGCCGCGGCACGGTCTCGAGGTTGTGGTTCATCACGTCGGGCGGCGCGGCAGCCAGGATATCGAGCGCGCGCTCCAGGCGGCCGCGAAAATCGGGTACCAGCACTTCGATCTGCGTTTGCGGCGAGCGCTCGCGCACGGCCCTGATGCAGTCGACGAAGTGCTGCGCGCCGCCGTCGCGCAGGTCGTCACGGTCCACGCTGGTGATCACCACGTAGCGCAGGCGCAATGCGGCGATCGTTGCGGCGAGATTGGCCGGCTCGTCACGGTCGAGCGGCAGCGGGCGCCCGTGGCCCACGTCGCAGAACGGGCAGCGACGCGTGCAGATGTCACCCATGATCATGAATGTGGCGGTACCCTTGCCGAAGCACTCGCCGATGTTCGGGCACGACGCTTCCTCGCACACCGTGTGCAGGTTGTGCTCGCGCAGGATCCGCTTGATCTCGTAGAAGCGCGGCGACGACGGCGCGCGCACGCGGATCCAGTCGGGCTTTCGCAGCGGCTCGGACGCGATCACCTTGATCGGGATGCGCGCCGTCTTGCCCGCGCCCTTGTGCTTGTCGCCGGCGCGTGGGGCGATCCCGGGGATCAGCATATCGCTCATGACAGGCTTCAGTCTACGCGACCCGGCTCGGCGAGGCGCGCGCGAAGATGCGGAACGAGCTCTTCACCGGCTTCCGCGACCGTTCGCACGATGCCGAGGTCGGCGAGCTGCGTCACCGCGAGACCGGGGTAGCCGCAGGGATCGATGTCCGCGAACGGCGCGAGATCCATCGCGACGTTGACCGCGATGCCGTGATACGTGCAGCCGTTGCGCACCTTGAGCCCGAGCGCCGCGATCTTCGCCTCGCCGGACGCGCGCGCGACGTACACGCCCGGCGCGCTCGTCTTGCCGTACGCGACGATCGCATGCGTCGCCAGCCAGTCGACGACGCCGTGCTCGAGCGCGCGAACCAGCGCGCGCACGCCGATTCGCAGTCGGCGAAGGTCCACCAGCGTGTACAGAACGAGCTGGCCCGTGCCGTGATACGTGACCTGCCCGCCGCGATCCACCTTGTGCACGGGAATGCCGTTGTCGCGCAGCAGATGATCGCGGCGTCCCGCGAGCCCGAGCGTGTACACCGGCGGATGCTCGGTGAGCCAGATCTCGTCCGGCGTGCCGGCATCGCGCCGATCCGTGAATGCCTGCATGGCGTGCCAGCAGGCGAGGTACTCGGTGATCCCGAGAGAGACGACTCGAACGTCGCCGGGTCCCTGCTGTCGCAGGGACGACGACGACGGGGCGTCATTCCCGCGCAAACGGGAATCCAGCGTCGTCGCGATCACAGCACCATCGTCACCATCGGATTCGCGCAGAGCGCGCGATACAGCTCGTCGAGCTGCTCGCGCGACGTGGCATTGATGGTCGCCGTGAGCGACAGGTAGTTGCCCGCGCTCGACGCGCGCATCTCCAGCGTGGATGCGTCGAAATCCGGGGCGTGTCGCTGCACGACGGCGAGGATCTCCTGCGCGAAGCCCGGCTGCGTGCGGCCCATGATCTTGATGGGGAACACGCAAGGGAACTGAAGCGGGCTGACCTGGGCGGCGACGGGTTCGAGGCTCATGGGGCGACTCCGGCGGAACTGCGGGGTCAGAGTCGGTTCCCGCGAACGCACTCTGACCCCGAATACGAGAACTTACTCTGACCCCGAATATGCGGCCGCCGGTGCGCCGGCGCAACCCCGCTCACCTGTACATGTATTCGCGCGTGAGGGGATGCGGCAGTCGGCCGTCGGGCAGCGGCTTGCCGGCCAGGAGCTGCCACAGCGACAGCCAGCCGCGATCGAACCCGTGCGCCGAGCCCGCCATGTAGATGCGCCAGACGCGGTAGCGCTCCTCCCCGGCCTCGGCGCGCGCAGCCCCGGCGTTCGACTCCAGCCGTTCGACCCAATGCCAGAGGGTGCGCGCGTAATGCTCGCGCAGCGCCTCGGCATCGACGACTTCGAGTCCTTCGAGCGCCATGGCTTCGACGACTCTCGATACGTGCGTCAGCTCGCCCCCGGGGAACACGTATTCCTCGATGAAGTCGCCCATGCCGCTGCCGAGGCTCCTGGTGTCCACCCAGTTGTGCGTGATGCCGTGGTTGAGCACGAAGCCGCCGGGCTTGAGCACGCGCCGGATCTTGCCGAAGTACCTCGGAAATCGCGACACCCCGACGTGCTCGAACATGCCCACGCTCGCGATCTTGTCGTAGAGCACGTCCTCGGGCAAGTCGAGATAGTCGCGCAGCTCGACGCGCACGCGATCCTGCAATCCGCGCGCCGCGATCTGCTCTTTCACGTGGTCGTGCTGGTTCTGCGACAGCGTGATGCCGGTCGCATTGACGCCGTAGCGCTCCGCCGCCCAGAGCACGAGCGCGCCCCAGCCGCAGCCGATGTCGAGGAAGCGCTCGCCCGGCTGCAACCGAAGCTTGCGGCAGATGTGGTCGAGCTTCTGCGCCTGCGCCGTGTCGAGCGAGTCCTCGGGCGTGTGGAAATACGCGCACGAATAGACGAGCCGCTGGTCGAGGAACAACCGGTAGAAGGCGTTGGAAACGTCGTAGTGATGCTGGATGTTGGCGCGGTTGGCCCGCCGCTGATGCAGCTTGTGACGCAGCCAGGCGCCGGCGCCGTCGCGCCCGTGCGCGATGTCGCCGACCATCGATTCCGCGATGCCGAGCACGCGCCGGGCGCTGCCGGTGAAGTCGATGTCGCCGTGCACGTAGGCGCGCGCGAGCACGCCCATCGCGGGCGACGCGAGCGCCTTCAGGCCCGCCCACGTGCGGGCGATCACGTCGACCTCGGGTCGTTGCGACAGCGGCACCCGCGCGCCGTCCGGCAGCACCACCGCGATCGGCAGGTCCTTCCCGCCGTAGCGGTGCGCGATGATCTTCTGCAGGGACTCCGCCATGGCGCCGCAGTTTAGCAAGCCGTGCGGGACGGGCCGCGGCGCGGGCAAACCTGGCCTGCGCGACCCCGTGCATCGCCCAGCGCCGTTACCATGTGCACCCGATGAGCCCTTCGAGCCGGCCTGCCGGCCTCGCACCGGCGGCGTTCGACCAGCGCCAGTTTCGCGATGCCCTCGCGCAATTCGCGACCGGCGTGACCATCGTCTGCGCGCGCGCCGACGCGAGTCGCTACGTCGGTTTCACCGCGAATTCGTTCAATTCGGTCTCGCTCGATCCGCCGCTCGTGCTCTGGAGCCTCGCGCGCCGCTCACCGAGCCTCACCGCATTCGAGGCGGCGGAGCGCTACGCGGTGAACGTGCTGGCACTGGGGCAGGTCGAGCTTGCGCGGCGCTTTTCGCGTCCGCATGCCGATCGCTTCGCGCAAGTGGCGTATCGCCTCGGCTGGTCGGAAGCGCCGCTGCTCGACGGTTGCGTGGCGTGGATCGAATGCCGTCACCACGCACGCCATCGCGCCGGCGATCACATGCTGTTCATCGGCGAGGTCGTCACGGTCGAACGCGCGCGCGGCAGCCCGCTGGTCTTCCACCACGGCCGCTACGGGACCGCGGCAGACGGCGGCGACTGACATCCCGGCTTCAGCCGCGCTTGGCGGCCTGGAATGCGGCGTGGACGCGCCGGAACACGGGGCCGGGCGAGCCCCCAGCGAAGGGACGCCCGTCGACCGTGGTGACGGCGAGCACTTCCTTGGTCGACGACGAGATCCACATCTCGTCCGCGGACAGGGCTTCGTCCTTGCCGATGGGCCGCACCTCGAGCGGCACGCCCGCGCTGCGCGTGGATTCGAGCGTCGCGTCGTACGTGATCCCGGGCAGGATCAGATTGTCCTTCGGCGGCGCAAGAACCGTCCCGCCGCGCACGACGAGCACGTTCGACGCCGATGCCTCCGTCAGGTAGCCGTTGCGGAACATGACCGTCTCCGCGGCGCTCGCGTCGGAGGCAAGCTGGCGCATCAGCACGTTGCCGAGCAGCGACGTCGTCTTCAGATCGCAGCGCATCCAGCGATTGTCCTCGGCCGTCACGACGGCGACGCCACGCTCCACCTGCTCGGGCGAGGGCAGCGGCAGCGGGTTGCTCATCATGAACACGGTCGGCGGCACGCCGGCCGGGAACGCGTGATCGCGTTTCGCCACGCCGCGCGTGATCTGAAGGTACACCGCCTGGTCGTCGAACGGCTGGCGCGCGACGAGGTCGCCGATCAGCCGCTGCCATTGCGCGTCGGAATGCGGATTGGCGAGCCGTATGCCCTCGAGCGAGCGCGAAAGGCGCGCGAGATGCTGCGGCATGCGGAAGGGCCGCCGGCCGTACACGGGCACGACCTCGTACACGCCGTCGCCGTAGATGAAGCCGCGGTCGAGCACGGATATCTTCGCGTCGGCGAGCGGAAGGCATTTGCCGTTGAGGTACACGATCTGCTCGGGATTCATGGTGCCCCGTTATTTGAACCACAGCCGCACGGTGTCCCACGCACGGCCGAAGACGTTCGCGACCGGCACGTCGTCGAGCGCGATCAGCGGGAATTCCGCCATCGGCTTGCCGTCGAGCGCGACCTTCACCACGCCGACCCGCTGTGCCCTTTGCACGGGCGCGATCAGCGGCTCCTGCGTTTCCATCGTGAGCTTGAGCTTGTCCGCGGTGCCCCTGGGCAGCGTGAGGTAACGGTCGGCGAGGAAGCCCGCCTTCACGTCCTTGGCGGCGCCCTTCCACACGCGAACGTCCGCGACCGCCTTCCCCGACTGGTAGAGCTGCACGGTATCGAACGCCTGGAAGCCCCAGTTGAGGAGCTTCTGGCTCTCGGCGGCGCGCGCGGAGTCGCTCGCCGCGCCGAGCACGACCGACAGGAGGCGCCGGTCGCCGCGCTTGGACGAGGCGACGAGACACCAGCCCGCGCTGTCGGTGTGACCGGTCTTCACGCCGTCGACGTAGGGATCGGTCCACAGCAGCCGGTTGCGATTCGACTGCGTGATGTTGTTGTAGCGGAATTCCTTTTGCGAGTAGAGCGGGTAGTACTCGGGATAGTCGCGGATGAGCGCCGCGGTGAGGCGCGCCATGTCGGCGGCCGTCGAGTAGTGCTGCGGATCGGGCAAGCCCGTCGCGTTGGTGAAATGCGAGCTCGTCATGCCGAGGCGCTGCGCTTCAGCGTTCATCTGCTTGACGAACTCTTCCTCGCTGCCCGCGACGAGCTCTGCGAGCGCGATGGAGGCGTCGTTGCCCGATTGCACGATCAGGCCGCGCAGCAGCTCGTCCACCGTGACCGCCTTGCGCGGCTCGATGAACATGCGCGAGCCTTCGGCCTTCCACGCACGCTGCGACACGTTCACCATCTGCGACGGCGTGATGGTCTTGGCGCGCAGCGCGGCGAACACGCGATACGCGGTCATCAGCTTGGTGAGCGATGCGGGATCGCGACGCTCGTCGGCGTTGACGCTGCCGAGCGTCTGGCCGCTCAGCGTGTCGACGAGCACCCATGACGCGGCAGCGACGGCGGGCGACCCGTTCGGGCCCGGCGGCGGCGCTTCGGCCGCGGGAGCGGCGGAAGCATGCGACTTGGACGGCGCCCGGCTCTTGCGGGCGTCGGCCGCGGGTGCAAGGAGGATCAGCGCTGCGAGCAGCGCGCAGAGAAAACGGGGAAGGAGCATGAACGACGCGAGGCGCGAGCGCGTGATTATACTGCCGCGCATGCGCTCCGCCACGGAAGGCCTTTCGCGCGCGCGGACGAATCTCGCGGCAGCGCTCGCGCTCGCGGCCTGCGCATGCGCGACCATCGGGCCGGACCCGGCGCGCGAGGAAGTCGCGAACGCCGAGCGCGCGTTCGCGGCCGACTGCGTCGCGCGCGGCATCACCGCCAGCTTCGTGGCGCATTTCGCGCCCGACGGCCTCGTGTTCGAGCCCGCGCCCGTACGCGTGCGCGAGACATGGCCCGCGCGTGCGAGCGGCGCGGATGCGCAATTGCGCCTCGCCTGGCATCCGGAGCTCGTGTACGTGTCGCGCGCCGCGGACCTGGCGTACTCCACCGGCCCGTTCGAGCTCACGCGACTGTCCGGTGATCGCCCGCCGGCGCATGGCCTGTTCTTCTCGGTGTGGCAACGGCAAGGCGACGGCCAGTGGAAGGTCTGGCTGGACCTCGGCGCGCGCACCGGCGCGCCGGTCGATCGATCGGCCTGGGCGGCGTTGCCGCGCGCGCGTACCGGCGCCCAGCCCGAGGAGCGCGCGACCGCGACGACCGTCTCCGAGCTCGACGTCGGGCTCACCAACCTCGACGCCGCCGCGTTCGCGCGCCGGCTCGCAGTCGACGCGCGCCGCAACGAGTCGGGATCGCAGCCCCTGATCGGTGCGGCATGGGTCGCGCGGCTTGCCGCCGACGATGCGCGCGTGGAATACGTGCCGAGCGAAGCGCGCGTGTCGGCCTCGGGGGACTTCGCGGCGAGCTACGGCCGCGTCGTGCGCCGCGCGGCCGGCGTCACCAATGCGGGCCACTACGTGCACGTGTGGTTGCGCGACGACGGCGCGTGGTGGCTCGCCGTCGAGTCGCTGGTGTACGAGAACGACTGAGCCCGCCGAGCCGAGACCGCCAAGCGGCCGGCGGCGGGCGATGGCGCACGCGGCCGACACGCCAACCGACATGCGGCGCGATGATGCAATGAGGCCGCACTGAGCCCGCTCAGTGCTTGTGCCCGCGCTCGTGGGCGCGGCGCTCGTCGTCGAGCGGCGAGCGGTGGCGCACCTCGGCGTCCACGGGAACCTCCTGCGTGCGCCCCTGCGCGTCGCGCAGCACCAGCGTGAGCGTCACGTGGTCGCCCAGTTCGAGCCGGCGGTTCACGTTGCGCAGCGTGAGGTGCACACCGCCCGGGCTCATTGCGAGCGGCTTGCCCGCGGTCACGTCGACCGTATCGACGATCGCCTTGCCTCGCGTGAGGCGCACCTGCCCGAAGGCCGAGCGTGCGCCGACGATCTTCGCGTCCTCGGAAGTGCCGAGCACCACGAACACGCTGGTGTTGCCGTGCACCGGTGCCGGCCGCGCCCAGGGATCGGACACCGTCGTCACGCCGAGGCCCCCCGCCGCGCTCGCGAAGAGCAGCAGCGCGGCGGCGAGCCACCGCCGCGGCCACGCCGCTGGAATACGCACCGGCACCTGCTGTTGACCCGAACGATCGCCGATTCGTGCGATGGAGGCCGTATGAGAACCCTGATCCGTCTGCTGGCCGCCGGCGCGCTCCTGGCCACCGCGCCGCTGGCATCCGCCGAATTCCACACCTTCCAGATCGACCGGCTCTACTCCAACGCGGACGGCACCGTGCAGTACGTGGTGCTGCGCGAGATCGCCGGGTTCCCGGAAGAGCAGTTCCTGATGGGCCATCAGATCACCGTGACGCACGCCGGCGTCGTGAAATCGTTCACCTTCGACCACAACCTCGACAGGAACACCAGCACCGCCGGCCGCAACGTGCTCATCGCCACGCAGGGCTTCGCCGCGCTCGGCCTCGTCGCGCCGGACTACGTGGTGCCGAACGGCTTCCTCGCGACCGATGGCGCGACGGTCAACTATGCATTCGTCGACCAGGTCACCTACGCCGCGCTGCCCACCGACGGGGTGACCGGCCTGACACGCAACGGCACGGTCGTCGCCAACGCCGCGACGAATTTCGCGGGACAGACCGTCGCCGCGCCGGCAGCGCCCGTGACGGTCGTCGAGTTCTATAACATGTCGCTCGATCATTATTTCATCAGCCCCCTGCAGCCCGACATCGACGCCCTGGATTCCGGGCGCATCGCCGGTTGGGCGCGCACCGGACAGTCGTTCAAGGTCTACCCGACCGCTGCCGCCGGCGGCGGTAACGTGAACCCGGTCTGCCGCTTCCTCATTCCGCCCGAGCACGGCAATTCCCATTTCTTCTCCGCTTCGCCGGACGAGTGCAACACGATCCTCGGCAAGATCGGGGTCGATCCGAACTACAGCGGCTACATCGAGGAGACGCCGAGCGCCTTCTTCGTCGCGCTGCCGGACACGGCGACGGGCGCGTGTCCCCCGGGCACCGTGCCCGTGTACCGGCTGTTCAACAACCGCGTCGACGCCAATCACCGCTACACGACCGATCCGGCGATCCAGGCGCAGATGGTCGCGCTCGGCTACATCGAAGAAGGCTACGGACCCACCGCGACCATCATGTGCGGCGCTCCATGATCGGGCCGCGCGTGAAGGCGAAGTCGACGTCGGGCTTGCGACCCGTCATCAGGTCGGCGAGCGCACGTCCCGAGCCGCACGCCATGGTCCAGCCCAACGTGCCGTGCCCGGTATTGAGGAACAGGTTGGCGTAGCGCGTGCGGCCGACGAGCGGGACGTTCGACGGCGTCGCGGGACGCAGCCCCGTCCAGTACTGCACGCCGTCGCGCTCGCCGGCGTCGGGAAAGAGCTCGAAGGTTCGGCGCGTGAGCGCTTCGCAGCGCGTCTGGTTGAGCCTCTTGTTCCAGCCGTCGAGCTCCGCGGTGCCCGCGACCCGCAGCCGGTCGCCGAGACGCGTCAGCACGATCTTCCATGCGAGATCGGTGAGCGACACCGTGGGCGCGCCCGCGTGGCCGCCGACCGCAATGGTCGCGGAATAGCCCTTCGCCGGATACACGTTACAGGGCACGCCGATCGGCTCGAGCAGGAACGGGCTGTAGCTGCCGAGCGCGAGCACGTACGCATCAGCCGTCATGTCGTCGAAGCGACCGTCGGCATCGTGCACGCGAACGCTCGACACGCGGCCGGGCCCGGTGACGACGCGATCGACCGTCACGCCGAACCGGAGCTGCGCACCGCGCGCGGCCGCGCGCTCCGCCAGCGCCGTCGTGAATGCCTGGGCGTCGCCCGACTCGTCGGTCGCGGTGTAGATGCCGCCCGCGAGCCGCCCGCGGCATTGCGCGAGCGCCGGCTCGATGGCGACGCATTCGTCGGCGCTGCGGATGTCGCGATCGCAGCCGTACTGGCGCATGAGCTCGGCGGCCGCGACACCCTGCTCGAACTCCTTGCGGTCCGTGTAGAACTGCAGGATGCCGCGCTCGAGATGGTCGTACTCGATGCCGGTGTCGGCTCGCAGCGACTGCAGGCATGCGCGCGAATAGAGCGCGAGGTTGAGGCATTGGATGGTGTTGTGCCGCGTGCGCGAGGGCAGGCACTCCACCAGGAACTGCAATCCCCAGCGCCACTCGCGCCAGTCCGCGCGCAACCGGAAGAGCAGCGGCGCGTCCTCGCGGCCGAGCCACTTGAGTATCTTGAGCGGCGCCTCTGGATTCGCCCACGGCTCCGCATAGGACGCCGAGATCTGCCCGCCG
This sequence comes from Casimicrobiaceae bacterium, assembly GCA_036406955.1. GTDB lineage: Bacteria > Pseudomonadota > Gammaproteobacteria > Burkholderiales > Casimicrobiaceae > VBCG01. The sequence continues at coordinate 18,526 of DASXAF010000079.1, forward strand.
TTGGCAAACGACGCCTCGAGCGCCGGTCCCGCGTGACGATCGACGACGGTGACCTCGTGCCCGTCGTGCGCCAGATACCACGCGGTGGTGACGCCGATCACGCCACCGCCGAGCACGAGGACGCGCATTACGCCGTGGCCTGCTCGGCGACCGGATCGGCTTCCTCGCCTGCGTCGCTCACCGGGATGCAGCTGCAGAACAGGTTGCGATCGCCGTAGACGTTGTCGACGCGACCGACCGGCGGCCAGTACTTCGCCGCACGCAAGGCGTGCACGGGATACGCCGCCTGCGCGCGCGCATAGCCGTGCGTCCATTCGTCCGCCGAAACCGCCGCCGCGGTGTGCGGCGCATTCTTGAGAGGGTTGTCTTTGCGATCGAGGCGTCCTTCCTCGATCGCGCGAATCTCGGCGCGTATCGCGATCATCGCGTCGATGAAGCGATCGAGCTCGACCTTCGATTCGCTCTCGGTCGGCTCGACCATCAGCGTGCCCGGCACCGGAAAGCTCATCGTCGGCGCGTGGAAGCCGAAGTCCATGAGGCGCTTCGCGACGTCTTCGGCCTCGATGCCGCTGGTCGCTTTCAGCGGCTGCAGGTCGAGGATGCATTCGTGCGCAACGAAACCGCCCGGGCCGCTGTAGAGCACGGGGTAGTGCGGCGCGAGGCGGCGGGCGATGTAGTTCGCCGCGAGGATCGCGCTCTCGGTTGCGGCGCGCAGGCCTTCGGCGCCCATCATGGTGACGTACATCCACGAGATCGGAAGGATCGAGGCGGAGCCGTAAGGTGCGGCGCTGACCGCACCGATGGGCTGCGGCGCGCCGTTGGCCGGCACGCTCGCCGCGTTGCGACCGCCGAGCTCACGATGGCCCGGCAGGAACCTTGCCAGGTGCGCCTTGCAGGCGACGGGCCCGACACCCGGGCCGCCGCCGCCATGCGGAATGCAGAACGTCTTGTGCAGGTTGAGATGCGAGACGTCGGCGCCGAAATGCCCGGGCGCCGCGACGCCGACCAGCGCGTTGAGGTTCGCGCCATCGACATAGACCTGCCCGCCGTTCGCGTGCACGATGTCGCAGAGATCCGACACGCCCGATTCGAACACGCCGTGCGTCGACGGGTACGTGATCATCACCGCTGCGAGTTCGTCCCGATGCGCCTCGGCCTGGGCCTTCAGGTCCGCGAGGTCGACGTTGCCGGCCTCGTCGCATGCGACGACCACGACGCGCATGCCGGCCATGTGCGCGGATGCCGGATTGGTGCCGTGCGCCGAGGCGGGAATGAGGCACACGTTGCGATGGGCCTCGCCGCGGCTGTGGTGATACGCGCGGATCATCAAGAGTCCCGCGTATTCCCCCTGAGACCCCGCATTGGGCTGCAGCGAGACCGCGTCGTATCCCGTGACCGCGCAGAGCATCGATTCCAGCTCGCCGATGAGCGCGGTGTAGCCCTTCGCCTGATCCTGCGGCGCGAACGGATGCAGCGCCGCGAACTGCGACCACGTGATCGGGATCATCTCCGCCGTCGCATTGAGCTTCATGGTGCAGGAGCCGAGCGGAATCATGGCGCGGTCGAGCGCGAGGTCGCGGTCGGCGAGACGGCGCAGATACCGCAGCATGTCCGTTTCGGAGCGATGGCGGTGGAACACCGGATGCGTGAGATACGCCGACGTACGACGCAGCGCCGCGGGTATCGCATCGGAGGTGACGTGATCGAGCTCCGCGACCGACAGCGTCGTCGCCTCCCCCGCGAAGATGCCGAACAGGCGCTCGACGTCCGCGGCGGTCGTCGTCTCGTCGAGCGAGACGCCGAGCGTCGCGTCGTCGATCGTGCGGAGGTTCGATCCCGCGGCGAGCGCACGGTCGACCACGCCGCGCGTGCGCGGGCCGGTGCGCACCGTGATGGTGTCGAAGAAAGCCTGCGGCTGCACGTCGAAGCCGAGGCGCAGCAGGCCCTCGCGCAACAGCGCGGCCAGCCGATGCGTGCGGCCCGCGATGCGCGCGAGCCCCGCGGGACCGTGATACACCGCGTACATGCTCGCGATGACCGCCAGCAGCACCTGCGCGGTGCAGATGTTCGACGTCGCCTTTTCGCGTCGGATGTGCTGCTCGCGCGTCTGCAGCGCGAGACGATACGCCGGCGCGCCGTGCGCATCGACCGTGACGCCGACGAGACGCCCGGGCAACGAGCGCTTGTAGGCGTCGCGCGTGCCCATGAACCCGGCATGCGGGCCGCCGTAGCCGATCGCAACGCCGAAGCGCTGGGACGACCCGACCACGACGTCCGCGCCCCACTCGCCCGGCGGGACGAGCAGCGTAAGCGCGAGAAGGTCGGTCGCGCACGCGACCAGGCCGCCGTGGTCGTGAATGGCCTGTGCGAGCGCGCGATAGTCGCGCACGTGCCCGCTCGCGCCGGGATACTGCAGCAGCACGCCGAAGGCGCCGGCGTGCGCAGCCGCGTCGGCGGGGCCGACGACCACCTCGATGCCGAGCGGCGCGGCGCGCGTACGCACGACGTCGATCGTCTGCGCGAACACGTCGTCGGCGACGTAGAACCTCTCGCTGGCATGGCTGCCGACGCGATGGAGCAGCGTCATCGCTTCGGCCGCGGCGGTCGCCTCGTCCAGCATCGACGCGTTGGCGATGTCCATCGCGGTCAGGTCGGTGACCATCGTCTGGAAGTTGAGCAGCGCCTCCAGGCGGCCTTGCGCGATCTCCGGCTGGTAAGGCGTATAGGCCGTGTACCAGGCCGGGCTCTGCAGGACGTTGCGCAGGATCACCGGCGGCGTGTGCGTGCCGTAATAGCCCTGGCCGATGTACGACTTCAGCACGCGATTCGCGTTGGCCATCGTCTGGAGGTGCGCGAGCGCCTCGGCCTCCGAGCGCGGTCCCGGGAGCGGCAGCGGGCCGCGGCCGCGGATCGCCGCCGGGACCACGGCGTCGATCAATGCCTCGCACGAGGCCACGCCGATTGCATCGAGCATCGCGCGCTGGTCGGCGCCGGTGGCGCCGATGTGGCGCGAAACGAAGTTGCCGTGGTCCTCCAGCGCAGCGAGCGTCGGCGCGCGCGGCTCGTTCATCTTCATGCGTTGCCCACGCTGGCGATGTACGCGTCGGGATCGAGCAGGGCTTCGACGGCCGACGCATCGTCGGGCTTCAACCTGAACAGCCACGCGCCGTAGGGGTCGGCGTTGACTTGCTCCGGCGAGCCGGTCAGCGCGTCGTTCACGGCGATCACCTCGCCGGCGACCGGTGCATAGACATCGCTCGCCGCTTTGACGGATTCGACGATCGCAGCGGCGTCGCGCGCCTTCAGCTTGCGGCCGACGACAGGCAGCTCGACGTACACCAGATCGCCGAGCGCCGCCTGCGCATGATCGGTGATGCCGACCGCGAGCGTGCCGTCGCTCGCGCGGCGCACCCACTCGTGGCTTTCGGTGTAGAACAAGTCGGCGGGAACGTTCATCGAATCCTCGGGAATGAAAATCGGAGTCGGCGAAATCGGGGTCAGAGTCAAGCCTTCGAGACTGACTCTGACCCCGAAACGAGCGTCTTACCGTGACGCACGAACGGCGGCTTCACCACGCGCGCGGCGAGATGCCGCTCACGCACCGCGACGTCGACCGTGTCGCCATCGCGTATTGCCGCCGGCAGGCGCGCCAGCGCAATCGACCTGCCGAGCGTCGGCGAGAACGTGCCGCTCGTGATCTCGCCGTGCCCGTTGCCCGTATGCACGATCTGATGCGCGCGCAGCACGCCACCCGCGTCGGTCAGCAACAGCCCGACGAGGCGGCGCGTCGGCGCCTGTGCGAGCAGCGCCTCCTTGCCGGCGAAGTCGCGCTCGGAGGCGAGGTCGACGGTCCACGCAAGGCCGGATTCGAGTGGCGTGACGGTCTCGTCCATGTCCTGGCCGTAGAGGTTCATGCCGGCCTCGAGGCGCAGCGTGTCGCGTGCGCCGAGCCCGCACGGGCGCACGCCGGCCGCATGAAGCGCCTGCCACACCTCGGTCGCGCAATCGGCGGGCAGCATGATCTCGAAGCCGTCCTCGCCCGTGTAACCCGTGCGCGCGACGAAGAGCTCGCAGCGCCGCGTCGCGACGGTGATGCCGTTGAACGGCTTGAGCTCCGCGGTCGCGTGCGCGGTCTCCGGCAGCGCGCGCCACACACGCGCGCGCGCATCCGGTCCCTGCACCGCGATCATGGCGAGATCGGCACGCTCCACGAGGTCGACGTCGCAGTCTTCACGCGCGATCCCGCCGCGCAACCATGCCACGTCCTTGTCCGCGGTGGCCGCATTGACGACGATGCGAAACGCATCGTCGCCGCGCCAGTAGACGATCAGATCGTCGAGCACGCCGCCGTTCTCAGCGAGCATGCAGGAGTACAGCGCCTTGCCGGGCGCGGTCAGCTTGTCGACGTTGTTGGCGAGCGCGTAGCGCAGGAACGAGCGCGTGTCGCGGCCCCGCAGGTCCAGCACGCGCATGTGCGACACGTCGAACATGCCGGCGTCGCGGCGCACGGCGTGGTGCTCCTCGATCTGCGAGCCGTAATAGAGCGGCATGTCGAAGCCGCCGAAATCGACCATGCGCGCGCCTCCGGCGCGATGAATGGCATTGAGCGCAGTGGTCTTCGGCACGATCGCTCCCAGGCAACAAAAAGGGCGAAACGCATGGTGTCGTTTCGCCCCGTCTGTCCTTTTACCTGAGAGATTGCGGCGCGCATCGCTGCCGCGCCGGTGCCCCTTCGGTGGGACCGCGCATCGGTTGCGCGGGCCGCTCTCCAGATGTCGATTGCGTCCGGTGCAGTCCTTTTGCCTGAGCGTTCTCGGGATTACGCCTTCGGCGGCGCCGGCTCGAACGCCGGTGCGCTCTCCTGCACGGACGCGGCTAGGTTACCGCATCGGCGCCCCCTTGTCATCCGAGCCCCAGGCAACGGACCTGCTGTCGCGACCAAAGCGCAGGTCCTTCGTCGCTGCACGCCTCGGGACGGCGAGACCGCTATTTCTTCAGCTTCAGGATGTCGTCGACGATCTTCTTGACGTCCGCGTCGCTCGCCTGCGTGTTCGGAGGCATCGGGATCTGGCCCCAAACGCCGGAGCCACCCTTCTTGATCTTGTCGGCGAGGTACGCCGGCGCCTTCGGATCGTTCTTGTACTTGTTGGCCACCTCGACGTAGGCCGGGCCGATCACCTTCTTGTCGACCGCATGGCACGCGGTGCAGCCGTTCTTCTTGAGCAGGTCCTCGAGCGACTGGGCGTGGACGCCGCCCACGAGACATACCGCGGCAACCGCAACGGCAACGTGCGAAAGCTTCATGGCAACTCCCGTCGGGGTGGAAATGCAGGCACCGGCGAATTTTACAACGCGCCCACGTCGGCTCGGCCCGCGCCCGTCATGTCTCGAGGAGTTGCATCACGTCGTGCAGGCTGCGGGATGCCGGAAGGCACGCGGTGCCGCGGCAGACCCAGGCGGTGGCACCGTCCGTGCCCGGCACGCCCTTGTCCAGTTGCGCGGGAAGCTCGGCCGCGCCGGACACGTCGAAGACGCGAACGCCGGGGCGGTACGAGCGCTCGACGGCGCGCTGCCATTCGTGCGCCTCGTGTGCGTCGCCCCGCACGATGACCGACGTCGGGGGCGCCTCGAGGTCCTCCAGCGCGGTGAGCAACGTCGAGCAGCCGCCGGGCGCGTCGGCGAGCGTGGGGGCGAACAGACGCAGCGTGCGCTCCGCGGCGTCGATGTAGCGCGGCTCGCTGCACAGGTGCCCGAGCGCGAGCAGTGCGCCAGCCGCGACGCCGTTGCCGGACGGCGTGGCGCTGTCCTGGGCCGGCTTGGTGCGGTGGAACAGCTTCTCGTGATCGTGACTGGTGAACCAGAAGCCGCCGCGCTGCCAGTCCTCGAAGCGCTCGAGCAGCGCGTCGGCGAGCGCGCGGGCGAAGGTGAAGTCCCGCGCACGAAAGCGCGTCTGCATGAGCTCCAGCGCCGCGGCGAGCATGAATGCGTAATCGTCGAGGTAGCCGTTCAACGCGGGCGCATCGCCCAGGCGCGTCGCGTACAGCCGCCGGTCGCGCCACGCCACGCGCGTCACCGCGTCGAATGCGTCGAACGCAAGGTCGGCAAGACGCCGGTCGCCGAGCGCACGCGCCGCACGCGCGAGCGCCGCGATCGCGAGCGCGTTCCACGAAGTCAGTATCTTGTCGTCGCGACCGGGCCGCACGCGCTGCTCGCGCGCACGGAAGAGCGCCGTCTTGGCGCCGGCCAGGCAGGCCTGCGCGGTCGGTACCGGGATGCCGAGCTGCGATGCGACGTCGGCCAGCGGCGTGACGATGCGCAAATGCCAGGCGTGGCCCTCGAAGTTGGGCGGCCCGTCGAGCCCGAAGAACGGCGCGGCCACCGCCCATTGCTCGGGCGTGAGCAATGCGCGCGCCTCGTCGGGCGTCCAGACGTAGAAGCGTCCCTCCTCGCCCTCGCTGTCGGCATCGAGGCTCGCGTACCACGCGCCGTCGGGCGCGCGCATCTCGCGCACCATCCACCCGACGATGCCGCGCGCCACCTCGCCGAAACGCGAGTCGCCCGTGGCGCGCGCGGTGTCGGCGTACAGCGCGAGCAGCGGGCCATTGTCGTACAGCATCTTCTCGAAGTGCGGAATGGTCCACTGCGCGTCGACGCTGTAGCGGCAGAAGCCGCCGCCGAGCTGGTCGTGGATGCCGCCGTCGGCCATGCGCGCGAGCGTGGTGCGCGCCACCGCGAGCGCGGCGTCGTCGCCGCTCGTGCCGAACGCGCGCAGGCAGAACTCGAGCTCCGCGGCATGCGGGAACTTGGGTGCGCCGCCGAATCCGCCATGCACCGGATCGAAGCTGCGCTTGAGCGAGGCGAGCGCGACACCGGGTGCGCGCGCGGGCAGCGCCCGCGCGCCGTGCGACGGTTCGAGCGACTGCATCGCCTTCGCGAGCTGCTCGTTCTGGGAGGCGATCGCCGGACCCTGCTCGCGATAGGCGGACGCGACGCGCGGCAGGATGTCGACGAAACCGGGAAGGCCGTAGCGGCCGTGCTTCGGGAAGTACGTGCCGGCGAAGAATGGCGCGCCGTCCGGCGTCAGGAATACGGTCAGCGGCCAGCCGCCCGAGCGGCGCGTGAGCAGGGCGTGCGCGGCCTGGTAGATATGGTCGAGGTCCGGCCGCTCCTCGCGATCGACCTTGACGTTGACGAACAGCGCATTCATCGTCGCCGCGACGGCGCGGTCCTCGAACGACTCGTGCGCCATGACGTGGCACCAGTGGCACGACGAATAGCCGATCGACAGGAGGACCGGCTTGTCCTCGGTGCGGGCGCGCGCGAGCGCCTCGTCGCACCACGGATACCAGTCGACGGGATTTTCCGCGTGCTGCCGCAGATAAGGGCTCGACGCACCGGCGAGGCGATTGGCCATGGCACCGACCAGTGTACCGGCCGGCCGCGCCGGTCGATGCGAATCTAGAGCTGCTCGAACGCGACCCGCTCGAAGTCGGCGCCCCGCTGCACCAGCCGCGTGAGGCGGAACTTGTGCTCGGGGCCCGGATCGATGGTGCGCAACACCCGGCCGGCGGTGAACACGCGCGGCCCGAGGACCAGCGTCGCCGGCTCCTCCGGCGTTTCAGCGAGCATCAGCGCCGGCATCGGTGGCTCCTCGTTGAACGCGGTCGTCGCGGGACGCATCGCGTGCGTTTTGGGCGCGCCGGGCCACAAGCGGACCGACAGGGCGAGGTCGCCGGCGGTTCCCCGCGCCACGCGCGTCACCCAGCCGAGGCGCGTGCGCTCGTCGTCGCGCACGACCACGAGCTGGTCGAAGAACCAGCCGTAGTGACCGGGCTCGCGGCGCGCAAGGGCCGCTTCGTCGAGCTGGTAGCTTCCCTGCCACCGCTCCCATGGCCAGTTCCGCTCGGCCTCTTCCTTGTTGCGATCGTAGTCGGTGAGCGCGCCGAGCGTCTGAAGATGCTGCGCCCCCTGGAATGTCAGCCGCCCGAGCGGATCCTGCCGGTCGAACGTGCGCCCGGAGATGCGGAAATAGGCGGCGTTGAGGCCGCCTGCGACCAGCTCGACGCGCTCGACTCCGCCCGGCACGCGCCGCGGCGGATTGCACCAGTGCTGCTCGAGGTGCGAGAGGAGCGCCATCGCCTGCTCGCTCGACAGCTCGTGGCCGAGTTGCAGCTCGGCCGGGCTCGCTCCGGCGGCCAGCCGCTTGAGACGGCCGCGCACGCTCGTGGCGATCTTGCCCGGGTAGCCGAAGCGCATCGACGGCGCTGCGCTTTGCGGCGCGACCGGCACGATGCTCGCGCCATCGGGGCTGTCGAGATCGACGAGCAGCGCGGGGCCCTCGCTCTCGCGCTGCTGGGCATAGGGAAAGAGCTTGCGCGCCCACTGGCCGAGCCAGCGATCGACCAGCTCGATGTGCCGCACCGACAGCGCGCAGCCGTCGGCGAGCCCGAGGAGCAGCGCGTGGCTGTAGGTCGAGTAGCACGAGATGCCCACTGCGTGCGGCATGAGATCGTCCGAGACCGCGGCGACCGTGCAGTCGAGCATCTCGGCGAGCCGGTAGTACGCGTGGAGCTCCTGCCACAGCGAAGCCGGCGGCGCGCGGCGCGCGAGCGCGTGCACGAGCACGAGCTGCTTGCCCACGAACAGGCCGCGTTGCAGCAGCTTGGGCTTGACGCCCTGCAGCTCCGGATCGCCTTCGAGCAGCGGCTTGAGGCAGGAGGAGTATTGCTCCCACAGCGTCTGCCACATGGCGATCGCCTGCTCGGCCGCCTCGTGCTCGCGCGCAGGCGCCGGCTGCGGCTTGCCGGCGTAACGGCGCGCGAGCTCCGTGTGCAGGTGCATCGCCTGCGTGCGAGCATGCTCGGCGATGGTGCCGCGCTCGCGTGGGCTGAATTCGGCGGCGGAGAGCGCGTGCAGCTGCCCGAGCAGCGCGTCGTACGCCTGCGGAACGGGCAGCAGGACCAGCGATTTGAGGTATTTCGCGCCGCTCTCCGGATCGGAGAACGCGAGCCGCGGAGCGTCGCCGGTCGATGCCGGGGCGGACTCGGGTGCCTGCAGCGCGTGCTCGGGCATCATGGCGCGGTCGTTATAGCACAAAGGATTATGCGAACGGACGCGCGCGCGGGTCGCTACCGACCGGCGGCGCGTGCGTGTTGCACGGACGGCTCCTCGCGCTCGGCTCACGCGAATATTCCGCGGGCGCGGAGCCGATTGGTCCGTTCGCGCACGCGGCGCGGCCGTCTAACGTGGCTGCCATGCCGGTGCGGACCGTGCACTCGATTGCCTCCACCCGCGGCCTTGTCCGCTTGCCATCGGCCGATACGTGCCTCCAGGTACGGACGACGCCGCGGGCTCTTTTCCGCACCCGGCCGCAAGGATGGGCGCCTTCATGAGCACGACTGCCGACCGTTCCTGGAATTCGCTTCCCGCGCGATCACGCCCGGCACGCAAGCCGCGCGGCAGCTGGCTTGCAGACTACATCGCTGACGTGGTGTTCATCGTGATCCTCGCCGCGCCGTTTGTGATCTTCACGGCGCCGTCGAGCGTTCCGGAAGCGGTCGTTTCCGCATCGGCCGCGGCGGCAGCGCCCGCGACGCCGGCGGGTCGGACCGAATAGACCCGGCTAGACGAGCACGCGCTCGATCCCGCCGCGATTGGCGCGATCGACGTACTCGCGCATCCAGTTCGCGCCGAGCGTGTGGCGGGCGATCTCCACGACGATGTAGTCGGCCTGCGTCCCCGCGTCGTCGGAGAAGCGTGACAAGCCTTGAAGGCACGAGGGGCACGACGTGAGCACCTTCACCGGCCCGTCGTAGCCGTCGGCTCGAAGCGCGTCGGCGCCTTTGCGCATCTCGCTTTCCTTTCGAAAGCGAACCTGCGTCGCGATGTCGGGCCGCGTGGTTGCGAGCGTGCCCGACTCGCCGCAGCAGCGGTCGCTGAGCGGCACGCCCACGCCCATGAGCCTGTTCACGACCGTCAACGGCCGATGCGTCTTCATCGGCGTGTGGCAGGGGTCGTGGTACATGTAGCGCACGCCGCCGATTCCCGTGAGCGCAACGCCCTTCTCCATCAGGTACTCGTGGATGTCGAGCAGGCGGCATCCCGGGAAGATCTTGTCGAACTCGTATTTCGCGAGCTGATCCATGCACGTGCCGCAGGACACGATCACCGTCTTGATGTCGAGGTAGTTGAGCGTGTTCGCCACCCGATGGAAGAGCACGCGATTGTCGGTGATGATCTCCTGGCCCTTGTCGTGGTTGCCCGCGGCCGTCTGCGGATAGCCGCAGCACAGGTAGCCGGGCGGCAGAACGCATTGCGTCCCGACGTGGTAGAGCATCGCCTGCGTCGCGAGGCCGACCTGGGAGAACAGCCGCTCCGACCCGCAGCCGGGAAAATAGAACACCGCGTCCGAATCCTCGTCGACTTTCGCCGGATCTCGAATGATCGGCACGATCGTCGGATCCTCGACGTCGAGCAGCGCGCGCGCGGTTCGCTTGGGCAGGCCCCCCGGCATCGGCTTGTTGACGAAATGGATCACCTGCGTGGTCAGGCGCGTGCCGCCCGTCGTGTTGGGAGGCCGTGACGTCTGCTTCTGCGCGACGCCGAGCTTCTTCACGACCCGATAGGCAAGCCGCTGCGCGCGGTAACCGACGTCGACCATCGCGGTCTTCGCGAGCTTGACGGTCGCCGGATCGGTCGCGTTCAGGAAGAACATCGACGCGGCCTTGCCCGGATTGAAGCCGCGCCGGTGCTCGCGGCGCAGCAGGTTGCGCATCGCGATCGACACGTCGCCGAAGTCGATGTCCACGGGGCACGGGTTCTTGCACTTGTGGCAGATCGTGCAATGGTCGGCGACGTCGCCGAACTCGTCGAAGTGCCGCAGGCTCACGCCGCGGCGCGTCTGCTCCTCGTAGAGGAACGCCTCGATGAGCAGCGACGTGCCGAGGATCTTGTTGCGCGGGCTGTAGAGCATGTTCGCCCGCGGGCTGTGCGTGGCGCACGGCGCCTTGCACTTGCCGCAGCGCAGGCAGTCCTTGATCGACTCCGCGATGCCGCCGATCGCGCTCTGCTCGAGGATCAGGCTCTCGTGGCCGATCAGCGAGAACGACGGCGTGTACGCGCGCGTGAGGTCGGCCGGTTGCGACGGCGACGGCAGCAGCTTGCCGCGATTGAACCGGCCGTTGGGGTCGACGCGCTGCTTGTATTGCGCGAAAGGCCGCAGCTCGTCGTCGGTCAGGTACTCGAGCTTGGTGATGCCGATGCCGTGCTCGCCGGAGATGACGCCGCCGAGCGAGCGCGCGAGCGCCATCACGCGGTCGACCGCGGCCTTCGCTTCCTGCAGCATCCCGTAGTCGTCGGAGTTGACCGGGATGTTGGTGTGCACGTTGCCATCGCCGGCGTGCATGTGCAGGGCGATGAACACGCGGCTGCGCAGGATCCCGGCGTGGATCTCCTTGATGCGCTTTCGTACCGGCTCGAACGCGCGGCCCTCGAACAGCGCGTCGAGCGGCGCCTTGAGCTCGGTCTTCCACGAGACGACGATCGAATGGTCCTGCAGCGGGCGGAACGTCTCGTCGATGCGTGCCAGAAGATCGCTCCAGCGCGATGCGACCTCGCTCACCAGCGCGCGCGCTTCCTCGGCGTTCGCCTCGAGCTGCTCCGGCTCGGGCGGCGCGCCGGCGTCGGTGGTCCAGAGCTGCGACAACGCCGGCAGTGCGAAGAGATCGGCGAGCGCATCGCACAGCCGGAGCTTGTTGCGGATCGACAGCTCGATGTCGATGCGCTCGATGCCGTCGGTGTAATCGCCCAGGCGCTCGAGCGGGATCACCACGTCCTCGTTGATCTTGAAGGCGTTGGTGTGGCGCGCGATGGCTGCGGTGCGCGAGCGGTCGGCCCAGAACTTCCTGCGCGCTTCCGCGGATGCCGCGACGAAGCCCTCGGCGCCGCGCGCATTGGCGAGCCGTATCACCTCGGACGCGGCCTTCGCGACGTCGTCCTCGTTCTCGCCCACGATGTCGCCGAGCAGCACCATCTTCGGCCGCCCGTGTCGCCTGGCCTTGGTCGCGTAGCCGACGGCCTTGACGTAGCGCTCGTCGAGATGCTCGAGGCCCGCGAGGATCGCGCCGTGCGGCTTGCCGTCGAGATGGCGCTTGATCTCCACGATGGCCGGCGTCGAATCGCGCACCTGGCCGAAGAACTCCAGGCACACGGTGCGGATCGCCGGCGGCATCCGATGCAGGATGAAGCGCGCGCTCGTGACGATCCCGTCGGTGCCCTCCTTCTGCACGCCCGGCAGGCCGGCGAGGAACTTGTCGGTGACGTCCTTGCCGAGCCCGACCTTGCGGAACGTCGCGCCGGGAATCGCGAGCGTCTCGCTGCGGACGACCTTCTCGCCCTGGTCGTCGAGCCAGTTGAGCTCGAACGTCGCCTGCCCGGCGTCGTGGATCTTGCCGCGGTTGTGGTCGACGCGCACGACTTCCAGCCATTGCGCATCCGGCGTCACCATGCGCCACGACGCGAGGTTGTCGAGCGCGGTGCCCCATAGCACCGCCTTCTTCCCGCCCGCATTCATCGCGACGTTGCCGCCGATGCACGAGGCATCCGCCGACGTCGGATCGCATGCGAACACGAGCCCTGCCGCATCGGCCGCCTGCATGGCGCGCATCGTCACCACACCGGCGCCGCAATCGAGGGTCGGCGTTGCATCGTGATGGCCGGGCAGCACGACGCGCTCGACTTCGGACAGGCGCTCGAGCTTCTCGGTATTGATCACCGCGCTCCTCGCATCGAGCGGAATCGCGCCGCCGGTGTAGCCCGTGCCGCCGCCGCGCGGGATGATGGTCAGGCCGAGCTCGATGCAGCCTTCCACGAGCCCGCGGACTTCCGCCTCGGTGTCCGGATATAGGACCACGAACGGATACTCGACGCGCCAGTCGGTCGCATCGGTCACGTGCGACACGCGCGCGAGGCCGTCGAAGGCGATGTTGTCGCGGCGCGTGTATCGACCCAGCGTCTTCAGCACGCGCTTGCGCAGCGACGCCGTCTCCGGGAACGAGGCTGCGAAGCGCTCGACGGCCTTGCGTGCCGCAACCAGGAGCTGCGCGACCTTCTGCGCGCGCGCCGGATCCGCAGCGGCGTTCTGCACGCGGCGCTTCTCGACCTCGTTCAGCCGGTGATGCAGCGCGTCGACGAGCAATCGTTGGCGTCGCGGATTGTCGAGGAGATCGTCCTGGAGGTAGGGATTGCGCTCCACCACCCAGATGTCGCCGAGCACCTCGTAGAGCATGCGCGCCGAGCGGCCCGTCAGTCGCTCGTGCCGCAGCTCGTCGAGCACCGTCCACATCTCGGCGCCGAGCAGGCGGATGACGATCTCGCGGTCGGAGAACGACGTGTAGTTGTAAGGGATCTCGCGCAGGCGCGGCGGCGCGTCCAGCACGTGCGACTGCTCGATGAAGGTGTCCCGCGCGGCGGCGTTCATGCCGAAAATTCTAAACCTGCGAATGGCCGCGCCGCCGCGCCGCTTTGCTGCGCACGGCCGCTGAATCCGACGACCCCGCGCGTCGCGCGGGTCGAATTCGCGATCAATCCTTGTAAACCGGCTCGGGGCGCGAGAACCAGTCGTGCAGGATCGCGTAGACGAGCTGGTAGTTCTTCTGCTGGAAGCTCGCGTGCGAGATGCCGGGCATCACGGTGAGCTGCTTGTCGGCATTGGGCAGGCGCCTGAAGAACTCGACCAGGTCGTCGAACGCCGCGATGCCGTCGTACTGGCCGCGCATGACGAGCGTCGGCATCGTGATCTTCGACGGATCGTTGACCGGCAGCTTCGAGCACATGTCGATGTAGGTGCCGTTGGGCATCGAGTCGTCGAGCGCGAGGATCGCGTCGGCGAATGCCTCCACCACGCGCTGTTCCGCGCAATCGGGATGGTCGCGCTCGAAGATCGAGTACACGAACGTGCGGTCGATCGGGCGGCGCTTCTTCGCCAGGAACTCCGGCAGCTTCTTGCGCCGCTGCTCGAGCGTGGGCGCACCCGCGCCGGTCCAGACATAGGCATCGAGCGCGAGCCGCGACACGCGCTCGGGATGACGCTCGGCGAACAGCGCCGCACGCAACGCGCCCGACGAGATCCCGTACGTGAGGAAGCGCCGGGCGCCGCGCGTGCGCGCGATGTAGTCCGTCGCGGCGGCGAGGTCGTCCGCGCCATTGGCGATGTCGCAATAGATGTCGCGCGACTTGTCCGAGCGTCCGTAGCCTTCCATGTCGACCGTCCAGCAGACGAAGCCGCGCTGCGCGAACCAGTCCATCACGGACGAATCGGGACGCCCCCGGACGGTGAGATCGAACGTCGGCTGCGACGCCATCGACGAGCCGTGCACGAACAGCACCGCCGGCTTGCCCTGCGGCGTGCCGACATACTTCTCCCACAGGAACAGCCGAACGTCGCCCTTGTGCGCCCAGTGCTCGTTGCCCGTGACGCGCTGTGCAACCGCGGCTTCCTGAACTTCCATACCGTCGTTCCCCTGGTCAGTCGATCTTCGCGCCCGTCTCGCGCACCACGCGGCCCCACAGGTCGCGCTCGGCACGGAAGAAGCGGCCGAACTCCGCCGGCGTGGATGCAACCACCTCGATGCCCGCGTGCGCCATGAACGCCTTCGCATCCTGCGTGGCCAGCACTTCGCCGACCTCGCGATACAGCCGGTCGACGATGCCGCTCGGCGTGCCTTTCGGCGCGAGCAGGCCCATCCACACGTACGCTTCGTAGTCCTTCACGCCGCTTTCCTGCAGCGTGGGCACGTCGGGCAGCTGCGGCGAGCGCCTGGCGCCCGTGACCGCGAGCGCGCGCAGCTTGCCGGCCCTGATGTGCCCGACCATGCCCGCCGTGCCGGGAATCGCCACGGCGACGCGGCCGCCGAGGAGATCCGTGGTGGCCTGCGCGCTGCCGCGATAGGGCACGTGATTGAGCTTCAGGTCGAGCTGCGAGAACAGCAGCGCCGCGAAAAGATGCTGGCCGCTGCCGTTGCCCGACGACGCGTAGTCGAGCTGCCCCGGATGCGCCTTCGCGTACGCGACGAACTCCGCGAAGGTCTTCACGGGCAGCGATGGATTGACCACGACCACGCCGGGCTCGCGCCCGATCAGCGTGATGGGCTCGAAGTCCTCGATCGGATCGTAGGACAGGCTGCGATACAGCGTCGCGCTGATTGCGTTGGTCTGCGACGCGAGCAGCAGCGTGTAGCCGTCCGGCGCCGCCTTGGCAACCGATTCGCTGCCGATGGTCGCACCCGCGCCCGGCTTGTTCTCCACCGCGACCGGCTGGCCGAGTCGCTTCGAAAGCTCCTGGGCGATGAAGCGCGTCGGCCCGTCGACCGCGCCGCCCGGCGAGAACGGCACGACGATCTTGACCGCGTGCGAGGGATAGTCGTCGGCAGCCCGCGCGGGCGCCGTCCACGAAGCGACTGCCACGCCGGCCGCGACCAGCAGGCCGCAGGCCCGGACGAACGATGCCTTCATGTCACGGTTCCTCTTACGATCCGTCGAAGCCTCACACGACACCGATCCGTGCGGGCTCGTTCCGGTACATGATAGCGCCGCGGACGACCAAGGCCGACGACGGAGGCTTCATGTTCATCTCGATCGTGAACCTGACCATGGGCAAGCTGATGGACGAGGACCTGCAGACGGCGCTGCGCGCGATCAATCGGCAGATCAGTGACGACTTCGAGCCGCACTGGAGCTTCGGCGCGCGCCTGCGACTCGAAGGCGTGATCGGCGGCGCGCCGCGCCCGCAGGCGCTCTCGGAGATGCGCGGCGATGCGCTGGTCTACGTCGTGGACCGCACCGACGCCGAGGACACGCTCGGCTATCACGACCGCAACAACCGGGGCATACCGTTCGGCATCGTGTCGCTGCAGGAAAGCGAGAACGCCGGCGAGGACTGGACCGTCACGCTGTCGCACGAGGCGCTGGAGCTGCTGGGCGATCCGCAGTCGAACCTTCTCGTGCGCGGCCCGCATCCGGGCGACCGCCGCAGGATGGTCTTCCACTGGTTCGAGATGTGCGACGCGGTGCAGGCGGAGCACTACGCCATCGACGGCATCAACGTCGCGAACTTCGTGCTGCCGTCGTACTTCACGCGCACCGACGAGCGTGGCTCGCGCAACGACTTCCTCGGACGTCTCGGTGACGGCGGCGTGCTCGCGTCGTTCGGCGTGAGCCCCGGAGGCTACGTCGGCTTCTTCGATCCTGCCGCGAATCGCGACGAGCAGTACTGGTACCCCGACGACGACGCGGCCGCCGCGGCGGCCGCGCGAAAGCGCAAGGCGAAGACGGGACGCGGATGGCGCCGGCTGCATCCGAGGTCCGGCGCGTAGACGCCGGGCGGCAATCGCACCTTTCGACGTGAACGGTTCGCCGGCCTTTCAGAGCGACGTTCGGATTGCGTCGACGCCGATTCGCGCGAAGGGCGCTCACGCGGGTGGCGCAGCGGCTGCAGCCGCGCTCGACCCGTTGAAGTCTCCCAGCAGTCCACGCCGATAAGCGAGCGCCTCGGCGGCGTGCGCCGCGTCGACGCGTTCCTCGCCAGCGAGGTCGGCGATCGTGCGTGCGACCTTCAGCACGCGGTGGTAGGCGCGCGCGGAGAGCAGCATGCGCGACATCGCGGTGCCCAGCATGCGCAGCGCCGCGGGCGCCACGTCGCACGCGCCGAGGTCCGCGGCCGAAAGGCGCGCGTTGCATTTTCCCTGGCGGGCGAGCTGACGGGTGCGCACGTCCACGACGCGCGCCTGGATCGCGGCCGATTCGCCGCAACGGGATGCCTCGGGCGCAGCGAGGACGGTCGCGGGCACGGGCGGGACCTCGATCGCAAGGTCGATGCGATCGAGCAACGGCCCCGAGATGCGGCTTCGATAGCGCTGCACGAGATCGGGGCCGCAATGGCAGCGTCCCGCTGGATGGCCGTACCAGCCGCACGGGCACGGATTCATGGCGGTGACGAGCTGGAATTGCGCCGGGAACGTGCTCTGGCGCGCCGCACGGGAGATGTTGATGACGCCGGACTCGAGCGGCTCGCGCAGCACCTCGAGCACGCGACGGTCCCATTCCGGCAGCTCGTCGAGGAACAGAACGCCGTGGTGCGCGAGCGAAATCTCGCCGGGCCGCGCGCGGCTGCCGCCGCCGACGATGGCGACACCGCTCGCGGTGTGATGCGGCGCGCGAAACGGCCGCTCGCGCCAGCGCTCGGGGACGAAGCGCCCGGCCAGTGAAGCGATCGCGGCAGCCTCGAGCGCTTCGTCCTCGGTGAGCGGCGGCAGGAGGCCCGGCAATCGTTGCGCAAGCATCGACTTGCCCGTACCCGGCGGGCCGATGAGCAGCAGCGAATGCCCGCCCGCCGCGGCGATCTCGAGCACGCGCTTGGCGTGCGCCTGGCCGCGCACATCGGCAAGGTCGAGTGTTTGCGTGCACGTACCCGTGAGCGGCGCGGTCACCGAAGCGAGCGGCGTCGCACCCGTGAGGTGACCGCACACCGCGAGCAGCGACTGCGCCGGATGCACGACGACGTCGCGCACGAGCGCGGCTTCGTCGGCCGATGCCGCGGGCAGCACGAACGCACGGCCGTCGCGGCGCGCGGACAGCACCATCGCGAGCGCGCCACGTATCGCACGCAACTCGCCCGTCAATGCGAGCTCGCCGGCGAACTCGTAGCGCTCGAGCGGCGGCACGGGAATCTGTCCGGTGGCCGCGAGCACCGCGAGCGCGATCGGCAGGTCGAAGCGTCCCGATTCCTTGGGCAGATCGGCCGGGGCGAGGTTGACGGTGATCTTGCGCGCGGGGAACTCGAACTGCGCGTTCTGCAGCGCGGCGCGCACGCGGTCGCGCGCCTCGCGCACTTCGGTCAGCGGCAGCCCGACGAGATGGAAGTTCGGCAGCCCGTTCGCGAGATGCACCTCGACCGTGACGGGCGGCGCCGACACGCCGGCCAGCGCGCGGCTGCGAACGACGGCGACGGTGATGGCGGCCTCGGCACGGTAATGGGGCGCCTCACGATGCGCGAGCGCGCGTCAGGGCGCATTCATCCGGACGGATGATTTGCTTTTCCATCCCGAGGGCCAAGCGACGAAGGACCTGCTTTTGCGTACGGGCCGTTATTCGGCGGGTAGTACCGGCCCCCTCGCCGGCGTTGCGCTCGACGCGCTCGTTGTCCCGCCCGACGCGCTCGTTGTCCCGCCCGCACGCGCTTCGATCTCCGCGAGGCGCGCCTCGAGCTGCTCGACCTTCTCACGCGTGCGCAGAAGCACCTGCGCCTGCGTGTCGAATTCCTGCCGCGTGACGAGATCGAGCCGCAGGAGGCCGCTCTGCAAGAGCGCCTTGACGTTCTTCTCGATGTCCTTCGCAGGCGACGCTTCGACGGCCTTGCCGATCCGCGCCGCCAGGTCGTCCAGTGCGTGGCTGTTGAAGTTGAGCATGGCGTCCTCCGCTCGCAAGGGCTGATCGGGTCAGTCTAGCAAGCTGCACGCGCGAGCGCGCTCCGACTTTCGAGCGACCCGCCCGAAATGCGTGCAATCCGCGCGCGACGCGCACCGGCCCGGTGCGACAGGCCGAAGCACACCGCGCGGCCGCGACGCGGGTTCGCATGCATGTAACTGATTCCTATACGGTTCGCGGCATGGCACAGCCGTTGCTGAGCGCAGCATCGCAATGCGCATCTTCCTCAACGTCAACGACCCGGAATCCGTCCAATGACAACGAAATCCCGTCGTACCGTTGCTGGCGCGGCGCTCGCGGCGTTCGCGAGCGGCACCGCGCTTTCGCAGACGGCGCCTGCGCCCGCAGCAGCGCCCGAGCACACGCTCACCGCCAACATCGGACTCTTCAGCGACTACATCTTCCGCGGCATTTCACAAACCGGCGGCAAGCCCGCCGTGCAAGGCGGCTTCGACTACGCGCACGCGAGCGGCTTCTATGCCGGCACGTGGGCGTCGAACATCAGCTGGCTCGAGGACTTCGGGCAATACAACCGCTCGAGCCTCGAATGGGACTTCTACGGCGGCTTCAAGAACGCGTTCCCCGGCCAGGAAGACTGGACCTACGACCTCGGCGTCTACGGCTACGTGTATCCGGGCAAGCGCAATCCCAACGTCAAGAACGCCGATACCTGGGAGCTGTACGGGGCGCTCGGCTGGAAGTGGGCGAGCTTCAAGGCGTCGTACACGCTCTCCAGCAACTATTTCGGCCTGCAGCCGAACGGGCAGAAGACGCAAGGCAGCTGGTACTTGGATCTGTCGGGCGCGTATCCGGTCACGGACACGGGATTCGCGCTGCTCGGCCACGTGGGACACCTCGATCTGCGTCACGACGGCAGCGGCGACTTCGAGGCGTCGTACACCGACTGGAAGCTCGGCGCCTCGTACACGGTGCCCGACGGCACGTTCCTGAAGGGCCTCGAGGTCGGCGCCTACTACACCGACAGCGACGCGAAGAGACCTTTCTACACCGATCTCACGGGCTACGACACGTCGAAGGCGCGCGGCGTCGTGTACGTGAAGAAGACCTTCTGAGCGTCACGCGCGCGACGCACGGGGAGACCATGAAACTCGTTACCGCCATCATCAAGCCGTTCAAGCTCGACGAGGTCCGCGAGGCCCTCTCGGGAATCGGCGTGCAGGGCATCACCGTCACCGAAGTCAAGGGCTTCGGCCGCCAGAAAGGGCACACCGAGCTCTACCGGGGCGCGGAGTACATCGTCGACTTCCTGCCCAAGGTGAAGATCGAGGCCGCGATCGCGGACGACCTGCTCGAGCGCGCGATCGAAGCGATCGAGAGGGCCGCCAACACCGGGAAGATCGGCGACGGCAAGATCTTCGTTTTCGACCTCATGCAGGTCGTTCGCATTCGCACCGGCGAAGTCGGCGCGGAAGCGCTGTAAGGAGACGCCATGAAGAACCTGATGACGGTGCTCGTGCTCGCATGCACCTTCGCGGTCGGCATGCCTGCGCTCGCGCAGGACAAGGCGGCGCCCGCGCCTGCCGCAACGGCGCCCGCAACCGCGGCTCCGGCCGCCGCAGCCGGTGCAACCGCGCCCGCTGCGGCAACGGCCGCGCCTGCCGCAAGCGCGCCGGCCGCAACGGCTGCGCCGACGCCCAACAAGGGCGACGTCGCGTGGATGCTCACGTCGACCGCGCTCGTGCTCATGATGAGCGTGCCCGCGCTCGCGCTGTTCTACGGCGGCATGGTGCGCGCGAAGAACATGCTGTCGATGCTCATGCAGGTGTTCGTCGTGTTCTCGCTGATCTCGGTCCTGTGGTGCATCTACGGCTACAGCCTCGCGTTCACGGAGGGCAACTCGTTCTTCGGCGGCTTCGACCGGCTGTTCCTGCATGGCACCTTCGATTCCAGCAAGGGCGAGTTCGCCATGGCGGCCACGTTCTCCAAGAACACGCCGCTCTACGAGCTCGTGTACGTCGCGTTCCAGGCGACCTTCGCGGCGATCACCGTGTGCCTGATCCTCGGCGGCTTCGCCGAGCGCATGAAGTTCTCCGCCGTACTGCTGTTCTGCACGCTGTGGTTCACGTTCGCCTACTGCCCGATCGCGCATATGGTGTGGTTCTGGCCGGGTCCCGACGCGTACACGGCTGCGAACGTCGTCGACGCGACGAACGCCAAGGGCGGCTTCATCTGGCAGATGGGCGCCCTCGATTTCGCGGGCGGTACGGTCGTGCACATCAACGCGGGCATCGCGGGCCTGGTCGGGGCCATCGTGCTCGGCAAGCGCGTGGGCCTCGGCAGGGAGTCGATGGCGCCGCACAACCTGCCGATGACCATGATCGGCGCGTCGCTGCTGTGGACCGGCTGGTTCGGGTTCAACGCGGGCTCCGCGCTCGAAGCCAACGGCTTCGCCGCGCTCGCGTTCATCAACACGTTCCTCGCCACCGCGTGTGCCGTGCTGTCGTGGACGTTCGGCGAATGGATGTTGAAGGGCAAGCCTTCGATGCTCGGCGCCGCGTCGGGCGCGGTCGCGGGACTCGTCGCGATCACGCCGGCGGCCGGCAACGTGGGCATCCCGGGCGCGTTCGTGATCGGCATCGCGGCGGGGCTGGTGTGCCTGTGGGGCGTCAATGGCCTGAAGCGGATCATCGGCGTGGACGACTCGCTCGACGTGTTCGGTGTGCACGCGGTCGGGGGCATCCTCGGCGCACTGCTCACCGGCATCTTCGTGTCGCCCGCGCTGGGCGGCCCGAGCGTGGTGGCCGATTGGGTCACCGGCAAGACCGAGTACCCGGGCTATCTCGCGCAGCTGTGGATCCAGGCGAAGGCGGTCGGCATCACGATCGTCTGGTCCGGGGTCGTGGCGTTCGCCTCGTACAAGGTCGTCGACATGCTGGTCGGGCTGCGCGTGACGGAGGAAGAGGAACGCGAGGGCCTCGACATCTCGTCGCACGGCGAGTCGGCCTATCGAATGTAGGAGAACAAGAACCTTGGCTTTCCGTCCGACCGCGCGTTGCGCGGTCGGAGGACTTCCAAACAGGCGCGATTCGGCTTGTTTTCCTCCGTGCTCGAAACGGGGTCGGAGTCGTGACTCCGGCCCCGTTCCTGGCGTGTTACTTCGACCCCGATTTCCTCGGCCTCTTGCGCGCGCGCGGATGCGCCGCGTCGTACACCTTCGCGAGCGCCTGGAAGTCGAGGTGCGTGTAGACCTGCGTGCTGGCGATCGACGCGTGGCCCAGCATCTCCTGCACCGCGCGCAAGTCGCCGGACGACTGCAGCACGTGCGAGGCGAACGAGTGCCGCAGCATGTGCGGATGCACGTGCTGCAGCAGTCCCTGCCTCACCGCCCATTCCGCGAGCCGCTTCTGGATCGCGCGCGGCGTGAGGCGGCGTCCCCGCTGCCCCACGAACAGCGCCGTTTCGTCCGGTGACGCGATCGCGGCGCGCCTGGCGAGCCATGCCTCGATGGCGGCCAGCGCCGCCGACCCGACCGGCACGATCCGCTCCTTCGAGCCCTTGCCGAGCACACGCACCTCACCGCTCGCGCGGTCGAGCCGGTCCACGTCGACCGAAGCGAGCTCCGACAGGCGCAAACCGGATGAATACGCGAGCTCGAACAACGCGCGATCGCGGACCGCGATCGATTCGTCCGACTCGATCGCGACGAGGCGCGCCGCTTCGTCGGGGCTCAGCGCCGACGGCAGGCGACGCGCCGCCTTGGGTGCACGCAATCCGGCACAGGGGTCATCGCGCAATGCGCCGTCTCGGTCGCGGGCGAAGCGGTAGAACGCGCGCCACGCCGAAAGCTTGCGGCGCAGGCTCACCCCCGACAGGCCCTGCCCGTGCAGGCGTGCGAGCGTGCGCGAGATGTCGTTGCGCGTGAGGGTGCCGAGCGAGGCGGTGCCGACCATGCGCGCGAGCTGCTCCACGTCGCGCCGATAGGCTTCGCGTGTTCGAGCCGGTCGCGTCGCGAGATGCTCGGCAAACGCCGCGAGCCATCGGGCATTGTCGGCGTCGGTCATGGTTTCATCCGGCGCCGACGGATTTCAGGCGGCCGGCAGGAAGCGCGCAGCCGCCACGCTCGCGAGCTCGGACAGGCGCGTCAGGTACAAGGTGCCCATGCCGGGATGGAAGCGCTCGGGATCCTCGCTGCCGAGCGCGAGCAACCCGAACGTCTGCGCCGTGCGCAGCGGCAGGTATGCGAACGACGAGAGGCGGACTCCGCTGTCGAACCACTCGCGCGTCTCGTACGCGGCGACGGGCCCGCAATAGGGCGCGCCGAGATGCTCCGCGTATTGACGCACTTCCGCGGACGTTGCGGCGAGCTCGGGCAGGTACGATTGCTCGGGCACGCGACCCCACACGCGCGCGACGACCTGCGGCACGGCGAAGTCCTCCTTCAGGCTGTGATACAGCACCGCCAGCGTGGTCTCGAGATCGGGTGCCGCGAAAAGCGCCAACGTCGCGCGATGCAGCCTCTCGCCGATCGCGTCGTTCTCGGTGCCGAACTTGATGAGCTCGCGCAGCTTGTCCTCGAGCTCGTGGTTCTTGTCGCGCAGCGCGAGGATCTGTCGCTCGGCGAGCGGAATCGCGTGGCCGCCGTGCGGATGCGGCACCAGGATGTGCGCCAGGACGTCCGCGTGCGCCTCGAAGAAGTCGGGATGCTGCTTCAGGTATTCGGCGACCGCGCTCGCGTCCATGCTCCGGATGCAACCTCGTGTGATTGTCGATGCTGCGCTCAGCCGCCGCCTCGATCCGTCGGCGGCTCCCACGTGCCTTCGAACACGGTCGCTGCAGGACCCGTCATCATCGCGGAGCGGCCGTCGCCTTCCCAGCCGACCGTCAATGCGCCGCCGCGCGTCTCGACACGCACGCGATGGTCGAGGAAGCCCCGGCGAATGCCCGCGACGACAGCCGCGCACGCGCCCGTGCCGCATGCCAGCGTTTCGCCGGCACCGCGCTCCCACACGCGCAGCCGAATGGTAGCGCGATCGACGACCTGCACGTAACCCGCGTTCACGCGCTGCGGAAAGCGCGGGTGAATTTCGATCCGCGGGCCTTGCGTCGTCACGGGCGCCGCATCGACGTCGGCCACGACCTGCACGGCATGCGGGTTGCCCATCGACAGCGCCGAGATCTCGACGATCGTGCCGTCGACGTCGAGCGGCTCGCTGACCGCACCGCTCCCGCCGACGATCGGGACGTCCTGCGCGCGGAAGCGCGGAACGCCCATGTCGACGGTCACGTTGCCGTCGTCCCCGAGCGTGGGATGGATCAGACCGCCCGCGGTCTCGACCGCCAGGCTGCGCTTCTGCGACAAGCCGTGCTCGTGCACGAACACGACGAAGCAGCGCGCGCCGTTGCCGCATTGCTCGACTTCGCCGCCGTCGGCGTTGAAGATGCGGTAGCGAAAATCGGCGTCGGCGCGACGCGGACGCTCGACGACCAGCACCTGATCGCAACCCACGCCGAATCGACGATCGGCCAGCCGCCGTATCTGCCCGGCCGACAGCTCGAACGGCCGCCGGGTCGCGTCGACCACGACGAAGTCGTTGCCGGCGCCCTGCATCTTGGTGAACGCGACTGCGCTCATGACTTGCTCGGCCGCGAGCCCAGCTCGCCGCTGCGCCGGAAGGGGATCCGCAAGCCGCTCGCAAGTCGGGCGGTGCCCGCGATCTCGTAGCGAAGCGAGGGCGTGGTCCCTGGCACCGCCGCACCCATGCGACGCATGGCGCTCGCGACCGCGTGCAGGATGGCGTCGATGCCCGTGTGCGCGGCCACCTCGGCCGACGCCGTGCCGTTGGCCGCGACGTCCACGGGCTTGGTGAGCGTCGCGCTCGCCACGACCTGGTCTTCGATCGAAAGCGTCGCGTCGATGGCGCTCACCGAGATCGGCTGTGCGTTCGGGTTGGCGAGCTCGACGCCCGCGACGAACCACGCGTCGGGGCCGTCGATGCGGTCCAGGCGCACGTCGACGACGGTCACGCGCGGCGGCTCGATGGGTGGGCCGAGCGCGGCGCAGCCTGCGAGCGCTGCGAGCACGATCGCGCTGGCCGCGCGCCACGGACGTACTCGCAGCGACGCTCGCGATGGCTCGGATCGACGTCGTCGGGATACGCCACGCACGCGAAGCTGCGCCTAGACGTTGAAGCGGAAGTGCATCACGTCGCCGTCACGAACGACGTACTCCTTGCCCTCGAGGCGCATGCGGCCCGCCTCGCGCGCGCCCTGCTCGCCGTTGCGGGAGACGTAGTCGTCGTAGGCGATCACTTCCGCGCGAATGAAGCCGCGCTCGAAGTCGGTATGAATCACGCCGGCCGCCTGCGGCGCGGTCGCACCGACCTGAACCGTCCAGGCGCGCACTTCCTTGTCGCCCGCGGTGAAGTACGTCTGCAGCCCGAGCAGCTCGTACGTGGCACGGATGAGACGGTCGAGCCCGGGCTCGGTCATGCCCATGTCGGCGAGGAAGAGCGCCTTGTCGTCGGCATCGAGGTCGGCGATCTGCGACTCGAGCGCCGCGCAGATCGCGACGACAGGCGCGTGGTCGCGCGCCGCGTGCGCCCGCACCTGCTCGAGCAGCGGATTGCCGGTGAAGCCGTGCTCGGCGACGTTGGCCACGTACATCGTGGGCTTCATCGTCAGCAGGAAGAAGGGCCGCAGGAGTGCCTTTTCCTCGGGATAGAGATCCACCGTGCGCGCGGGCCGCGCCTCGTTGAGCGCCTCGCGCACCTTCGCGAGCACGTCGTACGTGCGCTTCGCATCCTTGTCGCCGCCGGCGCGCGCGACCTTCTCGACCTTCGCGATCTGCTTGTCCACGGACGCCAGGTCGGCCAGAGCGAGCTCGGTGTTGATGGTCTCGATGTCCGAGACGGGATCGATCGATCCGGCGACGTGCACGACGTTCGGGTCCTCGAAGCAGCGCACCACGTGCGCGATCGCGTCGGTCTCGCGGATGTTCGCGAGGAACTGGTTGCCCAGGCCCTCGCCCTTCGACGCGCCGGCGACGAGGCCCGCGATGTCGACGAATTCCACAGTGGCCGCAATGACCTTCTGCGGCCTGGCGATCGCGGCCAGCTTGCCGAGCCGCGCGTCCGGCACCTCGACGATGCCGACGTTGGGCTCGATGGTGCAGAACGGATAGTTCTCCGCGGCGATGCCCGCCTTGGTCAGCGCATTGAACAAGGTCGACTTGCCGACGTTCGGCAAGCCGACGATCCCGCATTTGAGGCTCATGTCCCGCCTTCCCGGATTTCCGGCGCGCGCGTGTGCAGGTCCTGCATCGCGCGCTCCATGTCGCCGCGCGCGAGGTCGGGCCATGCATCGAGCGCGCGCGCAATCGCGGCGTCGATGGCGGCGAGCTCTTCGGCGTGCGGCGGCTTCAGCACGTAGTCGACGACCGCCTGCTGCGGAATCGCCGAGTCGCGCGGGTGGCCGATGCCGATGCGCAGGCGCCAGAACTCCGCGGAGCCGAGCTGTGCCTGGATGTCGCGCAGGCCGTTGTGCCCCGCGACGCCGCCGCCGAGCTTCAGCTTCGCGTCACCGGGCTTGAGATCGAGCTCGTCGTGCACCACCAGGATCTCGCCCGGCAGATAGCCGAAGAAGCGCGCGAGCGCAGCCACGGCGCGGCCCGAGAGGTTCATGTACGTGAGCGGCTTGGCGATGCGCACGTCGCCGCTCCTGGCGACGTCGCTCTGGAAGCGCGATTCGTGCGCGAACGACGCGCCCAGCCGCGCGGCCAGGCGGTCGGCGTACCAGAACCCCGCGTTGTGGCGCGTGGCGCGATGCTCGCGGCCCGGATTGCCCAGGCCGGCGACGAGGCGAGGTTTTGACTGAGCGGGCACCGCGAGCCGGCCCGGCGCAGGCGAGGGCCCGAGCGGGGATTACTTCTTCTTGTCTTCCTTCTTGTCGCCGCCCTTGTCCGCGGGCTTGGCTTCGCCGGCTTTCGCTTCGACGGCAGGCGCGGCAACCGCCGCGGCAGCCTCGCCCTCCGCGGGCACGGCCGCTTCTTCCTCGGTTTCGACGACCGCCTTCGGAACGACCGCGGTCGCGACGACCGGGTCGACGGTGCCATGCGTGACGGCCGTGACACCCGCGGGCAGCTTCACGCCCGACACGTGCAGCGAGTGGCTCGTGTCGAGCGCCGAGAGATCGACCTCGATGAACTCCGGCAGGTCCTTCGGCAGGCACGCGATGTCGATCTCGGTCATCACGTGGCTGACCACGGCACCCTGCTCCTTCACCGCCGGCGAGACGTCTTCGTTCGCGAAGTGCAGCGGCACCTTCATGTGAATGCGGCGACTCGGGTCGACGCGCTGGAAGTCCACGTGCAGCACCTCGTGGCGGAACGGGTGCATCTGCACGTCGCGCAACAGCACCTGCGTCGATCCGCCGTCGAGCTTCATCGTCAGGATGGACGAATGGAACGCCTCGTTGCGAAGCGCGTGGACCAGCGCGTTGTGGTCGAGCTCGATCGGTGTCGGCGCGACGCTGCCGCCGTAGACCACGCCCGGGGCCTTGCCCGAACGGCGCAGCCTGCGCGACGCGCCGCGGCCTTCGCTGTTACGGGGAAATGCGGTGAATTCGATGGTGGCCATGTTTGCGACTCCTTGCGTTGAATGTCTGCGGCCTTCCGGGGGTCGCCGGTCGTCCGCGATGGCTGGGGGGCTTCGGTATACGTGAAACAGCTGATTATACTAGGGATTAGGGTCCAGGAGCGACGGGCGAGCGAACCCCATTGCCGGGAACGGCAGGACTGGTGGCTTATGGCCGCTCTCCCCTCGCCCCTCGATCCTTGCTCCTGGCCCCGCCCTCAAGGCATGTACTGCCCCCCGTTGACCTCCACGACCTGCCCCGTCACGTAGCTCGACAGCTCGTCGGATGCCAGGAACAGGAACGCGCCGGCGGTTTCGTCGGCCGAGCCAAGCCGAGCCATGGGAACGGTGGCACGCATCGCCTCGAGCATCGCAGGTGTCGAGTAGCGCTCGTGGAACGGCGTGGTGATCACGCCCGGCGAGACGGCGTTCACCCGGATGTTGTCCTTCACGAGCTCCTTCGCGAGGCCGTGGGTGAAGGTCGACACGAAGCCTTTCGCGGAGGCGTACATCACCGCGCCGTTGCCCCCGCCGGTGCGCGCGGCAATCGACGTGACGTTGATGATGTTCCCGCGGCCCGCCTTGCGCATGTGCGGGATCGCGGCCGAGCAGCACGTCACGAGCGAGCGCACGTTGAGGTCCATGACCGCGTCGAACAGCGCGTCGTCGACCTCGGCGATCGGCACGCGCTCCACCAGGCCGCCGGCGTTGTTGACGAGGATGTCCAGGCCGCCGAAGTGGTCGGCGGCCGCGGCGACGACCTCGCGGCACTTGTCCGACGAGCGAAGGTCGCCGGCAACCAGGAACGCGTCGGCGCCGTTGAATCGCACGTCTGCGGCGACTTCCTCGGCGCGGTTCAGGCTCGCGTTGTAATGGATCGCGACACGGCAGCCCGCGCGCGCGAACGAGCGCGCCACCGCGGCACCGATTCCGGTCGATGCGCCGGTGACGAGAACGGACTTGCCGGCGAGGTCGGAAGCGAGGTCGTTTGCCATGGCGTCATTCCGTGAACAGCGACGAGACCGATTCTTCGTTGCTGATGCGCGTCATGGTTTCCGCGAGGAGCTGCGCGCACGAGAGCTGGCGGATGCGCGGGCTCGCCAGCGCTTCGGGCGACAGCGGGATCGTGTCGGTGACCACGATCTCGTCCATGTCCGACTGGTTGATCCGCGCCACCGCGCCGCCCGACAGCACGGGGTGCGTGCAGTAAGCGACGACCTTCGTCGCACCGTGCTCCTTCAGCGCCGTCGCCGCCTTGCACAGCGTGTTGGCCGTGTCGACGATGTCGTCCATGATCACGCAGGTGCGCCCTTCGACGTCGCCGATGATGTTCATCACTTCCGCGACGTTGGCCTTGGGACGCCGCTTGTCGATGATCGCGAGGTCGGAGTCGAGCCGCTTGGCGATCGCGCGCGCCCGCACCACGCCGCCGACGTCGGGCGAGACGACGAGCAGGTTGTCGTACGCACGCTTCCACAGGTCGCCGAGCAGGATCGGCGTCGCGTAGATGTTGTCGACCGGGATGTTGAAGAAGCCCTGGATCTGGTCGGCGTGCAGGTCCATGACCATGACCCGGTCCACGCCGACGGTCGTGAGCATGTCGGCCACCACCTTCGCCGAGATCGGCATGCGAGCCGAGCGGGGGCGGCGGTCCTGCCGCGCATAGCCGAAATACGGAACCGCCGCGGTCACGCGCCCCACCGATGCGCGCTTCAGCGCATCGACCATGATCAGCAGCTCCATGAGGTTGTCGTTGGTCGGCGCGCACGTCGACTGCAGGATGAACGCGTCCCGCCCGCGCACGTTCTCGAGCAGCTCGACCATCACTTCGCCGTCCGAAAAGCGGCCGACCACCGCGCGCCCGAGGCTCACGTTCAGATGCCGGCACACCGCTTCCGCGAGCTTCGGATTGGCGTTGCCGGTGAAGATCCTCATGCGCTCGAAGGGCATCAGGGGTCAGTTGTCAGGTGACAGTTGTCAGCAGGTGGTGGACGCAGCCGTTGCCTTGGCGCGGCCGCCTCGCGCGGCCGCGTCTGACAACTGACAACTGAATGGCTGGGGAGGAAGGATTCGAACCCTCGAATGCCGGAATCAAAATCCGGTGCCTTAACCAGCTTGGCGACTCCCCAGCGGAAATCGTCGGCGTCGAATCGCCGTCGGGTCCGCCAGGACCCCTTCCGCATCATGCGAACGATGCCAGCGGATGCCGCGCCAGCGTGCGTACCACGCTTGCCGACGGCACCTGCGAAGCGGCTGCACGCGCATCGTGCTCGCTTTCGAACGACGCGAACACGGCCGCCCCCGAGCCCGACATGCGCGCGTGCGGCGCGACACGCCGAAGCGACGTCAACGCGGCCGCAACTTCAGGAAAGCGTGCCGCGGCGACCGGCTCGAGATCGTTCCGCCCGTAAGCTGCGGAAAAGACGTTCATTTTCGCCGAGGGCGTGTCGCGTGTCAATTCGCGCGCCGCGAAAATGGCGGCCGTCGGCACGTGCACCGAAGGCACCGCGACCACGAGCCACAGCGGGGGCACCGACATCGGCTCGAGCGCCTCGCCGATGCCGCGCGCGAGTGCAGGCTCGCCGCCGATGAAGAACGGCACATCCGCGCCGAGCGACAACGCGATGCCGGCAAGCGCATCGCGCGACCAGCCGAGCGACCACAGGCGATCGAGCGCAAGCAGCATGGTCGCCGCATCGGAGCTGCCCCCGCCGAGTCCCGCGCCGATGGGAATGCGCTTGTCGAGCGCGTAGTCGACGCCGAGGCGCGTCCCGCTCGCGCGTTGCAGCGCATGCGCAGCGCGCAACGCGAGATCGTCCGCGGCCGGCACGCTGGCGACGTCGTTGGTTCGGCGAACCGCGCCGTCGTCGCGCAACGTGAGGCTCAGCGTATCGGCGATATCGACGAGCACGAAGAGCGACTCGAGCGTGTGATACCCGTCGCTGCGCCGCCCGGTGACGTGGAGGAACAGATTCACCTTGGCCGGCGCGGGAACGACCAGCGAGCTCATTGCCACCGGTCGACGACGATCCGCACCTCCATCGGCTCGCCCTGCTCGTAGCGCAGCGTCAGGCGCGAGGCGCGCTGCGCGGTGTCGTCGGGATACGTGTAGACGATCTCCCAGCCGTCCTGGCGCAATGACGACGGACGGCCTCGAGCGTCCGGCTCCATCGTCGCCGGCGAGCCCGCATGCGCATAACCGCGCAGCCACGCGGTGAGGCCTGCAACCGGAACGGGAACGCCGATCACGCGCGCCGTCAGCGCATCCCACCCGGGTGCGTCGACCAGCCGACCGTCGGGAAACTCCGCATTCACGCCGTCGGGACCCCCGGTGAGCCGCGCGAGCGTCTGCCCGAGCGGCGTCGCGAGCTCGACGCGATCGGTCTGCGCTTCGTGATGCCACGTGAAGGTCGCGGCGCCGCCTTCCGCGCCACGGCGCGCGGACAATCGACCCTGCACGTCGAACGGCGCGGCAAGCGCGGCGGCGTCGGCAACGCGCGCCGCCTCGCGCGGGGCGATGGTCGCGCACGAAGCGAGCAGCAACGCGAAGGCGGCGAGCGCCGCGCGCATCAACGCGACAGCCGCCGGATCGTTTCCTTCAGGACCGCGTTGTCGGGATTGGACTCGAGCTGCGGCTGCCAGATCGCGCGCGCGGTGTCGCGATCGCCCTTCTGCCACAGCACTTCGCCGAGGTGCGCGGCGATCTCGGGATCGGTGCGCTGCGCGAGCGCGCGGCGCAGGTAGTCCTCGGCCTCCTGCAGCCGCCCGAGCCGGAACAGCGCCCAGCCCATGCTGTCGAGGATGAACGGGTCGGCGGGCGAGAGCTTGTGCGCCTTCTCGATCAGCTCGAAGCCTTCCTGCGTGCGCGGAGTGCGGTCGACCAGCGTGTAGCCGAGCGCGTTGAGCGCCTGCGCGTCGTCGGGCTTGAGCTCCACCAGCTTGCTCAGCCGCTTCTCGGCCTCGTCGATGCGGTTGAGCTTCTCGGCCACCATCGCGAGGTCGTACATGAGCTCGGTGGACTCGGGCTGGTCGTTCAGCCCGTCGGACAGCACGCGATACGCGCCCGCGTCGTCGCCGGCTTCGCGCAGCATCTGCGCCTCGGCCTGCTTGACCTGCACGCGCTGCTCGATGGTCACCGCGGGAAGGTCCGCGAACCAGCGACGGGCTTCGTCGAGGCGTCCCATCTTGCCGTACAGCGCGCCGATGCGCAGCTTCGCGACCCACGCGCGGTCGCCTTCGGTGATCTCGCGATAGCGCGCGATCGCCTCGTCGTAGCGCTTGCTCTCCTCCGCCACCTGCGCGAGATAAAGGTCGACCACGCCCTGCTCGCCGTAACCCGCCTTCTTGAGCTTCTGCAGGAGCTCCTCGGCACCCGCGTAGTCCTTCATCTGCATGTCGACGGCCGCGATGCCGAACATCACGTCGTGCGCGTCCGGGTCGCGATCGAGCAGGCGCTGCAGCACCGCACGTGCGTCGGTGTAGCGCTTCTGGTCGACATAGAGCTGCGCGAGCGCGCCGGCGACCGGCTTGGAATCCGGGTGTGCCGCGAGGAATTTCTCGAGATAGCCCGCCGCGTCGCCCGGCACGTGCCGCCCGAGGATCTCGCTCTTCAGCAGCGCCGCGCGCTCCCAGTCGGGACGCAGCGTCAGCGCTTCGTCGATCTCGTGCTGCGCATCGGTCGCGAGATCGGCATCGTCGCCGATCGCGTTGTACGCAGCGAGCGCGACGGCGAAGTGCGCCTCGGGTGTCTTGGCGTACGGCTTGGCGAGGTCGCGGATCAGCGCGAGCACCGCGCGCTTGTCCGATTGCTGCGCGAACGCGCGGTTGAGCTGCATGAACACTTCGCCGACGCCCTGGCCGGACACGGCGGCATCGGCGAGCAGCTTCTCGAGCCGCGTGCGCAGGTCGTCCGTGCCGGGGTCGGCCAGCGCGCCGCCGGACTGCCCCGACGCCAGCGCCGTGATGATGCGGCGCGGACGCTCCGCCTGGGGATCCAGCGTGCTCCAGAGCTGCGCTGCATCGTTCGCGAGGTCGCGCTGGCGCGCGGCGAGCGCGACTTCGGTTGCGCGGCGTGCGAGGCGCACGTCCTGCGCTTCGCGGGCGGCGTCGAGATACGCCCGCGCGGCGAGCGCCACGTCGCCGCGCTGAAGCGCGACGTCGGCGAGCAGGATCTTGTAGAAGAGATCGGCGGTGAGGCCCCCGCCGTCGGCGGGTGCGGGCGACTGTTCCGGAACGCGCGTGGCGGCAGGTGGCTCGTCCGCAGGCAGCGGCGACTGGGCGTGCGCGCCGGCGGCGAGTAGCGCCATCAGCGTCGCGAGACGCGCGCCATGGCGAAGAAATGACGGCATTGGAATCCTTTGCAATGGGACCGCGGTCCGCGGCGCCGATCGCGGGGTACTAGATTACTATAGCGGCGCTGGGGCGCGGCACGCCGTGCCGTCGCCGCATTCCCTGCGTTCGTCAGGCGTCCTTCTTTCCCGCGATGCCCGAGCTGCCCGAGGTGGAAACGACACGCCGCGGCGTCGCGCCGCGCGTGATCGGCCGGCGCATCGCCACGGTGCGCGTATACGACCGCCGGCTGCGCTGGCCGGTTCCGGCCGATCTCGCACGCCGCCTCGCGGGCAAGCGGATCGAAAGCGTGGACCGGCGCAGCAAGTACCTGCTGTTTCGCATCGAGGGCGGCACGCTGCTGGTGCACCTCGGGATGACCGGCAGCCTGCGCGTGTACGGCGACGCGCCGGCCCGGCGGCCCCACGACCACGTCGATCTGGTGCTCGACGACGGCACCACGCTGCGCTATCACGATCCGCGCCGCTTCGGCGCGATGCTATGGGCCGCGCCGTCGGCGCAAGCGCATCCGCTGCTGCGCGATCTCGGACCCGAGCCGCTCGAAGCGGAATTCACCGCAACGCATCTGTGGCGCGTTACGCGCGGGCGACGCGCGGCAATCAAGCTCGCGCTGATGGACAACCGCCTCGTGGTGGGCGTCGGAAACATCTATGCGAACGAGGCGTTGTTCCGCGCCGGCATACGACCCACCGTCGCGGCGGGACGATTGTCGAGAGCTCGCCTCGTCCGTCTCGCCGACGCCGTGCGCGAAGTGCTCACCGAGGCGATCGCGAGCGGCGGCAGCACGCTGCGCGACTACGTCGACTCGGAAGGCGCCGCGGGTGCGTTTCAGCTCACGCACTACGTGTACGGCCGCGAAGGCGAAGCCTGCCGCGTGTGCGCTGCGCCGATCAAGCTCGTCCGGCAAGGCCAGCGCGCGAGCTTCTACTGCCCGCGTTGCCAGCGTTGACGGCGCGGACGGGGTCAGAGTCGGCACCCTGACCCCACGCCTCACTTCGGGGTCAGAGCAACGTCCGGGCTACCGACTCTGACCCCATACCTCGGCGGCTGACGCTGGACGTCACGTTGTTCTGCGCCGCCGACGCGCCTGGCCTCGAGCCTCAGCGCCGCGCTCCGAACGCCGCACGCCGCGAAAACCGCCGCACGTCAACGCGTTAATGCGGCCCCCGGCTCGAGCGCTTCGATGCCCCTGCGGGCGGCACACGTTGTGCTACAGGGCTGGTTCGCGCCGCGCCGCGTGCGCGTGCGCGGCCCGATTCCCGACAAGGACCGTACTCGATGCGCTCGCGCGACCTGGCGGCCCGTTTCGAAGCGTACAGCGACTGGCGGCGCCGGCTCTCGGCCGCCATTTCCGGCCTTCACGAATGGCTGGGCGACCAGGACCTGGCCGACGCCCAGGTCGATCTCAAGGTCCAGCAGATGCTGGAGCGGCTTCACCAGGATCGCCTGGTGGTCGCGTTCGTCGCGGAGTTCTCGCGCGGAAAGTCGGAGCTCATCAATGCGATCTTCTTCGCCGACTTCGGCCAGCGCCTGCTGCCGTCGTCCGCGGGGCGCACGACCATGTGCCCGACCGAGCTGCTGTACGAGCCGTCGCGGCCGCCGTCCATACGCCTTCTGCCGATCGAGACGCGGCAGAAGGACGCCACCGTCTCCGAGTACAAGAACTACGCCGACGAGTGGGTGACGTTCCCGCTCGACCTCGCCTCCGCCGAGCGCATGAGCGAGGCGCTCGCACGCGTGTCGCAGGTGAAGCGCGTGCCGGTCGCGCTCGCGCGCAAGTACGGGCTCTACGGCGACGGCGAGGAGGACATCCTCGCGGCGCTCGAGCGCGGCGACGAAGGCAGCGTCGACATTCCGTGCTGGCGCCACGCGATCATCAACTTCCCGCATCCGCTGCTGCAGCAGGGCCTCGTGATCCTCGACACGCCGGGCCTCAACGCGATCGGCACCGAGCCCGAGCTCACGCTGAACCTGCTGCCCAACGCGCACGCCGTGCTGTTCCTGCTCGCCGCCGACGCCGGCGTGACGAAGACCGACCTCGAGGTGTGGAACCAGCACCTCGCCGGCGAGGATGCCGCCACCCGGGCAGGCCGCATCGTGATCCTCAACAAGATCGACGGCCTGTGGGACGATCTGAAGCCCACGCACGAGATCGAGGCCGAGATCCACCGCCAGGTGAAATCGAGCGCCGGGATGCTCGCCATCTCGCCCGGGCAGGTGTTCGCGGTGTCGGCGCAGAAGGCGCTGCTCGCGAAGGTGAACGGCGACGACGCGCTGCTCGCGAGGAGCCGCCTGCCCATCCTCGAGAACGCGCTGTCGCACAAGCTCATCCCGGCCAAGCGCGACATCGTCGGCGCGACCACGCAGTCGGAGGTGCGCGCCCTCGCGTCGGCCGTGCGCGCGATCCTCGACGCGCGGGCCGTCGGCATCGCGGACCAGCTCGGGGAGCTCGGAGCGCTGCGCGGCAAGAACCTCGACGTCGTCGAGCACATGATGGGGCGGGTGCGCGACGAGAAGGAGCGCTTCGAGCGCGGCCTCGCGCGCTACACCGCGCTTCGCAACGTCTTCACGCAGCAGACCAACCAGCTGTTCGACGTGATCGGCCTGGAATCGCTGCGCAAGACCGTGCGCGGCACGCGCGAGCGCATGCAGAGGAGCCAGTTCACCAAGGGCGTGCGCGACGCGATGAACGACTTCTTCGCGGGCATCCGCAGGGATTTCGACGACGTGGGCCGCCGATCGGCCGAGATCCACGACATGATGCGGGCGATGTACGTGCGCTTCGCCAAGGAGCACGGCCTCGACCCGTTCGTCCCGCCGCCGTTCTCGGTGCTCAAGTACCACAAGGAGATCGACCGGCTGGAGCGCGCGTACAACACGCACCTCAACACGCTGTGGAACATGGTCTCGAAGGCGAAGTTTCCGCTGATGAAGCGGTTCTTCGAGACCATCGCGTCGCGCGCCAAGCATGCCTACGACGTGGCGAACCGCGACGTCGAGGCGTGGCTCAAGGCCGTGATGGCACCGCTCGAGACGCAGGTGCGCGAGCATCACATCCAGCTGCGCCGGCGGCTCGAGAGCATCCGCCGCATCCACCAGGCGAGCGACCAGCTCGAGGAGCGCATCGAGGAGCTCGAGCAGGCGCGCGAGGCGCTCGACGCGCAGCTGCGCGCGCTCGAAGCGGAGCTCGGCGCGATCGACGACGTGGTGGAGGCCGACGACCCGTTGCCCGAGGCGGTGAACGCCTAGCGCCGAGCCCGGGGCCTACGCCGGCTGCTTCGCCCGCATCAGGCCCTCGTACTTCAGCACGAGGACCTCGTGCGTCTCGACGTGGTCCGGGTTGACCGGGATGCAGTCGACCGGGCACACCTCGCGGCACTGCGGCTTGTCGAAGTGCCCGACGCACTCCGTGCAGCGCGCCGCGTCGATCACGTAGATCTCCGGGCCCTGCGAGATCGCGTCGTTCGGGCACTCCGGCTCGCACACGTCGCAGTTGATGCACTCGTCGGTGATCATCAGCGCCATGGAGGTTTCGCTCGATCTCGTCGCTCGTGCACGGGTCGCTCAGCCCGGCGTCGCGCGGACCTTGGCGGACAGGCGCGCCGCGACCGCGGGCTGGACGAAGGTGGAGACGTCGCCGCCGAAGCGCGCGATCTCGCGCACGATGGTGGCCGACACGAACATGTAGTTCTCGTCCGGGGTGAGGAACAGTGTTTCGACATCCGGGTACAGCTTGCGGTTCATCCCCGCCATCTGGAACTCGTACTCGAAGTCCGAGACGGCCCGCAGGCCGCGCAGGATGATCCGCGCGCCCTGCGCGTGCACGAATTCCATCAGCAGCGTGTCGAAGCCGTGCACCTCGACGTTCGCATAGGGGCGCAGCACCTCGCGCGCCATGTCGATGCGCTCGTCGAGCGAGAAGAACGGGGCCTTGCCCGAGCTCGCCGCCACCGCGACCACCACGCGATCGAAGATGCGCGAGCCGCGCCGCACGAGGTCCTCGTGGCCGCGCGTGAACGGGTCGAACGTGCCCGGGTAGACGCACTTCAGCATGGTCGCGTTTGCCCGCGCTACCGCCCCGCGAGCGCCAGCAGATGATAATGGACGTGCCCCGCCCTGTCGTGGCGCAGCAGCGTGAGGCGTGCTGGCGGCGACAGGAGCGCGCCGTATTCTGCGTAGATGCGGCCGCCCGCCGCGAGACGGTCCGCGGCGGCGTCGAACAGCCACGGCCACGGGTCCTCCGCGAACGGCGGATCGAGGAAGACGACGTCGTAGCGCGCGGTGTCGCGCGCGAGCCATGCGCGCGCGTCGGCGACGTGCGTCTCGAGCCCGGTTGCGCCGAACGTGTTCGCCGTTGCCGCGAGCGCACGGACGAGCGCGGCGCTGCGATCGATCGCCACCGCGCGCGCCGCGCCGCGCGACAGCGCTTCGAGCGACATCACGCCCGTCCCCGCGAACGGCTCCAGGGTCGCCTGGTCGTCGAGACGCTGGCCGAGCCAGTTGAAGAGCGTCTCGCGCACGCGGTCGGGTGTGGGCCGCAGGCCCGCTTCGGCCGGGAAGCGCACGATGCGGCCCCGGAAGCGGCCGCCGATGATCCGGACTCGGTTCGCGGACGAAGGCAACGCGGCGGACGCACGGGAGGGGGGCGGTAGAATTGCAGCTTTGCGCGCCGGCGTCCAATCAGGCGCGATCCGATGTTCGATTTCTTCCGCAAGAAGCCGGCTCAGCCCCCCGCCGAGCCGTCGCAACCCGAGCGGGCGTCCGAGCCGGTCGTGGCGACGCCCGAGCCGATGGCGGCGCCCCCGGAGGCAGCACCGCCGGAGCTCTCGCCGCCTCCCGAGACGCCGCCGCCCGAAACGGCCGCCGAAGCGCCGCGCTCGTGGCGCGACCGTCTGAAGGCGGGCCTCGGTCTTTCGCGCGAAAAGCTCGCGGGCGCGCTGTCGACGGTGTTCGTGCGCCGCTCGCTCGACGACGAGGCGCTCGACGAGCTCGAGTCGGCGCTGCTCCAGGCCGACGTCGGCATGGGCGCCACGGCGCATCTCATCGACGACCTTCGCGCACGCTACCGGCGCGCCGGTCCCGACGCCGATCCTCGCGCCGTGCTGCGCGACGCTTTCGTCGACCTGCTCGCCCCGCTCGAAAAGCCGCTCACGATCGGTCCGCAGCGTCCGTTCGT
The DNA here is from genome assembly GCA_036406955.1 of Casimicrobiaceae bacterium. GTDB lineage: Bacteria > Pseudomonadota > Gammaproteobacteria > Burkholderiales > Casimicrobiaceae > VBCG01. Next base: position 56,122 of record DASXAF010000079.1, read on the forward strand.
GATCATGCTCGCCGGCGTCAATGGCGCGGGCAAGACGACCTCGATCGGCAAGCTCGCGAAATGGCTGCGCGAGCAGCATCTCTCGGTGCTGCTGGCGGCGGGCGATACGTTTCGCGCGGCCGCGCGGGAGCAGCTCGCGGTATGGGGCGAGCGTAACGGCGTCGCGGTGGTCCAGCAGCAGGGCGGGGATCCCGCGGCAGTGATCTTCGACGCCGTCGGCGCCGCCCAGGCCCGCGGCATCGACGTCGTCATCGCCGACACCGCGGGACGGCTGCCCACGCAGTCCCATCTCATGGACGAGCTTCGCAAGGTCAAGCGGGTCATCGGCAAGGCGCGGGAAGGCGCTCCCGAGGCCGTGCTGCTCGTCCTCGACGCCAACACCGGCCAGAACGGACTCGCCCAGGTCAAGGCCTTCGACGCCGCGGTCGGCCTGACCGGCCTCGTGATCACGAAGCTGGACGGGACGGCGAAGGGCGGCGTCGTCGCGGCGATCGCCAAGCAGCATCCGATTCCGCTGCAGTTCATCGGGGTCGGGGAGGGCGTGGACGACCTTCGTCCTTTCGTGGCGCGCGAGTTCGTCGAGGCCCTGCTCCCCGATATGCCGGCCTGAGCCCGGGGGAACGCGCCTTCGGGCCGTCCCTCCAATCCGGTATGTGGAAGGATGACCGGACAGCGGACGTGCACGAGCCGCCCGCCAGCGAATCAACCCGCGATAGCGGGCGCTTACATTCCAGCCGCCGCGGCCGTGCCCGGCGCACAGGCGGCGCTTCGACCCGACATACCCGACTAAAAGAGTCGGGAACTTCCGGCGACATTAGCACTCTGAATCAGCGAGTGCTAAACTGGCTGGCGACGACGCAAGGCACTCTCGATCCACCCCGTCGGCGCCGTCGAAAGGAGAAGTCGATGTCGGGTACCGCCCTGGCTTTCCCAACGCCTGCCTCGCTTGGAAGCCTGGACCATTACATTCAGGCCGTGAACCGCTTCCCGCTGCTCACCGCAGAGCAGGAGACGGCGCTCGGCCGCGCCTGGCGTGAGCACGAGGACATCGATGCCGCGCGCCAGCTCGTGCTGTCGCACCTCCGGCTGGTGGTCGCGGTGTCGCGCAACTACATGGGGTACGGCCTGCCGCAGGCGGACCTGATCCAGGAGGGTAACGTCGGGCTCATGAAGGCCGTGCGCCGCTTCGACCCCGAGCGGGGGGTGCGGCTGGTCTCGTTCGCCCTGCACTGGATCAAGGCCGAGATCCACGAATACATCCTGCGCAACTGGCGGCTGGTGAAGGTCGCCACGACCAAGGCGCAGCGCAAGCTGTTCTTCAACCTGCGCAGCATGAAGACGCGCTCCGGCGCGCTCACGCAGGGCGAGGCGAAGGCGATCGCGAAGGAGCTCGGCGTCAAGCCGGAGGAAGTGCTCGAGATGGAAACGCGCCTCACCGGCTCGGACGTGGCGCTCGACCCCACGCCCGGCGACGAGGAGACGGTGACGCCGATCTCGTACCTCACCGACTCGGACGACGAGCCGGTGCGCATCCTCGAGAAGGAGGAAACCGCACGCAATCGCAGCTCGGGCCTGCGCAGCGCGATGGCGAAGCTGGACGATCGCAGCCGGCGCATCATCGAGGCGCGCTGGCTGAAGGAAGAGGATCCCGCGACGCTGCAGGAGCTCGCCGACGAGTACGGCGTGTCGGCCGAGCGCATCCGCCAGATCGAGAGCAAGGCGCTCAAGACGATGCGCGCGCAGATGGCGGACGTGCAGTAATCGTTGTCGCTGAAACGACTGAAACGCCGGCTTCGCGCCGGCGTTTTTTATGGGGGTGCAGGCAGGCCGGAAGTAGCACACCTCAGCCAATTGCGGCACGCGCCGCAGCCGCTGAAACCCCGAAGGCGCCGCTACAACTCCACCTGCGTCCCGAGCTCGACGACGCGATTCGTCGGGATCTGGAAGAACTCCGACGCCTTGGTCGCGTTTTTCGACATCGACACGAACAGCTTCTCGCGCCACAGCGCCATGCCGGGCGCGACCGTCGCGATCAGCGTCTCGCGCGACACGAAGAACGACGTGTCCATCATGTCGAACACGAAGCCGCGCTGCGCGCTGGTCTCCAGCACCTCGGGCACGTCGGGGTCCTCCTTGAAGCCGTAGTCCGCGGTCATGCCGTAGAAGTCGCACCCGAGCGACTTCACCGCGAGCCGCTCGTCGTCCGGCACGAACGGCACGTCGCGCGTCACCACGGTGAGGAACACCACGCGCTCGTGCAGCACCTTGTTGTGCTTGAGGTTGTGCAGCAGCGCGTGCGGCACGCGGTTGGGCGTCGAGGTGAGGAACACCGCGGTGCCCGGCACGCGCACGGGCGGCGACGCGTCGATGCTCTGGATGAAGACGTCGAGCGGCATCGCGTCCTCGGACAGCCGGTGCATGAGCACGCTGCGGCCGCGCTTCCACGTCGTGAGCAGCGTGAAGACGATCCCGCCGATCAGGAGCGGGAACCAGCCGCCCTCGGGGATCTTGAACGCGTTCGACGCGAGGAACAATACGTCGATCAGCGCGAACGGCGCCGCGATGAGCGCCGCGACCAGGCGCGGCCAGCGCCACAGCCTGCGCATCACGACGAAGATCAGCAGCGAGTCGATCAGCATCGCCATCATCACCGCGATGCCGTATGCGCTCGCGAGGTCCTCGGAGCTGCGGAATCCCACGACGAGCGCGATCACGGCGCAGAACAGCATCCAGTTGATGAACGGCACGTAGATCTGCCCGATCGCGCGCTCGGAGGTGTGCTGGATGGTGAGCCGCGGCGAGTAGCCCATCTGGATCGCGGCGCGCGTGAGCGAGAAGGCGCCCGAGATGACGGCCTGCGAGGCGATGATCGCCGCGGCGGTCGCCAGCACCAGCAGCGGCACGCGGGCCCATTGCGGCGCGAGGAGATAGAACGGATTCTGGATCGCCGACGGATCGCCGAGCACGAGCGCGCCCTGGCCGAGATAGTTCAGTATCAGCGCCGGCATGATGAAGTAGATCCATGCGCGCCGGATCGGCGTAGCGCCGAAGTGACCCATGTCGGCGTACATCGCCTCGGTGCCGGTGATGGCGAGCACCACCGCGCCGAACGCGAAGAACGCGCCGACCGGATAGTCGACGATGAAGCGCGCGGCGTAGAACGGGTTCAGCGCCTCGAGCACGGTGGGCGAACGAGCGACTTCCATCAGCCCCAGCACGGCGAGGACGACGAACCAGACGCCGATGATCGGGCCGAACCATGCGCCGATACGTCCGGTGCCGTGGCGCTGAAGCGCGAACAGCCCGGCCAGGATCAGCACGCAGATCGGCACGACGAAGGCGTGCAGTGACGGCGCGATGACCGCGAGGCCTTCCACCGCGCCCATCACGGTGATCGCCGGCGTGATCATGCCGTCGCCGTAGAACATCGCCGCGCCGAAGATGCCGAGGCCGACGAGCCACCAGCGCAGCCGCGCGCGATCCTCGAGGCCGCGCGACACGAGCGCGGTGAGCGCGAGGATGCCGCCTTCGCCGCGATTGTCGGCGCGCATGATGAGCGTCGCGTATTTCAGGGTCACCACGATCACCAGTGCCCAGACGATCATCGACAGCACCCCGAGCACGTTCTCGGTGGTGAGCGCGAGCCCGTGCTCGCCCGAGAAGGCCGTGCGCAGCGTGTACAGCGGGCTCGTGCCGATGTCGCCGTACACGACCCCGATCGCGCCGACGATCAGCGGCGCCATGCGTTGACGATGGGCGGCAGCGATCGCGGGCGTGGCCATGAAAACGTCAGCCCCAGGGCGGACCGCTACGCGGCCGCCTCCATCCTCGCGGGGGGCGAGCGCCTTCGGGCGGCCGTGCGGCGCTTGTGTGTTGCCCCCCGAAGCGGCGCTTCGCGCCGCCTCCCCCCGGCGGGGGGCGAGCGCGTTCGGGCGGCCGTGCGGCGCTCATCCTTGGCCGGCACTCACAGGAGCGGATCTTCGCTGCGGCGCGAGAAGCGGATGTTGAGCTGCTTCAGCTTGCGGTAGAGGTGCGTGCGCTCGAGGCCGGCCTTTTCCGCAACCTTGCTCATGTTGCTCTGCTCGCGGCCGAGCAACTGCTCGAAATACAGCCGCTCGAATGCTTCGCGCGCCTCGCGCAGCGGAAGCTCGAAGAAGCGCGCCGCGATCTCGGGCGTGACCGGCGGCGCGGGCGCGGCGGCCTCGCCGAGCAGGCGCTTCACGTGCTCAGGCGTCACGTCGCCGCGTGTCAGGCGCAGATTCGACACCACGCCGGCGAGATGATCGAGGTTGCCGGGCCAGTGCGCGCTCTGCAGCGCGGTGAGCGCGGCGGGCGCCAGCGTGGCGAGGAGCGAGGGCGCGCTGCCGTCGCCGTCGTCTTTCCAGAGCCGCTCGATCAGCAGCGGGATGTCGTCACGCCGCTGGCGCAGCGGCGGAAGGATCACGGCGCCCGGCGACAGTTGCGCGAGGAGCGACGCGTCGAAGCGTCCATCGGCCGCGAGATTGCCGAGCGGCTCGGCGCTGGTCGCGACCAGCGTGACGTTGTTGCGATCGAGCTTCGACAGCAGGAAAGCGAGGCCCTTCTGCTCGGGCTTGCCGTACGCGCCGATCTCCTGCAGGTACACGACGCCGTCGCGCGCTTCCTCGATGAGCGACAGCGGGTTCGCGGTGAGGCGGGCGCCGTTCGGCAGCACGACGAACGGCGCGTCGCGCTGCTGGAGCGCGCGCGCGGCAACGTCGTGACCCGTGCCCGGCTCGCCGAGAACGAGGATGGGCTTGCGCGCGGCAACGAGCGTTTCGAGCGCGCGCTCGGCTTCGCGCACCGGCGCGCTGCTGCCGAGCGCGGCAAGCGAGATGCGGTGCGGCTCCTGGGCCGCGGCGCTCTTCAGCGCGCGGTTGATCGTGCCGAGGAGCTTCGACAGCCCGATGGGCTTCTCGAGGAAATCGAACGCGCCGATCTTGGTCGCTTCCACCGCGGTCTCGATCGTGCCGTGGCCCGACATCATCACGACCGGCATGGTGAGCATTCCGCTCGCGCCCCATTCGCGCAGCAGCGTCACGCCATCGGCATCGGGCATCCAGATGTCGAGCAGCACGAGCGCCGGCTGATGACGCTGTCGATACGCGCGCGCTTCGCCGGCGTTCTCGGCCACCGCGACGTGATAACCCTCGTCCTGCAGGATCTCGGAGAGGAGCTCGCGGATGCCGACCTCGTCGTCCACGATCAGAATTTCACGTGCCTGCACCCTCGATTGCTCCCCTTGTTGACCGATCAGGCCGCCGCCGCGGCCGTGCGCGCGGCCGGCAGCGTGAGCGTGACGCGCGCGCCGCTCGGCGACGCGTTCTCCAGCATCACGCGGCCTCCGTGCTCGTCGACGATCTTCTTCACGATGGCGAGGCCGAGCCCGGTGCCCTTGGCCTTGGTGGTGACGTAAGGCTCGAATGCGTGCGCGATGACGTCCGGCGAGAAGCCGGGGCCGCCGTCGGTGAACGACAGCGTCACCTCGCCGCCCGCGGCAGTGAGGTTGATCGCGAAACGGGGATCGGGGACGTCGGCCTGCGCATCGACCGCATTCTGGATGAGATTATGGAACACTTGGCGAAGACGGGTCGGCTCGCCCTGGACGACGACCGGCGTGTCGGGCAGCGACAGCGCGACGTGCGGCCGCAGATTGTCGTATAGAGCCAGCACGTCGAGCAAGAGGGCGGCCAGGTCCACCGCCTGGAGCTGGCCGGGGCGCGGCTGGCGCGCGTAGATCGCGAAATCGTCCACCATGTGCTTCATCGCGGCCACCTGCGACACGATCGTCTGGGTGCCGCGGCGCAACGTCTCCGCGTCGCTGCCTTCCAGATGCCCGGCGAGCTTGTGCACCAGGCGCTCGGCGGAGAGCTGGATCGGCGTCAGCGGATTCTTGATCTCGTGCGCGAGACGGCGTGCGACTTCCGCCCACGCGGCGTCGCGCTGCGCCTGCAGCAGCTCCGACACGTCGTCGAACACCACCACGTAACCCGGCACCGGTGCGCCAGGAAGGCGCGTGCCGCGCAGCAGCAGCGTGCGCGATTGTCCCGCGACGGTGAGCTCGGCTTCGCGCTGCCACTGGCCGTCGCGCGCCTGGCGGAATCCTTCCGCGCAGAGCTCGGCGAATGCCGCGAGCGCGGGCAGCCGCTTGCCCCACTCGCCCATCGTTTCGCCCATGACTTCGGCGAGCGGTTGCTGCAGGATCACCGCGGCGCTCGGATTGGCGGTGCGCAGCCGCAGGCCATCGTCGAACGCGAGCACGCCCGACGAGAGGTTGGCCAGGATGCTCTCGAGGTACGCGCGCGTGGTGTCGATCGCGCGGCGCGACTCCTCGTCGCGCGCCTGCGCTTCGGCGAGCTGCGCGGTCATGGTGTTGAACGACTCGGTGAGCACGCCGAGCTCGTCTCGCGACGTCACCGGCTGTCGCCGCGTGAAGTCGCCGCCCGCGACGGCGCGCGTGCCCTCGGCGAGCAATCCGAGCGGCTCGGCGAAGCGCTCCGACAGCACGACCGCGAGGCCGAGCGCGCTGGTGAGCGCGAGCAGCAGCGTGAGCGTGAGCGTCAGCGTGTACAGGCGCTTCAGCGCCGCACGCGAAAACGAGATCTCCTGATAGTCGCGGGCGCCCGCCTGCACCTTGTCCATGTCCTGCGCGAGCGCGCGCGGCACGGGCTCGATCACCTGCAGCACCGTCGCAGGGTCGAGGCGCGCGGGGCTGTTCACCGGCACGACGACGCGTATCAGGAGCCCGCGCTCAGGATTCTGCTCGACCTGCGCGTAGGTCTGCTGCAGGCGCGCGCGGCGCAGCGCTTCGCCGGGCGGCGGCTCCGGGGTGCGGATCGTCCCGCCCACACCGCCCACGGCGAGCACGTTGCCGCCGGTGCCGAAGAGCACGGCTTCGAATGCGCCCGTCTGCTCGGCCACGCGCGGCAGCGCGGCGGCCGCGCCCTCGGGTGCGTCGGCGAGCGCCGCCGCGATCGTCGTGGCGCGATTCGCCGTTTCCTTCTGCAGGTATTCGAGCGAGCTGCGGCCGAGGTTGATGCCGCCTTCCATGGCGCGGTCGACGCGCACGTCGAACCAGCTCTCGATGCTGCGGCCGATGAATTGCACCGACACGGTGTAGAGCACCAGGCCGGGCAGGCCCGCGACGAGCGCGAAGAGCAGGACCAGGCGAATCGCGAGGCGCGAGCCGAACACGCCGCGATGCACCTTGCGCCAGAGCTTGAGCACCTGCCATCCGACGAGCAGCATGAGCAGGCCGACGAGCCCGCCGTTGGCGATCACCAGCGTGTCGTAGTGGCCCGCGAAGAGCTCGGTGTTCGCGGTTGCCGTCGCGAGCAGGAAGACGGTGATCGCGGCGAGGCATGCGCAGATCAGCAGCAGCCAGCGCAGCGTGCGCGAGTGGAGGAGCCCGGTCACGGCGTGAACGTCCAGCGATACGGCTCGGAGTCGAGCTGCCACTCGCGCGAGGCGAGCGCGTTCAGCTGGAACGGCTTGGGCAGCTGGTTCACGTCGAGCTTCATGCGCAGCATCGCCTCATAGCGCGCGCCGCGCACGAGATTGTCCACGCGCGCGATCGGGCGCGACGACACGCGCCCGACGAAGCGCTGCACGTCCGCGAGCGTGTCGAAGCTCGCGCCGGCGAGCGGGCCGCTCGCGACGCGATACTGGCGAGTGAGCGCGTTGTACGACACGCGATAGGTGATCGACCACTGCAGGACTTTTTCGTCGACCCAGAACCAGCGCGGGCGCGTCAGCTCGAAGTCGATCGTGAAATACAGCGGTATGCCCTTCTCGAGCGCCTCCTCGAGCGGCGGCGTCAGCGCGAGGTCGAACTGCGCCGACAGGAGGACGTCGCCTTCGTCGACGGCGAGCTCGGCATAGCGTACGGGAATCGGCTCCGCGCGCGCGGCGAGCGCGATTACCGCGCACAGCGCGAGACCGGCGATGGTGCGCAGCGCGCTGCGGCGGGCGTGAGCGGGCATCGGATTGCGCGACGCAAGCGGCATGGGAAGGGCCCGCGCAACCGTCCGGGACGGTCGCGGCTTCGTGCCCCCGTTCCCGGTGACGGATCGGCGCGGCAGAACGCCGCGTCACGCCTTGCGGAGCCGCGCGTAATAGAACCCGTCCTGATTGTGGCCCGCGGCTTCGGCCGAAGGCAAGAGTTGGCCCCCCGCATGCGCGACGCCGCCCGGGAACGTGAGTGTTTCGCGCAACGCGTCGGGGTGCCGCACGGTGAATGACGCGACCCGCGCCTCGTTCTCCTCGGCGAACACCGAGCAGGTGACGTACAGCACCTTGCCGCCGGGCGCGAGCAGCGGCCAGGCGCACTCGAGGATGCGATCCTGAAGCGTCGCGAACGCGGCGACGTCCCCGAGCCTGCGCAGCCATTTGCCGTCCGGATGGCGGCGCACCACACCCGATGCGCTGCACGGCACGTCGGCGAGGATGCGGTCGAACAGGCGACCGTCCCACCACGAGGCGGGATCGCTGGCGTCGCCGCACAACACGGTGATGCGCCGATCGGCGTGGCGCAGCCGCGCGATGTTGTCGCGCACGCGCGCGAGGCGCGCTTCGTCGGCGTCGAGCGCGACGAGCTCGACGTCCGCGTGCTCGACGATGTGCGTCGCCTTGCCGCCGGGTGCGGCGCACGCGTCGAGAACGCGCTGGCCGTCCGCGAGGTCGAGCAGGGGCGCCGTCAATTGCGCGCCGAGGTCCTGCACCGCGAACAGGCCTTCGTCGTAACCGGGCAGCTCGGTCACCGGCCGCGGCGGGTCGACGATCAGCCCGCTCTCGCCCTGCGGCTCGGCCGCGATGCCCGCGCTGCGCAGCGTCGCGAGAAGCGCTTCGCGCGTGGTGCTGCGCGCGTTGACGCGCAACGAGAGCGGCGGACGCGCGTTGCCCGCGGCGAGCATCGATTCCCAGTGCGCGGGATGATCGCGCCGCAAGCGCTCGATCCACCATTCGGGATGCGACCACCGCGCGACTGCGTCGCGTGACACGCTCGCATCGATGGTTGCGCGCTCACGCAGATAGCGGCGAAGCAGCGCGTTCACGAGCCCCTTCGCGGCGGGACACCCGAGCAGCGCAGCGGCCTCGACCGCGCGATCCACGACGGCGAACGCGGGCGCGCGCGTATGCGCGACCTGGTACAGCGCGACGGCGACGAGCGCGCGCACCGGCGCGTCTGCGATCGGGCGGGCGGCGAGCGCGTGGACGATCGTGCGCAGCGTGCCCCAGTGACGCAGCGTCCCGTACGCGAGCTCCTGCACGAGCGCGCGGCCGCGCAACGCGCTGCCATCGTCCACGGCTGCCAGCGCGTTCGACAACGTCGCGCCCTCGAGCACGCGGGCGACGGCGCGTGCGGCTTGCGCCTGCTCGTGCTGCATCGTCAGTCGCGCCGGGCCGCCGGCGGTCGGCAGGAGCAGCGGGCGTGGGGGTCGTGCATCCGGAATTCAGCGCAACGCATGGACGTCGAAGCGCGTGCCGGATGCGAGCGCGCGGCCGGCTGCGAAAGCGGCGGCCGGCATGGCCCGGCCGCCCGCGGGCTTCAGCGCGGTGAGGCGAAGCGCCCCTTCACCGCAGGCTACCTCGATGCCTTGCTGGCCGACGGCCAATACGGCACCCGGGCTCGCGCGATGCTCCGGCGTGACCGGCTCGGCGGCCAGGACCTTCACGATGCGGCCGCTCAGCGCGGTGAACGCGCCCGGCGCCGGATCGAAGGCGCGGATGCGCCGGTCGATGACCGCCGACGCTTGCTCCCAGTCGATGGCGGCTTCCTCCTTGCCGATCTTGTGCGCGTAGGTGACGCCCGCGTCCGGTTGGGGGGTGGCGTCCAGCCGGCCCGCGCGGGCGAGGTCCGCCAGGACATCCACGATCGCGCGGGCCCCCAGCTCCGCGAGCTTGTCGTGCAGCGAGCCGGCCGTCTCGCGTGGCGCGATGGCGAGCTTGCGCACCGCCACCATGGCCCCCGTGTCGAGGCCCTCGTCCATGCGCATGATGGTCACGCCGCTCTCGTGGTCGCCGGCCTCGATCGCGCGCGCGATGGGCGCGGCGCCGCGCCAGCGCGGCAGCACGGACGCATGGATGTTCAGGCATCCGTGGCGCGGCCAGTCCAGGACCGCGCGCGGCAGAATGAGCCCATACGCGGCTACCACGAGCACGTCGAGCGCCCGCGCGGCGAGGTCGGCCTGCGGCTCGGCGGACTTGAGCGAGGCCGGCTGGCGTAGCTCTAGTCGATGCTGCAGCGCATAGCGCTTGACCGCGGACGGGGCGGGCTTCAGGCCTCGGCCATGCGGACGATCCGGCTGCGTGAGCACCAGCGGTATCGTGTAGCCGGCCTCGTGGAGGGCGCGAAGGGCATGGGCCGCGAAATCGGGCGTGCCGGCGAAGCCGACCCGAAGCGAGGGGGGTTCGGCGCTCAGCTCGCGAGCTTCTGTTTCTTGCGCAGCTTGGCGAGGAGGCGCGCGCGCTTGAGGGGCGAGAGCTTCTCGACGAAGACCTTGCCCTCGAGGTGGTCCATTTCGTGCTGAACGCACACGGCGAGCAGACCGTCGGTGTCCAGCGTGAAGGGCTCGCCGCGTTCGTTGAAGGCTCGCACGGTGATCCGTGCGGCCCGGGTGACCTTGTCGTAATAACCCGGAACGGACAGGCAGCCTTCCTCGCACTCGGCCTCGCCCTCGGCCGCGACCAGCTCGGGGTTGACGAAGACGCGGAGCTGGTCCCGGGTGTCAGAGATGTCGATGACGATGACGCGCTTGTGCATGTCGACCTGCGTGGCCGCGAGGCCGATGCCGGGGGCCGCGTACATGGTTTCGGCCATGTCGCGTACCAGCTTTTCGACCTCGGGCGTGAAGGCCGTGACCGGCGAAGCGACCTTCTTCAGCCGGGGATCGGGGTATTCGAGGATACGGAGCAGAGCCATGCCGCTACGTGTGGGTCTGGCTTGCCAAATGCAAGTGACGCATGCAGAATCCGCTTCAAGTCCCTTATTTTACGGCAGTTTAGGACGATAGCAAATTCTGCCTTACCGGGAAGAGGCCATATGCTTCAACACTTTATCACAAGGATGCGCCCGCTGGCCGCCATGGCGGCCGTTGCCATGCTGGTGGCCTCCCCGCCCGCCACGGCGCAGGGCGTAGCCGTCGCGGATAACGCGCCGCAGAGCTACACGGTGCAAAAAGGCGACACCCTCTGGACCATCGCGGGCAAGTTCCTGAAGGACCCGTGGCGCTGGCCCGAGGTATGGCGGATGAACCGGGACCAGATCCACAACCCGCATCGCATCTATCCGGGCGACGTGATCACGCTCGACCAGAGCGGCGCGAACCCGAGGCTCTCGCTCGCGTCGGGGCCGCGTCCCACGGTACGGCTCGAGCCCACGATCCGCGCCACGCCGCTGGAAGCGCAGGCCATTCCCCCGATCCCGCTGAGCGACATCGAGCCGTTCCTCACCAAGCCCCTCGTCACCGGGCCGACGGGACTCTCGGGCGCCGCGGAGATCGTCGCCGGACGCGACGACCGCGTCGTGCGCGGCGCCAACGACCTGATGTACGCCGTCGGGCTCGACCCGCAGCAGGGCGACCTCTGGTACCTGTATCGCCCGTCGCATCGCCTGGTCAGCGCCGACGGCGAGGTCCTGGGCTACGAGAACAGCTACCTCGGCACGGCGCGCGTCGAGCGTTTCGCGGACGTGTCGACGATCCGCATCGAGACGGCCCGCGAGGAAATCGTGCTGGGCGATCGCCTGCTGCCCGCGCCGCGCGAGCCGCTGCAGGATTACGTGCCGCACTCGCCCGACAAGGCGATCGACGGCCACATCATCCAGCTCGCCTACGAAGGCGCGGAGACGGGGCGCGGCTATGTCGTGACGCTCGACAAGGGTGCCGAGGACGGGCTCGAGCCGGGCCACGTCCTCGCGATCTATCGCGTCGTGCCGCCGATCCGTGACCGGCGTCCCGGACAGGAGCAGCCGCCCGCGCTGCTGCCTTATTTCGACCAGACCACGTGGTACTCGGCGCCCAGGTATCTCGATGTCCCCGACGAGCGCACCGGGCTGCTCATGGTGTTTCGCGTGTTCGACCGCGTGTCGTACGCGCTGGTCGTGAACTCGTCGGACTCCGTGCGCGTCGGCGATACGGTGCGCAAGCCCTAGCAGGGCCGCCGCGCGCGCAGGCGATGCCCACCGGGCGCGCGCTGGCATGGGCCGCACTCGCGCAAAAGCATCTCAATGCGCGCGCCCTCGCCGCGCTGCTGCGTGAATTCGGCGACCCCGAAGCGCTGCTCGCCGCGCCGCGTGCGCGGCTCCTGAACGTCGTTCCCGAGGAGACCGCCGAGCGCCTCGCCGCCCCGGTGGATGCCGCGCGGAGCGAGCGCACGCGCGCGTGGCTGTCCGATCCCGCGCATGAAGTCGTCGCCTGGGACGATGCGGATTATCCGCGGGCGCTCTTCGACATCGGCGATGCGCCGCCGGCGTTGTTCTTCGTCGGGCGGCGCGAGCTCCTGAATCGTCCGGCGCTGGCGATCGTCGGCAGCCGCCATGCCACGCCGGGCGGCACGCAGAACGCGCGCGACTTCGCGCGCGCGCTGTCCGACGCGGGCCTGACCATCGTGTCGGGTCTTGCGCTCGGCATCGACGGTGCCGCCCACGAAGGCGGGCTCGCCGGCGCGTCGTCCACCGTCGCGGTGTGCGCGACGGGCCTCGACCGCGTGTATCCCGCACGGCACCGCGCGCTCGCGCACGACATCGCAGCGCGCGGCGCCATGCTGTCGGAGCACGCGCCCGGCACGCCGCCTGCCAAGGAGAACTTCCCGCGACGCAATCGCCTGATCAGCGGCCTCGCGCGCGGCGTGCTCGTGGTGGAGGCGACGCTGTCGTCGGGATCGCTCATCACGGCGCGCTGCGCAGGCGACCAGGGACGCGACGTGTTCGCGATCCCGGGCTCCATCCATTCGCCGTTCTCCAAGGGCTGTCACAAGCTGATCCGCGAAGGGGCGAAGCTCGTCGAGACGGCCGAGGACGTGCTCGCGGAGTTGGGAATCGAGCACACGGTCCCCACTGCAGGCGAGTCGAGGGGCGCGACGCTCGAAGGCGACGAGAAGACCGTGCACGGCGCGCTCGGGCACGATCCGTGCGATGTCGACACGCTCGTGGCGCGCACCACGCTCGACGCGCGACGCGTCGTCACCGCGCTCGTCGCGCTGGAGCTTGCAGGTAACGCCGTCGCGATTCCTGGCGGGCGCTGGCAGCGCGGTTGAACGCACGTCGCGCCGGCGATGTCAGACGTCGGCGCTGCAGCCGCGGCGGCTTCGGACGTTTGTCACTTTGAAATCAGTGGTCTGCGGCTGCCTGCGTCGCGGCGGCGCGGCAGTCGTCCAAATGTTTCCTTGCCCCGCCGCGCAGACCTTCTGTAGTATCGGCCTCCCTTTTTGCGGGTAGCTTCGTGACCAAGAGCCTCATCATCGCCGAGAAGCCTTCCGTCGCCGCCGACGTCGCGCGGGCGCTCGGCGGCTTCACGCGTCACGACGACTACTACGAGAGCGATCGTTACGTGCTCTCGTCGGCAGTCGGGCATCTGCTCGAGATCGCGATGCCCGAGAACGAGGAGGTGAAGCGCGGCAAGTGGACGTTCGCGCACCTGCCCGCGATACCGTCGAAGTTCGACCTGCGGCCGATCGAGAAGAACGAGAATCGCCTGAAGGTCCTGCTCAGGCTCATCAAGCGCAAGGACGTCGCCACGCTCATCAACGCGTGCGACGCCGGGCGCGAGGGCGAGCTCATCTTCCGCTACATCGTGCAGTTCGCGAAGGCCGACAAGCCGATCCGGCGGCTGTGGCTGCAGTCCATGACGCCCGCGTCGATCCGCGAGGGCTTCGAGAAGCTGCGCAGCGACGAAGCGATGCGCCCGCTCGCCGACGCCGCGGTGTGCCGCTCGGAATCCGACTGGCTGGTCGGCATCAACGGCACGCGCGCGATGACGGCGTTCAATTCCAAGGCCGGCGGCTTCCAGCTCACGACCGTCGGACGCGTGCAGACGCCGACGCTCGCGATCCTGGTCGACCGCGAGGCGAAGATCCGCGCATTCGTGCCGCGCGACTACTGGGAAGTCATCGGCACGTTCGGCGCCCAGGCGGGCGAATACACGGGGCGCTGGTTCGACGAGGGCTTCAAGCGGTCCGACGACGATCCCGACGCGCGCGCCGAGCGGCTGTGGGATGCGCAGCGCGCGCAGGCCATCGCCGAGAAATGCGCGGGCAAGCCGGGCATCGTCACCGAGGAATCGAAGCCTTCGACGCAGATCGCGCCGCTGCTCTACGACCTGACCAGCCTGCAGCGCGAGGCGAACGGCCGCTTCGGGTTTTCCGCGCGCACCACGCTTTCCCTCGCGCAGGCGCTGTACGAGAAGCACAAGGTGCTCACGTATCCGCGCACCGACTCGCGCGCATTGCCCGAGGATTACGTCGGCACGGTCAATGCGACGCTCGAGGAGCTCCGCGAGACGAACGCCTACGGCACGTTCGCGCGGAACATCCTGAAGAACAAGTGGGTGCGGCCCAACAAGCGCATCTTCGACAACGCGAAAGTGTCCGATCACTTCGCGATCATTCCAACGCTGGTGCGGCCGAAGCACCTGAACGACCTCGAGCAGAAGCTCTACGACCTGGTGGTCAAGCGCTTCCTCGCGGTGTTCCATCCCGCCGCCGAATACCTCGTCACCACGCGCATCACGCGCGTCGCGGACGAGCCGTTCAAGTCGGAAGGCAAGGTGCTCGTGTCGCCGGGGTGGCTGGCGGTGTACGGCAAGGAGGCCGCGAGCGAGGAGGGCACGCTGACGCTCGTCGCGCCCAACGAGCAGGTCGCCACCGAGAAGGTCGACGTCGTCGCGCTCACCACGCGCCCGCCGCCGCGCTACAACGAGGCGACGCTGCTCTCGGCGATGGAAGGCGCCGGCAAGCTGATCGAGGACGACGAGCTGCGCGAGGCGATGCGCGAAAAGGGCCTCGGCACGCCGGCCACGCGCGCGCAGATCATCGAGGGCCTGATCCAGGAGCGGTACATCCTGCGCGAGGGCAAGGAGCTCGTGCCGACGCCGAAGGCGTTCTCGCTGTTGACGCTCCTGCACGGCCTCGGGATCCCGGAGCTCTTCTCACCGGAGCTCACCGCCGAGTGGGAGTTCAAGCTCGCGCAAATGGAGCACGGCCAGCTTTCGCGCAAGGACTTCATGCGCGAGATCGTCGGCATGACCAAGCACATCGTCGCGCAGGCGAAGAACTACGAGAGCGACACGATCCCCGGCGATTTCGCCACGCTGTCCGTACCGTGCCCGAAGTGCGGCGGCGAGGTCCACGAGAAGTACAGGAAGTTCCAGTGCATCGAGCCCGACTGCGACTTCGGGTTCTGGAAGATCATGGGCGGGCGCCAGCTCGACCCGTCGGAGGCCGAGACGCTCCTGCGCGAGCGCGAGGTCGGGCCGCTCGACGGATTCCGCAGCCGCCTCGGCCGGCCGTTCTCGGCCAAGCTTCGCCTCACCGACGACAAGGCCGTCGAATTCGACTTCGGTCCGCGGCTCGATGCCGAGGACGGCGAGGCGCCCGATTTCACGGGCCAGACGCCGCTCGGTCCGTGTCCCAAGTGCGGCAACGACGTGTTCGAGACGCCCAATGCCTACGTGTGCTCGAAGGCCGTGGGCGAGGGGCGCACGTGCGACTTCCGCTCGGGACGCACCATCCTTCAGCGCCCGATCGACCGCGCACAGATGGAGAAGCTGTTGCGCACGGGCAAGACCGACCTGCTGCAGTTCGTGTCCGCGCGCACGCGCCGGCCCTTCAATGCGTACCTCGCGCGCCAGAAGGACGGCAGCGTCGGGTTCGAATTCGAGCCGAAGGACCCCGCCCGCAAAGGCGCACGCCCCGTGCGCGCGGCGCCGCTGCGCGTGCTCGGCGCGCATCCGCGCGACCGCCAGCCGGTGGAGCTGCACGCGGGGCGCTATGGTCCCTACGTCAAGCATGGCGCGGTGAACGCGACCGTTCCCGACCGCGACCAGCTCGACGCGCTGACGCTCGAGGCCGCCGTCGAGCTGCTGGATGCGAAGGCAGGGCGCACGACGCCGACGCGGCGCACGGGCGCCGCGACGCGCGGACGCACGTCGCGCGACACGGAAGTGCCCGCTTATGTCGCGAGCGCCGCGCTGACCGCCGCGCGTGAACGCGGCGCAGGCGCGCGCACCGCGGCCGCGAAGAGCAAGCCGGTGACCGCGCGGGCGGCGAGCGCCGACGCCGATGCGTCGGTGCGCCGGGCGAAATCGCCGGCGACCGCTGGGAGGCCCGCAGCGAAGACTACGGCGAGATCGGCGTCGCGCGACACGACGGCGTCCGCCAAGCGCACCGCGAAGGGCGCGGCGAAGACCGCCCGCAAGGCCGCCGGGAACGCGAAGAAGCGCAAGTAGCGCGAGCGCGGCGCATCGTGCAACGGCTGCTGATCGCGCTCGGAGTGCTGTTCATCGTCGCAGGCATCGCCTGGCCGTGGATCGCGCGCCTCGGGCTCGGGCGCCTGCCGGGCGACATCAACGTCGAGCGCGAAGGCTGGTCGTTCCATTTCCCGATCGTCACGAGCATTGTCATCTCGCTCGTGCTGACGCTGCTGCTGTGGATGTTCAGGAAGTGACGAGGTCGTCCCCGCGAAAGCAGGGACCCGGTGACTTCACCGTCGACGACGCTGGATCCCCGCTTTCGCGGGGACGACGTCAGCGCTACGGCGCGGGCTTCTCCACCTCGAACCGGATCCCCTGCGCGAGCGGCAGCTCGCGGCTCCAGTTGACGGTGTTGGTCTGCCGTCGCATGTAGGCGCGCCAGGCATCGGATCCCGACTCGCGTCCGCCGCCGGTTTCCTTCTCGCCGCCGAACGCGCCGCCGATCTCCGCGCCCGACGTGCCGATGTTGACGTTCGCGATGCCGCAGTCGCTGCCGGCGGCAGACAGGAACGCTTCGGCCGTGCGCACGCTGCGCGTGAACACCGACGAGGACAGTCCCTGGCGCACGCCGTTGTTGATCGCGATCGCCTCGTCGATCGTGTCGAACGGCAGCACGTGGAGGATCGCGGCGAACGTCTCGCGCTGCACCACCGGCGCGTGGGGCGCGACACCGGCGACGATGGTCGGCTCGACCCAATGGCCCGGTCCCGGGCGCACGTGTCCGCCGAACGCCACGCGTCCGCCGGCGGCGCGGATCTCGTCGAGCGCCGCGGCGTAGCTCTTCACCGCCTGCGCATCGATCAACGGGCCCATCAACGTCGACGGCTCGAGCGGATCGCCGATGCGGACCTGCGCATACGCGCGCTGCAGGCGCTCCAGCGCTTCCGCCTCGCGGCTGCGGTGCACGATCAGCCGCCGCGTGGTCGTGCAGCGCTGCCCCGCCGTGCCGACGGCGCCGAACACGACCGACGGTACGACGAGGTCGAGGTCGGCATCGTCGGCGACGATGACGGCGTTGTTGCCCGCGCATTCGAGCAGGCACTTGCCGAAGCGCTCGGCGACCGTGCGCGCGACCTCGCGACCGACTTGCGAGGAGCCCGTGAACGACACGAGGTCGACGCGCGGATCCGCCGCGAGCGCCGGCGCGAGCGCGTTGTCGCAGATCGCGAGCGTGAAGATCGGCGGAAGCTCGAGGGTTTCCATCAGCCGGTTCGCAAGCGTCTGCACGGCGATCGCGCAGAGCGGCGTCTTCGGCGAGGGCTTCCACACGACCGCGTTGCCGCACACGCACGCCAGCATCGCGTTCCACGCCCACACGGCCACGGGGAAGTTGAAGGCGGTGATCACCCCCACGACGCCGAGCGGATGCCATTGCTCCATCATGCGGTGCGCTGCGCGCTCGGAAGGCATCGTGCGCCCGTACAGCATGCGCGACTGCCCGACCGCGAAATCGGCGATGTCGATCATCTCCTGCACTTCGCCGTCGCCTTCGGCCTTGATCTTGCCGTTCTCGAGCGCGACCAGCGAGCCGAGCGCGTCCTTGTGCTCGCGCAGCAGCTTCGCGAAGCGGCGCACCACCTCGCCGCGTCGCGGCGCCGGCACCGTGCGCCACGCGCGCGCGGCCTGTGCCGCACCGGCGAGCGCTGCCTCGAGGTCGGCCGCGGAGGCAAGGCGCACGCGGCCGAGCAGGCGCTCGTTGGCGGGATTGACGCAATCGATCGTCGCGCCGCCCGCCTGCCAGCGGCCCGGTCCCAGGCCTGCGCCGGGATGCGCGTCCGCCCGCGGCACGCCGAGACGGGCGAGCACATCGTCGACGCGCGTATCGCGCGGCGTCGCGGTTCCTTCGGGCATGGCGAACGCTCCGGCTAGTGGGGTGCGCACATGACGACGCGATCGGGGCCGTCGCCTTCCGCGACCCAACCCTCGGCGACCATCTGGTCGCGCACGCTCGGATCGGTCATGTAGCGATGGTTCGCGTCGGCGCGGTTGCTGAACACGCGGTAGATCGGCGTCGTACCCACGGGGCACGCGCCCGCCGCAGGCAGCACCAGATGCATGAACGCCGGATCCTCGAGCACGAACGAGGGGTTCTTCTGCCCGGTCTGATCGCACTCCGCGGTCCCGCGTCCGAAGAAGTGCGAGTCGCCGAGCGCCGGCGGGATGTAATACCGGCACACCGGCGAGGCGGCCGTCGGCGCGCCGCTCCAGGTGTTGAACGCGTAGCCCGTGCGCACCCAGCGCGTCGGCGTCTTGCCCTCGTCGAGATTGCGCTGCTCGGCGTCTCCCCACGTGATGAAGTAATGGTCGAGCGACGCGTTGTAGTACTCCGCGACGGGCAGCGTCGCGCGAGCCGGCGCGACGGCGGCCGCGGCCTGCACCGCGTTCAATGCGTTGACGATCCCGGCGCCGCAGTTCGCGGTGCTGCACGTGGAAGGCGCCGGGAACGGCTTGGCGCTCGAGACCAGGATGCTCCTCACCTGGTCGCTCGTCAGGTCCGGCGCGACCGACAGCATCAGCGCGACGGTGCCCGAGACCATCGGCGCGGCGAGGCTGGTGCCGCCTTCGTACCAGGTGCTATCCGCGCCGGGGCCGTAGAGGCCCGAGTTCGAAAGGACCGGCAGTAGCACCGCGCTGCCATCGCGGCTGAAATCGCCGCCGGGCGCCGAGAGCGTCACCGTCGCACCGAAATTGCTGTAGCGCGCGAGATTGCCGGACGAGGTGGTGGATGCCACCGAGATCACGCCGGGACAGCTCGCCGGAACGTGGTTGGCGACGTCGGTACCGTCATTGCCTGCCGCCGCGACGACGGCGCGCGTGACGCCGTGCGCATAGGCCGCGGCGATGATATCCGCGGTGGCCGGGTCGCACGTGCCCTCGCCGCCGAGGCTCACGTTGATGACCTGCGCCGGGTTGGGGTTGGGCGGCACGCCCGAGACGGCGAGGCCCGCGGCCCACGCGATGCCCTCGATCACGTCGACCATGTCCCCGCCGCAACGGCCCAGCACCCGCACGGGAAGAATGCGCGCGTACCAGTCGATGCCGGTGAGGTCCTTCAGGTTGCTCGCATCGGCCGCCACGATGCCGGCGACGCCGGTACCGTGCCACGAGCTGACGCTGACGGGACAGTCGGCCGTGTCGCTCCCGGCCGGAATGCCGTCGCCGGGGTCGCTGGCATCCGGGTCGCGGCCATCGCCGTCGTTCGCGGTTGCAGGATCGCTCACCATGTCGTAGCCCGGCAGCAGCCTGCCGACGAGGTCCTCGTGCGGGCGATAGCCGGTGTCGACGATCGCCACGACGACCGAGGGCGACCCCGTCGTGATGTCCCAGGCCGGAAGCGCCGAGATACCCGCCAGGTCCGCGTAGAGGTACGTTTCCGCGGGCATCTGCGGATCGTTCGCCACCCGCGCGGGATGCACGCGGCGGTCGGGCTCCGCGTACTGGACCAGCGGATGCGCGGCGAGGCGCGCGGCGAGCGCCTTCGCGGCGCCGGCATCGACCGCTTTGTCGAGCGCAAGCACGACCGCACCGGTCGCCAGCGTTCGCAGCGGCCGCGCGTCCACGCCGGCGTCCTCGGCAACGCGGCGGACCGCGACGTGCGGTGAAACCGCGGCCTTTTCGGCTGCCGGCTTGAGCTTGACGATGAGCTGCGTGATCGCGGGCTGGGCGGCTGCGGGCGCCCCGAGGAGGAGCAGCAGCGCGAAAAGCGCGAGTCGCCTCATGATCTTCGTAGCGCCATAAAGTCGAGGGCGCCGCGCGCCCTCGATTCCATCCCTATACGTCCAGGTTGCGAACCCCGAGCGCATTCGTCTCGATGAACGCGCGCCGCGGCTCGACCTGCTCGCCCATGAGCGTCGAGAAGATGCCGTCCGAGCCGATGACGTCCTCGATCTGCACCTTCAGCAGGCGCCGCACGCCCGGGTCCATGGTGGTTTCCCAGAGCTGCTCGGGGTTCATCTCGCCGAGGCCCTTGTAGCGCTGGATCGCGACTCCGTTGCGCGCCTCGGCGAGCAGCCAGTCGAGCGCTTCCTTGAACGACTTCACCGCTTGCTGCTTGTCGCCGCGCTTGATCACCGCGCCTTCGTGAACGAGACCCTGCAGCACGTCGGCGGCGGCGTGGATCTGCGCGGCGTCGCCGCTCGCGAGGAAGTCCGCGTCGAGCGCGGTGGCGTGCGGCGTGCCGTGATGCGTGCGGACGATGACGACGCGATGCGTCTCCGTCGACGCGTCGTAGCGCGCTTCCACGGTGACTTCCGCATCGTCGATGGCGGCCTGCAACGCCTCGGCGCTTCCCCGTGCGGCCGCTTCGCTCGACAGGTCCAGGCGAACGCCGTTCAGCACCGCACGCAGCGCCGCCGGATCGACCAGGCGCGCCAGGCGCTCGATGACGGCCTCGGCAAGCAGGTACTCGCGCGCCACGTTGCCGAACGACTCGGCCGCGAGCGGCGGCATGCCGGTGCCGGGCACGAGCTCGGCGCCCTTCAGCGCCACCCGCAGCAGGTGCTGCTTCAGCTCGTGGTCGTCCTTGAGATAGACCTCTTCCTTGCCTTGCTTCGCCTTGTACAGCGGCGGCTGCGCGATGTAGATGTGGCCGCGCTCGACCAGCTCCGGCATCTGCCGGTAGAAGAACGTCAGCAGCAGCGTGCGGATGTGCGAGCCGTCGACGTCCGCGTCGGTCATGATGATGATGCGGTGGTAGCGCAGCTTGTCCGGGTTGAACGCGTCCTTGTCTTCCTTCTCGCCGTTGGTCGCGCGGCCGAAGCCGGTGCCGAGCGCGGTGATCAGCGTGACGATCTCCTGCGAGCTCACCAGCTTGTCGAAGCGCGCGCGCTCGACGTTGAGGATCTTGCCGCGCAGCGGTAGGATCGCCTGGAACTTGCGGTCGCGGCCCTGCTTGGCGGAGCCGCCCGCGGAGTCGCCCTCGACGAGATAGAGCTCGCACAGCGCGGGATCGCGCTCCTGGCAGTCGGCGAGCTTGCCAGGCAGTCCCATACCGTCGAGCACGCCCTTTCGGCGCGTGAGCTCGCGCGCCTTGCGCGCGGCCTCCCTCGCGCGCGCGGCGTCGACGATCTTGCCGCAGATGATCCTCGCGTCGGCGGGGTTCTCCAGCAGGAACTCGGCCAGCTTGGCGCTCACGACTTCCTGCACGATCGGCTGCACTTCGGAGGAGACGAGCTTGTCCTTGGTCTGCGAGCTGAACTTCGGCTCGGGCACCTTGACCGACAGCACGCAGGTGAGCCCTTCGCGCATGTCGTCGCCGGTGGTCTCGACCTTGGCCTTGCGGGCGACCTCCTCCTTCTCGATGTAGTTGTTGAGGGTGCGCGTCATCGCCTGGCGCAAGCCGGTGAGATGCGTGCCGCCGTCGCGCTGCGGGATGTTGTTGGTGAAGCACTGCACCGACTCGGCGTAGGAGTCGTTCCACTGCATCGCCACCTCGACGATGACGCCGTCCTTGTCGCCGGTCGCGCTGAACACCTTGGGATGCAGCACCGTCTTGCTGCGGTTCATGTACTCGACGAAGCCCCGGATGCCGCCGACGTGCGCGAAGTTCTCGCTCTTGCCGTCGCGCTGGTCGATGAGCTCGATCTTGACGCCGTTGTTCAGGAACGACAGCTCGCGGATGCGCTTCGCCAGGATGTCGTAGTGGTACTCGATGCGCGAGAACGTGTCCGGCGAGGCCATGAAGTGCACCTCGGTGCCGCGACGGTCGGTCGCCCCCGCCGCGGCGAGCGGCGCCACCGCGACGCCGCGGCGGAACTCCATCTGGTGGACCTGGCCGTTGCGCCAGATGCGCAGCTTCAGCCAGTCCGAAAGCGCGTTGACGACCGACACGCCCACGCCGTGGAGCCCGCCCGACACCTTGTAGCTGTTCTGGTCGAACTTGCCGCCCGCGTGCAGCTCCGTCATGACGATCTCGGCGGCGGAGCGCTTGAGCTCGTCGTCGTGCTTGACGTCGGTCGGGATGCCGCGGCCGTTGTCGACCACCGAGATCGAATTGTCGGCGTGGATGACGACCTTGATGTCGTCGCAATAGCCCGCCAGCGCCTCGTCGATCGCGTTGTCGAGCACCTCGAACACCATGTGGTGCAGCCCGGTGCCATCGGACGTGTCGCCGATGTACATGCCGGGGCGCTTGCGCACCGCCTCGAGGCCCTTCAGGACCTTGATGCTGGAGGAGTCGTAGTCGTCGCCGTTGCGAGCGGGCTGGCTGTCGATCTGGAATTGCGGCAGGGACATTCAGATTCTCATCGGCATCACGACGTACTTGTAGTCGTCACGATCCGGCATGGTCACGAGCGCGCTGGAGTTGGCGTCGCCGAACGCGAAGCGCACTTCTTCGCTGGAAAGGTTCTGCAGCGCATCGAGGAGGTAGGTGATGTTGAAGCCGATGTCGAGGCCGTCGCCCTTGTAGGGCACCTCGAGCTCTTCCTCGGCTTCCTCCTGCTCGCTGTTCGTGCAGATGATGCGCAGCGTGTCGTCGCCCAGCACGAGGCGCACGCCGCGGAACTTCTCGTTGGACAGGATCGCCGCGCGCTGCAGCGCCGCGAGGAGCTCCGTGCGCGCGAGCTGCACCTGCCGGGTGTGCCCCGTCGGGATCACGCGGTTGTAGTCGGGAAACTTGCCGTCGACCACCTTGGAGACGAGCTCGACGTTGCCGAAGCGGAACCGCACCTGGTTGGCGAGGATGTCGATCGTGACCGGATCCTCGACGTCCTGCAGCAGCTTCGAGAGCTCCAGCACCGTCTTGCGCGGCAGGATCACTTCCTGGCGCGTGAAATTCCCCGCGACCGCGAGGCTTGCCCACGACAGGCGATGGCCGTCGGTGGCGACCGCCTGCAGCGAGCCCTGGTCGACGACCAGCAGCATGCCGTTCAGGTAGTAGCGGATGTCCTGCTGCGCCATCGCGAACTCGGCGAGACGCAGCAAGCCGCGCAGGTCCTTCTGCGGCAGCGTGAGCGTTTGCAGCTGCTCGGCGCCGAGGCTGATGCGCGGATAGTCGGCGGCGGGCAGCGTTTGCAGGTTGAAGCGCGAGCGGCCTGCGCGCACGGTCATCTTGCTGCCGGCGACGTCGAGGTTGAGCGACGCGTCGTCGGGCAGCGCACGCAGGAGGTCCTGCAGCTTGCGCGCGCCCACCGTCGTCGATTGGCCCTCCTTGCCCGCGAGCTCGCTCACGGCCGTGATCTGCATCTCGAGATCGGTCGCGGTGACGTTGAGGTGCCCGTTCTTCTGCTCGAGCAACACGTTGGCGAGGATCGGCAGCGTGTGCCGGCGTTCCACGATGCCCGACACGGCCTGCAACGGACGCAACAGTGAATCGCGAGCGATCTGTTTCAGTTGCATTGTTGAAGTCTATGAACGCCTGAGAACGTTAATAGGAGACCGCGGAAAACGCGTACAACCGGGGATTGCGCCATGCGTTCAGACGCTTGGCGCAACGCGGAGGACAAGGAAAACCGCGGGAGCCGCTGTGGATCGTTTGGGGACCGTTTCGAGCCATTTCCGGAGGGTCCCCATAGCCCACAAATTATACAGTTTCCCGGGGACTTTTTCCATCCAAATCAGGGGAGTTACGCGACGGCGCGCGGGTGCGCCGGTCGCCGTTGCGCCGGACGCCGGCGGGGGGCTCGTCGCCCCTGCGGAAGCAGGGGCCCGCGGCTCTGACGACACTGGATCCCCGCTTTCCGCGGGGATGACGCACTTTCGCGGGGATGACCGCGCTGCGCGCGTCAGCTGCGCAGCACCTGCAGCAGGAAATTGACGTCGTGATTGAGGTCGGAGTGCGTCTCGCGCAGCTTCGCGACCTGGCGGCAGGCGTGGAGAACCGTCGTGTGATCGCGCCCGCCGAAGTTGCTGCCGATCTCGGGCAGCGACAGCTGCGTGAGCTCCTTGGCGAGCGCCATGGCGACCTGGCGCGGCCGCGCCACGGCGCGCGAGCGCTTCTTCGAATGCATGTCCGAGACGCGGATCTTGTAGTAGTCCGCGACCGTCTTCTGGATGTTCTCGATCGAGATCTGCCGGTTCTGCACGGCGAGCAGATCGCGCAGCGCTTCCTTGGCCATCGCGAGGTTGATCTCGTGGCCGTGGAAGTTCGAGTACGCCATGATGCGCTTCAGGGCGCCCTCGAGCTCGCGCACGTTGCTGCGGATGTGCTTGGCGATGAAGAACGCCACCTGCTCGTCCAGCCGCATCCCCGACAGGGACGCCTTGGCGAGCAGGATCGCCACGCGCATCTCGAGCTCGGGTGGCTCGAGCGCCACGGTGAGGCCCCAGCCGAAGCGCGAGATCAGGCGCTCCTCGATCCCCGCGATCTCCTTGGGGTACGTGTCGCAGGTGATGACGACCTGCTTGTGCGCCTCGATCAGCGTGTTGAACAGGTAGAAGAACTCTTCCTGCGTGCGGCTCTTGCCGCCGAAGAACTGGATGTCGTCGACCAGCAGGAGGTCGAGCGAGCGGTAGTGGCGCTTGAAATCGTCGAAGGCCTTGTGCTGGTACGCGCGCACCACGTCGGAGACGTACGTCTCGGCGTGGATGTAGCGGATCTTCGCCGCGGGGTTCTGGGCGAGGATGTGGTGGCCGATCGCCTGGATGAGGTGCGTCTTGCCGAGGCCGACGCCTCCGTACACGAACAGCGGGTTGTACGACGTGGGGTGGTCGGCCACCTGCAGGCCCGCCGCCCGGGCGAGCTGGTTCGCCTTGCCCGCCACGAACGAAGCGAAGGTGAAGCTCGGGTTCAGGCCGCCCGGCTCGGGCTTCCTGGGCAGCGCGGCGGGTGCCGGGAACGCCGGCCGAGGCGCGGCGGCAGGCGGGCTGTCCACAGCCACGGCCGGGCCGGGATGCCCGTTGACGACGGCAGCCGTGGCGACGGGTACCGGGCGTTCCGGCTCCCGTGCCGGGGCATCCGCGACCGCGAACTCGAGCGCGACCTCCGCGCCGCACGCTTCCCGCGCGAGCGTCTGGATGCGGCCGCCGAAACGGTCCTTCACCCATTGGAGGACGAAGCGGTTGGGGGCGGTCAGGCGCAGCCTCCCCGCCTCGTCGGCGCAGGCGAGCGGCCGGATCCAGGTCGCGTATTGCTGCGGCGTGAGCTCGCGCTCGAACACCGCGAGACAAGCAGCCCAGGCGGGCGGGTGGGGTGCGATATTCACGTCCTGGAAAGGTGCCGACGGCGCGCGGAACATCCGAAGCGCCTGGCTGCCTGACGCGTGGCGATCGTAGCGTGACAGCCGTTTTGTGCCGGCGATTGTAGCCGCGCGGCTGCCGGTTATCCACAGGCGGGTGACGCGCGCAGCGGCAAAAACGTCATCCGCGGCGGCTGCCGCGGCGGGCGATGCAAGTGATCGCTTGCGCCGCGCGACGCTGCCGGGGCGGCCTTGACAGATACCACCGCAACGCGCTCTAATGTAAGGCTTTTCCGACGCGCCCGCGCCTTAGTCGCTCGAGCGCGGCCAACAAGAACTCCAGGGCTTTGAATCATGAAACGCACGTTCCAGCCGTCCAAGATCCGCCGCGCGCGCAACCACGGGTTCCGTGCCCGCATGGCGACCGTCGGTGGGCGCAAGGTGCTCGCCTCGCGGCGGGCAAAAGGGCGGGTCCGGCTCACGCCCGTCTGATCGCGCCGCGTGCGGCAGACGCGCATCTGACACCGCGCATTCCGCGCCGCACGCCCGGGGCCCGCGCGTATCGCTTGCGCGGCGCACGCGCCTTCGAGGCCATTTTCGGCGATGGCGCCCGCCTCGACGGCCGCCATGTTCAGTTGATCGCCACGCCCGCCGCTCAGCATCCCGGCCGGGTCGGCTTCGTCATTCCGCGCCGGGCGATCGCGCTGGCCGTCGATCGCAATCGCTTGCGCCGGCGGCTGCGCGAAGCGTTTCACGCCGCGCGCCCGGCCATCGAGCGCTTCGACGTGATCGTTCGCGTGCGCCAGAGCGTGGCGCGGGAATCGATCCGCGAAGCCGCCGACGAGGCGGCCGCGCTGCTTCGGCAGCTCCTCGCGCGATGAAGCACGTGCTCGTCGCGCTCGTCCGCGCGTACCAGTTGCTGTTTCGCCCGCTGCTCGGCGCGAATTGCCGCTTCCATCCGAGCTGCTCGGACTACGCTCTCGAGGCGATCGAGCGCCACGGCGCCTTGCGCGGCGCGTGGCTCGCGGTCCGGCGCATCGGTCGCTGTCATCCCTATCACCCGGGCGGGTACGATCCCGTTCCCTGAAGAGCGCGCGGCCAGCGCGCCGCACGAAAGTCATCTATGGCCGGCATGGACACCCAACGCCTGATCCTCTTGCTGATCTTCTTCTTCTCGGGCTTCTACCTCTGGCAGCAGTGGGAGCGCGAGCACGCGCCCCCGCCGCAGCCGCAAGCCGTGACGCAGCCCGCCAAGCCGGGCGAAGCGCCCAAGCCCGCCGTGCCGAGCGCGACGCCGTCCGCGCCCGGCGCCGTCCCCGCCGGCGCGCCACCGACCGCCGCGGCACCGGCGGGCGAGATCATCGCCGTCCGCACGGATCTCTACACCGCGGACATCGACACGACGGGCGCGGTCATCACGCAGGTCGCGCTCGCGAAGCATCGCGACGCGCAGGACCTGAGCAAGGCGTATCTCGCGCTGCTGCGGACGCCCGAGCGGACCTTCGTCGCGCAATCGGGCCTGATCGGCGAAGGCATGCCGAACCACCGAACGGTGTGGGAGCCGCTGCCGGGGCCGCGCGAGCTCGCGCCCGGCGCGGACAAGCTCGAGCTGCGCCTCCAGGCGACCGCAGCCAACGGCGACAAGGTCGTCAAGGTGATGACGTTCCACCGCGGCAGCTACGTCATCGACACCGCGTTCGACATCACCAACAACGGCGGCGCGCCGATCGCGCCGGAAGCGTACTTCCAGCTCATGCGCGACACCAAGCAATCGGTGCCGACGCACTCGATGGCGCCCGCTTCCTTCGTGGGGCCCGTGGTCTACGACGAGAAGGACAAGTTCAAGAAGGTCGAATTCGCCGAGATCGACAAGGAAGCCGCCGACCCGTCGCGCAAGCCCGCCTACACGCACAACAACGACGACGGCTGGATCGGCATGATCGAGCACTACTTCGTCGTCGCGTGGCTGCCGCCGCAGGACAAGCCGGTTCCGCGGCAGTTCTACACCACCAGGCTTGACAACGGGCTGTACACCGCGGGCGTGCGCTTCGACAACGTCACCATCCCGCCGGGCCAGACGGGCGAGATCGCCGCGAAGCTCTATGTCGGGCCGCAGGACCAGGAGGTGCTCGGCAAGCTCGCGCCCGGGCTCGACCTGGTCGTCGACTACGGCATCTTCACCATCATCGCCGCGCCGCTGTTCCTGCTGCTCAAGTGGCTGCACTCGCTGCTCGGCAACTGGGGATGGGCGATCGTCGTGATGACGATCCTCATCAAGAGCGCCTTCTATCCGCTCAACCACGCGAGCGCGCGCTCGATGGCGAAGATGAAGCTCGTCGCGCCCAAGATGAAGGCGCTGCAGGAGCAGTACGCCAACGACAAGCAGCAGCTCCAGGTGAAGATGATGGAGCTCTACCGGCAGGAGAAGATCAACCCGCTCGGCGGCTGCCTGCCGATCCTCGTGCAGATCCCCGTGTTCATCGCGCTCTACTGGGTGCTGCTATCGGCGGTGGAGCTGCGTCACGCGCCGTGGATCGGCTGGATCCACGACCTGTCCGCGCCCGACCCGTGGTTCGTCCTGCCGGTGATCTACGCCGTGACGGCGTACCTGCAGGTGAAGCTGTCGCCCACGCCGGTGACCGACCCGGTGCAGGCGAAGGTGATGCAGTTCATGCCGATCGCTTTCTCCGTGATGTTCCTGTTCTTCCCGGCCGGCCTCGTGCTGTACTGGCTGATCAACAACTGCATCCAGATCTTCCAGCAATGGCACATGAACCGCGTGATCACGCGGGAGCAGGCAGCTTTGGCGGCCAAGCGCCGGTAGCTGCCGAGACCATCGTTGCGATTGCCACGCCGCCCGGCCGCGGCGGCGTCGGCATCGTACGCGTGTCGGGCACGGGCATCGAGACGCTGGCGCAGGCGCTCATCGGCACCGTCCCGGCGCCGCGCGTGGCCACGTACGCGACGTTTCGCGACGCGCAGGGCCGGCCGATCGACACCGGGCTCGCGCTGTATTTCCCCACGCCGCATTCGTATACGGGCGAGAGCGTCCTCGAGCTCCATGCGCACGGCAGCCCCGCCGCGCTGCGCATTCTCCTCGCGCGCTGCATCGATCTCGGTGCGCGCCTCGCCGAGCCCGGCGAATTCACGCGCCGCGCGTTTCTCAACGGCAAGCTCGATCTCGCGCAGGCGGAAAGCGTCGCCGAC
>DASXAF010000080.1:0-11756 GCA_036406955.1 Casimicrobiaceae bacterium
GAGGAGCTCGGAGGTCGACGGCTTCTTCTTGAGTCCCGCCACCTCGCGCAGCTCGAAGAACACTTCCAGCGCCTCGGCGAGCAGCGCCTTCTTCAGGCCCGGGAAGTGCACGTCGACGATGCGCGTCATCGTGTCCCTGTCGGGGAAGCGGATGTAGTGGAAGAAGCAGCGGCGCAGGAACGCGTCGGGCAGCTCCTTCTCGTTGTTCGACGTGATGATCACCAACGGCCGAAACTTGGCGGTGACCAGCGTATGCGTCTCGTAGACGTAGAACTCCATCCGGTCGAGCTCGCGCAGGAGGTCGTTGGGAAACTCGATGTCGGCCTTGTCGATCTCGTCGATCAGCACCACGGCGGGCGTGTCGC
Source organism: Casimicrobiaceae bacterium (assembly GCA_036406955.1). Taxonomy (GTDB): domain Bacteria; phylum Pseudomonadota; class Gammaproteobacteria; order Burkholderiales; family Casimicrobiaceae; genus VBCG01. The sequence goes on from DASXAF010000080.1 coordinate 366, forward strand.
TCGTGAACGCGTCCCACAGCACGCCGCGCTTGATGTAGTGCGCGATGTCGGCGACGCGACCGTCGCCGAGCTGGGAGTCTCGCAGCCGCGACACCGCGTCGTATTCGTACAACCCCTGCTGCGCCTTGGTCGTGGACTTGACGTGCCACTGGAAGAGCGGCCGCCCGAGCGCTCGCGCGACCTCGTCGGCGAGCAGCGTCTTGCCGGTGCCCGGCTCGCCCTTGACGAGCAGCGGCCGCTCGAGCGCGAGCGCGGCGTTCACGGCGAGCTTGAGGTCGTCGGTGGCGACGTAGGTCGAGGAGCCTTCGAAGCGCATGGGCTTCCCCTCACCCTGCCCGACAGGGCGGGTGAGGGGCTTGGTGATATCAGACCCCCATTATCGCCTTGCCGGTCCACAGCGCCACCATGCCGGCCACGATTGCACCGAGCGGGCTGCGCACGCGCCATGCCACGGCGGCGGCGATCAGGGCGGCCACGACCCGTGGCAGGGCTTCGCCGCCGGACGGTCCGCCCGGCTGCACGATCATCGGCACGATCAACGCGGTCAGCATCGCCGCGGGAACGAACTTCAGCGCGCTCGCCAGGAGCGCGGGCATCTCGCGGCGGGAGAAGAAGGCGATGAACGAAAGGCGCGAGGCGAAGTTGAGCGCGCCGACGATGACGATCATCGCCCAGATCTTCAGCGTCGCTTCCATCGCGAACCCACGGTGTCGGCGAGCGTTCCGGCGACGATGCCCATGACACCCGCGGCAATGAGACTGAGCCGCATCGGCAGCGCGTCGAGCGCAATCACCGCCACGCCGGCGGTCAGCGCCGCGATCAGCGCCGGCGAAGTGCGCAGCACCGGGACGAGCAGTCCGACGAAGCACAGCGGCACGGTGAAGTCGAGCGACCACGATGGGGGAATCAGGTTGCCCGCGAAGTAGCCGACGCCGTTGGTCACCTGCCACCACAGCCACAACGCAAAGCCGCCGCCGAGGAAATGCATCGCGCCTTCGCGCGGATGGCCGCCGGCGTCGAAGCGCCGGATCGACGCGGCAAACGCCTGGTCGGTGAGCAGGAATGCGAGCACGCGCTGCCAGCGCGGCGAAAGCGGCCGCAGGTACGGCGCCATGGCGGCGCTGTACATCAGGAAGCGCAGGCCGGCGACGAAGCACGTCAGCACGATCACCGCGAGCGGCGCGCCGGTGGCGAGGAGCTGGATGGCGAGGATCTGCGCCGCCCCCGAGAAGATGATCGCGCTCATGCCAAGCGCACCGAGCAGGTTCGTGCCCGCCGCCGCCGCACCGACGCCGCACACGAGCCCGAACGGCGTCAGGCCCACGTTGGCGGGCACCATCTCGGCGAAGCCGGCCCGAAAGTCGCGGTTGGTGAGAACGTTGCGCACAGCGTGACCCGCCGCCGCGCGTCAACTGACGACCGACGTTTGCGCGAGCCCCGCGTCGACCAGCAGGCCGTGTCCCGTGATCGCGCGCGCTTCGTCCGATGCGAGGAACAGCGCCGTGCGAGCGACGTCGTCTTCCGAAACGCGGACCTTGAGGCATTGCAGCGCGAGGAACTCGCGCTCGTGCTCGGGCGTGAACCACTGCTTCTGGCGCTCGGTCGGCACGGCGCCCGGCACGATCGAGTTGACGCGGATGCCGTCCCCCCCGAGCGCGCGCGCCAACGTGCGCGTCAATCCCATGATCGCCGCCTTGGACGTTGTGTACGCCGACAGCCCTGGCCGACCGCGCATCCAGGACACCGACCCCATGTTGATGATGGCGCCGCCGCCCGCGCGCGCCATGCCCGGCGCGACCGCCTGCGCGGCGAAGAAGTGATGGCGCAGGTTCACCGCCAGCATCTCGTCCCAGTATTCTGGCGTCACGTCCGCGTCCGGCTTGCGATCGTCGCGGGCGGCGTTGTTGATCAGCACGCGGATCGTGTCGAGCGCAGCGGCAGCGGCGACCATCGCATCGCGCAGCGCCGCGATGTCGCGCACGTCGCAATGGAAGAAGCGCACCCGTTCGCCGAGCGCGTCGGCGAGCGCGCGTCCCGCGGCGTCGTCGATGTCCACGAAGGCCACTTTCGCACCCTGCTCCGCGAACGCGCGCACGAACGCCGCGCCGATGCCGGATGCGCCGCCCGACACGAATACCGCGCGGCCGGCGAGATCGGGGTAACGAGCGGGCATGGACACGTTTATAGCACGCTACAATCGGCCATGGACTTGCCCGCCAACGCATTCAAGCGCGCCCTGCGCGAAGGACGGCGGCCGCTCGGCACGTGGTTCATGAGCGCGGCGCCGGCGGTCGCCGAGGCGCTCGGCTGCGCGGGGTTCGACTTTCTCGTCGTCGACACCGAGCACGTGCCGCTCGACGCCGCCCAGACCGTCGAGATCCTGCGTGCGATCGCGGGGACGCCGGCCGCCGCGATCACGCGCGTGCCGTGGAACGACATGGTGATGGTCAAGCGCGCGCTCGACGCAGGCGCGCAATCGCTGATGTTCCCATTCGTGCAGGACGCCGACGAAGCGCGGCGCGCGGTGTCGTACACGCGCTATCCACCGCACGGCGTACGCGGGGTCGCCGCGATGCATCGCGCGAGCCGTTATGCGGCGGTTGCGGACTATCTCAAGCGTGCGAGCGAGGAGATCTGCGTGGTCGTGCAGCTCGAGACGCCGGCCGCAATCGACGCGTTGCCGGCCATTGCCGCGGTCGACGGCGTCGACTCGCTGTTCGTAGGGCCCGGCGACCTCGCGGCCGCCATGGGGCACATCGGCGACATCGCGCATGCGGACGTGCAGGCGGCGCTCGAGCGCGCAGCGCGCGAATGCCGGCAGATCGGCAAGCCGTGCGGGATCGTCGGTCCGACGCCCGCCATGGTCCGGCGTTTCATCGACTACGGCTACAGCTGGGTCGCGGTGGGCTCGGACATGAGCATGCTGCTCGGACGCGCGCAGGAGTGGATCACCGCGCTGCGATCCGGCGCATGACGGACACCCTCGCGCTTTCGAGCGGCGAGGCGCGGCTCGAGGTCGCGCCCGCGGTCGGCGGCGCCATCGCGCGCTTCACGTGGCAGGACCGCCCCGTGATGCGACCGGCGAGCTCCGAGGCGCTCGGTGCAGGCGACGTTCGCGCGTGCGCCTGCTATCCGCTGGTGCCGTATTCCAACCGCATCCGCGATGCGACGCTGCGATTCGAGGGCCGCACCTACGCGCTCGCACGCAACTTCGGCTCGCACCCGCATTCGATCCATGGCGTGGGATGGCAGCGCCCGTGGCAGGTGCGCGCGCGCAGCGCCGAGGCGGTGCAGCTCGCGCTCGCGCACGAGGCGAGCCGCAACCCGGCCGGCTGGCCGTGGTCGTTCGAGGCGTGGCACACCATGCGCCTGTCGACCCGCGACGGCGGCGGCGTGACGCTGAGCGCGACGCTCTGCATCGCGAGCCGGTCCGACACGCCGTTTCCCTTCGGTCTGGGCTGGCATCCGTTTTTCCCGAAAGATGCCGATACGATGCTTCGATTCGGCGCGCGAGGCATGTGGCGCAACGACGCGACGCAACTGCCGGTGGCGCTCGAGCCCGTTGCGTCGGATCCAGGGACCGAGCGATTGAGGGGTCGGGTGCTGGACAACCTGTTCACCGGCTGGGACGGCTGCGCGCGGCTGACGAGCGGCGCTCGCGATGTCATGAGCGAAGCCGATCGCGCGTGCGCGTACGTCGTCGTCTACGCCCCGGAGGGACGCGGCTTCGTCGCGATCGAGCCGGTCACGCACGAGACCGATGCGTTCAACCGCGCCGCCGACGGCGAGCACGGCACCGGCATGCGCGTGCTCGGGCCCGGCGAGAGCTTTTCTTGTACGATGCGCCTCACCCTCGCGCCATGACCAACGCCATCGCTTCGACGCCGACCTGCGTGCTGGATGCCCGCGCGAGCCTGGGCGAGTGCCCCGTATGGTCGCGCGACGAGCAGGTGCTGTACTGGATCGACATCAACGCGCCGGCGCTGCATCGCTTCGACCCGGCGAGCGGCGAAAACGCGACGATGGCCATGCCGTCGTCGATCGGATGCTTCGGGTTGCGCGCGCGCGGCGGTTTCGTGCTGGCGTTGCGCGACGGCGTCTGGCTCGCGGACGCGCACGGGCGGCTCGAGCGCAAGGTCGTCGACGCGCCGTACGACCCGCGCCACCATCGCTTCAACGACGGACGCTGCGACCCGCGCGGCCGGCTCGTCGTCGGCACGATGAACGAGAATCGCGACGGCGACAGCGGCGCGCTCTACCGCGTCGATCGCGACTTCTCGCTGCACGAGCTGTTCCGCGGCATGACGATCAGCAACGGGCTCGCGTTCGCTCCCGACGGCCGCACGATGTACCACGCCGATACGCCGGCGCACGTCGTGCACGCGTTCGACTACGACGTCGCGGGCGGCACGCTGACCAACCGCCGCGTGTTCGCGCAATGGTCCGGCGAGACCGAGCGCCCCGACGGCGCCGCGGTGGACAGCGTCGGCAACTACTGGGTGGCGTTCTACGGCGCAGGCAAGCTGATGCAGCTTTCGCCGCTCGGCCGGCCGATCGCCGAGCACCCGCTGCCCGCGATGTGCCCGACGATGTGCGCGTTCGGCGGCGCGGATCTTTGCACGCTCTACATCACCACCGCGCGACAGAAGCGCGACGCGGGCGAGCTTGCGCTGCTGCCCCAGTCGGGCGGGATCTTCGCCATGCGCGTCGACGTCCCCGGCCAGCCCGAGCCCAGCTTCGCGGGATGACGCGATGATGCAGCTCGAGCCCTCCGCGTACCTGCGCCTCGAAGCGCCGCACAGCCTCGGCAAGACGGCGTCGGGCGCGTCGTTCGCGACGTCGAGCGGCGACATACTCGAAGTGACCGCTTTCGGTCCCGGCATCTTTCGGCTGCGCGTGGGTCCGACGACCCGTCCGGATTACGGCATCGTGACGGCACGCGCGAAGCCGTGTCAGACCACGCAGCTCGAATCGGGCGCGTGGTCGTTCACCTGCGGTGAAGCGACGCTCGAGGTGAGCGGCGTGCCGCTTCGCATCCGCCTGCTGTGGCGCGGTGCCCAGGTGCTCGAATCGATCACCGACGAGCACTTCCGCGGCTTCACGCGCCTGCCCACGTTCGGTCGCCTGCGCCAGGGCGGCCTCTGGACCGCGGCGCTTGCGCTCGCGACGGGCGAGCCCGTGTACGGCCTCGGCGAGAAATTCGGTCCGCTCGACAAGCGCGGCCAGCTCATTCATTCGCAGGTCGAGGACGCGCTCGGCGTCAACACGGGCCTGTCGTACAAGAACACGCCGTTCGCATGGAGCCCGGGCACGGGACGCGGCTCGTGGGGACTGTTCGTGCACACGCCGGGCATGGTCACGCACGGCGTCGGCTACCCGGACTGGTCCCATCGCAGCTACGCGTTCCTGGTCGAGGACGAGGCGCTCGACATGTTCGTGATGGCGGCGGAGACGCCCGCGTCGATCCTCGACCTCTATACGCAGCTCACGGGACGCGCGCCGGAAGTGCCGCGCTGGAGCCTCGGCCTGTGGGTGTCGCGCGCTTACTACAAGACACCCGAGGAAGCGATCGACGTGGCGGTGAAGCTGCGCGAGCGCAAGATCCCGTGCGACGTGCTGACGCTCGACGGGCGCGCCGCGTGGAACGTCGAGACGCGCTTCGACTTCCGCTGGGACCCGGCGCGGTTCGGCGACACGCGCGGCATGCTCGGTCGCATCAAGGCGCAGAACCTGCGCCTCTGCGTGTGGGAATATCCCTACGTGTCGATTCATTCGCCGCTGTTCCAGGAGCTCGCGTCGCGGCGCTACCTGCTCGCGAACGAGCAGGGCGATCCGTACATCTTCGGCTGGGACACCACCCCGGCCTCGAGCCCGTTCGGCAAGGTCCTGACACCGCTGCCGGAGAGCGGCATTCTCGATTTCACCAATCCCGCCGCGTTCGCGTGGTGGCGCGATGCGCATCAGGCGCTGTTCGAGGATGGCGTCGACGTCATCAAGAGCGATTTCGGCGAGCAGGTACCCGACGACGCCGTCGCGTTCAACGGCGATCGCGGCCGCCGGCTGCACAACGTGTATCCGCTGCTCTACAACCGGTGCGTGTACGAGGCGACGGGACGATTCAGGAAGGACCAGGGTCCGCCGCTCGTCTGGAGCCGTGCGGCCTGGGCCGGCAGCCAGCGCTACCCGATGGGCTGGGGCGGCGATCCGCAGAGCGACTGGGAGGGATTGGCGGCTTCGATCCGCGGCGGGCTGTCCTGGGGCATGAGCGGCAGTCCGTACCACAGCTCGGACATCGGCGGCTTCTACGGCAGCCAGCAGCCGGCCGCGGAGCTCTACCTCCGGTGGCTGCAGGCGAGCGTGTTTTCCTCGCACATGCGCATGCACGGCATCGGCGAGCGCGAGCCGTGGGCGTTCGGCAGCGAAGCCGAAGCGATCACGCGCAAATGGCTCGCGCTGCGCTATCGCCTCGTTCCGTATCTCGAGCGCGTGGTGAAGCAGGCGAGCCGGACGGGCTTGCCCGTGATGCGGGCGATGGCGCTCGCGTTTCCCGGCAACGCGCTCACCCGGGCGTTCGAGACGCAGTTCATGTGCGGCGAAGCGCTGCTCGTCGCGCCCATCGTGCAGCCGGGCGGCGAGGTGGAGGTCGCGCTGCCGCCGGGCGGCTGGTTCGACCTCAACACCCGCCAGCGCTATGCTGGACGCCAGGTGCTTCGCTACAAGGCGAAACTCGATCAGTTCCCGGTGTTCGGCCGCGAGGGTTACGCGTTGCCGCTCGGGCGCGCGGTGCAGCACACGGGCGAGATCGACGCGGCGAAGCCGCTCGAATCGCTCTGGGTGTTCGGGCAACCGGCACATTCGCTCGACGGGTTCACGCAGACGCGCATCGACGCCGACGGGGAAGGCGGATTCACCCTGCGCGCCGCCGGCGGGTTCGACGTGCAGGTGTTCGGCAACGCGCCCGTGAACGTGCAACTGATGTAAGGATTCGCATGTCGCCGGTCGACGCATTGATGGAGCGTCCGACGCTCGCGATCACGGCAGGCGAGCCGGCGGGGATCGGTCCCGAGCTGTGCGCGATGCTCGCGGCGCGCCATGTCGAGCAGCATTTCCCGGCGCGGCTGGTGATCCTCGGCGACCAGGCATTGCTGCTCGAGCGCGCGGAGCGCATCGGGCTCGCGCCGCGGTATGCGAGCTACGATCCGGCGTCGTTCGCGCCGTCGGGCGGCATCGTCGAAGTGTGGCACCAGCCGCTCGCCGCACCCGTGACGCCAGGCCGGCCGGACCCCACCAACGCGCACAGCGTGCTGTCGATGCTCGCGCACGGCTGCGACGCGTGCGCAACCGGCGCGTTCTCGGCGCTCGTCACGGCGCCGGTGCAGAAGAGCGTCCTGCTCGACGCCGGCATTCCGTTCATCGGCCACACCGAGTTCTTCGCCGCACGCACGCATACGCCGCGCGTGGTGATGATGCTCGTGAGCGAGCCGGGCCCCTCGGCGCTTCGCGTCGCGCTGGTGACGACGCACGTGCCGCTGCGCGAAGTGCCCGCGGCGATCACGCGCGCGGCGGTGCTGGAGACGCTGGAAATCGTGCAGCACGACCTCGTCGCGCCCTTCGGCGTGCGCGCGCCGCGCATCGCGGTGTGCGGCCTCAACCCGCACGCCGGCGAGTCGGGCCATCTCGGGCGCGAGGACGTGGACGTGATCGCACCGGCAATCGCGGACGCCCGCGCGCGGGGCATCGACGTGGACGGGCCGCTGCCCGCGGATACCGTGTTCGTGCCGGCGCTCGCGCGCAACTACGACGCGATCGTGGCGATGTACCACGACCAGGGCCTGCCCGTGCTCAAGGCGGCGAGCTTCGGGCACGGCGTGAACGCGACGCTCGGCCTGCCGTTCATTCGCACGTCGGTCGACCATGGCACGGCGCTCGACCTCGCCGCCGATCCGGCGCGCGCGCGCACGGCCGACGTCGGCAGCCTCGTCGCCGCGGCAGAGCTTGCCATCGCGCTCGCACGTTCCGCGTAAGCGCTTCGGCCAGAACTTCCTGGTCGATACGCATTACGTCGAGCGCATCGTCGCGGCCGTCGATCCGCGGCCCGGCGACAACGTGGTGGAGATCGGGCCCGGGCTTGCCGCGCTGACCGGCGAGCTCGTGAAGCGCGCGGGCTGCATCGTGGCGGTGGAGATCGACCGCGACCTCGCCGCGCGCCTGCGCTCGACGTTCCCGCCGGAGCAGTTGCGCCTGCACGAGGCCGACGCGCTGTCGTTCGATTTCGCGACGTTGGGCGCCGACCTCCGCGTGATCGGCAACCTGCCGTACAACATCAGCTCGCCGCTGCTCTTTCACCTCGCCGGATACGACGACCGACTGCGCGACGTTCACGTCATGCTGCAGCGCGAAGTCGTCGCGCGCATGACCGCTTTGGCGGGAACGGCCGACTACGGCCGATTGACCGTGATGCTGCAGACGCGCTTCGAGGTCACGCGGCTGTTCACCGTGCCACCGGGCGCGTTTCGTCCCGCGCCCAAGGTGGAGAGCGCGGTGGCGCGACTCGTGCCTTTGGGTGCGGCCAAGCCGGCGATCTCGGATGCCGCGCTGTTCGCGCGCGTCGTCACGGCCGCATTCGGGCAACGGCGCAAGACGTTGCGCAATGCGCTGTCGGGCGTCGCGGACGCAACGGCGCTGGAGCGCGCGGACATCGACCCTGGGGCGCGCGGCGAGACGTTGTCGGTGGAGGAGTTCGTGCGGCTGGCGAATCGTCTCGCCGATTCGCGCTGATCGCAGTCGCAGCGCTTGCTTGCCTGAAACACGCCCGCCTGTTGTTTTTTACCGCACGCGCGCCCTGCTCCTCGCGACACCGATCAGATGAAGAGCCGCGTGACGGCGCTTTCCAGCCACGGCACCAGCGTGATCTGCAGCAGCTGCGCGACCACGATCACCACCAGCGGCGAGAGGTCCAGCGTGCCGCCGATGGGAGGAAGCACGCGCCGGATCGGGCGCAGGAAGGGAAACGTCAGCGCGTTCAGCAACCCGGCCGCGGGACCATCGGGCGCGACCCACGACAGGATGGCCTGGGCGAACACGACGATGATCAGCAGCCACAGCGCCGCCTTGAGCAGCGAGATCAGGGTGGCGACGAGCAGGTACACGATGCCGCTTCCCGTGAGCGCGAACGGCGTGCCGAACACCAGGAAATACGCGAGCAGCCATAGCAGCTGGAACAGGTACGTCGCGGCGAGCGACGCCCAGTCGATGCCGCGGAAGCCCGGCAGCACCCGGCGCAGCGGCTTGACGATCCAGTCGGTCAGCGCGATCACCGCCTGCCCGACCGGATTGCGAAACGGCGCTCGCAGGAGCTGCATCACGAAGCGCAGCAGCAGCGCATAGGTGAACAGCCCGAAGACGACGTCGATGAGGTAGCCGAGCGCCCGGTCCAGCATTCAGGAGTCTCCGAACGCGTCGCCCATCTCGCGCGCGCGTGCCGTCGCGGCGGCCACCGCATCGCGCATCGCGTGCGCGACCGCACGCGCGTCGAGGACCGCGAGCCCGCGCTCGGTGGTGCCCCCCTTCGAGGTGACGTTGGCGCGCAGTACCGACGGCTCCTCCGTGCTGCCTTGCGCAAGCGCGGTCGCGCCGGCGAACGTCGCGTAGGCGAGCCTGCGGGCGAGCTCGCGCGGCAAGCCCTGGTCCACCGCGGCCTGCTCCAGCGCTTCGACGAGATAGAACACGTACGCCGGACCGCTGCCCGACACGCCGGTGACCACGTCGAGCGCCTGCTCGCGATCGAGCCACACGACCTCGCCCGCGGCTTCGAGGACCTGCGTCGCGATCGTGCGCGCAGGCTCGTCGACGGCCGCATCGGCGTACACGCCGCTGATGCCTCGGCCGATCAGCGCGGGCGTATTGGGCATCGCGCGCACGATGCGCCGATGCCCGCCGAGCCAGCGCGCGAGATCGTCGACCCGTATGCCGGCCGCGATGGTGAGCACGACGGGAAGTGCGGCACGATGCGGCGCGAGCGCCGACGCCGCTTCGCGCATGTGCTGCGGCTTGACCGCCATCACCACCACGTCGACGTTCAGCGCGTCCGCCGCGACGACATCGTGCACGTGCACCTGCGCGAAGCGTGCACGCAACCGATCGCGCTGCGATTGCGACGGCTCGACGATGTGAAATCCCGACGCGCGCGCGCCTTTGCCGACGAGCCCGCCGATCAGGGCGGTCGCCATGTTGCCGCCGCCGATGAAGGTCGCGCGCAATGCGCTCATCTCATGCCGGGCGCGCGCCGAACACCGCCGTGCCGACGCGCACTTCGGTCGCGCCTTCGGCAATCGCGGCCTCGAGATCGGCCGACATGCCCATGGACAAGGTGTCCACCGGGAGGCCCGCTGCACGCACGGCCTCGAAGCATTCGCGCAGCAGCGCGAACTGGCGTCGCTGCCGGATGGGGTCGTCCGTCGGTGCGGGAATGCCCATGATGCCGCGCAACCGCAAGCCGGCGAGGCCGTTCACCGCGAGCGCGAGGCCGACGGTCTCGGGCGGAGATACGCCGCTTTTCGTCACTTCGCCGCTCGCATTGACCTGGACCAGCACGTTCAGCGGGCCGCGCGACGGGTCGCGGGCGGCGGCCAGGCGCTCCGCGATCTTCAGCCGGTCGACCGTCTCGACCCAGTCGAACGCGGCTGCGGCCGCGCGCGTCTTGTTGCTCTGGAGCGGGCCGATGAGGTGCCAGGCGACGTCCGTGAGATCGGCGAGCGCCGCGCGCTTCTCCATGGCTTCCTGCACGTAGTTCTCGCCGAACGCGCGCTGGCCGAGCCGATGGACCGCGCGCACGGCATCGGGCGCGACGGTCTTCGAGACCGCCAGCAGATGCACTTCGCCCGGCGCGCGCCCGGCCGCGTGCGCGGCCGCGGCAATGCGCGCGCGCGCGCCTTGCCATGCCTTTTCGTAGGAGAACATAATCGCCCGGCACGTTCGCGTCGTCGTTTGGCACGTCTATTGCATGCTACAACGCGTCCCAAAGAAAACGGGGTCAGAGTCAAAAAAGCGGGGTCAGAGTCGATTTCCCGGCATACCGCGCGCTCAGTCGACTGCTCATGCGGGAAATCGACTCTGACCCCGTTTTTCTGTCGCCGCCCCGTTTTCTCCGATCGCCGAGGATTATAGAGAATGGACATCACCGAGCTCCTCGCCTTCGCCGTCAAGAACAAGGCGTCCGACCTGCATCTGTCGGCCGGGCTGCCGCCGCTCATCCGCGTCCACGGCGACATCCGCCGCATCAACCTGCCGCCGATGGAGCACGAGGACGTGCACGCCATGGTGTACGACATCATGAGCGACGCGCAGCGCAAGATGTACGAGGAGATGCTGGAGTGCGACTTCAGCTTCGCC
>DASXAF010000081.1:0-3190 GCA_036406955.1 Casimicrobiaceae bacterium
CCGCTCCTAGCGTGGGTTCTTGTTTTTCTGCCACCGCCAGCTGTCCGCGCACATCGCCGCCAGGTCGCGCGTCGCCTTCCAGCCCAGCACCTCCTGCGCGCGCGACGGGTCGGCGTAGTACGCGGCGACGTCGCCGGGACGCCGCGCCCCGATCCGACGCGCGATGCGCCGGCCGCACGCTGACTCGAACGCCGCGATCACCTCCAGGACCGAATAGCCGCGTCCCACGCCGAGGTTGACCGTCGTCGCGCCGGTGTGTCCGGCGAGATATTTCAGCGCCGCGACGTGCCCTTCGGCGAGGTCCTGGATGTGGATGTAGTCGCGCACGCAGGTCGCGTCCGGCGTGGACCAGTCGTCGCCGTGCACGACCAGCTCGGCATCCTCGCCGGCCGCCATGCGGCACAGCAGCGGGAACAGGTTCTGCGGCTTGCCGCGCGACGCCTCGCCGAGCATTGCCGACGAATGCGCGCCGGCCGGGTTGAAGTAGCGCAGGATCGCGATGCGCCAGTTCGGATTGGCCCGCGCGAGGTCGCGCAGGAAATCCTCGACGATCCGTTTGGTGCGGCCATACACGCTGTGCGGGCGCAGCGGCGCATCCTCCTTCACCGGCAGCTCGTCGGGCTGCCCGTAGACGCTCGCAGACGAGCTGAATGCGAAAGTCGCCACGCCGGCTTCACCCATCACTTCGGCAAGCGAAAGTGCGCCACCGACGTTGACGTCGTAGTACGCGAGCGGACGCTCCTCCGATTCCGCGACGGCCTTGAGGCCCGCGCAGTGCACGACCGACGCGATCGGATGATCGTGGAACGCCGCACGCAGCGCGCCGATGTCGCGAACGTCCGCGGTAATGCAGGGCACCGGCCGCCCGGCCAGCGCCTCGAGCCGCGGCATGATGGCGCGCGTGCTGTTGCTGAAGTTGTCGAGCACCACCGGCGCGTAGCCCGCGCGCGCAAGCTCCACGACCACGTGCGAGCCGACGTACCCTGCGCCGCCGGTGACAAGAACGGTGTCCGCCATAGCCGGCCGATGCTACACGTTTTTGTAGTCGGCGCCGGTGCCGTCCGCGGTCGCGCCCGCCGAACGGCAGCGCAGATGCGGCGGGCCCGCTACAGCTGCTCGGGCAAACGGTCGGAGTGCGACACGAAAGGCCGGACGCTGCCCGGCCTGGACGATGCTCGAGCGGCCGCTATGCCTCGGCGGCTTCCTCGCTCGCGCCCGGTCGGTCGACCAGCTCGACCAACGCCATCGGCGCGGCATCGCCCTGGCGGAAGCCGAACTTCAGGATGCGCAGATAGCCGCCGGGACGCGACTTGTACCGCGGGCCGAGCTCGTCGAAGAGCTTGGTCACGACGGTGCGGTCGCGCAGGCGATCGAACGCGAGGCGACGATTGGCGAGGGTGGCATCCTTCGCGAGCGTGATGAGCGGCTCGGCGACGCGACGCAGCTCCTTCGCCTTGGGCAGGGTGGTGCGAATCGCCTCGTGCGTGAACAGCGCGTTGGTCATGTTGCGCAGCATCGCGAGGCGATGTGCGCTCGTTCGGTTGAGCTTGCGAAGCCCGTGACGGTGACGCATGGTCGTATGCCTTTCCGATTTACGATGTTGTTATTCCTGTCGCGACGCCGCGCTGTTCCGCGGCGCCACGCATGCGCCCGATGCTGCTTACGGGCGATCCAGGCCTGCAGGAGGCCAGTTCTCGAGCTTCATGCCAAGGGAGAGACCGCGCGAGGCGAGCACTTCCTTGATCTCGTTCAGCGACTTGCGGCCGAGGTTCGGCGTCTTGAGCAGCTCCGTTTCGGTGCGCTGGATGAGGTCGCCGATGTAGTAGATGTTCTCGGCCTTGAGGCAGTTGGCCGAGCGTACGGTGAGCTCGAGGTCGTCGACCGGACGCAGCAGGATCGGGTCGACCTGCGGCGCCGCGCGCTCCGCGGCGGGCTGATCCGTGCCCTTCAGGTCCGCGAAGACCGACAGCTGCTCCACCAGCACGCTGGCCGCGTAGCGAACCGCCTGCTCGGGCTCGACGACGCCGTTGGTCTCGATGTCGAGCACCAGCTTGTCGAGGTCCGTGCGCTGCTCCACGCGCGCCGATTCGACCGCATAGCTCACGCGGCGCACGGGCGAGAACGAGGCGTCGAGCAGGATGCTGCCGATGCTGCGCCCGCCTTCCGGCTTGTTGCGCGCGGTGGCCGGCTGGTAGCCGCGGCCCTTCTCCACCTTGATCTCCATCTCGATGCGGCCACCGGCGGTGAGATGCGCGATGACGTGCTCGGGATTGATGATCTCGACGTCGTGGTTGGGCTCGATGTCGGCGGCCGTGACCGGGCCCTCGCCGGACTTGGAGAGCTTCAGCATCACGTGGTCGCGGTTGTGCAGCTTGAGCACCACGCCCTTGAGGTTCAGCAGGATGTCGACGACGTCCTCCTGAACCCCGTCGAGCGCCGAGTACTCGTGCAGCACGCCGGTGATCTTGACCTCCGTGGGCGCGTAGCCGGGCATCGACGAGAGCAGCACGCGCCGCAGCGCGTTGCCCAGCGTGTGCCCATACCCGCGCTCGAACGGCTCCATCACCACCTTGGCGTGGAACGGCGACATGCTCTGCACGTCGATGATGCGCGGCTTCAGAAGAACGTTGGTTTGCATTCGGAACCTTTATAAGAGTGCAAGTGACGCGCCCGACGCGGTCAGCTCGGCGCGCAGCAACTGCGACCTCCGGCAAATCCTTACTTCGAATACAACTCGACGACCAGGTTTTCGTTGATGTCCTGGCCGAACTCGGAGCGCTCGGGAGCGCCCTTGAACGTGCCCTGCATCTTCTTCGGGTCGACGGCGACCCACGAAGGAAAACCGACCTTGTCGGCAAGCTGCAGCGCGTCCTGGATGCGGAGCTGGCCCTTGGCACGCTCGGTGACGGCCACCACGTCGCCGCTGCGCAGAAGCGCCGACGGCACGTTCACGACCTTGCCGTTCACCGTGATCGCGCGATGGGTGACGAGCTGGCGCGCCTCTGCGCGCGTGCTGCCGAAGCCCATGCGGTAGACCACGTTGTCGAGGCGCGACTCGAGCAGCTTCAGCAGGTTCTCGCCGGTGGAGCTCTTGCCCTTGGTCGCCTCGGCGAAATAGCGGCGGAACTGCCGCTCGAGCAGGCCGTAGATGCGGCGCAGCTTCTGCTTCTCGCGCAGCTGGACGCCGTAG
>DASXAF010000082.1:0-13460 GCA_036406955.1 Casimicrobiaceae bacterium
CGACACGCCGGCGCGGCTTCGCCAGGTCACGGATCTCATCGGCGACAAGTTCACGCTGCGCACGGCGGTCTTCCCGATCGACAACAAGGCGAAGGGCGGCCTGCCGACCGGGGGCAACGCGGCGATCATCACGGCGAAGGATGCGCAGAAGCGCAAGGCCGCGTGGGAGTTCCTCAAGTTCGTCACGGGTCCGGAAGCGCAGAAGATCGTCGTCGAGGGGACCGGCTACCTGCCGACCAACCTGCGCGCCACGGGACCTGACTTCCTCGGGCCGTTCTACGACAAGAACCCGAACTTCCGCACGGTCTCGCAGCAGATGGATCGCTCGGCGCCGTGGCAGGGCTATCCGAAAGGCAACACCGTGCGCATCTGGCGCGCACAGCGCGAGATCATCACCGCCGTCATGCGCGGCGACATCGAGCCGAAGGCCGGCTACGACAAGCTGATGAAGGAAACGGAAGCGCTGATGAACGCCCCGTGACGACGGCTCGCCGTCCCTGCGAAAGCAGGGGCCCAGTGCCGTTTCTCGTGAAGACGCCGGGCCCCCGCTTCCGCGGGGGCGACGCTCGAACATGATCATCGCCCAGATCACCGACTTCCACGTGCGCCCGCCCGGCAGGCGGGCGTACGGGGGCGTGGACACCAACGCGATGCTGCACGCCGCCGTGGCAAAGATCGCGGCGCTCGATCCCGCGCCCGACTGCGTCATCTGCACCGGCGATCTCACCGACTGCGGCCTGCCCGAGGAATACGCGGAGATCGCGGACGCATTGGCTGCGCTGCCAATGGCTGCATACGTCATCCCGGGCAATCACGACCGGCGCGAGGTGATGCGCGATTCGCTGGCGCCGACGCATCGTTATCTCACGCAGGACTCGAGATTTCTCCACTACCTCGTCGACGATTTCCCGGTGCGCCTGATCGCGCTCGACACGGTCGTCCCGGGCAGCCACAACGGCGAGATTTGCGCGCAGCGGGAAGCCTGGCTCGAGCGCACGCTCGCGCGCGGAAACGGCAAGCCGGCGCTGATCTTCATGCACCACCCGCCGTTTCGCACCGGCGTGGCGGCGATGGACGCCATGATGTGCCGCACGTCCGACTCGTTCAGGACGCTGATCGAGCAGCATCCGAACATCGAGCGGGTGGTGGCGGGACACTATCATCGGCCGATCGTCGTGCGCTGGGCGGGCACCATCGGCTTCGTGGCGCCCAGCACGGCGCACCAGGTCGCGCTCGACCTGCGCGAGACGGAGCCGACGCGGCTCGTCATGGAGCCACCCGGTCTCGCGCTGCACGTCCATCGCGAGGGCATCGGCATCGCGAGCCATGTCGTGCCGATCGGCGACTTCGGACCGATTCGCGATTTCGAGCTCGATCCCGACTATCCGGGGCAGAAATGACGCGGTACGTCGACCTGCTGCACGGCGCCGTCGCGATCGCGGCCCGTGCCGCCCAGACGGTCATGGACATGCGCGGCACGAACCTCGACGTGACCCGCAAGGAGCTCCGCGACGTCGTCACCGAGGCCGATCTCGCCTCCGAGCGCATCGTGCTCGACGGCTTGCGCGCCCTGACACCCGGCGTCGCGATCGTGTCCGAGGAAGCCGGGTCCAGCGGCGGCGATCACGAGCGCGCGCGCTGGATCGTCGATCCCCTCGACGGCACTGTGAACTACGCCGCGGGCCTGCCGTGGTTCTCCGTCACGCTCGCATACCAGGAAGCCGGGCGCACGCGCGCGGGCGTCGTGCATGCCCCGGCCGCAGGCATGGTCGCGCGCTACGCCGAAGGCGCGGTTGCGACGATCAACGGGCGCGCGGCGCACGTGTCGGATCGCGGGTCGCTCGGCGACGCCGTCGTGTCGATCGTGCTCACGTCCCACTACGACGAGCGCGACGTCGCGCGCACCGCCGAAGCCGTGCGACGCCTCGGCAGCGCCGCGCGCGGCGTGCGCATCATCGTCTCCGGTGGTCTCGAGATGACGCTGGTTGCCGACGGGCAGCTCGACGCCTTCGTTTCGCTCAAGGCCGACGTCGTCTCGCACGCCGCCGCGATGCCGCTCGTGCGTGCCGCGGGCGGCCGCGTGACGCGCCTCGACGGGCGCGACGCGGTCGACGAGGACGCCGAGCGCATCGCCTCGCACGGCGCGATCCACGACGCGCTGCTGGAGTGCCTGCGTGGCATTTGAGGGCGCCGTGCTCGACGCCGCGGTGCGCCGCGCGTCGGTCACGCGTGCGGTCGTCGTCGCGCGCGACGCGCTCGCGCGCCTGCCGGCCATCGTCGCGGAGCTGCAGCCGGGCCGCGCCTGCCGCATCGTCGCCGATCCGAACACGATGGATGCCGCCGGTCGCCGGGCGTCGGCATTGCTGCGGGACGCCGGGCTCGATGTCGAAGAGCCGATCGTGCTCGACGAGATGCCGCGCCCCAAGCCGCGCGCCGACATCGCAGGCAACCTCGCAGCGACCTTGTCGCGCAGCGGTGCGCTGCCGATCGCCGTTGGCGCAGGCGTCATCAACGACGTGACGAAGTACGCGGCCGGGCTGGCGCGCACGCCATACGTGTGCGTCGCGACCGCGGCATCGATGGATGGCTACGCGGCCTCCGGCGCGTCGATGCTCGTCGACGGCTTCAAGCGCACGCTCGCGTGCGCGCCGCCCCTCGCCGTGGTCGCGGACCTCGACGTCATCGCGCGTGCGCCGGTGCGCATGGCCGCGTGGGGTTACGGCGACCTCGCGGGCAAGCTCGTCGCCGGCGCGGACTGGATGCTCGCCGATGCCGTGGGCGAGGAAGCGCTCGCGCCGCAGCCTCTCGCGCTGGTGCAGGACAACGTGAGGGCGTGGCTGTCGGAGCCCGCCCGCGTCGCGGCGCGCGAGACCGGCGCGTTGCGCGGGCTGGTCGAGGGCCTCCTCGTCGCGGGCTTCGCGATGCAGGCGCATGGCAACTCGCGTCCCGCGAGCGGCAGCGAGCACCAGCTCGCCCACGTGTGGGAAATGGAGCGCCTCGTCGTGGATGGAGAGCCGGCCGCGCACGGCGCGTGCGTCGGCGTCGGTGCGGTGGCGATCGCGGCGCTGTACGAATGGCTCCTCGAGCACGACGCGCGCGACATTGCCGCGCGCATCGGCGCGACGGCGGCGATCGATCCGACGCGCATCGAGGCGGAAGTCGGGGCGTCCTTTCCGGATGCGTCGCTCGTCGCGAGCGCCCGCGAGGAGACGAGCGCGAAGCTCGCACGCGCCGCCTGCCGCGACGCGCGCGTGCGGGCGCTCGCGGAATGCTGGGCGCCGCTGCGCATGCGCCTGCGGGGCACGCTCGTGCCCGCCGCGACGCTCGCGCAATGGCTCCGTGCCTGCGGTGCAGCATCGCGTCCCGGCGATCTCGGCGTTCCGCTCGCGAAGCTCGCCGCCGACTATCGCCGCGCCCGGCTCATTCGGCGGCGATACACGATCCTCGATTGTCTCGAGGACCTCGGATGGCTGGACCGCGCGATCGGCGCCGTTTTCGCACCGGACGGTTACTGGGGCCTGCCAGGATAGCTCGTCATTCCCGAAACGCGGGAATCCAGCGTCGTGCGCAACGTCGCTGGGTCCCTGCCTGCGCAGGGACGACGGCTTCGCCATCGTCTATCATGCGGCCATCGCCGGCGCTCGCCCGCCGGCATGCCGCACGGAGGCTGTCATGCTCGCCCGTCTCGTCGCCGTCGCGGCGCTCGCCGCGCTCGCCGCTGCCGTGCCCGTCGAGGCGAAGACGTTGCGCTGGGCCAATCGGGGCGACCTCCAGACCACCGACCCGCATTCGCAGAACGAGGGACTGACCAACAACGTCAACAGCCTGGTCTACGAATTCCTGGTCGACCGCGACAAGCAGCTCAAGCTGCAGCCGCGCCTCGCGGTGTCGTGGCAGAAGCTCGACGACACGACGTGGCGATTCAAGCTGCGCCCGGGCGTCAAGTTCCATGACGGCACGCCGTTCACGGCCGACGACGTCGTGTTCAGCTTCGAGCGCGCGCGGGCCGACACGTCGCAGCTTCGCGCCTACGCCAATGCCGCGGGCATTCCGAAGAAGATCGACGACCTCACCGTCGAATTCACGACCCGCGGTCCCAATCCTACCGAGCTCGAGCACGTCGCGCTGATCAACATCATGTCGAAGGCGTGGTGCGAGAAGAACCACGCGACGAAGCCGCAGAACTACGCCGGCAAGGAGGACCTGGTCACCGCGCACCAGGCGAACGGCACGGGCCCGTACATGCTGAAGTCGCGCGAGCCGGACGTGAAGACGGTGCTCGTGAAAAACCCCGGCTGGTGGGGCATCAAGGAAGGCCTCTTCGAGGGTAACGTCGACGAAGTGGTGTTCACGCCGATCGCCTCGGACGCCACGCGGTTGGCCGCCCTGATCTCGGGCGAGGTGGACGTGATCAACGACCCGCCGCCGCAGGACGTGCCGCGCCTGAAGCAGACGCCCGACGTGAAGGTGATCGAGGGCACCGAGAATCGCGTCGTGTTCATCGGCATGGACCAGAAGCGCGACGAGCTCGCCTACGCGAGCGTGAAGGGCAGGAACCCGTTCAAGGACAGGCGCGTGCGCCAGGCCCTGTACCAGGCGATCGACATCGACGCCATTCAGCGCACGGTGATGCGCGGATTGTCGAAGCCGACCGGCGCGCTGCTGCCCAATCCCGGCCAGTCGTCACCCGGCCTCGAGAAGCGGCTGCCGTACGACAAGGCCGCGGCGCGCAAGCTGCTCGCCGAAGCCGGCTATCCCAGCGGTTTCGAGGTGACGCTCGATTGCCCGAACAACCGCTACGTCAACGACGAGAAGATCTGCCAGGCGCTCGCGGCGATGTGGTCGCAGGTCGGCGTGACCACGCGCGTCAACGCGATGCCGCGCGCAACCTACTTCCCCAAGCTCGAGAAGCTCGACACGAGCCTCTACATGCTGGGCTGGGGCGGCGCGACGACCGACGCGATCTTCACGCTGCAGCCGGTCCTGTCGACGTGGAACGGCAAGGGCGACGGCGACTACAACTACGGCCGCTACACCAACGCGAAGCTCGATGAGCTCACGGCGCGCATCAAGACCGACATGAACTTCGAGGAGCGGCTCGGGCTCATCCACGACGCGCTCGCCGCGCACAGCGCCGAGATCAACCACATTCCGTTGCACCGGCAGGTCATCCCGTGGGCGTCGCGTGCGAGCGTCACCGTGGTGCACCGCGCGGACAACTACGTCATCCCGCAGTGGGCGAAGATGCAGTAGCAACCGGCAACGGCCGCTCGATGTAGCGGGTGACGAGCCACGCCATCGCGACCGTCACGGCGGCGTTGATGGCGAAGAGCGCCCAGGCATGCGCCGTCCCCGCCTGGGATGCGCGCATCAGCGCGGCCGCGATGGCGCCCGTGGCGACGTAGGCCGGCAGCATCCGAAGGTCGTAGCGCAAGACCCACCACAGCACTGCGGACGCCGTCAGCCCGCCGGCGGTGCCCGCAATCAGCGCGCCGACGTACTGGCCGCCCGCCTGCACCAGCGCGGCGGCGCATTCGAGCAGCACGATGATCGCGACGCCGACCCAGGCGTGCCGCGTGAAGCCGCGCGTGAGCCGCGCCACCAGGTACACGATGAACAGCGCGACGCCGGCAAGCGGAATGAAATTGATGCCGGACACGACGGCGCCGAATGCGGGCGACCATTGCGCGAGCGTCGGCGACGGCCAGATCGGCGCGCTTTGCGGCGCCAGCGATGCGATCGCAGTCTGCACGCCGAGCTGCAGCAGCGCGGCCGCGATCGCGGCGACCCAGAACGGCAAGCGCCCGGACAACGGCTGGCGGGGCGCGGTGCGCGCGGCCCACGAGCCGACGCCACCCAGCAGCGCGAACAACAGGCCGCCCACCAGCGCCGCGGCGACGACGGCGAGGACGCGCATGAACCATTGCGACCACAACGGCTCGGTGGTGCGGAGCTCGATCGATACGCTCGGCAGGTTGTTGGCCGCCAGGAGCAGCGTGACGATCACGGACACCGCGAACATGATCCGCAGCGCGCGCACGTCGGTGCGATGGCGCGTCCACGCAACCACGCCGACGACCAGTGCCGCGAGGCCCGCCGCGATGAACACGAGGGCGGCGCCGATCGTCGCGATCTGCGCCTGGTTCTGCCGCTGCTCTTCCGCGCGCGTCCAGGTTTCCGGAACGAACACGTAGCGGCCGTAGTTGGAAAGCTCGTCTCCGGCGAGCGCGATCACGTCGCGCGCTTCGCCGTCCTTGCCTACTTCGATGCGCGGGTCGCCCCACGCGAACGTCCAGTCGACGCGCGCCGGCAAGCGGGTCTCGTCGGCGCCGACCGGGCGCAGCGCGGACGCCTCGACGCCGAAGCGCGCGCGCAACTCGCGCTCCGCGAGGGCCTGCGCGGCATCGCGCGTGAGCGTCGCGCCGGGCCGGTTCTCGGGCAGCGAATGCCGCACGGTGCGCACGTCGCCCTCGGTGCCGACGCTCACGCGCCACTCCTCGGCCCGCTCCGCGATGTCGCCGCTGAAGCGGGCGAAGCGCACGTCCCAGGTCGACGGCGCGAGCACGTTGCCGATCAGCGCCCGATACTGCTTCGGTCCCGCCTCCTGCCACACGAACTTGTGCATCGTCCACTGCCGCGGCTCGTCGACGGCGACGCGCAGCGTGGCCATGCGCTTCCATTCGGGGCCGAGGTGGACGTTGCGTGCCGCGAGAGCCTTCTCCGCGGCGGCGATGGCATCGGCACGACCGATCCGCGGCGCCGGCGCGTCCGCATGAAACGGCGCCAGCAACGCCCACGCGGCGAGCCCCGCGATACCGAGCAGCGGGAGCGCGCGCTGAAAGGCCGCGGCGTAGCGGTTGTACGCCGCCTCGGCGGCGGGTGCATGCGCCCTTTCCGGCTCGGGTGCGATCGGCTGCCATGCGCCGTTCCACGCACCGACCGGGAGCTCGTGCAATCCACCGGCGCGCAGGGTGCGCCATGCGATCACCGCGAGCGGCACCGCTCCCGCCGCGACGATCAATGCCTGCTGCGCGAGCGCGCCCGGCGCATCGAGCAGGAACACCGGAATGGCGAACAGCGTGAGGTCGAACGTTCCGTGCAGGATGATCGTCGGCACCAGGCCGAAGCGCAGGAAGATCAGGGCCCATACGATCGACGGAACGAAGAGCTCGAGCGGCCGGGAATACGCCGGGAAGCCGGGGTAGTTCGCATGCGCGGCGCCGAACACGAGCGCCTGCAGGATCAGCGCGACGACGATGCCGAGCGTGCGCTTTCCGTAGCGCGCGCCGATCAGCGCGCCGAGCGACAGCGGTATCGCGCGAAACGCGCACTCCTCCATGAAGCCGGCCTGCAGCGAGAGCGCGATCGGGGAAAGCGCGGGCACCGCGGAGCCCAGGATGTTGGGATCGGTGAGGACCTCGGACGGTTGCCACCATCCGAGCCAGCGGTTGGTCGCGTAGTAGAACAGCGCGATCAGCGCGAGCTCGATCGGCACGAAGAGGTAGCCGCCCAGCGCGCGGCCGACGACCTGCCGCGAGCTGCCGGCGTCGCGGCCGAACACGCGCCACAGCTGCGGCATGTGCGGAAAGGCGCGCCGTGACAGGCTCTCCGCTGCCATGAACACCGCGCCGTACGCGAGCGCGCCGAACACGACCAGCAGAACGGCACTGCCGGCTCGCTTGGTCCAGAACGTGGTCACGGTCTCCGTCGTATCGGCGCTGAACCAGCTCCCGCCCGCGTTGGCGAGCAGCGACAGCGCGAGCAGCACCGACACGCATGCGCCCGCGACGAGCGGCGGTCGCCACAGCAGCCAGTGACGGCGCGACAGCCACAGCGATCCGATGACGACGCCGCCCACGCCGTAGAGCAGCAGCGCGGCCACGCTCGCCACGCCGGCGATCAGGTTGTTCGCGCTGCGCAGCTCCTGGTAGGTGCGCATGAAGCGCTCGGGGATCTTCATGTACGGCGCGACGCCGATCAGCTCGTCGCCCGCCACGAGCAGGCGCAGTCGCACCGTCGCTTCGCCGAGCCGCTCCGGCAGCTCGTAGACGAACGAATGGTCGACCCGGCCGCTCTTTTGCGTTTCCTGCGAGTGCTCGATCAGCGTGTAATGCGCCAGGTCGACGTTCCAGTCGCGGTGCGCACGCTCCTCGGCGAGCGCGCGGGCGGCTTCCGCGTCGAGCGCCTTGGTCGCGGGATCGCGCACGTAGGTTTCCGCGACACGGCGAACGAAGCCGTCGAGCGCGCCGTCGGGCCTGAACCGGATCGTCGCTTCTTCCAGCACGCCGGGCGTGAACAGGCGAACTTCCCACCAGTAGGGCGAGTACAGGTCGCCGCGCGTGAGCTCGACGAACGCCGGCTTGCCGCCGCCTTCGAGCTCGACGTAGTTCTGCGCACCGCCGTTGTGGTCGAAGCGCGCCGCCGCGCGCGCGCCGGGCGGCGCGATGCCGCGCGCCTTGCCGATGTCGACCGCCTTGGCAAGCGCATCCGCCCGCCCGAGCTTGACGTCGAGATTGACGATCGGGATCGCTTTGGGGAACAGCTGCGCGGCGACCGCGATGCCGAGCACGCCGACCAGCGCGTACGCGATCCAGAAGAGCGGGCGGCGGAAGAGATTTCCGCTCACGACGCGCCCTCGCGCATTTCGATGACGCCCGCGGCCGCGAGATCGCGCAAGCGCTCGGCGCTCATGCCGAGCCGCCCGGACAGCACCTCGCGGGTGTGCTCGCCCAGCAGCGGAGGCGCGCGATCGAAGGCGAGCGGCGTCGCGTCGAGCTTGAGCGGTGCGACGACCTGCGGCACGTGTGCCGCGAGCGGATGCGGCAGGTCGCGGCGCAACGCGCGCGACTGCAATTGCGGGTCGGCGAACACCTGGTCGAGGCGGTTGATCGGGCCGCACGGCACGCCGCGCGCCTCGAGCGCGTCGAGCCAGTCGTGCTGGGTGCGGGTACGCATGACCTCGGCGATGAGCGGCACGAGCACGTCACGGTTGCGCACCCGCGCGGCGTTGGTGGCGAAGCGCGCATCCGCCGCCCACTCGGGCCTGCCCGCCGCATCGCAGAGCTTCGCGAACTGGCCCTCGTTGCCCACCGCGACGATCAGGTGCCCGTCGGCGCATGCGAACACCTGATACGGGACGATGTTCTGGTGCGCGTTGCCGGCGCGGCGCGGCGGCACGCCGGTGACGAGGTAGTTCATGTCGATCGTGCCCATCATCGCCACGGCGGTGTCGAAGAGGCAGGCGTCGATGTACTGTCCCTCACCCGTGCGGTCGCGGTGCGCGAGCGCGGCGAGGATCGCGGTGGACGCGTACATGCCGGTCATGAGATCGGTGATCGCGATCCCGGCCTTCTGCGGTCCGCCGCCGGGCACGTCGTCGCGCTCGCCGGTGACGCTCATGAACCCGCACATGCCCTGGATGATGAAGTCGTAGCCCGCGCGATCGGCGTAGGGGCCGTCCTGGCCGAAGCCGGTGATCGAGCAGTACACGACGCGCGGATTGATCGCGCGGATCGCGTGGTGGTCGAGGCCGTACTTCGCGAGTCCGCCGACCTTGAAGTTCTCGATCAGCACATCGGCGTCGCGCGCGAGGTCGCGGATGATCGCCTGACCGTCGGCGCGCGTGAAATCGATCGCCACCGACAGCTTGCCGCGATTGCACGAGAGGTAGTACGCGGATTCCGTCGTGTCGTTGCCCTGCGCGTCGCGCAGGAACGGCGGTCCCCACCCGCGGGTGTCGTCGCCGGTGCCGGGCCGCTCGACCTTGACGACCGTCGCGCCGAGGTCCGCGAGAAGCTGCGTGCACCACGGGCCGGCGAGCACGCGCGACAGGTCGAGCACGACGAGATGGGATAAGGGCCCGGCCACGGAAAGTCGTCATCCGCGGCCATGCGCCGCACGCGCATTCTAGCGGACGAGCACCCCTCCCCTCAGGGGAGAGGGCTGGGGTGAGGGGTCGTTGCGCCACCGCCCCACGCCGCCCGCATCTCCTCCACCAGCTCGTGCTCGCGGCCCTCGTAGCGCGGCGAGAAATGGAACGGCGTGACGGCCTTCGCGCCGATGCGCCGCGCGATGTCGCCGGCCTGCCGCGCGGTGAGATGGTTCTTGCGCGCGCCGTGCTCGCGATCCTCGTCGAGGAAGACGCATTCGATGAACAGGCGATCGACGCCGGCGAGCAGCGCAATCAGGGCTTCCACGTTGGCGGGCGTGTAGCGCAGGTCGGTGACGTAGCCGATGCGCTGGCCCGGCACGACGTCCTTCGCGCCGATGCGGCGTGCGATCTCGCCGGCCTGCCCCGCGGTGAGGTGGTTCTTGCGCGCGCCGTGCTCGCGGTCCGCGTCGAGGAACACGCACTCGATGAACAGGCGATCGACGCCCGCCAGCAGCGCGACCAACGCGTCCACGTTGACGGGCGTGTAGCGCAGGTCGGTGACGTAGCCGATGCGCTGGCCCGGCACGACGTCCAGCACGAGGTGCGACAACTCGCCGACCGAGCGCGTCACCTCGTGCTCGCCTGCCCGATCGCGCCAGCGGACGGGAATGGGCGTATCGGCCGGCACGCCGGTCAGGACGGCGGTCTTGAGCGCTCGCAGCCATGCGCCGACGCCGAGTCCCAGCGCCTCGACGCGGTCCTTCGCGAGCCTGACGTGCGCCTTCTCCTCCAGTGCGTAGGAGAGGCAGGCGATGTCGTGGTCGACGAAGCGTGCGCGCACGCGAAAGGTCGGCTCGTCGTGAAGCACGTCGCCTTGCGGGGCGAATCGTGCCGGCTCGCGCGCGAACGCGTTGCGGCTGGAAAAGCGCGCGGCCTGCGTCGCGCCGTCCGGCGCGATGCCGCGCGCCTCGATGACGAGCTCCACGTCGTAGCGATGCACGACGTTCCACGTGTACGCGCGGAGCTTGTGCTCGACCTGGTCGACGAAGCCGGGTCCTCCGAACAACACCACGCCGGTCTTGCGCCCGAGCACCACCCGCAGCAGGTGATCGAACCCCGAGAAGTGATCCATGTGCGTATGCGTGACGAACGCGTGCGACAGGCGCATCAGGTTGCGCGGCGGCAGCGCCGTGATGTCGCCGAGGTCGAAGAGCAGCGCGCGATGCTCGTCGCGGAAATCGACGCAGACCCGGGATCGGCGAAGGTATCGTTGGTGAGGCGGGCGTCGAAAAGCCGGTGCATCACCGATGAGACCGCGCGCAGCGCGGTTGATTCCGGCCGTTACTCGGGGACGCCGGCCTTGCGCAAACCCGCCACGAGCGTCGCCTGGTCCACGGCGATTCCTTCGGGCGGCAGCGTCGAATAGAAGCGCGCCTGGTAGCTTTTCAGCGTGAACTGCGGCACGGCTTTCATCAGACGATCGCGCGCCTGCTGCGCCTTGGCCGTGTTGCCGTGCATCGCGTAGGCGGCCGTGAGGTTCGCGTACCACAGCCAGCTGTCGAGCTGGGTCTCGCGCTCGCACTCGGCGACCGCGCGATCGTATTGCGCCAGCTGCACGTACGCGGCGCAGGCCTGCAACGCGAGACCCGGCTCGGTCATGACGGGACGCAGCTTCGCGACGAGCTTCAGCGTCTCTTGCGGCTGACCCATGTCTAGGTAGTACGCGCTGCGCATGTACGCGACGCTGTAGCGCGAGGGATCGAGCTCCTGCGCGCGCTCCAGCGCCGCCATCGCGCCCGCGATGTTGCCCCGGATACGCAGCGCGTTGCCGCGCGCCATCCAGGCGCCCACGCTGTTCGGGTCGAGGGCGATCGCGCGCAGCGAATCGGACTCCGCCTCATCGCGCAACTCGCCCGCGGGCGTGGCGAAGTCGTCCCAATACAGGTCGACGTCGGCGAGCGCGCGTAGCGTGTAGGCCCGGGCGAGATTCGCATCCAGCTTGATGGCCGCGGTCGCGAGCCGCCGCTGCTCGCGGTCGGTCGCAACGGCGCCGGCGATCGGCAGGAACGACGCGCGATCCAGCAGGTCCAGCGCAGTCGAAGCCGCCTCGCCTTTCGCGGAGGCCACGCGCGCGAGTGCCGAAACGAGCAGCACGCGCGTAGCCGACGTTGCCTTGCGCGCCGCTTCGTCGGTCGTGAGCTCGGCCGGCGTGATGACCCGGCGCTCGGTGTCGATCTGCCTGCCTTCGGCCGCGTCGGTGAGACGAAAGGTCAACGTGACCTGCGCTCCCGTCTGGCGCACTTCCCCGTCGATGAGGAATCGGACGTTCCCTTCACGTGCGAGCGTGAGCGGGTCCTGGAGCTTGGCCGCGTACGCTTCAGCGGACACCGGTGGAACGACGCGCACATACCGCACGCTGTCCGCGAGTCCGCGCGTGACGTCGGCGGTGAGCTGCTTCGCCGCGGCGGCCAGCGCGGGATCGCTGCCGGTCGCGCTGAACGGCAACACCATCACCGAGCGAACCGACGGCTCGTGGCTGTCGGATATGTCAGCACGGCCGCGTACGCCCCACCAGACGACGGCGGTCGTGACGAGCAAGGCGACCATGGCGACGCTCGCCGTCCATGGCAGCGGCCAATGCGGGGAGCGCACAGCCGCCGCTTCCTCCGGTGGACGGCGCTCCCCGGCGTCGGCGCCATGCGCGAGCGCCACGCGAAACACGTGAATCGGCTTGCGGATGTTCTTGACCTGCTGCTCCCCCGCGTCGATGAACTCGACGCCGAGGTCCTCGTGCACCTGCTCCCACACCGCGGACGCCACCGAGATGCCGCCCGGCTCGGCCAGCGTCTCCAGACGCGCCGCCACGTTGACGCCGTCGCCGACGATGTCCTCTCCCTGGACGATGATGTCGCCCAGGTTGATGCCGACCCGGAACTCGATGCGATCGTCGGGCGATACATAGAGGTTGCGCACGCCCATCTCGCGCTGGATCTCGACGGCGCAGCGCAGCGCCGACGTGGCGCTCGGAAATTCGACCAGCATGCCGTCGCCGGTGGTCTTGACCGTGCGGCCGCCGTGCTCGGCGATCTTCGGATCGATGAGCTCGGCGCGTAGGCGATTCAGGCGCTCGAGCGTGCCGGCCTCGTCGCGCTCCATGAGCCGCGAATAGCCGACGACGTCGGCGACGACCACTGCGACGAGCCTGCGGTTGACGGGCATGGCGATCCTCCCCGGATCGCGCCCCGGCCGGTCGTGTCAGCCGGCCTTCAGGGCGACCAGCACCTCCTCGAGCATCTTCTTCGCGTCGCCGAACAGCATACGCGTGTTGTCCTTGTAGAAGAGCGGATTGTCGATGCCGGCGTAGCCCGAGGCCATGCTGCGCTTCATCACCACGCACAGGTGGGCCTTCCACACCTCGAGTACCGGCATGCCGGCGATCGGGCTGGTGGGATCCTCCTGCGCGGCCGGGTTCACGATGTCGTTGGCGCCGATGACCATGGCGACGTCGGTGTCGGGAAAATCCGCGTTGATCTCGTCCATCTCGAAGACGATGTCGTAGGGGACCTTCGCTTCGGCCAGCAGCACGTTC
>DASXAF010000083.1:0-42319 GCA_036406955.1 Casimicrobiaceae bacterium
GGGCGACAACGAAGTTCGCGCGAGCCCGGGCGGGGTCCGGATAGACGGCGTCGCGGAGATCGGCGTACATGGTGCGTGTTACATGGTGCGCGCGATGAACCGTTCAAGGCCGCGCTGGCGCCGAGCGACCGGCGGCGAAACCTGAGCCATCCGTAGTGGCCTCAACCATTGCCCGAAGCATGCGAATGCGGTCCTCGAGCCGCTTCGTTCGGCTAGAATAGCGGCCTTTGCCCGACCGGGTTCCACTCCTCATCTCACCGTCATGGCCGAACGCACCCGCACCCGCCGCAACACGCTCGAGCGTCGTTGCCTGCCCAAGACCTTCAAGCGCATGTTCGTCGGCGCGCCGAAGGGCATTTTCAAGATGCTGGAGAAGATCAAGAAGGCGTGAGCCAACACGCCAGCACGCAAAGGGCCGCCGCGAGCGGCCCTTTTCGCGAAGGACGGCGCCGGCGCTCGTTTCCCTACCTGGCGCTCGCGCCGATGGCGCGATCCTGATGCGGAGTGTCCGCGACGGGCGGAAACTTCTCCGGCCGCGGATCCGACACGAATCCGTCGCGATTCGGCATCGCGACCTTGGCCAGGCTCGCCGCGTCGAGCACCGCGTTCTCCGGGACGATCCTCGCCTGCGCGAGGATGTACGCGCACAACGCGTACACCTGGTCGTTGGTGAGCGAATCGGGTGCGGTGAAGGGCATGGCGCGCTTGATGTAGTCGAACAGCGTGGTCGCGTACGGCCAGTAGCTCTCGACGGTCTTGACCGGCGCCTTCGCCGGCGTGTCGTTCACCAGCGACCCGCGCCCGCCGATCAGCCTGTCGCCGATGCCGCCTTCGAGGCTCGCGCCGTGGCACGCGGCGCATTGCTGCGCATAGAGCACCTTGCCCTGCTCGAACGATCCCGAGCCGGGTGGAAGACCGCGTCCATCGGGTAGCGGGGAGACGAACCGTTCCATCTCGGCCGGCGATGGCGGGGTACCGAAGCCGTAGGGCTCTTCACCGTTGGTCGCGGCACTCGCGCTCGCGCAGAAGAGCAGCAGCGCGACGAGGCGCAGCACGCTTTCAGTAGTGATGGACATTGGCGACCTTTCCGTCCTGCGCGACGTGCCAGCTCTGGATCGCATTGAGGTGGTAGACCGAGCCGATCGGGCCGTTCAGCCCGCGAATCGCGATGAGCTGGCCGAGCGTGGGCTGGACGTAGCCCGTGTCGTCGGTGCAGCGGCTTTGCAGGATGGCTTCCGAGCCGTCCCAGCGCCAGGGCAAGCGAAAGCGCGTATGGCAGATCGGAAGCACGGGATTCTGCAGCGTCGCAGGGTGCCACGTGCGGCCGCCGTCGGTCGAGACGTCGACGGCTCGAATGGTGCCGCGACCCGACCACGCGATGCCGGTGATCTCGTGGAAGCCCGGACCGTCGAGCGTCATTCCGCCCGAGGGCGACGTGATGACCGACTTGGCTTCCATCTCGAAAGTGAACTGGCGCGCCTTGCCGCTCGGCAGCAAGTCGGTGTACTTCGACGTCTCCTCGCGCGTCATGAACGGCATGTCGGCGATCTCCAGCCGGCGCAGCCACTTGATGTTCATGTTGCCTTCGAAGCCGGGCACGAGAAGTCGCAACGGATAGCCCTGCTCGGGCCGGATCGCCTCGCCGTTCTGCCCGTACGCCAGCAGGCAATCCTTCCGGGCCTTGTCGAGCGGGATGCTGCGCGTCATCGCGGCGCCGTCTCCGCCTTCGGCGAGAACCCACTTCGCGCCGCTGCGCACGCCGGCTTCGTCGAGGATGGTCGACAGCGGCACGCCGGTCCATTCGGACGTCGACGTCAGGCCGTGCGTGCCCTGCACGGTCGGAAGCGTCGGCTTCGACCATTCGGTGAGGCCGTTGCCCGAGCATTCGAGGAACAGGATCCGCGAGATCGACGGGAAGCGGCGGATGTCGCGCATCGAGTACTTGCGCGGGCGCGACACCATTCCGTGCACGTATACGAAGTGCTTCGCCGGATCGATCACCGCCGTGCCCGCGTGGCTGCGCTCGAAGTGCAGGCCCGACGGCGTGACGATCCCCATGCCGTTCTGCAGCGGCGTGAACGTCCACGACGACTGCGGCGTCGCGGTCTTGAAGCGCGTGCGCACCTCGGTCTCGAACTGCGATCGCGTGCCGTAGCTTTCGTCGGCGAGCGGATAGCCCTGCGCCTTGCTCGCGTCCGGCGGCACTTCGTGCTCGGTCGCGCCAGGCTGCGTGGCCGCGCGCGCGTCGCGTGCAAGGCCTGCCATCGCGCCGACGGCTGCAAGCGAGCCGACGACGAAGCGCCGGCGTTCGTCGTTGCGATCCATTGATCGGCTCATGCCGCTTCCTCCTCGCTCACGGGCCTGGTAAGGCGGACGATGCGCCGCGCGCGACACGCGGGTCAAGCCGGTGCCAGCGCAAGCCGCCCCGACATCCCGGGTGATGAAAGGCTGGCGCGATTGCTTCCGTACAATGCTCGCCTTTCATCGCCGCAGCCGCGGCATTCCCCAATCGACAACAGGCTGCCTCGAGGCAGCCGCCTCGCACGTCGTTCCATGGAATCGCGCCGATGAGCGATCACGAGCACCGCACGTGGCTGTCGCTCCTCCTGCTGTGGCTCTGCGGCATCGCACTGCGACTGACGATCCTCGCCGTGCCGCCGGTGCTGCCGATGATCCGCGACGAATTCGCGCTGTCGGCGACGGCGGTCGGCGTGCTCGGAAGCGTCGCGCCGGCGCTGTTCGCCGTCGCCGCGCTCGGCGGCGCGCTGCTCGTCACGCGCATCGGCGTGCGGGGCGCGTTGATCGGCGGCGTGCTCATCGTGGCGGCGGGCACCGCGCTGCGCGGCGCGGCATTCGACTTTTCGCTGTTGCTCGGCGCGAGCGTGATCATGTGCATCGGCGTCGCGATGATGCAGCCGGTGATGCCGACGACCGTTCGGCATTGGCTCTCGCTCAGGGACATCGGGCTCGGGACCGCGATCTACACCAATGGCCTTCTGGTCGGCGAAGTGATTCCCGTCGTGATCACGTTGCCGGTCGTGGTGCCGCTCATGGGAGGAAGCTGGCGCGCGACGCTGGCGGTCTGGGCGCTCCCGGTTCTGCTCGTCGCGCTTGCGCTGTGGCGCTATGCGCCGCGCTTCGAGGATCCGTTCCAGGCGTTGCGCGGGCAGCCGCGCAAATGGACGCCCGACTGGCATCGCGGCCTCGTGTGGCGCCTCGGCGTGCTGTTCGGTTGCATCAACTCGATCTACTTCGGTACCAACGCGTTCATTCCGGTCTATCTCGCGAGCCAGGGCCGGCCCGACCTCATCAGCGGCGCGCTCACCGCGCTCAACTTCGGCCAGATCCCCGCGTCGCTGCTGCTCCTCGCAGTCGCGCGCAGGCTCGAGCGGCGTGCGTGGCCGTACATCCTGTCGGGACTTCTTTCACTGGCCTCGTTCGCCGGCGTGGTGTTCCTCGTCGGGCCGACGACCTGGCTGTGGACCGGGCTGCTCGGCTTTTCGGACGCGGCCGCGCTGATCCTCGGCCTCACGCTGCCAGCGCTGCTGTGCAAGCCGGAGGACGTCGCGCGCACGTCCGGCGGCGTATTCATGTTGAGCTACGGCTCGGCGGTCGGCATTGCAGTCCTCGCCGGTGCGCTCTGGGACGCGACCGGCGTGGCGGGATTGGTGTACCTGCCGTTCGCCATCTGTGCCGCCTCGCTGGCCGCAACGGCGCTCGTGCTGAAGCGACAGCGCGAGCTCGTCTAGCGGTTGTCGCACCGCTTTCCGGCCCCCGCCGGTCGCTGAGCGGCCCGCCGTACTCTCCACGGTGTCGCTGTAGTTTACAGATCGTCCAAGACATACCTTTCAAGTTCGGTGCAACCAGTTGTTTTTTAACGTACCGGCCGGTCCTGGTACGACCGATGCTCCTGATCGACCGTCGCGCATCGAGACGTGTCGTGGCGCGAGTCGACTTCAGGGGGCTGTGCGATGAAACGCTTGCTGTTTGCAATGACCGCTGCCGCGCTCGGCGTTGCCATGCCGGCTGCGGCCACGCCGTTCTTCTTCAGTACGGGCGACGTCACCAATGCGATCGCCGTTGCGACCCGTCCGGATACCCCGGGCAAGTTCGAGATCGAGGCAGGCGACGACTTCGTCGCGAGCCGAGGGATCTTCGTCAACAGCGCGACGTTCACGGGGCTGCTGACCGGTGGCGCGACGACGGGCGACATCGGGCAGGTCGTGGTCGAGATCTATCGCGTGTTTCCGCTCGACTCGGACGTGGGCCGCACGTCGGGGCCGCCCGTCTTCAGCACGGATAACGTTCCGACGCGCGTGAATTCGCCGTCGGACGTCGCGTTCGACGACCGCGATTCGGCCGTGCCGACGCTCACGTTCACCACGGACACGCTTGCCGACACGTTCGTCGCGCTGAACTCGGTGCAGCCCGGGGGGATTCATCCAAAGCCCGGCCAGACCACGGGGGGTAATGGCGCCGTGACGGGCACCGAAGTCCAGTTCAACGTGAGCTTCACCACGCCGTTCCAGCTGCCCGCCGGCCACTACTTCTTCGTGCCGCAGGTCGAGGTCACGACCGCTTCCGGCGAGTTCCTCTGGCTGTCGGGAACACGGCCGATCGTGCCGCCAGGCACGCCGTTCGCGCCGGACCTTCAGAGCTGGACGCGCGATGACAGCGCTGGAGGAATCAACCCCGACTGGCTGCGAGTCGGCACGGACATCGTGGGCGCCGGCACCTTCAACCAGGCGTTCACGCTGAACGGCAGGCTGCCCGAGCCCGGGACGCTGGTCCTGCTGGGCCTGGGCCTCGTCGCCCTCGCGGTTTTGCACCGCAAGCGCCGCTGACCGACATGGCGGGCGGTCGCCAAAGGCGATCGCCCGCGACTTTCGCGTTTCATGGCATGCTTCTGCCGCTTTGACGGCAGGGCCGGTTGCGACATGCGCACGGCTTGCAACTCGCCCGCGCATCGAACCGAATGCCTTTCGCGTACTACGATCGCCTGTCGCAGGCGGACAAGCGCATCTACCGCGCAAGCGACGCCATCGAAGCCGTCGGAATGCCGCGCGGCCTGGATCTCGGGCCGGACGTGATCGCGCTTCGCGCCGCACTGGTCGCCGAGGATCGCGCGGCGGTGCAGGCGAGCGGCCAATGCATGGTCGACGCGCTGATGCTCGGCTTTCACGTTCCGCCGGTGCGGCTCAAGGTGATGGCCGCACGACCCTCCGACGACTACGGCGAGCTGCACGGCCTCTACGAGCCGGCCGAAGGCCGCACGCGCCCGCTCATCACGGTATGGATGCGCACCGCGCAGCGGCGCCAGGTCGTGGCCTTCAGGAGCTTCCTGCGCACGATATGCCACGAGGTGTGCCATCACCTCGACTACGAGCTGTTCGCGCTCGAGGAGACGTTCCACACCGAAGGCTTCTACAAGCGCGAGTCGAGCCTCGCGAACGCGCTGCTGCGGCAGGAGGCGGGCGCGGCGCAGAAGCGCCTGCCGGGCCTTTGAACGGCGTCAACCCGACGCCGGCATGGCCGGCCTCGCACGCCAGAGCGGATACGCGAGCCCGAATGCCGCGAGAGCCGCGAGCAGGTGCTTCATCGTGTGCCCCGACACGAGCCCTTGCGTGAGCGAGAGGATCGGCGCGTCGAGGAACTCGGCCGCCTTCGCCGCGGCGTACCAGGCGATGAGCCACCACCACGCAAGCGGATCGGTGCGCCGCGCGGTGACGGCGACGACGAGCAGCAGCGCCAGCATCTCGCCGCCCTGCAGCACGACGTAGGGCATCAGGTTGTCGGTTGCGCGCCAGTAGAGCACGGTGAGCGGACCGAGCACGGCCAGGGCGACCAATGCCAGCGAGCCGGCGCGCGCCGATATGCGCTGCGACAACGCTGCCGCCACGATGCCCGCCATCGCGAGGGTCAGCGGGAGGCGGTCCCAGAACAGCGTGTGGTTGTCCGGTGATGCGTGGTAGTACGCCGAGCCCGCGGCGGTGAGGAGCAGACCCAACGCAACGACGGCAAGCGAGGCGCGCGAGACGCGCGACAGCGGCGTGTCGCGCGCGAGCCCGAGCGCGATGGCGAGCGCGGCCAGCACGAAGCCGGCGTTCGACAGCACGTTGGCGCCGTTTCGAACACCGTCGATCGAGCGCGTATCGGCGAAGGCGTGATATTGCGCAGGCTGTTCGAGCCCGGGCAGCACCGCCGCCAGCACGACAACGACCAGCAGCCCGAGCAGAACGGTCCACTCGTTGCGGCGGACGAGCGTCGTACGACTCGAGCGCGCGACGGGCTCGCCCGCGTTGCCGGGTGACGCAGGACGCGGCATGCGACGATTATAGGAGTCGATCCGGCGGCGGACGTACCAGGGCCGGGTGCGCTACAATGCGCGGCTCGCGAAGCCCCGAGGAGCGTTGCAACCCGCGCCGGCATCGTCCGGCGGGCCAGGCTCGGGGCGGCAATCCGCTCACTGCAACGGCGCTCGTTGAACCGTGACTCGCACGGGTGCAACGAGCGTGCGCTCGTCCCCGTCGAGTCCTTTGACGGAGAACCGATGAACGCACCCACCGAAGTGAAATCCTTCAGCGACTTCCACGTCGCCGACCTCGCGCTCGCCGACTGGGGCCGCAAGGAAATCGAGATCGCGCAAACCGAGATGCCGGGCCTCATGGCGATCCGCGAGGAGTTCGCGCCATTGCAGCCGCTGCGCGGCGCGCGCATCGCGGGATCGCTGCACATGACCATCCAGACGGCGGTGCTGATCGAGACGCTGCAGGCGCTCGGCGCCGAGGTGCGATGGGCGTCGTGCAACATCTATTCGACGCAGGATCATGCCGCGGCGGCGATCGCGAAGCGTGGCACGCCGGTGTTCGCCTACAAGGGCGAGTCGCTCGCCGAATACTGGGAGTTCACCCACCGCATCTTCGAGTGGGGCGGCCACCAGGGCCCCAACATGATCCTCGACGACGGTGGCGACGCGACGCTGCTCGTGCACCTCGGCGCGCAGGCCGAGAAGGACCGCTCGCTGATCTCGCATCCCGGCAACGAGGAGGAGCTCGCGCTGTTCGCCGCGATCACCAGGCGGCTCGCGAGCGACGGCAGCTTCTACTCCCGGTTGAGATCGCAGATCAAGGGCGTGACCGAGGAGACGACCACCGGCGTGAAGCGCCTCTACCAGATGCACAAGGAAGGCCGCCTGGGCTTTCCCGCGATCAACGTCAACGACTCGGTCACCAAGTCCAAGTTCGACAACCTCTACGGCTGTCGCGAGTCGCTGGTCGACGGCATCAAGCGCGCGACCGACGTGATGATCGCCGGCAAGATCGCGCTGGTGAACGGCTACGGCGACGTCGGCAAGGGCTCGGCGCAGGCGCTGAGGGCGCTCTCCGCGCAGGTGTGGATCGCGGAAGTCGACCCGATCTGCGCGCTGCAGGCGGCGATGGAGGGCTATCGCGTGGTCACGATGGACTACGCCGCCGACAAGGCCGACATCTTCGTCACGGCGACGGGGAACATCGACGTCATCACGCACGAGCACATGAAGCACATGAAGCACAACGCCATCGTGTGCAACATCGGGCACTTCGACAACGAGATCGACGTCGCGGCGCTGCGTGCCTATGAGTGGGAGAACGTCAAGCCGCAGGTCGACCACATCGTCTTCCCCGACGGCAAGCGCATCATCCTGCTCGCCGAAGGCCGCCTCGTGAACCTCGGCTGCGCCACGGGCCATCCGTCGTACGTGATGAGCTCGTCGTTCACCAACCAGGTGATGGCGCAGATCGAGCTGTGGACCGCCGCGAAGGAAGGCAACGGCAGGTACCCGGTCGGCGTGTACGTGCTGCCCAAGCACCTCGACGAGAAGGTCGCGCGGCTGCAGCTGTCGAAGCTCGGCGCGATGCTCACCGAGCTGACGGACAAGCAGGCGCGCTACGTCGG
The DNA here is from genome assembly GCA_036406955.1 of Casimicrobiaceae bacterium. GTDB lineage: Bacteria > Pseudomonadota > Gammaproteobacteria > Burkholderiales > Casimicrobiaceae > VBCG01. The sequence goes on from DASXAF010000083.1 coordinate 7,936, forward strand.
CGTGGCGAAGGAAGGGCCGTTCAAGCCGGATACGTACAGGTATTGAGTCGTCCCGGCGAAAGCGGGGACCCAGCGACTGGTACGGGTAGTCGTCCCCGCGAAAGCGGGGACCCAGCGACTTCACGACGCCGGGTTCCTGCTTGCGCGGGAACGACGGAGATTGGCATGCGCATCGCAGTCATCGGCGCAGGCGGTGTCGGCGGCTACTTCGGCGCCAAGCTCGCGCTCGCCGGCAACGACGTTACGTTCGTCGCGCGCGGGCGGCATCTCGCCGCCGTGCGCGCCGATGGGCTGCGCGTGGAAACAGGCGGCCGGACGCTCGTGGTGAATCCCGCGCAGGCAAGCGGCGACATTGCGAGCATCGGACCGGTCGACGTCGCGATGTTCTGCGTGAAGCTGTGGGACGTCGAGGCGACCGCGGCGGCGCTCGCGCCGCTGGTTGCCGAAGGCGGAGTCGTCGTTCCGCTGCAGAACGGCGTCGACGCGCCGGAGATCCTGCGCCGCGCCCTGGGTGTCGACCGCGTGCTCGGCGGCGTCGCGTACATCGCGGCGACGATCCGGTCGCCGGGCGTCGTCGCGCACACCGGTTCGATGGCGCGGCTGCGCGTCGGCGCGTTCGACGCCAGCCTCGCGTCGCGTGCCGAGGCGTTCGTCGGCGCATGCCGCGCCGCGGAGTTCGACTGCGAGCTCGCGCCCGACATCCGGCGTGCGCTCTGGGAGAAGTTCGTGTTCCTCGCCGCGATGTCCGGCTGCACGGCGCTCGCGCGGCAGCCGGTCGGCGTCGTTCGCAGCGATCCCGAGCTTCGTGCAACGCTGCAGGCCGCGATGCAGGAGGCCGTCGACGCGGGCCGTGCGCGCGGCGTGACCCTCGCGCCCGATTTCGTCGCGCAGCAGATGAAGTTCCTCGACGGCCTTCCGGCCGAGATGCGCTCTTCGATGATGAACGACCTGCTCGCCGGCAATCGCCTCGAGGCGCCATGGCTGTCCGGCGCCGTCGCGCGCATGGCGCGCGAGTCGGGCACGTCGGCGCCGGTCAGCGCCACCATCTACGCGGCGCTCAAGCCTTACGTCGACGGCGTGCCGCGCTGAACGGAGAAAAACCGTGCGCCTCCTCCTGACCTGGGTGATCAACGCCGCGGCGCTGTTCCTGCTGCCCTATCTCTTCACCGGCATCCACGTGCCGGACTTCATGCATGCGATGATCGCGGCGCTCGTGCTCGGCCTCATCAACGCGATCATCCGGCCGATCCTGGTCATCCTCACGCTGCCCGCGACGCTGCTCACGCTCGGCCTGTTCATCTTCATCATCAACGGCTTCCTGTTCTGGTTGGTCGGGCAGATGAACCTCGGCTTCACCGTCGACACTTTCTGGACCGCGGTGCTCGGCGCCATCGTGTACAGCGTCATCTCCTGGGTGCTGTCGGCGCTCCTGCTGTCGCGCGATTGATGGAACGACCCGGCGTCTACAGCCTCGAGTTCTTCCCGCCGCGCACGCCGGAAGGCGTGGACAAGCTGCGTGCGGCGCGGCGGCAGCTCGGCCAGCTGAAGCCCGCGTTCTGCTCGGTCACGTTCGGGGCCGGCGGGTCGACGCGCGAAGGCACGCTCGCGACGGTGCTCGAGATCAACGGCGAAGGCCTCCGGGGCGCGCCGCACATCTCGTGCATCGGCTCGACGCGCGACGGCATTCGCGCGGTGCTCGAGCAATACCGCAGCCACGGCATCCGGCATCTCGTCGCGTTGCGCGGCGACCTGCCTTCCGGCACGGTGGACGTGGGCGAGTTCCGCTATGCCAACGAGCTCGTCGGCTTCATTCGCGAGCAAACCGGCGACTGGTTCCACATCGACGTCGCGGCGTATCCGGAGTGTCACCCGCAGGCGCGCTCGCCGCAGGACGACCTCGACAACTTCCTGCAGAAGATTCGCGCGGGCGCCAATGCCGCCATTACGCAATACTTCTTCAACCCGGACGCCTACTGGAGCTTCGTCGACGCGTGCGCGGAACGCGGCGTGGACGTTCCCATCGTGCCGGGCATCATGCCGATCGCGAGCTTCTCCAAGCTCGCGCGCTTCTCGGATAATTGCGGCGCCGAGATCCCGCGCTGGATTCGCCGCCGCCTGGAAGGTTACGGCGACGACCTCGCCTCGATCCGCGCATTCGGCCTCGACGTCGTGACCAACCTCTGCGCGACGCTGCTCGAGCGCGGCGCACCGGGACTGCATTTCTATACGCTGAACCAGGCCGGTCTGACGACGACGATCTGGCAGAGATTGGGGCTGTAGATTGTTTCAGAGTCGCGGCGCCAAAGGCGCCGCCCCTTCGTAGGTTCGTGTTTTCCTATCGAGGGGGAACGTCCGCATCCTCTTCCTCCTCATCGGTCGCAATCCCGCGCACGTTGCGCCGCAGGCGCTCCTCGGCCAGGTCGAGGTCGCGCTCGATGCGGCGGCGAACCTCGTCGCTGATGCGGCCTTCGCCGAGCAGCGCGTTCAGGCGCGCGCGCTCGGCGGCCAGCAGCTCGAGCTCGATGCGATGCTTCAGCGTGACCTTCGCCGAGCCATCGCCCTCGGGGTCACGCGCGTGCTGGAGGAAGTCGACGCGCTGCTGCTGGCGCTTGCGCCACGCGCGCAGCGACGCTTCGGGCAGGCCATGCTCGACCGCGGCGCTTTCGAGCCGCGCGAGCGCGGCACGCGCGGCCTCGATGCGTGCGCTCGCCTCCTGCCGCTGGCGTCGCCGGCGCTCCGCCGCGCCGAGGTCGACCAGCCCGAGCTTGCGCACGACCAACGGCAGCGTCAGCCCTTGTGCGACCAGCGTCACGACGATCACGACGAACGTGACCACCAGCACGCGATCGCGTCCCGGGAACGCCAGGCCGGGCGCGATCGCGACCGGAATGCTCAGCGCCGCGGCGAGGCTCACCACGCCACGCACGCCGGTGAACGCGATGATGAACGGAAAGCGCCACGACGGTGACGGATCGCGCTCGCGCACTTTCCGGCTCAGCCAGCGCGGCAGGTATGTCGCCGGGAACACCCAGAGGAAGCGCACGGCGATCGCGACCACGCTGATCAGCACCCCGTCGCGCACGAGCTGCAACAGCATCGTGCCGTCGAGGCCGGACGCAACGGTCCTTGCCTGCAGGCCGGTGAGGAGGAAGATTGCGCCGGTGATCGTCGTGTTGACGAAATCCCAGAAGAACAGCGCCTGCAGCCGCGTGTTGGAGCGGATCAGCGCCACGCCGGCCCAGCCGACGTAGAGCCCCGACACCACCGTGGCGAGGACGCCGGAGCCGCCGAGCTGATGCGGCGGCCAGAATGCGAGATAGGGCGTGAGCAGCGACAGCATCACCTCGATGCGCGGCTCGCGTGCGAAATGACGAAGCCACAGCAGCGTATGGCCGACGACGAGGCCCCAGAGCGTCTCGCCGACCAGCACGATCGCGAAATCGCGGCTCGCGTCGACGAGCGAGAAGCTACCGGTGAGCACGGCGGCCAGCGCGAACTTGAACAGGATCAGCGCGGTCGCGTCGTTGACCAGTCCCTCGCCTTCGAGCACGGCCGTGATGCGGCGCGGGATGCCGAGCCGCTCGGCGACGGCGAGCGGCGCCACGACGTCGGGCGGCGAGATCGCCGCGCCGAGGATGAACGCGACGCCGAGCGGCAAGGCGAGGAGCCAGTGCGCCGCGAGCGCGACGGCCACCGTGGTCGCGACCACGTATCCGATCGCGAGCAGCAGGATCGGACGCAAGTTGTCGCGAAACGCCTGCCAGCTCATGGTGAACGCCGCGTAGTAGATGAGCGGCGGCAGCAGTACGAGCAGGACGAGCTCCGGCTCGAGCTCGATGGCCGGCGTACGCGGAACGACCGCGATCGCGATGCCTGCGATGACGAGCAGGATCGGCGGCGGCAGGTGCGTCCGCCCGGCGATCCAGGCGACGGCCGCGACGACGAAGAGGATCGCGGCGACGGTATAGAGCGCGTCGATCACGACGCCGATGGTACATGCGAGCGCGATCATCCCCGCGGCAGCGGGGAGGCCGCATCGCTACGACGCTGCTTCGCCGCGCGAGCGACTCACGGCGCGTGCGAGAACGAGACGAGCTCCAGCAGCGTGTGCTGCGCGCGCACCGCGCCCATGCCGTCCATGCGATCGCCCTTCTCCCAGTACTCGGCTTCCTTTTCCTCGCGGACCGGCGCGCCGGCGGCCGGGGCGTACCAGATGAGGTAGTTGCACTGGGTGGGGAGGCGCCAGAACTCCTCGTCGTCGAGGCGCATCAACACGCGCACGCGGATGGCGTCGAACGTCCCGGCCGGCGTCGCCACCGTGGTCCAGCCTTCGACCCGCCCGTAGCGATTGATCTGCCCAAACTTGCGCGTCGTCTCGTTCAGGTTGTTCACCCACTGATTCCACGTTTCGCCGGGTGTCAGGGGGAACACGTAACGCTTCAGCGGCTCGTCGAAGCGGCGCGTCTCGATGTCCATCAGCGCGCCCTGCATCACCAGGCCGGGCGCCTGCAGCACCTCGAATCGATCGCCGGTGAGGCGCTCGCCGTTGTAGGTGACGTGCACCGTGATGCCGTTCGCGTCGACGGCCGTGACCTCGTGGGTCTCCTCCCACTCCATGCCGACGCGGAAGCCCTCGCGCCCGCGGTACACCCAGCGATCGCCGACCTTGAAAGTCGGCGCGGCAACGGGCGGCCCGGGGCTCGTTCCGAAATCGGTGCTTGCGCAACCGGCGGCGAGCAGCGCGAGCGCTGCGACGAGCGCGAAGCGGGCACGCATGACGCGTCTCCTCGGGCGGGATCTCAGGCCAACAGCGCGACGTCCGCCACTGTTCCGGCGGAGACGCGCAGCAGATCGCCGGGCGACAGGGGAAACATGGCGTGGGGTGTTCCACCCGCCGCATAGACCACGTCGTGCGCCAGCAAATCGCGGTCGATCAGGGCGGTGATCGCACGCGCGTGGCCGAGCGGCGGGATGCCGCCGATCGCATAGCCCGTGGCCTCGCGCACGAATGCGGCGTCGGCCTTGCCGATCGGCTCACCGACGAGGTCGGCAACCTTGCGCTCGTCGACTCGATTGACGCCGCTCGCGATGACGAGCACGGGCTTGCCGGAGGCCGCGCGGAACACCAGCGACTTGGCGATCTGCGCCACCGAGCAGCCAAGCACTTCCGCGGCCTGCGCGGAGGTACGCGCCGGCACGGCGTACTCGACGATGGTGCTCGCGACACCGGCGTCGGCGAGCGCATCCTGCACGCGCTGCGCGCTGGAAGAGAGCGGCACTTCGCCGCTCACTCCCCACCCCTCGCGTCGTCCGTTATCGCGCCCCTGCTCGCCGTCGACACCAGCCGCATGTACTTCGCCAGCACGCCGTGCGTGTAACGCGGCGGCGGCGCGCGCCAGCGCGCACGGCGCTTCGCGAGCTCGTCGTCGGAGACGTTGAGCTGCAGGAGCAGCCGGTGCGCGTCGATGGTGATCGAGTCGCCCTCCTCGACGAGCGCGATCGGCCCGCCGACATACGCCTCGGGCGCGACGTGGCCGACCACCATGCCCCATGTGCCGCCCGAGAAGCGGCCGTCGGTGATGAGGCCCACCGATTCGCCGAGGCCCTGGCCGATCAGCGCGGACGTCGGCGCGAGCATTTCCTGCATGCCGGGGCCGCCCTTGGGTCCCTCGTAGCGGATCACGATCACGTCGCCGGGCTCGATGCCCCGCGCCATGATCGCTTCCATGCAGGCGTTCTCGGAATCGAACACGCGCGCAGGTCCCGTGATGGCGGGACTCTTGAGACCCGTGATCTTCGCGACGCATCCTTCCGGCGCCAGGTTGCCGCGCAGGATCGCGAGGTGGCCGTGCCCGTACATCGGCTTGTCGAACGGCCGGATCACGTCCTGGTCGGCGCGGGGATCGCGCGGCACGCTTTCCAGCTCCTCGCCGATCGTGCGCCCGGTGACGGTCATGCAGTCGCCGTGCAGCAATCCCTTGTCGAGCAGCATGCGCAACACCTGCGGCACGCCGCCGGCCGCGTTGAAATCGACGGCGACGTAACGGCCCGAAGGCTTGAGGTCGCACAGCACCGGCACGCGCTTGCGGATGCGCTCGAAGTCGTCGATGGTCCAGGCCACCTCGGCCGCCGCGGCGATCGCGAGGTAATGCAGCACGGCGTTGGTCGAGCCCCCGGTGGCCATGACGAGCGAGACCGCGTTCTCGAGCGATTCGCGCGTGATGATGTCGCGCGGCTTGATGTCGCGCTTCACCGCTTCGACCAGCACGCGCGCGGACTCCGCCGACGAGTCGGCCTTCTCCGGATCGGGCGACGCGAGCTGCGAGCTGCCGAGGAGGCTCATGCCGAGCGCCTCGAACGACGACGACATCGTGTTCGCGGTGTACTGGCCGCCGCACGCCCCGACGCTCGGGCACGCGTTGCGCTCGATGCCGTCGTAGTCCTCTTTCGACATCTTGCCGGCGGTGAAGGCGCCCACGGCCTCGAACGGCGACACGATGGTGAGCGCCTGGCCCTTCCAGTGTCCCGGCTTGATGGTGCCCGCGTACACGAAGATGCCGGGCACGTCGATGCGCGCCATGGCCATCATGCTGCCGGGCATGTTCTTGTCGCAGCCGCCGACGCAGAGCACGCCGTCCATGAGCTGGCCGTTCACCGCGACCTCGATGGAATCGGCGATGACCTCGCGCGACACCAGCGAATACTTCATGCCCTCGGTGCCCATCCCGATGCCGTCGGTCACGGTCGGAAACCCGAACACCTGCGGCATCGCACCCGCGTCGTGCAGCGCCGCGATGGCGCGGTCCACCAGCGGCTGAATGCCCGCGTTGCACGGATTCATCGTGCTGTGGCCGTTCGCCACGCCGACGATGGGTTTCTCGAAATCGGTGTCGCCGAAGCCGACCGCACGCAGCATCGCGCGATTGGGCGAGCGGGCGACGCCATGGGTGATCAGGCGGGAGCGGCGATTCGAGGGCATGGCGATCTTTCGGGAAGAGCGAGACGCGCCGCGGTCAGGACGTCGCGGCGTCGGGGCGCGCACCGCGCGCCGACGATAGCATCGGGCCGGGGGTCATACAACATACGATGGCGCCGCCCGCCACCAGCACGAATCCGACGGCGTGGAATCCGTACAGGCGCTCGCCGAGGAACGTCGTGGCGAACAGCGCGGAGAACACTGGCACGAGGTGGGTGAAGATGCCCGCGCGCACTGCGCCGAGCCGCGTGACCCCGAAGCCGTACAGCAGCGCCGCGCCGAGCGAAGGCAGCAGGCCGATGTAGACCACGCCGAGCGCGGTCGCGCCGCCGAGCGTGGCGACGCCATGCCGCAGCGCGTCGGCTACCGCGAGCGGCGCGATCGCGAGCTCGCCGATCGCGCCGCAGACGAAAACCAGCGCGGGCAGCGACAGGCCGCGCGGCCTCCGCGCGAGGCGCAGCGTGTAGAGCGCCCAGATGAACATGCCGACGAACGCGAGCAGGTCTGCGCCGTTGAAGCGCAGCGCGAGCAGCGCGGCGAGATCGCCTTGCGCCACGATGGTCAGCACGCCCACGCTCGAGATCGCGAGGCCGGCGCCTTCGAGCAGGTGCGGGCGCCGCGAATGCCATACCGCCGCGACGGCGACGATGAGGACCGGGATCGCGGAGTTCAGCAGCCCGATCACCACCGCGGTGGTGTGCGCGAGCGCGGAGTAGACGACGAGCGTCTGCGGCGCGAAGCCGAGCAGGGCGAGGATCGCATAGGCGCGCGCGTCGGTGCGCAGCGCGCGGCGGATGTCCTCGCGCTCGGCCCATGCAAAAGGCGCGAGCGCGACGAGCACGACCAGCCATCGCGCGAACGCGAGCTGCGTCGCCGACATGGAATCGAGCAGCCCGCGCGCGACCACCGCGTTGCTGCCCCACAGCGCCGAAGTGACGACGAGCGCGGCGTAGGCGGCCGAACGGGAGCGGGCGAGCATGCCGCAACTCTAGCGCCGACCCGCCATACCGTCCAATACAATTGCGGCGGCCGTGTGATACCTGTAGGGTATGGAGATCGTGGATTTGCGCCATCTCCGCTACTTCGTCGCCGTGGCCGAGACGCTGAACGTCGGTCGCGCCGCGGCGCGGCTGCACATCTCGCAGCCGCCGCTGTCGCGCCAGATTCGCGCGCTCGAGCGCGAGCTCGGCGTCGATCTCTTCGTGCGCGGCACGCGCGGCGTGCGCCTGACCGCCGCCGGCGCGGCGCTGCTGCCCGAGGCGCGCCGACTGCTGCGCCAGGCCGATGCGCTCGCGCAGGGCGCGAGCCAGCTCGCGCACGGCGAGGCCGGCATCGTCCGCCTCGGTTTCATCAGCACCGCCGCATACAACGTGCTGCCACGCGTGCTGCCGGAGTTCCGCAAGCGCCGGCCCGGGATCCGGCTGCAGCTCGTGGAAGGCACGTCGGAGGTGCAGCTGTCCGCGCTGCGCGACGACGAGCTCGACGCAGGCCTCGTCATACCGCCGGTGCACGAGGCCGGCGTGCGCTACGTGCGCCTGCTGCGCGAGCCGCTGATGGCCGCGCTGCCGGCGCGACGCCGCTGGCCCGCGCGACTGCCCCTCGAGCGCCTCGCCGGCGAGCCGTTCATCCTGTTCCCGCGGCAGGCGGGCCCCGGGCTCTACGATCTCATCGAAGGCCTGTGCGCGCGCGCAGGCTTCACGCCGCGCATCGAGCAGGAGGCGGTCCAGATGCCGACGATCGTGAGCCTCGTCGCAGCGCGTCTCGGCGTGGCGCTCGTTCCATCGTCGCTCACGCACATGCGCCGTAGCGGTGTGGTATACCGGCCGCTCGTCGAAGCGGGACCGCCGGTGGAGGTCGGCATCGTGTGGCGCGATGCGGAGCCGTCGCGTCCCGTCGCGGCATTCGTCAACCACGTGTGCGCCGCGTTCTCCGCCGCAAAGCGCTGATGCTCGTCCACCCGCAATTCGACCCCGTCGCCCTCTCGCTCGGGCCGTTCACGATCGGCGACGTCACGCTCGGGCCGTTCGCGATCCGCTGGTACGGCATCATGTACCTCATCGGGTTCGTGCTGTTCGTCGTGCTCGGGCGCTGGCGTGCACGACGCAACATGCTCACGGGATGGCGCGTGTCGGACGTCGACGACATGCTGTTCTACGGCGTCTTCGGCGTGATCCTCGGCGGGCGGCTCGGCTACGTGCTGTTCTACAAGCCCGCCTACTACCTCGCGCATCCGCTCGAGATCGCGCAGCTCTGGCAGGGCGGCATGAGCTTCCATGGCGGGCTGATCGGCGTGCTCGTCGCGATGTGGCTGTTCGCGCGAAGACGGCGCAAGCGCTGGCTCGCCGTGATGGATTTCGTCGCACCGATGTGCCCGCTCGGGCTCGCGGCGGGACGTCTCGGCAACTTCATCAACGCCGAGCTGGTCGGGCGCGTGACGAACGTGCCATGGGCGATGGTGTTCCCGAACGTCGACGACAAGCCGCGCCATCCCTCGCAGCTCTACGAGTTCGGCCTGGAAGGGATCCTGCTCTTCGTGATCCTGTGGACGTACGCGCTGCGTCCTCGGCCGATGGGCGCGGTGTCGGGGCTGTTCCTGCTCGGCTACGGAATCGCGCGCTTTCTGGTCGAGTTCACGCGCGAGCCGGACAATTTCCTCGGGCTGCTCGCCGGCGGATTGTCGATGGGGCAGTGGCTGTCGCTGCCGATGATCGCGATCGGCGCGGGGATGATGCTGTGGGCGTATGCGCGAGCGCGCAAGTCACAGCCGACCGTGTTGGATCGAATGAAGTAACGCAAAGCCGCGTCGCCGCGAAGCGGCGGCGCGGGATCATTCCGCTTCAAAGCGTAGGTTCTTGTTTTACTCTCTGCGCCATTCGCCTTCGAGGGTCTCGCTCGGGCGATATGCCCGTCCCGCCGTTGCAGGTTCCGGCCCGAAGCCGCCGCGCTGGTTGATGGGGAGCAACAGCAGCACGACGCCGAGGACGTCGGACATGACGCCGGGTAGGATGAACAGGATGCCGGCGAGCATCTTGCGGCTGCTGTCGACGAGGCCGCGCAGCAAAGGGTAGTCGCCGTGCATCGCCGCCACGGTGCGCGCGCGGAACTCGAGGCGCTCGGTGCGCATCAACCAGAGCCCCGCGACGGCCGACGACACCAGCCAGAACCACATGGGCACGCCGGTCCACTGCGCGAAGCGCGCCGTGGCGAAAAGGTCCAGGACCGGGAATGCCAGTACAATCAAGAGGAACAACAACCGCATGGAAACTCCTTGCCCAACGCGCTCCTGGTCCTCACCACCGTGCCCGACCGGGCTGCCGCGGCTGCGCTCGCGCGTGCATTGCTGGAACGTCGCCTCGCAGCATGCGTGAACATCGGCGCATCGGTGGACTCACTGTATCACTGGCGCGGACAGATCGAAACCGGACAGGAGATCCCGCTGACGATCAAGACCCGCGCGTCCCTTTACGACAAGATTGAGGCGACGATCCGCGAACTCCATGGGTACGAGATCCCGGAGATCGTCGCGGTTCCCATCGTCCATGGCTACGCACCGTATATCGACTGGATCGAGGACGAAGCAAGCGGCGGCTGACTGGCGGCGGCTCGCGGCGGTCGTTGTGGCGCTGGCGCTGGCCGGCACCGTGGCGGCTGCCGGTTTGCCAGTCGGCGAGCCCAAGCTGTTGCCGCCCGAGCAGGCCTTCCGCTTTTCCGCCAGGGCGCTCGATTCGCAGACGCTCGAGGCGCGCTTCGACGTGGTCGACGGCTATTACCTCTACCGCGACAAGCTCGCGTTTTCGCTCGAGCCCGCGACGGCCGGCACCGCGAAGCCCGAGCTGCCGAAGGGCGAGCGTCACCATGACGAATTCTTCGGCGACGTGCAGACGTACCGCGGCCGGGTGGTGGTTCGGCTGCCGCTGACCGCGAGCCCACCCGGCAGCACCGTCACCTTGAAGGCGCAGTCCCAGGGCTGCGCCGACGCCGGAGTCTGCTATCCGCCGACGATCCAGCAGGTTCGCCTGAGCCTGCCGGCGCGCGGAGCCGGTCCCGGCCCGATCGTCGAGGCGCCACGCAAGAAGGGGCTGTTCGAATGAGTGAGCGCACGCATTCATGGACGGGGAGGCGCTGGGTGCGCTGGGGCTCCTTCGTGGCTGCGGGCCTGCTGGCCCTCATCGTCGGCGTTCATGTCGCTCGTGACGGTCTTGGCTGGGGTGACCGGCAGAAGGCCGCAACCGCATTGCTGGCCGTCGAATTGCCCGACGCGGCGGGTCAACTCCAGCGCATGGACCAGTGGCGGGGGCGTGTGCTGGTGGTCAATTTCTGGGCGACGTGGTGCGTTCCATGCCGCGAGGAAATGCCGCAGTTCATCCGCACCCAAGCCGACGAAGGCGGCAAAGGGCTTCAATTCGTCGGCATCGCCGTCGATTCGGCCGACAAAGTGGCGAAGTTCAGCAAGGACATCGGGCTCAATTACCCGACGCTGGTCGGCGGGCTCGGTGCCATGGATCTGTCGCGCGACCTCGGCAACCGCCTCATGGCGCTCCCGTTCACGATCGTGCTCGACCGCAACGGGCGCGTCGTCCACACGCAGCTCGGCGTCCTGAAGCTCGACAAGCTGCACGAGGTGGTGGATCCGCTGCTGTCGCCTGCGGGCTGAGGGGTCGCAGGCTGGCGTCGCGCGACGCCCCGCGAAGGACGTACGCCTCGCCCGTGGCAACGCCGCCCGCGCGGCCCGGGTTGCAACTCCGGCGAAACGCTGGACAAACGGCCGTCATCTGGCGCAAACTCGCGCCTCCCCGAAAGCGCCGTCCGGCTGTTCCCTCCTACCGCGAATGGATCTTCGCAAGCTCAAGACGCTCATCGAGCTCGTCGAAACGTCCGGCATCGCCGAGCTCGAGATCCAGGAAGGGGAGGAACGCGTGCGCATCACGCGCGCCGGCGCAGCGGCAGCTCACCCGACGGTCATGCTGCAGGCGGCACCCGCCCCGGCGGTCGCTGCGCCCGCGCAGGCGCCCGCGACGCCGCCCGAGCCGGCCGCGCCATCGCAGCCGGAAGGTCACGTCGTGAAGAGCCCGATGGTCGGGACGTTCTATCGCTCCGCCTCGCCCGGCGCGAAAGCGTTCGTCGAGATCGGCGATGCGATTGCGCAGGGCGACACGCTCTGTATCGTCGAAGCGATGAAGCTGATGAACGAGATCGAAGCCGACGCCGCCGGGACGCTCAAGGCGATCCTCGTCGAAAACGGCCAGCCGGTGGAGTTCGGGCAACCGCTTTTCGTGATCGGCTGATGCAATCGTTTTCACGCACGCAGGGCTGAAGGCGCGACCTTGGCCGATCTGCCCTCCGACAAGCCGTTCGACAAGATCCTGATCGCCAATCGCGGCGAGATCGCGTTGCGCGTGCAGCGCGCCTGCCGCGAGCTGGGCATCAAGACGGTGGTCGTGCATTCGGAAGCGGACCGCGACGCGAAGTACGTCGCCCTCGCGGACGAGTCGGTGTGCATCGGGCCGCCGCCGTCGTCGCAGAGCTATCTCAATATCCCGGCGATCATCGCCGCGGCCGAGGTGACCGACGCCCAGGCGATCCATCCGGGCTACGGCTTCCTGTCGGAGAACGCCGACTTCGCCGAGAAGGTGGAGCGCTCGGGCTTCGTGTTCATCGGTCCCAAGCCGGAGACCATTCGGCTGATGGGCGACAAGGTGAGCGCCAAGGCGGCGATGGCCAAGGCGGGCGTTCCCTGCGTCCCGGGGGCGGACGGCGCGTTGCCGGAGGATCCGAAGGAAGTGGTCAAGCTCGCGCGCTCCGTGGGCTATCCCGTCATCATCAAGGCGGCCGGCGGCGGCGGCGGCCGCGGCATGCGCGTCGTGCACACCGAGGCGGCGCTGCTGCCCGCGGTGGCGCTCACGCGCGCGGAAGCGCAGGCGGCGTTCGGCAACCCCATGGTGTACATGGAGCGCTTCCTCACCAATCCGCGCCACGTCGAGATCCAAGTGCTCGCCGACGAGCACAAGAACGCGGTGTACCTGTGGGAGCGCGACTGCTCGATGCAGCGGCGGCACCAGAAGATCATCGAGGAGGCGCCCGCGCCCGGCATCAGCCCGCGGGCGCTGCTGCGCGTGGGCGAGCGCGCGGCCGATGCCTGCCGCAAGATCGGCTACCGCGGCGCGGGAACGTTCGAGTTCCTCTACCAGGACGACGAGTTTTATTTCATCGAGATGAACACGCGCGTGCAGGTGGAGCATCCCGTCACGGAGCTCATCACCGGCATCGACATCGTGCAGGAGCAGATCCGCATCGCAGCGGGACAGAAGCTGCGCTTTCGCCAGCGCGACGTGGTCAAGCGCGGGCACGCGATCGAGTGCCGGATCAATGCCGAGGACCCGTGGTCGTTCACGCCGTCGCCCGGGCGCATCACGGCGTGGCATCCGCCCGGCGGCCCGGGCGTGCGCGTCGACTCGCACGCGTACACCAATTATTTCGTGCCGCCGAACTACGACTCGATGATCGGCAAGGTCATCACCTACGGCGACACGCGCGAGCAGGCGATCGCGCGCATGCGCATCGCGCTGTCGGAGATGGTGGTGAGCGGCATCAAGACCAACATCCCGCTGCACCAGGAGCTGCTGCTCGACGACGCCTTCCTGCGCGGCGGCACCTCGATCCACTATCTCGAGGAGCGTCTCGCCAAGCGCAAGCAGGCTGCGTAGGCGCAATTTCCGCATGTCGTACGCGACGCTGCGCTTCGACGTCGACGCGCACGATGCCGACGCGTGGTCGGACGCCATGCTCGACGCCGGCGCGCTGTCGGTCGATCTGTCGGACCCGCATGCGGGCGGGCGCGACGAGGTAGCGGTCTATGGCGAGCCGGGCAGCGCATCGACGCTGTGGCGCGTCTCGCGCGTCACCGCGTTGTTCGCGCACGACGCCGACCTCGATCGCACGCTCGCGCGTGCAAGCGCGGCGCTCGGCCGTGCGGCGCCCGCACACGAGCGCGGCATCGTCGCCGAGCAGGACTGGGTGCGCGCCACGCAGGCGCAGTTCGCGCCGATTCGCATCGACGACGGGCTCTGGATCGTGCCGTCGTGGTGCGCGCCACCCGATCCGTCGGCGATCACGCTCACACTGGATCCGGGGCTTGCGTTCGGCACGGGGTCGCATCCGACCACGCGCCTTTGCCTTTCGTGGCTGCGCGCGAGCGTCGCGCGCGATTCTCGCGTGCTCGACTACGGCTGCGGATCCGGGATTCTGGCGATCGCGGCCGCCCGGCTGGGCGCGGCGCGCGTGGCGGGCACGGACGTCGACCCGCAGGCGCTCGTCGCGAGCGCGCACAACGCGGAGGCCAACGGTGTCGCGCCGTGGTTCGGTCCGCCCGATACGTTGCCGGGAGACCCTTATACGATCGTCGTAGCGAACATTCTCGCCAATCCACTGATACTGCTGGCGCCGGCGCTCGCGCAGCGCACCGCGGTGGGCGGACGGATCGCCCTGTCGGGCATCCTCGAAACGCAGGCGGACGACGTCGTCGCCGCCTATGCGCGGTGGTTTAAACTCGCGGCCTGGCGCGCGGCCGAGGGCTGGGTCTTGCTGGCCGGCGAGCGGCGGGGCTGATCCAGCGCGCACGCGTCGGCAGGTCAACGGCCCATGGCGATGGCGCACGAAAAATACACGCGGTGCCCCGGCTGCTCGACGATCTTCCGCGTCACGCCGGAGCAGCTCGCGTTGCGTGGCGGCCAGGTGCGCTGTGGGCATTGCCGCACGGTGTTCGACGGCAACGCGCAGCTCATCTCGCTCGCGCCCACGCCGCGCGCGGAAAGCGACGCCGAGCCCGACGAGCTGGCCGCCGGTCCGCCGACCGTCACGCTGCGCAGCGCGCACGCGCTCCGGCCGGCGCACGAAGAGGCGCCGCCGCGCGACGCCTCGCCTGCACGAGCGACCGCGACGTCCTCCGCACCCCCGGTGGAGGTGGACGAGGAAACCCCGGAGGACGTCGATTACGACAGCCGTTTCGCCTGGGACAGGCCCAGGCCGCGCTCGCGCGCACGCACCGCGCTCTATGCGGCGGCGATTCCGGTGCTGGCGATCGCGCTCGTGGCGCAGGCGCTCTTCCATTTCCGCGACGCCCTGGCCGCGCACTGGCCGCAGACACGACCCATGCTGGCGCGCATGTGCGCCGCCGCGGGCTGCGTCGTGCGGCCGTTGCGCGACATCGGCGCGCTGTCGATCGACGCCTCCGACCTCCAGGCGGATCCCGCGCACAAGGGCCTTCTGATCCTCAATGCGACGATACGCAACCGCGCGGGCTACGCGCTCGCGTATCCGCATCTCGAGCTCACCCTCACCGATTCGACCGACCAGGTCGTGGTGCGCCGCGCGCTGGCGCCGGAGGAATACGCGGGCGGCACTGCGGACCTCGGCAGCGGCATCCCGGGCAATGGCGAGTCGATCGTGAGGCTCTTCATCGACGCCAGTGCAACGCAGCAGGCAGGCTATCGGCTGTACCTGTTCTACCCTTGATGCACCAATGCGACGCATGCGTGTTCTCAGGGCGCGCACCGCTTCGGCGCGACAGCATCCTCGATCTTGTGCTAACTTGGTGCACCGAGCGGCTCTGTTTTAGACTACCTTTGGCAAAACCGGGACTTAGCATCACCCCACGCATGGCATGGAACTGGCTAACCCGCCCCTTGCAGGCCAGGGCGGCGCTCGTCGCCTCTCGCAACGCATCCCAGGAGACCATTGCATGACCACCGCAGCCGACGTGCTGAAGATGATCAAGGATAAGGAGGTGAAGTTCGTCGACCTCCGGTTCACGGATACCCGCGGCAAGGAGCAGCACGTTTCGGTGCCCGCCAAGGCCTTCGGCGGGGACAAGTTCGAGGCCGGGCACGCCTTCGACGGATCGTCCATCGCCGGCTGGAAAGGCATCCAGGCATCCGACATGCTGCTGATGCCCGATCCGTCCACGGCGGTCATCGACCCGTTCATGGACGAGACCACGCTCAACATCACCTGCGACGTGGTCGAGCCCTCGGACGGCAAGGGCTACGAGCGCGACCCGCGCTCGCTGGCGAGGCGCGCCGAGGTGTATCTCAAGTCCACCGGCCTTGGCGACACGGTGTACTTCGGGCCCGAGCCGGAGTTCTTCATCTTCGACGCGGTCGAGTGGTCCGTCGACATGTCGGGCAGCTACTGCAAGATCTTCAGCAGCGAAGCGCCGTGGTCGAGCGCGGAGAAGTTCGAGGGCGGCAACATGGGCCATCGCCCCGCGGTGAAGGGCGGCTATTTCCCCGTGCCGCCGATCGACTCGCTGCAGGACATCCGCTCGGCCATGTGCCTCGCGCTCGAGCAGATGGGCGTCGAGGTGGAAGTGCACCACCACGAAGTGGCCGCGGCAGGCCAGAACGAGATCGGAACCAAGTTCGCGCCGCTCGTCAAGCGGGCCGACTGGATGCAGATCCTGAAGTACTGCGTGCACAACACCGCCGCGGCGTACGGCAAGACGGCGACGTTCATGCCGAAGCCCATCGTCGGCGACAACGGCTCGGGCATGCACTGCCATCAGTCGGTGTGGAAGGACGGCAAGAACCTGTTCGACGGCAACGGCTACGCGGGCCTCTCGGAGTTCGCGCTCTACTACATCGGCGGCATCATCAAGCACGCGAAGACGCTCAACGCGTTCACCAATCCCGGAACCAACTCGTACAAGCGGCTGGTGCCGGGCTTCGAGGCGCCGATCAACCTTGCCTATAGCGCGCGCAATCGCTCCGCGGCCGTGCGCGTGCCTTATGTGTCGAGCGGAAAGGCGCGGCGCATCGAGGTGCGCTTCCCCGATCCGACGATGAATCCCTACCTGGGCTTCGCCGCGATGCTCATGGCGGGGCTCGACGGCGTGCAGAACAAGATCCATCCGGGCGACCCGATGGACAAGAACCTGTACGACCTCGAGCCCGAGGAAGCCGAGAAGGTGCCGCACCCGTGCGCGTCGCTCGACGAGGCGCTCGACCATCTCGACCAGGGTCGCGAGTTCCTGACGCGCGGCGGAGTCTTCACCAACGACATGATCGACGCGTACATCGCGCTGAAGATGGAAGAGGTGCAGCGGTTCCGCATGACCACGCACCCCCTCGAATACGAGATGTACTACAGCCTGTAGAGGCGGTCGCCCGATGCCGCCGTCGCCCCCGCGAAAGCGGGGGCCCAGCGCCGTTCCGCCCAACGACGCCGGGTCCCTGCCTTCGCAGGGACGACCGCGCAAAGGCGCGCGGTCGGTTACACTGCGGCGCCATGCCGCCTGCCTTTCCGGTTCCTGTCGTTTTGTGGTGCACACGCGCCCTCGCCTGGTGCTTCGCAACGCTTTTCATCGTTTCCGCAACCGCCGCGACGCTCGCCGAGAAGGCGCGCGAATCGGGTTGCGTGAACAAGCCGGTGGTCGTCGAGGGCTCGACCTACAAGTGCTATACGCAGTCGGGGGCGTTCTCGTATTTCAACGTCCCGAACAACGAGGGCCGTGCGGCGTCCGAGCCGCCATCGAAGCGCGCGCCACCGACCAACACGGCGAGCGCACCGCCGTCGAGCGGATTCCCGCGCGTCGACGCGGCGACGCAGCGCAGCCGCGACGACCTCCGCCGCAAGGTGTTGGGCGATGAGCTCGCCACCGAGGAGCGCCTGCTCACCGAGGCGAAGGCGGCGTACGGCAACGGCTCGCCCGCCCCGCTGCCCGAGGAAAAGGCGGACATCGAGAAATATCGCCAGCGCGTCGAGCGCCTGCGGCAGGCGGTCGAGCTGCACGAGCGCAACATCGAGGCGTTGCGCAAGGAACTGGGCAACACGAAGTAGCGCAGCCCCTCACCCTAGTCCCTCTCCCCACGTTGTGGGGAGAGGGATTGCTTCGGCGCAGCGCTTCGCAAGAACTCTGCCTCTCCCGCGTGCGGGAGAGGGTTGGGGTGAGGGCCGCCCACCGGCGCGCTTATTGCTAACCCACGATGCGAGCGCCTCCTTCGGCGCGATCGTGCTGCATCGTCCGTGCGCGCTTCCGTGAAGCTTCGATTCTTCGAAACGCCCGTCGAGGCGCTCGCGCCGGCTGCGCATGCGGGACTGGAGCTGCTCGCGACCGCGGTGCTCATCCTCGCACGCGACCGCACCATTCGCTACGCCAATCCCGCGGCCGAGAACTTGTTCGAGCTGTCGCAGGCGAAGCTCGTCGACCAGCGGCTCACCTCGGTCTTCGGCGATTGCGCCGCGCTGTGCGCTGCCATGGACAAGGCGGTCGCCGCCGAGGCGTCGTACACCGAGCAGGAGCTCGAGCTTCGCGTGGACTCGCGGGCGCGCCTGCATCTCGCGTGCACCATCACGCCGATCGACTCGCCCGAGCCCGCACTGCTGCTCGAGCTTCGCCACATCGACCAGCAGCTCAGGATCGCGCGCGAGGAGCGCATGAACGAGCAGCAGCAGGCCAATCGCGAGCTGATACGCGCGCTGGCGCACGAGATCAAGAACCCGCTCGGCGGCATCCGCGGGGCGGCGCAGCTCCTCGAGGGCGAGCTCGACCGGCCGCAGCTCATCGAGTACACGCAGGTCATCATCGGCGAGGCCGACCGGCTGCAATCGCTGGTCAACCGCCTGCTCACGCCGCATCGCGTGCCGTCGTACCGGCGCATGAACATCCACGAGGTGCTGGTGCGCGTGAAGGGCGTGGTGCAGGCCGAGTTTCCCGCGATCCCGATCGTGTGCGACTTCGACATCAGCCTGCCCGATCTCGACGCGGATCCCGAGCAGCTCACGCAGGCGTTCCTCAACGTGGTGCGCAACGCCGCGCAGGCGCTCGCCGGAACCACGCGCGATCCGTCGATCCGGCTGGTCACGCGCGTCGCGCGCAGCGTGACGCTCGCGCGCAAGCGGCATCGGCTCGCGTTGTCGGTGAAGGTGGTCGACAACGGGCCGGGGGTGCCGGACGCGATCCGCGACCGCATCTTCTATCCGCTGGTGTCGGGTCGCGAGGGCGGCAGCGGGCTCGGCCTCACCATCGCGCAGACGTTCGTCGCGCAGCACAACGGCACGATCGAATGCGCGAGCGAGCCCGGCCAGACGGTGTTCACCACGTTGCTGCCGCTCGACAACGTACGGACGGGATGATGGCCATGAGCGAGATGTATGCGTACGACTTCGACTCGGCGCGCGACGACAGCGCCAGGTCCGTGTGGATCGTCGACGACGACCGCTCCATCCGGTGGGTGCTCGAGAAGGCGCTCGCGCGCGAAGGCATACCGTACAAGACGTTCGCCTCGGCGTACGAAGTGCTGCAGGCTCTCGCGCTCTCCCGGCCGCAGGTGCTCGTCTCCGACATCCGCATGCCGGGCGAATCGGGCCTGGCGCTGCTCAGCAAGGCCCGGGAGCGCTATCCGGACATGCCGGTCATCATCATGACCGCGTACTCCGATCTCGACAGCGCGGTCGCGGCATTCCAGGGGGGCGCATTCGAATATCTGCCGAAGCCTTTCGACGTCGATCACGCGCTCGCGCTCATCCGTCGCGCGGCAAGCGAGACGCGCGTCGACGCGGCCGCCGTCGGCGGCTCCGGCGACACGCCGGAGATGCTCGGCCAGGCGCCCGCGATGCAGGAGGTGTTTCGGGCGATCGGGCGGTTGTCGCAATCCGCCGCGTCGGTGCTGATCACCGGCGAGTCGGGCACCGGCAAGGAGCTCGTCGCGCGCGCATTGCATCGCCACAGCCCGCGCGCCGCGGGCCCGTTCGTCGCGATCAACACGGCCGCGATACCGAAGGACCTGCTCGAATCGGAGCTGTTCGGCCACGAGCGCGGCGCCTTCACCGGCGCGCAGAACCTGCGTCGCGGCCGCTTCGAGCAGGCGGAAGGCGGCACGCTGTTCCTCGACGAGATCGGCGACATGCCGGCGGATCTGCAGGTGCGGCTGCTCCGCGTGCTCGCCGACGGCGAGTACTATCGCGTGGGCGGGCATGCGCCGCTCAAGGCGAGCGTGCGCATCATCGCGGCCACGCACCAGAACCTCGAGGAGCGCGTGCGACAGGGCCTGTTCCGCGAGGACCTGCTGCATCGCCTCAACGTCGTGCGGCTGCGCCTGCCGCCGCTGCGCGAGCGCAGCGAGGACGTCGCGCCGCTCGCGCGCCACTTCCTGCAGAAGAGCGCGCGCGACCTGGCGGTCGAGCCGAAGACGCTGTCGGACGACGCGCTTCGCGTGCTGCTCGGCTTTGCGTTTCCCGGCAACGTGCGGCAGCTCGAGAACATCTGCCATTGGGTCACCGTGATGGCCCCGGGACAGCGCGTCGAGGCGCAGGACCTGCCGCCCGAGGTGCGCGAAGCGCCGGTGGCGTCCCCGCAGGCGAGCGAGGCGAGCTGGCAGCACGCCCTCGATCGCGAGCTCGCGCAAGCGCTTGCGCGCGGCGAGCGCAACGTCGGCGATCGTCTCGAGGACGAGTTCGAGAAGACGCTCATCCGCCGCGCGCTCGCGCACACCGGCGGTCATCGCATGGAAGCCGCGGCATGGCTCGGCTGGGGCCGCAACACCCTCACGCGCAAGATCCACGAGCTCGGCATGGAAGCGGAGCTGCGCAAGGGCGGTCGAGCGGGTTAGGGCGACATCGGAAACGCCGCCGTCGCGTTGAGGCTGCGCTCGACGAACTCCTCGATGACGACGTCCGGGTGTTCGCGCTCGATCAGCGCGGGATCGAGCTTGCGGCTGGACACGTAGACGACCCGCCGGAAATTCTCCGACAGGAGCGGGATCAGCGGGATCGCCATCGAATCGCGATAGACGACGGCACGCAGGTTCGGCGCGCGGTCGCACACGTAGATCTCGAAGCCCTCGTCCTTGCCGCCGTCGATGCGCCGCGCGCAGCGGCGTGAGGGATCGGCCAGGATCTTGCCGAACGGCGCGAAATCCGGCTCGTCGTAGCGCGTCCACACGCCGAGCATGCGCGCGAGATCGCCGCGATAGCGATCGAGGCCTTCGACATACGGCGGCATTTCGGGCGCCGCGATCGACGGCAGCCGCTCCTTTCCGACGATTCGCTGCACCTCGCCCATGATCGCGCGGTACGCCACGATCGCGGCGAGGTAGTTCCAGTGCGAATCGGTGCGGTAGTACACCTGCCCGTGCTTCTTCGCGTCGAGCAGCAGCGGGCGCAGGTCGATGAATCGCAGCGCCGGATCCTGGCGCAGCAGCGCCGCCGCGCGGTCGAACGGCGTCGGTCCATGCATGTGCTCGATCCACGCCGGAAGGTGCTCCGGGTAGATCGTCGCCTTGTCGGGCGCCACCGTGACGATGTAGCCGATGCCGCGCGCAGCCAAATATTGGCGCCGGCGCTCGAGCTCGTCGCGCAATCCGTGCACGAGGTCGTCCGGGAACGGCAGCACGCCGCGGAAATGGCGGTCGAGCGCGTGGCCGTCCTCGCCCGCGAAATAGAGCCATCCGTCGCGACCGAGCACGACGTTGCCCACGGGCGAGGAGCGGAAGCCCACGACGGCGATCGCGTGCTCGAGCGCGATCAGCATGTTGCGCGACGCGAAGCGATCCGAGAACGCGGCGTCGAAGCGCGCGAACCAGTCGCGACGCAGCTCGAGCCGGGGCCAGGGTGCCGGCGTGCGATTCTCCCAGTGGAGCTGGCGCCCGTGGAGCGGGTCGAAGCACGCGAACGCGACGAGCGTGAGCACGAACGACACGACGAGCAGCGCATCGCGCCGCGGATGCGTCGCGGGCGCGGGCGGCGGCACGGCGGGCAGCGGGTCGTGAGGCACGCTCAGAACCGGAAATAGATGAATGGGTTGTAGGTCCCGGCGGCGAGGAAGGCCGCGGAGGCCCACAGCAGCACGGCGAGGCCGGCGAAGTCGAGCGTCAGGGTGACCCCGCCCGCGCGCGGCGAGGCCGCGAGGCGATCGCGCCAGCGACCGAGCATCGGCGCGACCGGCGCGGCGAAGACGACGGCGACGACCAGCGTCGCGATCGCGAGCGGATCGAGCCATTGCGCGAGCGGAACGCGCGAGGGATCGCCCGTCGCGAATCCGGCGAGCGCAGCGTAGTAGCCGCCCGCATGCACGAGCGTGTCGCAGCGGAAGAGCACCCAGCCGAGCATCACCGCCGCCAGCGCATAGACGTGCGCGACGGCGCGGCTGCGCTCGAGCACGCGTCCGAAGCCCGCGCGCTCGACCACCAGGAACACGCCGTGCCATGCGCCCCACAGCACGAACGGCCAGCTCGCGCCGTGCCACAGGCCGCACAGCAGGAACACGATCACGAGGTTCGCGTACTCGCGCAGCCGGCCGCGGCGATTGCCGCCGAGCGGCAGGTACAGGTAGTCGCGAAACCAGTTCGACAGCGAGATGTGCCAGCGGCGCCAGAACTCGCGCACGCTGCGCGAGATGTACGGATAGTTGAAGTTCTCGAGGATGCGGAACCCGAACATGCGCATGAGGCCGATCGCCATGTCGGAATAGCCCGAGAAGTCGAAATAGATCTGCAGCGTGTAGCAGACGAGGCCGAGCCACGCGACCGGCGTGGTGAGCTCCGCGGCCGGCAGGGCGAAGATCGCATCGGCGATGCGCCCGAGCGTGTTGGCGATCAGCACTTTCTTGGCGAGGCCGATCACGAAGCGCCGAACGCCGTACGCGACGTCGGCGAGGCGCTCGCGCCGCTCCGCGAGCTGCTGCGCGATGTCGCGCCAGCGGATGATCGGCCCCGCGATGAGCTGCGGGAACAGCAGGATGTACAGCGCGAACGTCGGCAGGTGCCGCTGCGGGGCGGCGTTTCGCTTGTACACGTCGACGACGTAGCTGATCGCGTGGAAGGTGAAGAACGAGATGCCGAGCGGCAGCGGTATCGTGGCGATCGCCACCGCGTTGGGCGCGACGCCGAGCAGCGGCGCCACCGCCGCCCAGTTCTCGAAGGCGAAGTTGGCGTACTTGAACACGGCCAGCGCGGCGAGGTTCACCGTCACGCCGAGCGCGAGCCAGCGCCGGCGCGCGGGCGCCGCCGCGGCGTCGCCGATCCGGATGCCGATCCAGCCGTTGAACACGACGGAGCCGAGCACCAGCGGCACGTAGCGCAGCTCGCCCCATACATAGAACACGAGGCTTGCAACGAGCAGGACACCGTTACGTGCGCGCCGCGGCGCGACGTAGTACGCGCCGAGCACGAGCGGCAGGAACAGCAGAAAAAAGAGCGGGGAGCTGAAGACCATCAGGCGAGGCGCCAGGGCGGAGGCGATAGGCTATAGGAAAGGCGCCGCGCGCCCTTCCCACGCTTTCCTGTCGCCCTCGCCTCTCGCCTGCGCCGGTCGCCTGCCGTCCTCTACTTTGGGTAGTCCGAGCCCTTCGCGGGAGTCGCCACCGACGGCTGCGTCGGTGCGGGTGCGGGTGCAGCCGCGTGCTTCTCGGCCGGCGCACGCGGCGTCGAGGTCGTCCGCTGCGGCGGCGCCTTGGGATAGCCTGCTTCGTCGAGCGCGGCCTGCCAGCGCGATTCGAGATAGCCTTTCTCGAGCTTGTCCCCGACCTGGAGCACGGGCACGCGCTGCTCGCCGGTGAGCGACTGCAGCTTCGCGCCGTTCTCGGGCTGCGTGACGTCCACCGCGGTGAACGGCACGCCGCGGCGATTGAGCAGCCCCTCGGCCTGCTGGCACACGTCGCCGCAATCGTACGTGTAGAGCGTCACCGGGAAGCGCGCGACCGCCTGCTGCGCGGCGAGCGGCATCTGACTGGTCTCGATGTAGTTGGCGCCGAGCCGCTTGGGCTGCACGTCCTTCGCGTTGCCGGGCGGCGGGCGATCGGAATAGACGATGCGCCCGTCGGCATCGGTATAGCGATAGACCTGCGTCTGCGCTGCCACAGTCGCGGCGAGACCGAAAAGCGCGATCGCGATCAGCGAGCGCGGGGTGATGCTGGGGGCCATGACGCCTCCGTCACGATGACATCGTCATCCCATTATGCCTAAGAAGCGCGTCGAGTTGGGGAGGCCGGCCGCGGAAGGCGACGAACGATTCCAGCGCGGGCCGGCTGCCGCCCTGGGCGAGCACCTCGTCGCGGAACCGCGCGCCGATCTCCGGTGACAGCACGCCGGCCTCCTCGAACAGGCTGTACGCGTCGGCGGACAGCACCTCGGCCCATTTGTAGCTGTAGTAGCCGGCCGCGTAACCGCCCGCGAAGACGTGGCCGAACGCGTGCATGAAGCGGTCGTAGGAAGGGCGTGGCAAAACTGCAACTTCCCGACGAACGGCATCCAGGACGGATTGCGGCGTGGGGTAGGCGCCGCCGCCGTCCGGGTCGTAGGCGGTGTGCAGCAGCATGTCGAAGAGCGCGAACTCGAGCTGGCGCACCGTCGCCATGCCGCTCTGGAAATTGCGCGCGGCGAGCATCTTGTCGAACAGCTCGCGCGGCAGCGGCGCGCCCGTGTCGACGTGCGCGGTCATGTGCTCGACCACCTCCCATTCCCAGCAGAAGTTCTCCATGAACTGACTGGGCAGCTCGACGGCGTCCCACTCGACGCCCTGCAGTCCCGAGATCCCCAGCACGTCGACGCGCGTGAGGAGCTGGTGCAGCCCGTGCCCGAACTCGTGAAACAGCGTGATCACCTCGCGATGCGTGAGCAGCGCCGGCTTGCCTTCGGCGGGCGTCGGGAAGTTGCACGTGAGATACGCCACGGGATGCTGCAAACGGTCGTCGGCGCGCCTGCGGTTGATGGCGTCGTCCATCCATGCGCCGCTCTGCTTGCCTTCGCGCGCGTAGAGGTCCATGTAGAACTCGCCGATGAGCTCGTTGGCGCGGTCGCGGATGCGGAAGAAGCGCACCGTCGGATGCCACACCGCGGCCTCGCCCGGCGTGATCGTGATGCCGTAGATCGTCTCGACGACACGGAACAGCCCGGCGAGCACGCGATCCTCTGGGAAGTACTGCTTCACCTCCTGTTCCGAGAACGCGTAGCGGCGCGCCTTCACTTTCTCGGACACGTAGGCGACGTCCCATGCCGAGAAGTCCGTGATGCCGAGCTCGTCGCGGGCGAAGTCGACGAGCTGCCGGTAGTCGCGCTCGGCGAACGGCCGTGCGCGATGCGCGAGATCGCGCAGGAACGCGAGCACTTCGTCGGGCGAGCCGGCCATCTTGGCGACCAGGGACACCTCGGCGAAGTTGCGATAGCCGAGCAGGACGGCTTCCT
Organism: Casimicrobiaceae bacterium; assembly: GCA_036406955.1. Classification (GTDB taxonomy): domain Bacteria; phylum Pseudomonadota; class Gammaproteobacteria; order Burkholderiales; family Casimicrobiaceae; genus VBCG01. The sequence goes on from DASXAF010000083.1 coordinate 33,085, forward strand.
CGCGGCGAAGCTCGAGGATCCGCTGGATGATCCGCGTGTTGTCCCAGGCTTCGTCCCCGCCCAGGTCGGACGCGAGGGTTGCGAACGCGCGATGCAGCATGGCACGCAGCGCGCGATCGTTCGCGTACTGCATCACCGGCACGTAGCACGGCTGGCGCAGCGTGAGCTTGAGGCCGCTGCGGCCTTCCGCCTGCGCCTCGGCCTTCGCGGCTGCAACGACGTCGGGCGGCACGCCGTCGAGACCGGCCTCGTCCTCGACGTAGTGCGTCCACGCGTTCTCGGCGTCGAGCACGTTGTCGTCGAACTTCGCGGACAGTTGCGCGAGCTCTTCCTGCACGGCCTTGAAGCGCGTTTTGCGATCGGGCGCGAGCTCCGCGCCGCCGAGGCGGAAGTCGCGCAGCTCGTTTTCGATCAGGCGCCGCCGCGGCGCATCGAGTGCGGCGAAGCCGGGGCTCGCCGCCAGCGCGCGGAAGCGCTCGAACAGGCGCACGTCCTGCGCGATGTCGGTGTAGAACGCCGTGATCTTCGGCAGGTTCGCGTTGTACGCGTCGCGGATCGGCGGCGTGCTCATCACGGCGTTGAGGTTGCGCACGGCGCTCCACGCGCGATCGAGATGCTCGAGCGGCTCCTCGGTGGGAGTCACCACGGCGTCCCACGTCGCGGGGCGCGTGCCGGTCGCGACGGCTTCGATCGCCTTGCGCGCGTTCGCGAGCAGCGCATCGACGGCGGGCGTGACGTGTTCCGGGGCGATCGCACCGAAGCGCGGCAGTCCGGAGAAATCGAGCAGGGGATTGGCGTTCATTGGAGGAATTGGTTGAGTGCCGCGAGCTCGGCCGGCGAGCCCACGTTGAACCAGGGTCCGCCGTAACGCTCGCCGGACGCGATGCCGGCGCGGATCCAGCGCTGGTACAGCGGCAGCATTTTGAGCTTCTCGCCCCGCGGAAGTTCGGCGAACAGATCGGTGTGGTACAGCGCGATGTTGCCGAAGGTCAAACGCGGCTCGCGGTCGAGCGTCAGGGTCTCGCCGGTCAAGCCGAAATCGCCCTTCGCGTGATAGGCCGGGTTCGGCACCATGACCAGATGCGCGCGCGGTGAAGCGCCGGATCGCGCCATCGCGTCGCGGCGCGCCTCGAGCGACGCGTAGTCGAACCTCGTCCACACGTCGCCCGACACGACGAGCACCGGGCCGCGCGTCAGCAGCGGAAGCGCAGTGGCGATGCCGCCCGCGGTTTCGAGCGGCTCGGGCTCGCGCGACCAGCGGATCGACACGCCGAGCGATGCGCCGTCGCCGAGGCGCGCGACGAATGCATCGGCGAGGTGCGAGACGTTGACGACGAGCTCGCGGTATCCGGCGCGCGCCAGCGCCTCGATCTGCCAGGCGATGAGCGGCTTGCCGCCCGCGTCGAGCAGCGGCTTCGGCGTTGCGTCGGTCAGCGGCCGCATGCGCTCGCCGCGTCCGGCGGCGAGAATCATCGCCGCAGGCACGTCAGTCGCGCCGGGCCGCAGGTTGTTGACAAAAGCACGGGCCACCTTCGGGCGGCCGAGCGGTGGCCCGTTGCGACTGACAGCGCCCCGTCCGGGGGCAGCGAGTGCAGCGAGCGTGGGGGTCGTACATCTAGAACGTGTAGCCGACCGTGGCGGGCCGTTCTTCCAGCGCGTCGAGCAGGCGCGCGAGCGCGTCGAGCTCGCGATAGCGACCCGCCGCCTTGCGCACGTACCGCATCACGCGCGGCATGTGGGCCAGGTACACGTCCTTGCCGTCGCGGTGGAACAGGCGCGCGAAGATGCCGAGCACCTTGAGCTGTCTCTGCACGCCCATCCACTCGAAGTCGCGCCAGAAGTCGGCGAAATCCGCGGCGACCGGCAGCGCCGCGTCGCGCGCGCGCTCCCAGTAGCGGATCGCCCAGTCGAGCTGTCGCTCCTCGTCCCATTCGACGTACGCATCGCGCAGGAGCGACACCAGGTCGTACGTGACGGGGCCGTGCAGCGCGTCCTGGAAATCCAGCACGCCGGGGTTCGGCGTGGCGACCATGAGGTTGCGGGAGTGATAGTCGCGATGCACGTAAACCCGCGGCTGCGCGAGATTGTTCGCCAGGATCGCGCGAAAGGTGGCCGCGAGCGCGTTCCGCTGATCGGCATCCAGCGTGCGATCGAGGTGGCGCGCGACGTACCAGTCGGGAAACAGCGAAAGCTCGCGCGCGAGCACGCTCTCGTCGTACGGCGGCAGCACGCCGTCGCGCGTGGCGCGCTGCCATCGCACGAGCGCATCGATCGCGTCGCTGTAGAGCCGCGGCGCGCTCGCGGCGTCGAGCGCGTCGAGGTACATCGTGGTGCCGAGGTCGGTGAGCAGCAGGAAGCCGCGCTCGACGTCCTGGGCCAGCACTCTCGGCGCATGCACGCCCGCCTGCTCGAGGAGCGCGGCGATGCGCACGAACGGCCGGCAGTCCTCGTGCGGGGGCGGCGCATCCATGGCGATCAGCGAGCCGGCGCCCGGCGCGATGCGGCACGCGCCATGCAGCGTCGCGCGGAAGTAGCGACGAAAGCTCGCATCCGACGAGGCGGGTGCTACCGAGAATTGCGCCGGATGCAGGGCATCCGCGAGGAACGCGTGAAGCGCGGACGCGCGCGCGTCGGCGGGATTTTCGTTGTGCATTGCGCGACGCGCGGTGGTTGCACGCGGCACGCTGCCTCGAGCGGCGTTGTTGCGATCCAGCGTGCGCGCGCGGTCACGCTAGAATGGGCGGCATTCTAGCAGGCCCGGCATCTTCACTGCATGCACCGCCCGTCCGCTATCGTCCCCGCATTCGTCGCTTGCGCGGCGATCGCATCGTCACCGGGGGCCGCGGCGGACGAGCTTGCACTGAAGCTCTCGCGCTCGCTCGAAACGCCGGCGCCCGCCGTGCAGCAGCCGGCGACCACGCAGAAGGCCGGGCTGCCGCGTCCGACCGCCACGCCGGGCGAGCGGCCCATCGTGCTCGCGCCACCCAAGGGCGCGCTGTTCCTGCGCGCCGACCGGCTCGAAGGCGACAAGACCGAATTCACCGCGGAAGGCTCCGTCGAGCTGCGCGCTCGCGAGCAAACCGTGCTGGCGGACTGGCTCAACTACAACGTCGATCGCGACGAGATCTTCGCGCGCGGCCATGTGCTGCTGCGCCAGGGCTTCGACTGGATCACCGGGCCGGAGCTCAAGTTCAAGCGCGACACCGAGACGGGTTATTTCACCGCGCCGCGCTTCAACGTCACCGAAGTCAACGCGAAGGGCTCGGCAGCCGAGATCCGCTTCAAGGGTCCCGACCAGTACGAGGCGACGGACGCGCGCTACACGACGTGCGTCGCGCCGCGCCCGGACTGGTACCTGCGCAGCGACGACCTCGAGGTCGACCAGTTGCGCAAGGTCGCCACCGCGCACCATGCATCGGTGTACTTCAAGGACGTGCCGATCGCGTACACGCCCTGGATGGAGTTCCCGCTGTCGAACGAGCGCAAGTCGGGCTTCCTCACGCCGGTCCTCGGATCGTCGGGCGTGCGCGGCTTCGAGCTGGCGACGCCGTACTATCTCAACCTCGCGCCGAACTACGACGCCACGCTGGTGCCGCGCTACATGACCAAGCGCGGCCTGCAGATGGGCGGCCAGTTCCGCTATCTCTTCGGCGATGCCGACGCGCCGCTCGGGCAGGCGGCCGGCGAGGTCAACGCCGAATACCTCCCGAACGACCGGGTCACGAACAGCGACCGCTACGCGTTCAGCTGGAAGCACAACGAGCAGTTCACGCGCAATCTCGCGGGGTTCGTGAACATCCAGAAGGTCTCGGACGACACGTATTTCGCCGATCTCGCCGATCGCATCGCCGTGACCTCGCAGCGCACGCTGCCGCGCGACGGCGGGCTCGTCTACACCCAGGGACCGTGGTCGTTCCTCGCGCGCGCGCAGAGCTTCCAGACGCTGCAGGACCCCAGCGCGCCGGTCACGCCGCCTTACAACCGTGTGCCGCAGCTCCTCGCGCAGCTCGACGAGTACGAGTGGGGCGGCCTCACGTGGAGCGGCTACGGCGAGTACGCGCGGTTCACGCAGGCCGCGCTCGCGCCGACCGCGGATCGCGCGGTGCTGTATCCGACGGTGGCGTTCAATCGCGGCGGCTCGTACTGGTTCCTCACCGCGCGCGCCGGCGTGCACATGCGCGCCTACGATCTCGACAAGACGACGCCCGCGACGCCCGACGAGCACATTACCGTGACGGTCCCGATCACGAGCGTCGACACCGGGCTGGTCTTCGAGCGCGACCTCACCATCGCATCGCACGCGCTCACGCAGACGCTCGAGCCGCGCATGTTCTACGTGTACATACCGTTCCGTCGCCAGGACCAGACGCCGGCGTTCGACAGCGCGGTCGACGACTTCAACTTCTCCCAGCTCTTCGCCGAGAACCGCTATCTCGGCAACGACCGCATCGGCGACGCCAACCAGCTCACCCTCGCGCTCACCTCGCGCTTCCTCGACCGGGACACGGGTGCCGAGCGCCTGCGCCTCGCCATCGGCCAGCGCTACTACTTCGAGTCGCAGCGGGTGACGCTGAACGAGCCGGTGCGCTCCGCGAACAGCTCCGATTTCCTGCTCGGCGCGGACGGCCGCATCAGCGAGGCGTGGCAGATGTCGAGCCTCCTGCAGTACAACTTCGACGTCGGGGAGGTCGAGCGCCTGAACCTCGGCGTGCGCTACACGCCGGCGCCGGGACGCGTGCTCAACGCGACGTGGCGCTACACGCGCAACCTGCTCGATCCCACCACGGGCATCCCGGAGCAGATCAAGCAGGTCGACCTCTCCGGTCAGTGGCCGATCAACGAGCAATGGACGCTGCTCGGGCGATGGAACTACTCGCTGCCCGACCACAAGACCCTGGAGGGGGTGGCAGGCATCGAGTACAATGGCGACTGCTGGGTGCTGCGGGTCGTCGGCCAGCGGCTTACGACCACGACCAAGCAGACGTCGAACTCGATCTTCATTCAGCTGGAGCTCACGGGCCTCGGCCGCGTGGGCACGAGTCCACTGGATCTCCTGCGCCGCAGCGTTCCAGGCTACGTACCGGCGAACGATGCGTCGCTGCGCAGCCGCGATCGCTCGCTCGATCCGCTGCCCGAGTTCTGATCGCCGTCGCACCCGCGCCCAAGGCTCTACGTCCGAGGTTCCGATGGTCCGTTGCCGTTACACGATTGCCCGCTTCATGGGCGCGCTCGCGCTCGCGTTCGCGCTTCCGGCGCTCGCGCAGGCCCCGTCGCAAGGTCCCGCGCAGCAGCAGGCGCCTTCGCCGCCGACATCCACTGCCCGCACGCCCATCGTGCCGCTCGACCGCGTCATCGCGATCGTCAACGACGAGGCCGTCACGCAATACGACCTCGGCGAGCAGCGGCGCATCGTGCTGCAGCAGATGAAGGCGTCGAACATCCCGCCGCCGGCTGCCGACGTGCTGGACAAGCAGGTGCTCGAGCGCCTCGTCATGGAGCGCGCGCTCATCCAGCACGCCAAGGACAACGGCATCCGGGTCGACGACACGACGGTCGAGCGCACGATCCTGCGCGTCGCGGAGGAGAACAAGCTCACGCCCGAGGAGTTTCGCAAGGTTCTCGAGAAGGAGCACATCCCGTACGCCAAGTACCGGGACGACATCCGCCGCCAGCTCATCGTCCAGCGCGTGCGCGAGCGCGAGGTCGACAGCAAGGTGTCGGTGTCCGAGCAGGAGGTCGACAACTATCTCGCGACGGTCGCCGCGCAGGCCGGTGGCGAGAACGAGTACCTGCTGTCGCACATCTACGTCACGCTGCCCGAGCAGGCGACGCCTGCGCAGATCGAAGCGCGCCGCCAGCGCGCGGAGCAGGCGCTCGCCGAGCTCAAGGATGGCAAGGACTTCGCGCAGGTCGCCGCGACCTATTCCGACGCGCCCGACGCGCTGCAGGGCGGCTCGCTCGGCTGGCGCACGCCGGCGCGGCTGCCGACCGTCTTTGCCGACTACGTGCGCAACATGAAGGTCGGCGAAGTCTCGACCGTCCTGCGCAGCCCGGGCGGCTTCCACGTCGTGAAGCTCGAGAACAGGCGCGGCCTGAACCAGCCCACCGTGGTGGACCAGACGCATGCGCGGCACATCCTGATCAAGGTCAACGAGGTCGCGTCCGAAGCGGAGGCCAAGGCGCGCATCGACCGCCTGCGCGAGCGCATCGTCTCGGGCAGCGCCACGTTCGAGGAGATCGCGCGCGTGAACTCGGAAGATCAGACGAGCGCCAAGGGCGGCGATCTCGGATGGCTCTCGCCGGGCGACACCGTGCCGGACTTCGAGAAGGCGATGGACAAGCTGAAGCCCAACGAGGTGTCGCAGCCGGTGCGCACGCCGTTTGGCTGGCACCTGATCCAGGTGATCGAGCGCCGCAAGCAGGACGTCACCGCCCAGAGGCGCCGCGACCAGGCGCGCATCGCGCTGCGCGAGCGCAAGAGCGACGAGCAGTTCTCCGAGTGGCTGCGCGAGCTGCGCGACCGCACGTACGTCGAGTACAAGCTCGACGATCGCTGACGCGATGTCGTCATCCCCGCGCAAGCGGGGATCCAGCGGCGTACGATCGCTGAGACACTGGGTTCCTGCGTTCGCAGGAAACGACGTTCAGGGCAGCACCGCGATCCGTGCGAGGTCGAACGGCTGCGCGGAGTCGACGTGCACGACGATGCGCAGGCGGTCGAGCGGCGCGTCGTTCGGTCGCGGCAGCGCCAGCACGCGCCCCGCGGCCTCGCGCTTCATCGCGGAGCCGTCGACTTTCGCGAGCGTGTGCCAATCCGGCTTTCCGCTCCACGCGGCCTGGACTTCGACGTCGCGTGCGCGCACGTCGTCCGGCAGCCCGAGCACCAGCGCGCGCGCCTGGCGCCGCGCGACGCCGAGCTCGCCGGGTGATACGAGCGCTACCGTGCCGCTCGCGTCGGGTGTCACGTGCAGATGGCCGCTTCCGAGCGCGACGGCACCCGTATCCGCGACCCAGCCGTCGCCGTCGGCGTGGCGCGGCGTGCCGAAGGTCCAAAGCTTCGCGCCGAGCGGCAGGCCCGCGCGCGCGAGCAGGAAATCCTTCGCCGCGTCCTCGAGCGGCGTGTTGCGCCACGCGGTGTAGGTGACGTAGGCGGGATCGTCGGCGTAGAGACCGTTCGAGCCGTTCCACGCCATGGGCGAGACGAAGCGTGCGCCCGCATTCCACAAGTCGCGCAAGCCTCGATAGCCGGCGGCGTAGGCCGGCTGCGTCTTCGGATCGCGCAAATCCGCGGTGTTGTATTCCACGACCGCGAAGCCCGGATCGAGGCTCGCGAGCGTTGCGAAGAGCTTCCGGTCGTTCTCCATGCGCGCATCGTTCACCGCCGCCGCGCCATACAGGATGACGCCCAGGTGCCCCATGCGCGGCACGCTGCCTTCGACCGACATGCCGCCCGAATCATGGTCCTTCACCGGGCTCGCGATGTGCAGGGCGAACGGCATGCCGTTCGGCAGCGGCGCCATCAATCCCTGCGAGGTCCAGATGCGATCGCTCGGCATGCCGGCCTGGACCAGCCATTGCGCGAGCTCGTCGTAATGCAGCTTCACGAGGTGGCGGCGGAACATCTCCCACTGGTACACCCACGGATCCTTCCAGAACGGATGCGCCGGATCGCGGGAGAACACGCGCGGCGGATCGACCTCGTCCCAGCGCGCGAAGCGCCTGCCCGCGAGGCGGCTCGCCTCGGCGAGCCTCAGCGGCTGCTTGCGGCGATACGCGGACAGGTCGGGCGCACCGTCGCGCGGTTGTCCCGCGTAGGGCCCGGTCGCCGACAGCCATTCGCGGAACTGCCGCAGCGTGCCGGGGTTGTAGTCGTACCACTGCGTCTCGTTGAAGAACGGGTTCTCGTAGGTGTCGGGATCGAGATTGACGCCGACGACCAGGTCCGGATGCGCGCGCATGAAGCGCACGATGAGCGCCGCCGCCTGCTGCAGGTTGCGCCGCTTGTAGTGGCGCACGGCCTTGGCGTACACGTTGAACGTGAGGGAGCGGCCGAGCTCGGGTGCGTTCTGCGAGCCGGGCAGGTTCTTGAGGTAATCGTCCGGCATCACCTGGTCGTGCTCGTTCCACTGGCAGTTGTTCGGGTCCTGCTCGAGCTTGTCGTTGATGTCCCATGCCGGCACGTCGCACGACGCGTCGGCCCAGATGCCGCCGTTGAGCGTGATGAGCACCGGAAGCCTGTGCGCCGATGCGTAAGCGAGCGTCGTGTCGAGCGCGTCCTCCGCGATGCGGCGCTCGCCGCACCGGCGCTCGATGTCCCACTTGGGCTCGAAGGCATAGTCGCCGGCAGCGCCGCGCGTCGTGCGCATGTACAGGATCGGCACGCGCATGCCGGCGGCGATCGTGCGCGACAGATACGGCGTGTACGCCGTGTCGAGCTCCGCCGCACCGCCGAGGCCGATGCCCGAAAGCGCCGGCAGCAGGTGGAAGGGCGCTCCGCCCGCGTGCAGGAAATCCCAGCGCGCGAGCGCCGCAGGCTCGATCACGCTGCGCTTTGCGATCACGCGCTCGCGGCCGTCCGTTGCGATCACGACGACGCTGAGCTCGCGCCGGTCGACACCCGGCGCAGCGGGATGCGCCGTAAGGTCCGCGGTGAGCTCGAAGCCCGCGTTCGCGTTGTTCGGAAAGCCCGGCTTGAGATTCGCGACGTCGGCACGCGGGCGTCCGGTCGTCGCCTCGAAACGCAGATCGTCGATGCGGATCTCCACGCGACGCAAACCGGGGCGCGCGAGCGCCCAGCCCGACACCGAAATGCGCGGTCCCACCATCGCCTCGGCCGCCGGCTGGTCGAGCGTGCCCTGCAGGTCTTCCGCGACGTTGCGTGGCGCCGCCGCGGGCGTCGTCGCGGGTGCGTGGACGGGCGGCGCATCGCGTGCAGGACGTGCGTGCCACAGCGCGTAGAGCTCCACGCCGGCGAGCGCGCCCATTGCCGCGAGGACGAGGGCGAAGATTTGCCAGGTTGAGGCGCGTCCTCGACGCTTCACCGCAGGCCTCTCCGCGCGAGCGGGGAGAGGGTGCTCGACAGCGCGGGGCGCGCCACTCATCCGCGAACCGCTATCATGTGCGAATGAGCGACAACGATGCCGCGCTGCTCGACGAGCAGCTGCGCTACTACCGCGCACGCGCCGGCGAGTACGACGACTGGTGGCTGAGGCGCGGGCGCTACGATCGCGGCGCG
>DASXAF010000084.1:0-49542 GCA_036406955.1 Casimicrobiaceae bacterium
TGGCGGAGCCGATGCCGGCCAGCACAGCCGCGCATGCCATCAGCGCCAGCATGCGCGCGACCCGCACGAGCCGGTCGCGCAAACGCTGCGATGACGTGAAAGCGTTGCAAGCCATGGGTGTGAGCGCCTCGCGTTGGGCCCGGGGCGCGATCCTTGGATTATCCCATCGCACCCCGTGGTTCCCGCGATAGGCGCCAACAGGCGGCGCCGGGCGCGTGTTCCCGGCCGACCGGCGGCGCGCCTGGGTTACAATGCGCGTCCCTTTGGGGAGTAGCCGCCCTCGCCGTTCACCGCGAGGGGGATCCGTCAACACACTTGGCGATGCACCGCGTGCGTCGCCATGGCGGATCCGGTCGCGATGCGGGCCTGGCGAGACCATCGGCACGCGCGCCCGACCGGTCGGCAGGCGCCCGTCGCCGGTGCGTCTTCGCCCGACCCTGCGCCATGGAACCGCTGCTCCTCTCCACCCTCGCCGTCGTGCTCGCCGAGATCGGCGACAAGACGCAGCTTCTCGCGCTCATGCTCGCCGCGCGCTATCGCCGGCCCTGGCCCATCGTCGCGGGCATTCTGTGCGCGACGCTCGCGAACCACCTGCTCGCCGCCGCATTGGGCGGGGTCGTGCGCACGCTGCTTCCGGCCGACGTGCTGAAATGGGTCGTCGCGTTGTCGTTCTTCGCGGTCGCGGTGTGGACCATGATCCCCGACCGGCTCGACGAATCGGCGCAACCGGTCGCGAAAACGCACCTCGGCGTGTTCTGCGTGACGCTGGTGGCGTTCTTCCTCGCCGAAATGGGCGACAAGACCCAGATCGCGACCGCCGTGCTCGGTGCGCGCTACAGCGCGCTCGGCTCGGTCGTCGCGGGCACGACGCTCGGCATGCTGATCGCCGACGTGCCGGTGGTGTTCGCGGGTCACCTGGTCGGGACGCGCATTCCGTTCAAGCTCGTGCACGGGGCGGCGGCGGTGCTGTTCGCTGCGCTCGGCATCGGAATCCTCGTGGCGTGACCCGGCTGGCGACGGTAGCGCCGGTATAATCAAAGGTTTACCGAACGCCGTCGCCCGCGTCTTTCCATGCAGCCCTTCGACCACAGGACGATCGAATCGACCGCGCAGGCCGGCTGGCTCGCGGGCGACGTGTATCGCGCTCGCGAGAACGATCCGCGCTTTCCGAAGGGCAAGTACTACTGCGTCTCGATGCTGCCGTACCCGTCGGGCAAGCTGCACATGGGGCACGTGCGCAACTACACCATCAACGACATGATGTACCGCCATCGGCGCATGAACGGCTACAACGCTCTGATGCCGATGGGCTGGGACGCGTTCGGCCTGCCGGCGGAGAACGCCGCGATGAAGAGCGGCGTCGCGCCCGCGCAATGGACGCGCGACAACATCGCGTTCATGAAGCGCCAGATGCAGTCGATGGGCCTCGCCATCGACTGGTCGCGCGAGATCGCCGTCTGCGATCCCGGCTACTACAAGTGGAACCAGTGGCTGTTCCTCGAGATGCTCGAGCAGGGCATCGCGTACCGCACCACGCAGGTGGTCAACTGGGACCCGGTCGACCAGACCGTGCTCGCCAACGAGCAGGTCATCGACGGCCGCGGCTGGCGCACGGGCGCGCTGGTGGAGAAGCGCGAGATCCCGGGCTACTACCTGCGCATCACGCAATACGCCGAGGAGCTGCTGCAGTACCTCGACCGCATGCCCGGCTGGCCCGAGCGCGTGAAGACGATGCAGGCGAACTGGATCGGCAAGAGCGTCGGCGTGCGCTTCGCGTTCACGCACGACATCCGCGACGAGAAGCATCAGCCGATCCAGGACGGCAAGCTGTGGGTGTTCACCACGCGCGCCGACACGATCATGGGCGTCACGTTCTGCGCGGTGGCGCCCGAGCATCCGCTCGCCGCGCACGCCGCGAGCGTCTCGGCGCACGTGCGCGACTTCGTCGAGGAAGCGCGCCGCGGCAGCGTGATCGAGGCCGACTTCGCGACGATGGAAAAGAAGGGCGTGCCGACGGGGCTCTTCGTCGTGCATCCGCTCACCGGCGAGCAGGTCGAGGTGTGGGTCGGCAACTACGTGCTGATGGCCTACGGTGAGGGCGCCGTGATGGGCGTGCCCGCGCACGACGAGCGCGACTTCGCGTTCGCCAGGAAGTACGGGCTGCGCATCCTGCCGGTGATCGACGTGCCGGGCGAGGCGTTCGACTTCGACCGCTGGCAGCCATGGTACGAGGACAAGGCGCGCGGCCGCTGCATCAACTCCGGCAAGTACGACGGCATGGCGTACGACGAGGCCGTCGACGCGATCGCCAGCGACCTCGCGTTCAAGGGCCTCGGCGAGAAGCGCACGACCTACCGCCTGCGCGACTGGGGCATCTCGCGCCAGCGCTACTGGGGCACGCCGATCCCGATCGTGCATTGCGAGCGCTGCGGCGAAGTTCCGGTGCCGTACGAGCAGCTTCCCGTCGTGCTGCCCGAGGATTGCGTCCCCGACGGCGCCGGCAATCCGCTCGACAAGCGGGAGGATTTCCTGCGCACCGCCTGCCCGAAGTGCGGCGGGCCCGCGCGCCGGGAGACGGACACGATGGACACGTTCGTCGACTCGGCGTGGTACTACATGCGCTACACGTGCCCCGACGCGCCGACCATGGTCGACGCGCGCGACGACTACTGGATGCCGATGGACCAGTACATCGGGGGCATCGAGCACGCGATCCTGCACCTGCTCTACGCGCGCTTCTGGACCAAGGTGATGCGCGACATGGGCCTCGTCCATTTCGACGAGCCGTTCACGCGCCTGATGACCCAGGGCATGGTGCTCAACCACGCGTTCTTCCGCCGCAACGAAAGGGGCGGCATCGAATACATCGCGCCGGAGAACGTCGAGGTGAAGCGCGACGACGAGGGTCACATCGTCGGCGGCGTGTCGAAGGTGGACGGCGGCGAAGTCGAGTACGACGGCTTGAGCACGATGTCGAAGTCCAAGCTCAACGGCGTCGACCCGCAGGAGATGATCGACCGCTACGGGGCCGACGCGGCGCGCCTGTTCGTCATGTTCGCGAGCCCGCCGGAGCAGTCCATCGAATGGTCGGACAACGGCGTGGAAGGCGCGTACCGTTTCGTGCGGCGCCTGTGGAGCTACGCCCAGGGCCGCGCCGCGCACACGGTGTCCGGCACGCCGGATGCGGCCGTACCCGGCGGACCCGCGCGCGCGACGCGCCGCGAGATCCACCTCGCGCTGCGCCAGGCGAGCTACGACTACGAGCGCGTGCAATACAACACCGTGGTCTCGGCCGGCATGAAGATGCTCAACGCGCTCGAGGACCTGCCGACGGACGCGCCGGGCGCCAACGCCGTGGCCCGCGAAGGACTGTCGATCCTGCTGCGCGTGCTCTACCCCGTCGTTCCTCACACCACGTGGGTGCTGTGGCGCGACCTGGGCTATGCCGCCGATCTCGGCGACCTGATCGACGCCCCGTGGCCGCAGGTCGACGACGCCGCGCTCGCGCAGGACGAGGTCGAGCTGGTGCTGCAGGTCAACGGCAAGGTGCGCGGCAAGCTCGTCGTGCCGGCGAGCGCCGACAAGGTCGCGATCGAAAGCGCCGCGCATGCCGCACCCGAGGTCGCGAAGCACAGCGGCGGCGCACCGGTGAAGAAGGTCATCGTCGTGCCCGGCCGGCTGGTGAACGTGGTGGTGTGATGCGAAGGACACCGGGCCCCTGCTTTCGCAGGGACGACGGAAATTTCCGGCGTCATTCCCGCGAACGCGGAAATCCAGCGTGGTTCGTCCCCGTCGCTCTGCTCGCCCTCGTCCTCACCGCCTGCGGCTTCCATCTCCGCGGCCAGGCCACCTACACCTTCAACACGATCTACGTGAACGCGGCGGGCTCGCCGCCGATCGCCACGGCGATGAAGCGCGCGCTCGGCGACACCGGCAGCGCGACCGTCGCCGACGATCCCACCAAGGCGCAGGTGATCCTCGACATCCCGAGCGTGGTCGACGACAAGGAAGTGCTGTCGCTGTCGCAGAGCGGCGCAGTGCGCGAGTACGAGCTCGTCAAGGTCGTTTCGTTCCGCCTGCACGATGCCGAAGGCAACGACTGGCTGCCCGCGGCGCAGGTCGTGGTGCGCCGCTCGTACACCTTCAACGAGACGGAAGTCCTGGCGCGCGACGCGCAGGAGCAGCGCCTGCTGCGCGAGATGACGCAGGACGTCGTGCAGCAGATCATCCGGCGGCTGCAGGCGGCGCACAAGCCCGCGTAATGGGCGAGCGCTGATGGGCGAGCAGCTTCGCGTCGAGGACCTCCGCGCGCATCTCGCGCGCAAGCTCGCGCCGCTCTACGTCGTGCACGGCGACGAGCCGCTGCTCGCGCTCGAAGCGGCCGATGCCATCCGCGCGGCCGCGCGCAAGGCCGGCGCGGTCGAGCGCGAGGTGCTGGTCGCCGAGCCCGGCTTCAAATGGGATGCCTTCATCGCCGCCAACGCGAACCTCGGCCTCTTCGGCGAGCGCAAGCTGGTCGACCTGCGCATCCCTTCGGGCAAGCCGGGCGCGGATGGCGCCAAGGCGCTGGAGCGCCATGCCGCGCAGCCCAATCCGGACAACGTCACGTTGATCACGCTGCCGCGCCTCGACCGCGCCACGCAGTCGACCCCCTGGTTCATGGCGCTCGCCGATGCCGGTGTGACGATCGCGGTGTATCCGATCGAGCGCGATGCGCTGCCGCGCTGGATCGCGGCGCGCCTCGCGGCGCAGGGCCAGCAGGCCGGGCGCGAAACGCTCGCCTTCCTGGCCGATCGATGCGAAGGCAACCTGCTCGCGGCGCGCCAGGAGATCGAGAAGCTCGCGCTCCTCCTGCCCTCGGGAGCGCTCGATGCGCCCGCGGTCGAGCAGGTGGTCGCGGACGTCGCGCGCTACGACGTGTTCCAGCTCTCCGAGGCCTGGCTCGGCGGCGATGCCGCGCGTACCGTGCGCATCCTCGGCACGCTCGAAGCCGAAGGCGAAGCGGTCACGCTCGCGATCTGGCAGCTCGGCGAGGACCTGCACGCGCTCGCCGGCGTTCAGCAGGCGGTGCAAGGCGGCACGCCGCTCGGCGCCGCGGTGCGCAACGCGCGCGTGTGGGGCAAGCGACAGAATGCGCTCGAGCGCGCGGCGCGGCGTGTCAGGGCCGAGACCGTCGCGCCGCTGCTCGCCGCCCTCGCGCGCCTCGACGCGCTCGCGAAAGGGCTGACGCGCGGCAACGCCTGGGAAGGCCTCCAGCGCGTGGCACTCGCGCTCTGCGGCGCGATGCCGCCACCCGATCCGCATACGCTGTAGAGGCGAAGCGCGCGGCTTCTCCGCCCAACGCGATGAGCGAGCCTGCCGCCCACGGCATCACGACGCGAGAGCGTGCGCTCGTCGTTGCGACCGTGCTGGTCGGCTCGATCTCCACGCTGCTCTCCGCCACCATCGTCAACGTCGCGTTTCGCGCGATGATGCAGCAGTTGCACGTCGGTCACGACAGCGTGCAGTGGGTCGCCACCGGCTTCCTCGCGGCGACGACGAGCACCATGCTCGGCGCCGCGTGGGGCATCGAGCGCTACGGGGAGCGCGCGGTGTTCCAGGCCGCGATGATCGTGTTCGGCGCGGGCTCGATCCTCGGGATGCTCGCATGGGACATCGAGGCGCTGATCGTCGCGCGCGTGCTGCAGGGCGCCGCCGCGGGCATCGTGCAACCGCTGTCCATGGTCGCGCTGTTTCGCGTGTTCCCGCCCGACGAGCGCGGCCGCGCCATGGGCCTCTACGGTTTCGGCATCGTGCTCGCGCCATCGATCGGTCCCGCGCTCGGCGGTGCGCTGGTCGACGCGTTCGGCTGGCCGTCGATCTTCGCGTTGCCGCTGCCGTTCTGCGTGGTGGCGCTGGTTCTCGGCGCGCGCACGCTGCCCGCCGCGCGCAGGGACGCGGCCCGTCGCTTCGACTTCGTCGGGACGCTGCTCCTGGTCGGCGGCCTCGTCGCGCTGCTCAACGTGCCGGTCGCCGGACATCGCGCGGGATGGAGCGCGGCGTCGACGATCGCGCTCGCCGGCGCGGGCGTGGTGCTCGCTATCGCGTTCGTCGCATGGGAGCGGCGCTCGCCGCACGCGCTGCTCAATGTCGCGCTGTTTCGGCATCTCGGCTTCACCGGCGCGGCGCTCGTTGCATTCGCCTATGGCGCGGGGTTGTTCGGCACGACGTACCTGCTGCCCGTGCTCGTCGAGCAGGTCGCTGCGTTCAGTGCGGCGCAAGCGGGCATGCTGCTCGCGCCCGCTGGCGTTGCGCTCGCGTTCGCGATGACCATCGGCGGCCGGCTCACCGACCAGTTCCCGCCGCGCTTCGTCGTGATCGCCGGGCTGCTGTTGTTCGCCGCGTCGAGCGCATTGTTCATGCTCGCGCGCAGCACCTCGGGCTTCTGGGTGCTCGCGTCGTGGGTGCTCGTCGGGCGCGTCGGATTGGGCTTCATCATCCCGGCGCTGAACGTCGGCGCGGTGCAGGCGCTCGAGGGCTCCGAGCTCACGTACGCGTCGGCGGGCGTCAATTTCATTCGCCAGCTCGGAGGCGCGGTCGGCGTCAACGTGCTCGCGGTGCTGCTCGAATGGCGCACGCTCGCCTATCCCGCCGATCCCGCGCGCGCCTTTCATGAATGCTTTGCGACGGTGACCCTGGCGTTCGTGATCGCCGCATTTCCCGCCGCCTGGATCGGGCGGCGATCCAACGGGAACCTGTTGCGCCGCAGCGGAACCCAATGAATACGTTCCTCTCATCGCGCATCGCAGGAGGGTCCATGCTGCAACGCTTTCCGCTGTACGCGTACATTCCCGCGCGCGACGTCGCGCGGGCGCGCACGTTTTACGAGCAGACGCTCGGCTTCACGCCCGCGCGCGAGACGGCGGGCGGGGTGGTGTACGAGTTCGGCGATCGAACCGCATGCTTCCTCTATCCGACGTCCAACGCGGGAACATCTCGAGCGAGCCAGGCGTTCTGGGAGGTGGACGACGTCGAGCGCGAGGTCGCGGAGCTCACGGCGCGCGGCGTGCGCTTCGAGGACTACCGAATGCCCGGCGAGAAGAGCCCGAGCGGCGTCGTCACGGCAGGCGGCGCGAAGGCGGCGTGGTTCAAGGACACGGAGGGCAACATACTGGCGATCCTCGAGCCCCTCGCACGCACCGACGGCTGACCGTCGCCAGCGGCGCCGGGGGACTGCCATCACGGATGACTTCGGGCTATGCTGCGCGCGACGAAAACAACCACCGTGTCAAGGAGGACGCATGTACCGGAGGATCCTGGTTGCCTTCGACGGCTCGCCGGAGAGCCGGCTCGCGGTGGACGAATGCGCCCACCTCATGGCCGTTTCCGGCCGCGAGATTCACCTGGTCTGCGTCGTCCACGATCCCTCGCCGTATCTGCTCGCGGGCGAGTTCGTGCCCGAGCCTGCGCTGGCCGTGGACCGCTCGCGCATGGAGGCGGACCTCGAGCAAGCGGCCGGCCGCCTGACCGAGCGCGGCTTCTCGGTGACCACGCATCTCGAGGACGGCGAGCCGGTGGAGGTGATCAGCAAGCTGTGCGAAAAGCTCGGCGTCGACCTCCTGATCGTCGGCCATCGGCGAAGCAAGAAATTCGCGTTCCGCTGGTGGCGCGGCTCGATCGACTCGATGCTGATCGAGCGGGTGAGGTGCAGCATCCTCGTTGCCGGCGATACGACGCCGACCTAGCGCGACCGCTCAGCGGGCGTCGCCGGCGATCGCATTGAGCGTCGCCAGCGCGGCAAGCGCCGCCGTTTCCGCGCGCAGCACCCGCGCGCCCAGATGACCCATGCGCGCGCCGCGCGCGGCGGCCGCGCGCAGCTCGCCGTCGTCGAAACCGCCTTCCGGACCGATCAGCACCGTCGTCGGCACGGCGATGCGCGCCAGCGCGGACAACGACGTCGGTGCGGCGGGACCGAGCAGCACGGCGTCCGACAGATCGCCGCGGCGAGGTAGCCACTCGGACAACGGCTCGATGGGCGCGATGCGTGGAATCCGATTGCGCCCGCATTGCTCGCAGGCCGCGATGGCGATCTGCTGCCAGCGCCCCGTGCGCCGATCGAGCCGCTCCGCGGGCGCGCGTTGGCTGCGTGTCGCAACGACCGGCTCGATCGCCGCGACGCCGAGCTCGACCGCCTTGCGCACGATCCAGTCCATCACGTCGGCTGCCGTGAGCGACTGAACGAGCGTGAGCGCGATGGACGGCTCGCGCTCGATGCTCGCGTGCTTTCCGAGCCGCGCGCGCACGCTCTTGCCGACGCTCGCAACCGTCGCGGGATATTCGCCGCCGCGACCGTCGAACAGCGCGATCGCATCGCCGGTGCGCAAGCGCAGCACCTGCAGCGCGTGTCGCGCGACGCCCGGCGGCAACGTCAGCTCGATGCCGGGCGCAAGCGTCGCCTGGTCGGGCGCAACGTAGAAGCGCGGGAAGCTCACGCCGGCGCGTCGGTGAAATCGACCCGCACCTCGTCGCTGACCGGGCGAAAGCCGATGCGCGCGTAGATGGCGTTCGACGTGGGGTTGTCGACATCGGTGACCAGGAAGATGCGCGCCGCACCCGCGTCGAGGCGCTCGCGCACGATCGCGCAGACGAGCGACGTGGCGTAGCCGCGGCGACGCCATTGCGGCGCCGTGTACACCATGCCGATGCGTGCAGCATCGCCGATGCCGGCACAGCCCGCGAACGCGACGGGCGCCGTGTCGTTCCAGATGCGGAAGCCGCCGCGCGCGAAACGCCGGCGTGCCGACGCCTCGACCTGCTGCGCCGAATCCGGCAGCCGCGCCTCGCCGGCGAATGCGACGCAGCCCGCGAGAAGCCACAGCCAGTCGTCGTCGGTCGCCGCTCGCATCAAGCCCGGCGAAAGCAGCACCCCCTCCAATCGCGTCAGCATGTGATGCCGCAGGTGCATGCCGCGTCGGGCGGTGCAGCGCGCACGCGCGCACCACGCGCTCGCGAACGCCGCGCACGGCGCTTCCTCGCCGATCACGTGGCGCACGCTGCGCCCGGCATCGAGCAAGTCGTCCACGAGCTCGGGGAGCGTCGCCTCGTCGCTGTTGAGCACGAGCGCCTGCCGCTCGCGGTGCAGCACGACGCCGTGCGCGCCGTCGTGCGTGCAGGTCGCCGCATACAGCGACTGCGCGACGTCCGGAACCTCGCGCCACGCATCGGCCCAACCGGTCACGAACGCGCGTATCGCCGGATTGCGCGCCATCAGCGGCTCCGCCGCCGCCAGGAACGCCTTCGAATCGGTGTGCCGTACGACGCTCAGATGAAGCCCCGCAAGGCGTCGAGCACCGCGTCCGGCGCTTCCGTCATCATTGCGTGCCCGGTGCCCGGCAGGGTCACGGTTCGCGCGTCCTGCAATGCCTGCACGAGCGGCGCGGCGTTGCGCGCGGGTGCCATCTGGTCGCGCGCGCCGAGCAGCAGCAGGGTGGGACAACGCACCTTCGCGGCTGCGGCAAGGCCGTTCTCGTAGCGGCTGCACGCGGCGAGGTCGACGTGCAGCACACCGGGGCGTGTGCGCTCGAGCAATCGCAGCGACTGACCCATCATCCACAGGCCCGGCTGGCGATTGCCGCCGAGCTGATGCGCCGCGCTGTGCGACCAGCCGTTGATGAGCTCGAGCGCGACGTGCTCGTTGCGCCTCGCCGCGTCGATCAGCGCCTCGTTGACGGCCATCGGCACGGCGGGGCCGAGCAGCGCGAGCGCGTCCACGTCCGATCGCCGGGAAGCCAGCTCGAGGCACGCGAGCGCGCCCATCGAATGGCCGACGAGCGCGACGCGCGCGAGCCTGGCGGCGTCGATGAGGCCGCCGAGCCATTCGGCGATCGCCTCGACGCTCGCCAGCGGCTCGCCGCCCGAGCGGCCATGTCCGGGCAGGTCGAGCGCGAGCACGTTGCGGCCGTGATGCGCGAAATAGCGCGATTGCAGCATCCACACGCTGTGATCGTTCGCCGCGCCGTGCACGAACACGACGGTCGGTTGCCCCGCGTCGAATGCGCGCGCGCCGGTGTAGGCGTAGACCTCGTGGCCCCCGACCGTGAGCCGCATCACGCCTTGCCCGCCGCGTACAACGCGCGGCCGAGGTCCTCGATGAGGTCGCCCGCGTCCTCGAGACCGACCGATAGCCGGATGGTCCCTTCCGTGATCCCGGCGCGCCGAAGATCCTCCGGCGACATGCGGAAGTGCGTCGTCGACGCGGGATGGATCACCAGCGACTTCGCGTCGCCGACGTTCGCGAGATGCGAGAACAGGCGCAGCGATTCGATGAAGCGGCGCCCCTGCTCGCGCGTGCCGCGCAGGTCGAAGCTGAACACGGCGCCGCATCCGCGCGGCAGCAGGCGCTGCGCGAGGTCGTGATCGGGATGCTCCGGCAACTCGGGATAGCCGACGGTCTCGACCATCGCATGCTCGCGCAGGAACTTCACGATCTCGCGCGTGTTGCCGATGTGCCGCGCCATGCGCACCGGCAGCGTCTCGATGCCCTGCAGGATCTGGAATGCCGTGAAAGGCGCCATGCAGGCGCCGAAGTCGCGCACGCCTTCCCGGCGCGCGCGCAGCAGGAACGCGGCCGTGGTGGATTCCTCCACGAACACCATGTCGTGGAAGCCGCGATAGGGCTCGGTCAGGGTCGGGAATTTCCCGCGCACGCCGGGCGCATCCCAGTCGAACGCGCCGGAATCCACCAGCAGCCCGCCGATCACGACGCCGTGACCCGAAAGGAACTTCGTCGCGGAGTGATAGACGAGATCGGCACCGTGCTCGAACGGTCGCATCAGCCACGGCGTGGTGAACGTCGAATCGACGAGCAGCGGCAGCCCATGGTCGTGCGCGAGCGCGGAGACACGCGGAATGTCGAGCACGTCGAGTCCCGGGTTGCCGAGCGTCTCGCCGAACAGAAGGCGCGTGTCGGGTCGAATGGCGCTGCGCCATGCGTCGACATCCCGCGGGTCGACGAATGTCGTCTCGATGCCGAAGCGCGGCAGCGTGAAATCGAGCAGGTTGTGCGAGCCGCCGTAGAGCGCTCGCGAAGCGACGATGTGCGAGCCCGACCCGAGCAGCGTGACGATGGCGAGGTGCAGGGCCGCCTGGCCGCTCGACGTCGCGATCGCGCCCACACCGCCTTCGAGCGCCGCGATGCGCTCCTCGAGCACTGCGCAGGTCGGATTCGAGATGCGCGAATACACGTAGCCGGCGCGCTCCATGTTGAACAGCGCCGCGGCGTGATCGGTGTCGGGGAATACGTACGAGCTCGTCTGGTAGATCGGCGTTGCGCGCGCGCCGGTCACCGGATCGGGTTGCGCGCCCGCGTGGAGCGCGAGCGTGTCGAACTGGTGCGTCTTGGGCGTGGCCATGCGTCGCGTGCGCGGACGATTGCTGGGGCGGCCATCTTAGCCCACCGCTGCGGTCAAGCCGGCGTCGCGCACGGCCTTGCCGCGGGCATAGACTGTCGGATCCGATCCGTCACGAGGAGAGCGCGATGCAACGCAAGGCGAACGCCCGCTGGCAAGGAACCGCGAGAGAGGGCAATGGCACGCTCTCCGTGCAGAGCGGCACGCTGCGCGACACGCCTTACACGTTCAAGGCGCGCTTCGGCGACGGCAAGGGCACCAATCCCGAGGAGCTGATCGCGGCCGCGCACGCGGGCTGCTTCACGATGGCGCTCGCATTCGGCCTGGAGAACGCCGGCTTCACGGCCGATGCCATCGAGACCGAGGCGCAGCTCACGCTCGAACAGGTCGCCGGCGGCTTTTCCATCACGGCGATCCATCTCACCACGCGCGCACGCGTGCCCAACATCGACGCGGCGAAGTTCAACGAGCTCGCCACCGGCGCGAAAGCCAACTGCCCCGTGTCCAAGGTGTTGAACGCCACGATCACGCTGGACGCGACGCTCGCCTGACGCGTCGGCGGGCGCTTCCCGGCCCGCCGCGATTCCCGCGTGCACCGGTCTTGCGGCGCACGGGACGGGGTGTAAGATGTCGAACGATCGTTCGACGCTCGCACCATGCCTCTCAAGACCCTCGACGGCGCGGACGCGGCCCCGCGCAAGGGCCGCGGCGCCGCCATCAACCCCGAAGGCCGCTTCGAGACCACCGAACGCAGCGCGGTCGACGACGGCTGGGGCACGTCCGAGGAGCCGCGGGCGCTCAGGACGACGATCACGATCGAGCCGGCCAGGTCGATCATCGCGCACAACGATTCGCCGGACGTCGGTTTCTCGCAGTCGATCAATCCGTACGCGGGATGCGAGCATGGGTGCTCGTACTGCTTCGCCCGGCCGAGCCACGCCTATCGCAACCTCTCGCCCGGCATCGACTTCGAGACGCGCATCTTCGCAAAGACCAATGCCGCGGAGCTCCTGCACAAGGAGCTCGCGCGACCCGGTTACGCGTGCAGCGTCATCGCGATCGGCGTCAATACCGACGCCTACCAGCCGATCGAGCGCGAGCTACGGATCACGCGCTCGATCCTCGAAGTGTGCGCGGCGTTCAATCAGCCGGTCGGGCTCATCACCAAGAACGCGACGATCGAGCGCGACGTCGACATCATTGCGCCCATGGCGGCAAGACGCCTCGCGAGCGTCACGATCTCGCTCAACAATCTCGATCACGACGTCGCCCGCAGGCTCGAGCCGCGCTGCGCCGCACCCGCACGCCGCCTGCAGGTCATCAGGACGCTGTCGCAGGCCGGCATTCCGGTGCGCGTGCTGGTCGCGCCGGTGATTCCCTTCATCACCGACGATCAGATCGAACGCGTGCTCGCGGCGGCGCGAGAGCACGGCGCAAGGACCGCGGGCTACGTGCTGTTGCGCCTGCCGTGGGAAGTGAAGGACATCTTCCGCGAATGGGTCGAGCGCCATTACCCGCTCAAGGCGAAGCACGTGATGAGCCGCGTGCACCAGATGCGCGGCGGACGCGACAACGATCCGTGCTTCGGCAGCCGGATGACGGGCACGGGCGAGCTCGCGCGACTGCTCGAGCGTCGCTTCGAGATCGCGGCCAGGCGCCTGGGCTTCGACGACGACCGCGAGGAGCTCGACACGACGCTGTTCCGGGTACCGAAGGAGGCGGCGGGCCAGCTGCCGCTGTTCTGATCCTGCGTCGTCACCGGGAAGCTCGCCCGGCGGCGCAGCGGGGGGCTCCCAGCCCCTTAAGACCGGCCTGAAAGCGGTTTAAGGACTTTTCACGCCCGCGCCAAAGACCTGAAGGCACGCAAGGAACGAGGATTCGCCCCATGCGATCCCTCGCGGGGTCGGGTCCGTCAGGAGAAATACCATGAAGAGCATCGTCCCCGTCGTCGTACGGGCGGTTTCGTTCCTCGGTGCAGCGGGCATCACCGCGCTGCTCCTTTTCGTCCACGCGGCCGACACGTCGCTGCTCGGCGCACACGACGTCGTCGTCGCGGAGGCCTTCGCGATGGCGAGCGCGGCCGTGTCCGAGCCGCACGTGGGACGCGCTCGCTGATTCGTGCGCGATGCACCGATTGCACATCGCCCCACCAACATCGCGCTCGGTGCGCGCGATGCGCTTGCTCGATGAGGAGTGTGCCATGAATGCACGTGTTCAAGCCAAGGCCGCGCTCGGCGGCGCCGTCGTGTGCGTCGTGCTGATGCTCGGCGCAGTGACTGCTCATGCCGCGAGTCGTTGCGACGGACCAACCGTCGGCGGGGAGGCGCGCGCATGCGCCGCCGAACGCGAGGGACCCGATGCGCTGCGTCGCTTCGTGACGCGCACGCGCGCGATCTACGAGGACTTGTACTTCGCCGACCTCCGGCACCCCAATCCCGAGGCGATGGCACGGATGCCGCAGCCGCGATCGAAGGTCGCCTGGAACGACGGCTCGCGGTCGCATTGAAGCGGCTTGCGCGTAGGACGAAGCCCGACGCCGATATCGCTCGACCCCGGACACGGCTCACCGGAACCGCCCCCACCCCGGTGAGTCGTACCGCTTGCGGCGCATCGGAAGCACGCGCCGCGCATCGACGAAAGGAATCGCATATGCGCAAGCCATTCAAACCTCTAGTGCTCGCGGCGCTGACCGCGATGGCAGCGGCGGGTCCGTCGTTTGCCGACGACAACGGCATGACGGCCGGTTACGGCGACTCGTGGGCGAACCTGCAGGCGCAGCAGCCGCACGGTTCGACGGTCCCGGGGCTCGCCGAGCAGGAAGATTCCGCGGCTGCGCGCGCGTCGTGGGCGCAAATGCGCGACGACGTTCGCGCTGGCACGCAACGCATGCGTGACGCGACGGCCAACACGTACCACCGCATGACCGGCACCGGATACGCGACGAGCAGCGGCGCCGCCGTGTCGAGCGACACGACGACGACCGCGACGACCGGAAGCGCCGCGGCGCCGCTGGCGAATCCTCCGCAATCGCAAGCTGCACCGGCCGCGTACAGCGGGCAGACCGTGGCGCCCGGACCGGCGGCCGTGGACGCGGGTGCGACGTCGACGGGCGCGGTTCGCTCGATCCCCGATCGCGGTGGCCCGATGTCGCCGAGCGGCTCCTCGACGAACACGGTCGACCCGACCGGTGTGGGTGCGGCCACGATGGGCGGCTCGCCGTACGGCGGCAACCAGGATCCCGCCAAGCTGCCGTCGCAGACGAGCACGCAGTAGCGCCGCGCACGCGGTCAATGAAACGGGGGCCGCGAGGGCCCCCGTTTTTCATGCGCGGCGAGGGTGCGCCTATTTGAAGTCGTACGTCACGCGCGCGTACACGAAGCGCGCGCGCGGGTCGTAGTACGACGGGTCGTATCCCGCCTGGAAGGTCAGGTTCTGGTTGGTGAGCGGCGGATTGGTGTCGAACAGGTTCTTCACGCCGACCGTCAGTGTCCAGTTCTTGAAACCCGAATAGCTGCCCTGCAGGTCCCAGAGGCTCATGCTGCTCACGCGCCGGGTGTTGCCGTTGGGATCGAGCAGCACGTCGATGTACGAACTCTGGAACGTCTGCGCCACCGTCGTCGCCCATGCACCGTAAGCCCAGGTCAGCGTCGCGTAGTGCTTCCAGCGCGGCGTCACGCCGGTCGCCACCGCCGCATAGTTGTTGGACACGAACCCGGCGAAGCTTCCGTCCGGCTGCTGGACGTCGTACTTGATGTAGTAGGTGCCGTTGAGCGACGCGGTGATGCGCCCCCACGACATTGCCGGCGAGCGGTAGCGCGCATCGATGTCGAGGCCCTGGATCTTCGTCTCGCCCAGGTTCACGAAACGCTGGTCGATGGCCGTGATGGGACATGGCGCGTTGGGCACGAACTCCGACGGCGGGCAGTTCGCGGCGCGCGTCACATAGCTCGCGTATTGACTGCCCAGGGTCGGGGAGAGGACCGTGGCGATCGGGATGCCGTTGCTCACCAGGTCCTTCAGGTCCATGTCGAACCAGTCGACGCCGAGCGAAGTGCCGCTGACCGGCTCCAGCACGAAGCCGAGCGTGGTCTGGCGCGACCGCTCGGGCTTGAGGTTCGGATTGCCGCCGAAGGTCACGGTGTACTGCGTGTTGCAATCCGGATTGTTCGCGGCCTCCGGCGCGTTGGGATCAGGACAGCGCAGCGGATCGCTGACACCGGCCTGGGACAGCCCCGGTGTGTTCGGATTCCAGAGCTGATAGAGCGTCGGCGCGAGGAAGCCCGTTCCCCACGAGCCGCGCAACAGGAGCTGGCGCGTCGGCTGCCAGCGCACGCTCAATTTCGGGTTCGTCGTGCTGCCGAAGTCGCTGTAGTGGTCGTAGCGCACCGCCACGTCGCCCTCGAGGTTCTTCACGATCGGCACGTTCAGCTCGCCGAACAGCGCCCACTGCGTGCGCGAGTGATCGATGTTCTGCAGGTTCCCGCCGTAGTGCGACGCGTCGCCGTTCTGCAGCTCGGGCGCCGGGTTCTGCGTCAGGTTCGACTTGAAGAGTTGCGTGCCGAGCGCCAGCGCGAGCGGTCCCGCGGGAAGGTTGTAGATCTCCCCCGAGCCCTTGAAGTCGAAGCCGTAGCCGTACAGCTTCGCGTGGAACGCTTCGTCGGTGAAATCGGTGTCGCGGACCATCTGCGACACCTGGGGCGTGTTGGGCCCGAACAGGTTGACGACGCCGCTGTTGAGCAGCGGCAGGATGCGCGAGTACAGCGGAATGCCGGACGTCGGCCGCTCCTTGGCCGTGTTCTCGCTGTAGTTGATCGACCCGTCGAAGTCCCAGTTCCACGCCGAGCCCTTCATGCCGGCAACGGCTTGCCACGCCTCGTTGGTGTCGGTCCATGCGCGGTTGCCGCATTCCACGCAGCGATAGCGCACGTTGAGCGGCTGGCCGTCCACGCCGGCCGCGATGGCCGCGTCGTGCGGATAGAACGGACTGGTCGGCGGCAGCAGGATGTCCGCCGCACCCGTCGCGGTGAACGTCGTGGGGATCTGATCCGAGATCGGCACCGGCTGGATGACGACGTTCGTCTCCTGCCGCGCGTACATGCCCGTGAGGTAGGCCTGCCAGTCGGGCGTCATCTGGAAGCGCGCCGAGCCGAACAGGTTCGTCTGCTTGGTCTGCGGCAGGCTCTGCACGCCGTCGATGCGCGACGGATCGTAGCGGCAACGCCCTCCGATGGGTATCGACGGACCGCAGTCGGGGAACGACGTGTTGCCGATGTTGCCCGTCGAGATGAAGCCGGGGAAGCTCTGGCCCGACGTGGTGTTGAGACCGATGTCGGGCAGGTAGCTGGTCTTCGAGAAATCGCGCTTGTTCTGGTCGAGCGCCTGCTGATGCTGATAATTCGCGGAGAAGAAGACGTTGTAGCGGTCCTTGGCGAGGTCGCCGATTCCCAGCGTCGCGCCGATCTCCCACTGGTCGCCGCCGCCGCCCCCGCGTGTCGGCGTGCCGTAGTACGCGGTCGCCTCGACGCCCTTGAAGTCCTGGCGCATGATGAAGTTGATCACGCCGCCGATCGCGTCGCTGCCATAGATCGCCGATGCGCCATCCTTCAGCACCTCGACGCGCTCGATGGCGGCGAATGGGATCGCCGACAAGTTCACGCCTTCCACGCCGGAGATGCCGCCCGCGAACGTGCCGAGGCGGTGCCCGTTGACCAGGACGAGCGTCGACGAGCCGCCGAGGCCGCGCAGCGACGCCGTCTGGTTCCCGAAGCTCTCCGCCCCGATGAGATTGCCGAGCGAAACGTTGCCGGCGCTGTTGTTGGCCGAGACGAACTGCAGGAGCTCCATGGCGTTGGTCGCGCCGGTCTTGTCGATCTCCTGCCGCGTGATGATCTGCACGGGCAGCGCGCCTTCGCCTTCGACGCGGCGGATGTTCGAGCCCGTGACTTCCACCCTGATGTCCTGCGCGGCCGCCGTCGCGGCGCCGAGCGCGGCAATCGCGGCTGCGACCGCGGTTGCGACTTCGAGGTGCTTGCGCTGCACCTTCGTTGGTTTCATGGAGGCTCTCCCGTCGAATCCTGCGTTGAATGACGCACGGCGCACCCGTCGAGCGCCGCGACGATCCAAGCGTAGGTGAGCGTTTCGAGCCGTCGCAACAACATGTTTGTGAATCGCGCGGCGGCGTGGGCGAAGCGGCCGGCCGCGCAGGCCAACGGGCGGCCGGAGGCGCCCCGGTTGCGCGCCGGGACGAATCGCGCTAGTGTGTCCGGAATTAGATGTACGTACATCTATTGGCCGCGCCATGCGCAGTCCCGCCGATCGCACCAGCTTCTTCTCGCGCCATCCCTTCGTCGACGCGGAGCTCGCCGACGAAGTGCCGGAGCCGCGCCCGATGCCGAGGCTCGAAGGCGCGTACGTCACGCGCATTCCCGTTCGCGCGGTCAATCGCATCGTGATCGTGCAGGTGGCCGGCATCCGCCGCCTCGAAGCCGAGGACAACTACGTGCGCATCTGGACCGACCGGCCCTACCTGCACAAGGAGACGCTGACCGGCCTGATGGAGCGGCTCGACCCCGGCGAATTCCTGCGCATCCACCGGTCTCACGCCGTGAACCTGCGCGTCGTGCGCGAGCTGCGGCCGCAGGTTCACGGCGAATACATCGTCGTGCTCGACGACGGCACCGAGCTCACGTCGGGCCGCAGCTACCGCAGCCGGATCCAGCAGGCGTTCGGATTGACACGAGCGCAGGTGGAGTAGGCACGCCCCTCGCCCGACGGCGCGGGGTCTACCCCAACGGCATCGCCACCAGCTCCACGGTGTCGTCGAGAGGCGCGTGCGTGCGCGTGCGCCTCGGCGCAGCGAGGCGCACGCCTTCGTGGCGCAAGAGCGCAGCCTTCACCGGGACACCGCCCGGGTGGCTGCCGAGCGAGCCGGAGGCCGCGACGACCCGATGGCACGGCACCAGCAGCGGCACCGGATTGGAGGCGAGGCACACGCCCACGGCACGCTGGGCACGCGGCATGCCGAGTCGCTCGGCGAGCGCCGCATACGTGGTCGATTCGCCCGGCGCGATCGCGCGCACCATGCGCCAGACTCGCCACTGCATCGGCGTGGAAGGCGCGGCCAGCGGAACGTCGTCCAGCGCGCGCAGATCGCCGCCGAAGTAGCGCGCGAGCCGCGGCGCTACGCGCAGCGGGTCGCCGGCCTCGATGCGAAAGAAGGGGCCGAACGCGCGTCGCAGGCGCGGCTCGAGGCTTTGCGCACGCGCGTCGAACACGAGCGCGCACACGCCTTCCGCGAAGCTCGCGACATGGAGCATGCCGAGCCACGTCGAGACGCGCGTGACGTGCACGGCCGTGGTCGCCTCCGTGCCGCGGTGAGCGATGACCGGCGTCATGATGGAGCAGCGCAGGAAAAAAGACGCGATCCAGTGTAGAAGCCGCGCACGCGACGTGACCGCCGAATTGGCTGGCTGTTGCCGTGCGCGGGCGAAACGCGCGTGGTGCGCGGCGAGCGGGCCGCGCCGCCTGGCGTCAGCCGGGCACGGTTGCGCTCGCGCGCTGCGCGTGCCGCGCGCGGAACGCGGCCTGGCGCGCGCGATTGCCGCACTCGCGCGACAGGCAGAAGCGCCGGGAACCATTGCGCGTGAGGTCCACGAACAAGCGGCCGCACCCGCGATCGTCGGCGCACTGCTTGATGCGGGCGACCTGCGCGCCCGTCATCAGCGCCACTGCCGAGAGCGCACAATGAAACCGCACGCAGTCGAGTCCCTCGACACCGTGGCGCGGCGTGAGCGCGAGCGCATCATCGCGAACGCTAAGCGCGAGGGCGGCGAGCGCCGCATCGAACGAGGACATGAGGCTCGTGACATCGTCGTCGGGAGCAGCGCTGCGCGCCGACCGTGCGGCGAAGATGCGGTAGATCGCTTCGCGAAGGCGAAGCAGCGCCGCAAGCTCGGACTCCGCCGTGCGCGGATGGCGAGCCGCGTGCGACGTCAGGCGCGTGAGCCCGGGATCGTCGCCGAGCGATTCGCCGCGCGCGAATGCGAGGACGTCGTCGAACGTGTTGAGCTGCTCGACCGGGCCCGGGCTGTGGCGCCATTGTCGCGTGTTCGCGAGCGCAAGACATAGCGGCGCGTCGCCCTCTTCGTGCAGGCTCACACGCCAGCGCTCCCACGCGCCCGATGCCATGGTGCTGCGCGTCGTCAACGGCATCCCCGAGACCGCGACAAGGCGGGATGTTAGCGCATTGCGCGCGCAATGGCGCGGCATTTAGACTCGAGCCATGAGCGCGCCGGGCCACGGGAATCTGGCAAAAGCACCGGCCGCCTTCGGGCGGCCGTACGGCGGCCGGTGGCGCGAATCAACCCGAAGCGCGTAACGCGGAGGTGATCCGATGACCCCGCTGATCGAACGCCTCGGCGCCTGCTATACGGGTGCCGTGCACGACGTGCTGCGCGAAATGGGTCAGAGGGCCGTCGTTCTGCCGCCCGACATCAAGGCCGTTGCACCGGGCACGCACCTTGCGGGGCCGGTGTGGACGGTCTCGGGCCGGATCGAGCGCGGCCGATCGCGTCACGAGACGCTGCTCGGCTGGTGCACCCTGCTCGCAAGGGCGCCGGCGGGCCACGTCGTCGTTTGCCAGCCCAACACGCGCGAAATCGCGCTGATGGGAGAGCTTTCGGCACGAACGTTGCAGGCGCGCGGCGTGCTGGGTTACGTCGTCGACGGCGGCTCGCGCGATACGGAGCTCGTGCTGGCGCACGGCTTCCCGGTGTTCTGCGCGTTC
This sequence comes from Casimicrobiaceae bacterium, assembly GCA_036406955.1. Classification (GTDB taxonomy): domain Bacteria; phylum Pseudomonadota; class Gammaproteobacteria; order Burkholderiales; family Casimicrobiaceae; genus VBCG01. The sequence goes on from DASXAF010000084.1 coordinate 20,173, forward strand.
CTCACGCCCGCCGACATCGTCGAGCGGTGGATGCCCGATCGTTACGGCGAGCCGATCGTCATCGGCGACGTCACCGTACGCACCGGCGACTGGCTGCTCGGCGACCGCGATGGCGTGGTGATCATTCCCGCCGAGCTCGTCGGGGAAGTCGTGGCGCGCACCGAAGCGGTCATGGCGACCGAGAGCGACATGCGCACCGCATTGATCGCGGGCATGGACCCCGTCGAAGCCTATCTGAAGTACGGAAAATTCTAGGACGGGGTCGTGCGTGTTGGCGACGCCGCATTGCGGCGTCGCCGGATCGTCAGCGCACGCTCCTGTTTTCCCCGATCTCCTCGACCAGCTTTCGGTTGAACGCCGGCAGCTCGTCCGGCTTTCGCGACGTCACCAGACCGCGATCGGACACCACTTCCTCGTCTGTCCAGCGCGCGCCGGCGTTCAGGAGGTCCTGGCGCAGCGACGGCCAGCTCGTGACGTGCCGGCCCTTGATCACGCCCGCGTTGATCAACGTCCACGGGCCATGGCAGATCGCGCCCACCAGCTTGTGCTGCTCGAAGAAGGCGCGCACGAACGCCAGCACGTCGTCGTGCAGACGCAGCCTGTCCGGATTCATCACGCCGCCCGGCAGCACGAGCGCGTCGTAGTCGTCGGCGCGCACGTCCCCGATCACCTTGTCCACGGCGACCTCGTCGCCCCAGTCGGTGTGCTTCCACCCGCGAATGCGCCCGGCTTTCGTCGAGATCACGTCGGTCTTCGCGCCGGCGGCTTCCAGCGCCTTCTTGGGCTCGAGCAGCTCGGACTGCTCGAATCCGTCGGTAGCCACGATGGCCACGCGCTTGCTCGTCAGGTCCCTCACGGCGTACTCCAGCGATGATTTCAGCGAGACGGCCTCGCGGTTCCCACGATGGTTGGAGCCGGCGGTCCCGCCGGAGTTTCGCTACAGCTCGAGCGGGGGCTGCCCGGGCTCCGCGTCGTAGCGAAGACGGCCTTGGTCGATCCACGCCGCGGCGGTGTACGGATGCGCGACCAGCGAGCGATCGGAGCCGATGTGCGCAACGGCCCGACCGCCCGCCTGCAACGCATCGGCGATCAGCGAGCGATGGCAGCGCCACCACAGCGCCTCCGCGCACATCAGCGCGCAGCGCTCCACGTCCGCCCGCGCGACGAGATCGGCGAATGCCGACGCGAATGCCGGGGTCTCCATGTAATCCGCGTAGCCGCGAAACGACGCGTTGCGCCAGCGCGTGTTGTGCGAATCCGGACGGGCCTTGCGGCGCCCGCCCAATGCCTCGAACCACGCGTAGTCGATGTCGGCGGCGGCAAGCGACGCGCGCAGCGGTTCGACGTTGAACTGTGGCTGCGAGCGCGACCCGGGATGTCGCCGCACGTCGACGAGCGCGTCGACGCGGTGGCGCGCCAGAAGATCGAGGAACTCGTCGATCGGATGCGTCGAGTGCCCGATCGTGAGGACGCGTGCCTGCATCTTGGTGCGTCGCCCGACGTAAGCGGGGCGCAGTGTCTGGTGCGTCGACCCCGTGAAACCTGGTGCGTCGCGCAAGCGGGGGCCTAGTGTCTGCTGCGTCGCCCCCGCTTAAGCGCGGGCCCAGTGTCGTCACGAGCCGCTTGGGTTCCTGCTTCCACCGGAACGACGCGCCTAATGGCTCTCCCGCCCCACCGGGGCGCCGGACCCGCCGCGCAGGAACTCGAGGTCCACGCCCTTGTCGGCCTGCTGCACGGTGTCGCAATAGAGCTTCACCCAGCCGCGCTGCGAATGCGGCGGCGGCGGCTTCCATTGCTTGCGCCTCGATGCGAGCTCGTCCTCGGGGACGAGCAGGCGCAGCGAGCGGCGCGGCACGTCGAGCTCGATACGATCGCCGCTCCTCACCAATGCGAGCGGGCCGCCGGCCGCGGCCTCGGGTGCCGTGTGCAGCACGACGGTGCCATACGCGGTGCCCGACATGCGCGCGTCGGAAATTCGCACCATGTCGGTCACGCCCTGCTTCAGGAGCTTCGCCGGCAGCGCGAAATTGCCGACTTCCGGGAAGCCGGGATAGCCCTTCGGGCCGCAGTTCTTGAGCACGAGAATGTCGTCCGCGTTCACGTCGAGCGCGGGATCGTCGATGCGGCGGTTGAGGTCGTCGATGTCCTCGAACACGACCGCACGCCCGGTGTGCTGCATCAAGGCGGGAGTGGCGGCGGAGGGCTTGAGCACCGCACCGTCGGGCGCGAGATTGCCGCGCAGCACCGCAATGCCGCCCTGCGACTTGAACGGCTTCGCGAGGGGGGTGATGACCTGCGGGTTGTAGTTGACGGCGTCCTTCACGTTCTCCCAGACCGTGCGGCCATTCACCGTCAGCGCATCGCGATGCAGGTATTGCGCGATCTCCTTCATCACGACGGGCAATCCGCCCGCGTAGTAGAAATCCTCCATCAGGAAGCGGCCCGAAGGCATGAGGTCGACCAGGCAGGGCATCTCTCGTCCCAGGCGATCCCAGTCGTCGAGCGTCAGTTCGACGCCGATGCGTCCCGCGACCGCGAGCAGGTGCACCACGGCATTGGTCGACCCGCCGATCGCACCGTTGACCATGATCGCGTTCTCGAACGCTTCCCTGGTGAGGATGCGAGACATGCGCAAATCGTCACGTACCATTTGCACGATGCGCCGGCCCGCCATGCGCGCGAGCACCTTGCGGCGCGAATCGACCGCGGGGATCGCGGCGTTCGCCGGCAGTCCCATGCCGAGCGCCTCGACCATCGACGCCATCGTCGACGCCGTGCCCATGGTCATGCAATGGCCCGCGGAGCGCGACATGCAGGACTCGGCCTCGATCATGTCGGCCTCGGTCATCTCGCCCGTCTTGAGCATCGCGGTGAACTTCCACACGTGCGTGCCCGAGCCGATGTCCTCTCCGCGGAACTTGCCGTTCAGCATCGGGCCGCCCGACACGCCGATCGTCGGCAGGTCGCAGGATGCCGCTCCCATCAGCAGCGCCGGCGTCGTCTTGTCGCAGCCCATGAGCAGCACCACGCCGTCGAAGGGGTTGGCGCGGATCGATTCCTCGACGTCCATCGCGGCCTGGTTGCGGAAGAGCATCGTGGTGGGACGCATCAGCGTCTCGCCGAGGCTCATCACCGGAAACTCGAGCGGGAAGCCGCCCGCGTCGAGCACGCCGCGTCGCACGTGCTCCGCGAGATCGCGGAAATGCGCGTTGCACGGCGTGGCTTCCGACCAGGTGTTGCAGATGCCGATGACCGGGCGCCCGTCGAACTGGTCGTGCGGGATGCCCTGGTTCTTCATCCACGACCGATGGACGAGCCCGTCGCGATCGCGGCGGCCGAACCATTCGGCGGAGCGGAGCTTGGGTTTTGCGGATTCGTCTGCCATGTCACGCCGCCAGCCGCTGCCCCGTCCTCTGATCGAACAGATGCGCCATGCCCGGGTCGATCGCGAGCCCGATGCGCTCGCCCGGGTTGACGTTGGGACGGCCCGACGTGACGAGCGTCACCTGCGCGCCGCCGACCTGGACGAGCAGCTCGGTCTCGGCGCCGGTCGGCTCGACCACGACGACCTCGCCCGGCACCGACGCAGCTCCGCTGCCGCTCAACACCAGGTGCTCGGGCCGCACGCCCAGGGCGACCGGCTGACCGTCCGAGCCCGCGGCCGACGGCAGCGGCCAGCGCAGGCCGCCGTCGGCCTCGACGAACGCGCTGCCGTTGCTGCGCCGAAGCGTGCCGTTGACGACGTTCATCGCCGGCGATCCGATGAATTGCGCGACGAAGAGGTTGTCGGGCCGATCGTAGAGCTCGAGCGGCGCGCCGATCTGCTCGATGCGTCCGTCGTGCATGACGACGATGCGGTCGGCCATGGTCATGGCCTCGATCTGGTCGTGCGTCACGTAGACGGTCGTGGTGCGCAGCCGCTGGTGCAGTGCCTTGATCTCGGCGCGCATGGCGACGCGCAGCTTGGCGTCGAGGTTCGACAGCGGCTCGTCGAACAGGAATACCTTGGGATCGCGCACGATGGCGCGGCCCATCGCCACGCGCTGGCGCTGGCCGCCCGACAGCTCGCGTGGATAGCGATTGAGGTACTGCTCGAGGTTCAGGATCCTCGCGGCCTTGGCGACCCGCTGCTCGATCTCGCTCTTGTCGGCCTTGCGCAGCTTCAGGCTGAAGCCCATGTTGTCGCGCACCGTCATGTGCGGGTAGAGCGCGTAGCTCTGAAACACCATCGCGATGTCGCGGTCCTTCGAGTCGACGTCGTTGACCACCTTGCCGTCGATGGCGATCGTGCCTGCGCTGATCTCCTCGAGACCCGCGAGCATGCGCAACAGCGTCGACTTGCCGCAGCCGGACGGGCCGACGAGGACCATGAACTCGCCGTCGGCGATGTCGAAGCTGATGCCGTGGATGACCTTGGTGGTGCCGAAGGATTTCTCGACGTTGCTGAACGTTACGGAAGCCATAGTGCCTCGTTGGAGGAGGGATTCGGGGCGAGGAGCGAGGAACGAGGGAGCCCGCAGTGAAGAGAGGCAGCTGCAAATCGTCGCAACGCCCGTCGTCCCTGGCTCCTCATTTGCTCGCCCCCGCTAGGCCTTGACCGCACCGGCGGTCAGGCCGCCGACCATATAGCGCTTGAACGCATAGTAGATCGCCGCCGGCGGCAACGCGTAGATCAGGCCCGTCGTCATCAGGAGCTCCCACGGCGAGTCGTCGGCCGAGAGGAAGTGGCCGAGGGCGACCGGGAGCGTGATGTCGGTGTCGCGCGACAGCAGCAGGAACGCGTAAAGATATTCGTTCCACGCGAGCAGCAGCGCGTACGTGCCGACCGCCACGAGCGACGGCGTCATCAGCGGCAGGTACACGAGGCGGAACAGCTGCGGCGGCGAGGCGCCGTCGATGCGCGCGGCCTCGTCGAGCTCGTAGGGCAGCTTGTCGGACGCCTGCTTCAGCACCCAGATGGAGTACGGGGCGGCGATCGTCACCATCGCCAGGATCAGCGACCACTGGCTGTTGAGCAGCCCATACGACCCCATCGCCTTGTACATCGGCACGGCGAGGAACGCTGCGGGAATGAAATACGTGAACAGCGCGAGGTTCAGCACCGCGCGCCCGCCCCGCGCTCGGATGCGGCTGATCGCGAATGCCGCGGTCGTCGCGACGAACAGCGTGAGGAACCCCACCGCAACGGCGATGACCAGCGAATTCCACAACTGCTGCCAGAAGTGATTGAGGAAGTAATGCTCCTGGCGGAACACCGTGACAAAGTTCTTGAGCGTCGGATGCTCGGGCCACAGGCGGCCGGAGAACGCCTCGTCCTTGGTCGAGATGGAGAACAGGAACAGGTGATAGATGGGCAGCAGCGTCCAGATCGCGACCGGAATGCCGATCAGGATCAGGCGCGCCTCGGTGAGCCACTTCTTCACGTCAGTCCCGCCGGGCCGCCCCAAGCGACTGACTACGCCCCCCTTGGGGGCAGCGAGTGCAGCGAGCGTGGGGGCCGTTCATCTCGACAGCCGCTTCATCATGAAATACACGAGCGGCAGCACCAGCGGCAGCGCGCACACGATCGTCGCCATCGCGAGGTCGACCTGGTCGAGGCGCAGGTAGCGGATGCCGAGGGTTGCGAGGATGTGCGTGAGGTCCGCAGGGCCGCCGCCGGTCAGCAGGTACACGCTGTTGAAGTCGCCGAGCGTCCAGATCATCGACAGCAGCAGGGACGTCAGGTAGATCGCCTGCATCGACGGCCACGTGACGAAGCGGAATTTCTGCCACGCGGTCGCGCCATCCACGCTCGACGCTTCATAGAGCTCGTTCGGAATGGCGAGCCGCGCGGCGATCAGGATCATCGTCCAGAACGGCAGGCTCTTCCACACGTGCACCGCCATGGCCATCGAGAGCGCGAGCCAGCGGTCGTTGAGCCAGTTCGGCCCGTCCTCCGCCGTGAGCTTGAAGATGAGCTGGTTGATCACGCCCCACTCGGGATTGAGCATGAAGCGGATCGACAGGATGGTCGGGATCGACGGCACCGCCCACGGCAGGATGAAGAGAACCGACAGCACCTTGATCCACCAGCGTGCCCGTATGAAGAACCCCGACAGGAACAGCGCCACCAGCATCTTGAGGTTGATCGCGACGATGATGAAGATCAGCGTGTTGACGACCGAGCTGCCGAAGATCGGGTCGTCGAAGAGCGCGGCGTAGCTTTGCGGATGGCGCGCGAGCCAAAGGCCGTACCCGATCGGATACAGCACGAACACCAGGAAGACGATCGTGTACGGCGCGAGGAGGATCAGGCCCCACGTCTGCCAGGGCGACATGCCGCGCTTGGGCGCCGGTGCGGCGGGCTCGGCCCGCGCTAATGCGATTGTGGACATGGTAGGAACGGGTTGTTCCCGCGAAAGCGGGAACCCAGCGTCGTTGCGCTACGTCGCTGGGTCCCTGCCTCCGCAGGGACGACGGCATCTACTCCGCTGACCCGGCGACTTCCTTGATCCGCGCGATCATCTCGTCCACCGCCTTCTCGACGGGCCACTTCTCGCTCACCACGCGGTTCATCGCCTTGGCCCACACATTCTCGTTGTTCAGGATCGTGAACTTGTAGTTCCTGGTGAATTCGAACGGCGTCGTGCCGGCGGCGAACTGGCGCTGCACCGAGCTGCGGTGCGGATCGGCGAGCCAGAACGAGAGCCGCGCCGCGCCCGACTTCGTGACCGGGTACCAGCGTCCGAGCGAGCCTTCCACGTACGGGGTGAGGTTCTCGTCCTGCAGCAGGAAGGCGACGAATTCCTTGGCGCGCTTCTTGTTCTTCGCGTCCGCGAACACCACGCCCGTCTTCACCGCGGCGCGGTACACCATCGGCGAGCCGTCGGGCTTCTTCGGGAAGCCGGCCGTGACGATGTTGTCGTAGTAGTTCTTCTTGGCCTGCTCGCGCTGGTCGGCCGACAGGGTCGCGTTGTTCATGTCGTCGAACCACTTGGCGGCGATCGAGATCGTCGCGTTGTGGGTCATGATGATCGTCTTGTTGTGGAACGCGACGTTGTTGTCCGGGTCCTTCCAGCTCGTGGCCGACGGCGGGTTGCAGCTGTGCAGCGCGGGCGCCGTGTAGTCGCGCAGCGCGCCGATCAGGCCGGTGCGCACCTTGGGGTCGTTGACCAGCAGCTTGCCGCTGTCGTCGACGAGCTTGACGTTGTACGCGTCCATGAACGTCAGGAAAGAGTAGTACGAGTCGCTCGAGTCGACGCCCATCGGGAAGCCGTCCGCGTAGATGCGCTTGCCCGTCTTCTTGCGGTAGGCCGGCTGCACCTTGTCGCACCAGAACGACCAGTATTCCTTCCACGTACCCGGGATGTCCGACTCCTGGAAGCCCGCCTCCTGCAGCATGTCCCTCCAGTACTCGATGTGCATCGTCTGCTGCTTGAGCGGGAAGGCGTAATACGCGCGCTTCTTCGACTTCGAGTTGTAGAGGTACGTGGTCTCGAGCGTGTTCGGCAGGAACTTGTCCTTCATCGGCGTGAGCACGTCGGACAGGTCCTCGAGCTTGCCGTCGAAGGCCCACTTGCCGGTGACCTGGAAGTCGAACACGTCGATGAACGACACGTCGGGCGGCGTGCCGGCGTCGAGCGCCGACACGACCTTGGGAATGCCGTCCTGCACGGCGTATTGCGACAGCTCCACCTTGACGCCGCTCTTCTGCTCGTACTTCTTGATCATCTCGTAGAGCGCGTCGTCCTCGCTCTTGTAGAACCCCTTGACCCACCAGACGACGAGCTTTTCCTGCGCAGCGGCAGGCAGGGCGGCGGCCAGCATGGCGCAGGCAACGATCGCGCCGCAGATCTTCGACAGCGACTTCATCGAGGTTCCTCCTTGGTTGTCGTGCTGGCCTTCGGCCGTCGGTTGAAACCCAGCCTACGGGCGGGCACCACGGGTGTCAATGGCCCGTCACATCACGGCGCCGAGATACCACGGAATGAATTCATTCTGGCCATAGCCGTGCTGCTCGCTTTTCGTGCGCTTCCCGGATGCGGTCTCGAGCATGAGCCTGAACAGACGTTCGCCCAATTCCTGCACGCTCGCCGTGCCGTCCACGATCTCGCCGCAATTGAGGTCGATGTCCTCCTCCTGGCGATTCCACAATGCGGTATTGGTTGCCAGCTTCAGGGATGGCGCCGGCGCGCAGCCGTAGGCCGAGCCGCGACCCGTCGTGAACACGATCATGTTCGCGCCGCCGGCCACCTGGCCGGTCGCCGACACCGGGTCGTAGCCCGGCGTGTCCATGTAGACGAATCCCTTCGCCGTGACCGGCTCGGCGTACTCGTAAACGGCGACGAGGTTCGTCGTCCCACCCTTCGCGACCGCGCCGAGCGATTTCTCGAGGATGGTCGTGAGCCCGCCCGCCTTGTTGCCGGGCGACGGATTGTTGTTCATCTCGCCCTTTTCGCGCGCCGTGTACGCCTCCCACCAGCGGATCCGCTCGACGAGCTTCTCGCCGACGTCGCGCGACACCGCACGGCGCGTGAGCAGGTGCTCGGCGCCGTAGATCTCGGGCGTCTCCGAAAGAATCGCCGTGCCGCCGTGGCGCACCAGGATGTCCACCGCCGCACCGAGCGCAGGGTTCGCCGTGATGCCGGAATAGCCGTCGGAGCCGCCGCACTGCAGGCCGACGGTAACGTGGGACGCAGGAACGGCTTGCCGCGTCACGGCATTCGCGTGCGGCAGCATCTCCTCGATCAGCTTGATGCCATGCGCGATGGTCTTCGCCGTGCCGCCGGTGTCCTGGATCGAGAAGGTGCGCAGCAGAGGGCCCTCTTCGAGCGCCTCCGCGCCGAGCAGCGCGCTGATCTGGTTCGCCTCGCAACCGAGGCCGATCATGACGATGCCCGCGAAGTTGGCATGCTTCGCGTAACCGCCCAGCGTGCGGCGCAGGAGCTTCATGCCTTCGCCTTGCGTGTCCATGCCGCAACCCGAGCCATGGGTCAGCGCGACGACGCCGTCGACGTTGGGATACGCCGCGAGACGCTCGCCCGTGAAGTGGTCCGCGATGCCGCGCGCGACGGTCGCGGAGCAATTCACCGTGGACAGGATGCCGACATAGTTTCGCGTCGCCACGCGGCCGTCGGCCCGCACGATGCCCTCGAACGTCGCCGGATGGTCCACGTAAGCCGTCGGCCGGACGTCCGCGCCGAACGCGTAGTCGCGGGCGAACGAGCCCATCGCGAGGTTGTGCAGATGCACGTGCTCGCCGGGGGCGATGTCGCGGCTCGCGAAGCCGATGACCTGGTTGTACCGCTTGACCGGCTGGCCGCGCGCAATGGCGTGCGTCGCCACCTTGTGGCCCGGCGGCACGAGGCCGACCACGGTCATGTCCTCGTCGAGCAGCTTGGTGCCGCCCACGAGTTGCGCGCGCGCGATGACGACGTCGTCGTTCGGATGCAGCCGTATGACGAGCGAGCTTCGGGTCAGCATGGCGACCTCCTTGGGTAACCTCCACCGTGGCTGCCCGCCGCGCGGGCGCCTCCCCCCTCCGGCGGAGGGGGCGAGCGCTTGGGGCGGCCCTGCGCGCTCATGCGGGGATGGTGGCGCGCGCAACGGCCGAGGCTTCGACGCGATCGAAATCCCATTCGATGCCAAGCCCTGGCTTGTCCGGCGGCACGGCATAGCCGTCCGAAAGCGCGATGCGCGACGTGGTGATCGAGTCGAGCTGCGGAATGTATTCGACCCACGCGCCGTTCGGCACGGCAGCGGTGAGCGAAACGTGCAGCTCCATCAGGAAATGCGGGCAAACGGGCGCATTGAAGGTCTCCGCCAGATGCGCGACCTTGAGCCACGGCGTGATGCCGCCGATGCGCGCGCAATCGACCTGCACGATCGAGCACGCGCGGCGCTCGAGGTACTCGCGAAAATGCGACGGGTGGTAGAGCGACTCGCCGATCGCGACGGGCATCGACGCGGCAGCCGCGAGCTCGACGTGTCCCGCGACATCCTCGGCGGGCAACGGCTCCTCGAGCCACGCGAGCATCAACGGCGTGTACGCGTGCGCGCGGCGGCGCGCTTCGGCGACGGTCCACGCCTGGTTGGCGTCGACCATGACGGCGAAGTCGTCGCCGACGGCTTCGCGTACCTTGGTGAGCCGCGCGACGTCTTCCGCGATCGACGGGCGTCCGACCTTGATCTTGGCGCCGCGGAAGCCCTGCGCCCTGGCGCTTTGCGCCTCGTCGACGAGCTGCGCGATCGAGTGATGCAGCCAGCCGCCTTCCGTCGTGTACACCGGCACCTTGCGTTGCGCGCCGCCGGCCACCTTCCACAATGGCTCGCCGGCGCGCCGTGACCTGAGGTCCCACAGCGCGGTGTCGATGGCGGCCAGCGCAAGGCTGGTGATCGCGCCCACGGCCGTCGCGTGCGTATGGAAGAACAGGTCCTTCCAGATCGATTCGACCTCGCTCGCATCGCGGCCGATGAGCCGCGGGGCGAGGTGATCGCGCAGCAGCGCAACCACCGACGACCCGCCGGTGCCGATCGTGTACGTGTAGCCCACGCCGACCGCGCCATCGGCGCACCTGATGCGCACGATGGGCGTCTCCTGCCTGACGAACGACTGGATGGCGTCGGTGCGCACGACCTTGGGCGCAAGGTCGACCTGCAGGATCTCGACGCGCTCGATCGTGGACATGACGCTAGTGGTAGAAGACGCGCGGCAGCCAGAGCGAGATGCTCGGCAGGTAGGTGATGAGGATCAGCGACAGCAGCAGCGGCACGAGCCACGGCACGATGGCCATGGTGGTGCGCTCGATCGACATGTTCGCCACGCGCGCGAGCACGAAGAGGACCATGCCCATCGGGGGATGCAGCAGCCCGATCATGAGGTTCAGCACCATCACCAGGCCGAAGTGCACGGGATCGATGCCGAGCTGCTGGATCACCGGCATGAGCACCGGCACGAGGATCAGGATCGCGGCGGTGGGCTCGAGGAAGCAGCCGACGAAGAGCATCAGGAGGTTGGCGAGCAGCAGGAACACCCAGGGGCTGTGCGTGAAGGACAGCACCCAGGTCGCGACCATGTCGGTCACGCGCGTGGCAGTCAGCAGCCAGCCGAAGATGGACGCCGCCGCAACGATGAACATGACCGTCGCGGTCGTCTCGATGGTGTCCATCGCGACCTTGGCGAGCATGCGCCATGTCAGCGTCCGATACCACACGAGCCCGAGGATCAGCGCCCAGACGCACGCCGCGATCGCGCCCTCGGTCGGCGTGAACACGCCGGTCGTCATGCCGCCGATCAACAGAACCGGCGTCATGATCGGCATCACGGCGTCGAACTTCCAGATCCAGTCGGCGGCGAAGAGCACCAGGATTCCCACGCCGAATGCCCAGTTGAACGGCAGGCCCGCGACGATCAGCCCCCACATCGCGAGCGGGAAGCCGATCACCACGCCGAGCTCGATGAACGCCTTGCCCATGCGATGCCATTCGAACTTGACGTCCCCGCCCCACGAGTACTTGTGCGCGTAATAGCCGACGGTGAGCATCATCAGGATGGCCATGACCACACCCGGCACGATGCCGGCGAGGAAGAGCTGGCCCACCGACACGTTGGCCATCATTCCGTAGATCACGAACGGCAGCGAGGGCGGAATGATCGGGCCGAGCGTCGCGGACGCGGCCGTGACGCCGACCGAGAAGCCCATGTCGTAGCCATGATCGCGCATTGCCTTGATCTCGATCGTGCCGAGACCCGCGGCGTCCGCGATGGCCGTTCCCGACATGCCGGCGAAGATCACCGAGCCGAGGATGTTGACGTGCCCGAGGCCGCCCTTCAGCCAGCCGACCAGCGACAGCGCGAAGTTGTAGATGCGGTTGGTGATGCCCGCGTTGTTCATCAGGTTGCCGGCCATGATGAAGAACGGCACGGCGAGCAGCGGGAAGCTGTCGATGCCGCTGATCATCCTGTGCACGACCACGAACGGCGGCAGATCCCCGGTGAGCAGGATGTAGACCAGCGCCGAGCCGGCCATCGCGATGGCGACGGGCACCCCCGCCGCCATCATGCCGAGGAAGGAGCCGAGCAGCGCGGGCGTCACAGCGACGCTTCCATGAACGCCTCGGGCCGCTCGAGGTGCGTGTAGCCGCGGCGCCAGTTCTCGACGGCCACCTGCACGGCGCGCAGCGTGCAGAACGCGAAGCCCACCATGCACACGCCATACACGTAGTTCATCGGCAGGTCGATGATCGTCATCTTGTAGTTCGACATCTTGTCCATCATCTGCCACGTGAGGACCGTGGCGTAGCCGAAGAACGCGACCTTGATCGCGTCGACCAGCGTGGCGAGGACGCGGCCCACGCGCCTGGGCACCAGGCGGTAGAGGAAGTCGACGTGAATGTGCCGCGTGGTGCGCACCGCGGCCGCGATGCCGATGAACACCGTCGCGATCAGGAGATAGCGCGCGATCTCCTCGGTCCATGACGCCGAGTTGTTCAGCGCGTAACGTGTGAAGAACTGGTAGAACACCGTGGCGGCGAGCAGCCAGAAGAAGCCGAACGCGATCCACGCCTCGAACGTGTAGTGCGAAAGGTCGACGGGCGCGTCCGTGGCGTGCAGGTGTCCCGTCTCGTCGAGGACGTGATCTTCCGCCGGCGCGCCGGGCATGACGGTGTCGGCGATGGAAGCGGGGCGAGTCGTCATGATGTCAGTCGTCGTGCCTGCGCAAGCAGGGACCCAGTGTCGTTGCTCCGCGGTCGTCCCTGCGCAAGCGCGGACCCGGTGTCGTTGCTCCGCGGTCGTCCCTGCGCAAGCAGGGACCCAGTGTCGTTCCGAACGCCGCTGGGTCCCCGCGTTCGCGGGGACGACGTTCGCTCGTGTCGTTGCGAGCGTCGCTGGGTCCCCGCTTCGCAGGAACGACGTTCGCTCATTTGATCGCCTGGATCTTGTCCCAGTCCGCCTTGGAATAGCCCATCGACTCGAGCGTGATGGACTTCTGGATCGCGGCCTGGAACGACTTCTTGTCCGGGTCGATGATCTGCAGGCCCTTCTTCTTGAACTCCTCGGCGAGCTCGGTCTCGTGCTTCGTGATGTCGGCGGTCGCCTTCGCGGCCGCTTCCTGCGTCACGTCGGTGAAGATCTTCTTCTCCGGGTCGGAGAGCTTGTTCCAGACGTGCGGAGCGATCTGCGTGGCGAGCGAGTCGACGATGTGGCCGGTCAGGATGATCGCCTTCTGCACTTCGTAGAACTTCTTCGCCTCGATCGTGGTGAGCGGGTTCTCCTGCGCATCCACGGTGCCGTTCTGCAGCGCGAGATAGACCTCGGCAAACGCGATCGGCGTGGGATTCGCGCCGCACGCCCTGGGCAGCGCGAGGTAGGCCGGAACGTCGGGCACGCGCATCTTGAGGCCTTTCATGCCGGCGCAGTCGTTGAAGGGCTTGTTGGACGTCGTCTGGCGCGTCCCGTAATAGGTCATCGCCGTGATCTGGATGCCCGTCTTCTGCCGGTACTCGTCCGTCATCTGCTTGAACGCGTCGCTCTTCGCCCACTTGATGAGGTGATCGCCGTCGCGGAACGTGTATGGGTAGTAGCCGACGCCGATGCGCGGCATGGTGCGCGCGGCGAACGACAGCCCGGAGATGATCATGTCGACCGTGCCGAGCGCCAGGCCCTGGTTGATGTCGCTCTCCTTGCCGAGCGTTGAGGCCGGGAAGACGTCGATGTGGTACTTGCCGCTCGTGCGCTTCTCGATCTCCTGCGCCGCCCACACCGACCACTTGTGGAACGGCTCCGACGTCTCGTAGACATGCGCCCATTTGAGCTTCGTTTGCGCCGACGCCGGCGCGGCGGCCACGACCGCCAGGAGAACGGCGACGATCAACCTCGACGACACATGCATGACCCCTCCCTGTTTACGTCGAAAATGGCGCGGCTCAAGCCGCGATGACCTGGACCTTGGTGCTGCGCGTCTTGTCCGCGGCTGCGTGGAACGCTGCGACCGCGTCCTGCAACGGATACTGACCGGAGAGCAGCGGACGTACGTCGATGCGTCGCGACGACAGGTAGTCCACCGCCCAGTCGAACTCGATGCCCCAGCGGAATGCGCCGCGCAGATCGATCTCCTTCGCCATGACGTCGTTCACCACGAACGGCAGCGGCTCGTGCGGCAGCGTGCCGACCTGCACGACCACGCCGCCGCGCTTCACGGCCGCCATGCAGCACTTGAGGGCGTCGAGGTTGCCGGACACTTCGTAGGCGACGTCGAACTGCGGGCGCGCTAGCGCGACCGCATCGCGCTGCGCGTGCAGCGTGGCATCCGCGCCGGCGATGCGCGCCTGCTCGAGCGGTCGGTCGAGAACGTCCGTGACGGTGATGCGCGCGGCGCCCGCCAGACGCGCCGCCATGACGGTAAGGCAGCCGATCGTGCCCGCGCCGGTGACCAGCACCGACTTGCCGAGCACCTCGCCACCGCGATTGACGGCATGCAGGCCGACCGCGAGCGGCTCCGCGAAAGCGAGCTCGCCCAGCGACACGTCGCCCGCGACGGGGTAGCACTGGCGCTCGCCCATCACGAAGTACTCGCGGAACATGCCCTGCACGTGCGGGAACAGGCTCGCGCTGCCGAGGAACTTCATGTTCGCGCAGAGCTGCTCGCGGCCCTCGCGGCAGTATTCGCAGCGCCCGCAGGCATGCGAGGGACTCACGGCGACCTTGTCGCCCGCTTTCACGCGCGTGACCCCCGGCCCGACGGCGGCCACGACCGCCGACGCCTCGTGGCCGGGAATGAGCGGCTCGCGAACGACGAAGCTGCCGTTGCGGCCTTCGAAGTAGTAGTGCAGGTCCGAGCCGCAGATGCCGGCCGCGCCGAGGCGCAGCAGCACCTCGCCCGGGCCTGCGCTCGGCATCGCGTCGGGTTCGACGCGCAAATCGTCCTTCGCATGGATCCTGCACGCCAGCATGTCCGCCTCCTATTGCAACGTGTTCCAGCCCTTGCTGAAGCGCTTGTACGCCTGGTTCAGATGCCGCTGCATCGCCGCGCGTGCCGCCTGTGCATCGCGATCGGCGATCGCCTTGAGGACCGCGCGATGCTCCGCCAGCGCCGCTCGCCACAATCCCGGCGAGTCGTAATGATGCTCGAGCTGCTGGTACAGCGGACCGGTGCGCTCCTCCCACAGCATCTTCACGACCGCGACGAGCGCGCCGTTGCCCGTGGCCTCCGCGATGCGCAGATGAAAGTCGCGGTCGCTTGGCAGCGGCTGCTTGCCCGATTCGAGCTCGCGCTGCATGCCCTCGAGCGCGGTCGCGATCGCGGTCACCTGCTGGCGCTTCGCCGATTTCGCCGCAAGCGCGGCGCATTCGGCCTCGATCACGTAGCGCGCGCGCAGGAGCTCGTACGGCCCCGCCGTCGCATCGGCGGCTGGCAGCGCCTGCGCGTCCGGCGCGGCGCGCACGTAGATTCCCGAGCCGATACGCACCTCCACCAGGCCCTCCACCTCCAAAGCGATGAGCGCCTCCCGCACCGACGGGCGCGACACGCCGAGCTGCTTTGCGAGCTCGCGCTCGGGCGGCAGGCGCGCACCGGGCGCGAACTCGCCGCTGCGGATGAGACCGCGGATCTGGTCGGCGATCTGTCGGTACAGCCGGCGGGGTTCGATGCTCTGGAACGGCATGCGGCCGGCGAGGGCGGCGTTCGCCCGCGGGTCGGAAGGCGAAGGCTAAGCGACGCCAGGCAAGTGGTCAAGTGGTAAGGCCAGCCACTCCACGCGAGAGCTGGCGGGGACAGGCGGTACGGACGGGTGCAGCGGGCCGGCGTCGGACACCCGTCGCCTATCGCCTTCGCTTCTCCTCGTCCTTGCCATGCCCGAAGATCTCGGCGTACAGCTTGTCCCACTTGGCGCCGTCGTCGATGATCGCGTTGCTGTCGATGTAGCGCAGCGGGAACTTGTCGAGCTTCGTTTCGATGCGCCGGTTCGTCGGCACGAAGTCGTGCTCCAAAAGCACGCGCTGGCCCTCCTCCGACAGCTCGAAGTCCAGCCACAGCAGCGCCGCATGCGGATGGGGTGCCCGCGCGGCGACGCCGACGCCGCTCATGCGCGCGATCGCCGGCGGAATGACGAACCAGTCGATCGGCGCTCCCTTGGCCTTCATCCGCTCGATCTTCGCGTCGTAGGCGGTGAGCGCGAGTGGAATGTCGCCGGACGCCACGAGCGAGGCGAGATCCGCATGACCCCGGCGCACCGACACGCCGTTGCGAGCCACGATCTCGCGAAAGAGCCGCGTGGTCTTCTGCTCGCCGAGCTGCTGGCAAAGCGCCGAGAACCAGTCCGAGTCCTCGGCCTCGACGCCCAGCTTGCCTTTCCATTTCGGCTCGAGCAGCGCCTCGTAGCTGTGCGGCAGATCGGTCTTCTTCAGCGCCTTGGTGTTGTAGGCGAGCGCGAACACGTTGAGGCGCGAGCCGAACCACGACTGGTGGCCGAAGCGAACGTCCGGCCGGAGCTCGTCCTGCATCGGCGAGCGAACGGGCGTGAGGAGGTTCTCGCGCATCAACGCGTCGAGCGCCCCCGAGTCGGTCTCGAAGACGTCCGCCTCGAAACGCTTCGCGCGCCCCTCGCTGATACCGCGCTGCGCGACCTTGTCGGCGCTCGAGCGCCAGAACTTGACCTTGACGCCGTACTTCTTCTCGAACGCCTCGGTGAGCGCCTTGAAGTCGTCGCTCGGCGCCGAGGTGTAGACGAGCACGTCGCCTTCCTTGCGCGCGCCCTCGACGAGCTTTTCGGCCCGGTCGGCGCCCTCGTACGTCGCGAGCGCGATGCCGGTGGGCGCCTGGGCGCATGCAGCCCCGACGAAGCCGAGCACGAGCGCGACGGCGATGACTGCGCGGAACGGCATTCGCAGGATCATGGCGACGTGCGCAGTGTAGCAGCCGCCGCCGCGGCCGCGCAGGCCTTGCACCGGTTGCGCGCGGGCGTCGTTTGGCGGCATGCTGATCGTTCGACCTCGGCGGAGACAGTCCATGAGCGCACCCGAATCGGCAGTTCCCACGCGCACGGTCACGGTGGCCCCCGGCGTCGGCGGCTTCCTCGCGCACCCGCGCGGGCGCACCGGCGACGGCATCGTCGTGCTGATGGAGGCGTACGGCCTCAACGCCTTCGTCAAGGAAACCTGCGCGCAGTTCGCACGCGCCGGTTACGTCGCCTGCGCGCCGGACCTGTATCACGGCGACGTCTTCGAGTACTCGAATCGCGAAGGCGCGATGGCGAAGCTTCGCACGCTCGACGACGCGACCCTCATGAAGGAGGTCGCCGGCGCGCTCGACGTGCTGGAGGCGGAAGGCGCGCGCAGGAACGCCGTCATCGGCTTCTGCATGGGTGGCCGCGCGGCGTTCCTCGCCAACGCGACCCACGGCGACCGGCTGCGCGCGGCGATCTCGTTCTATGGCGGCAGCATCGCACCGGCGGAGGCGTCCGGCCCGCGCAAGCCGCTGCTCGATCGCGTGCCCGACCTGCGCGTGCCGCAGCTCCTGGTGTACGGCGCCAAGGACGCTTCGATCGCGCCCGAGGAGCACTGCCGGATCGCGCAGGCGCTCAGCGGCGCCAACAAGCGCTACACGATCGCGGTCTTTCCCGACGCGCCGCACGCGTTCGCGACGTTCGACCGCGACAGCTACCGCGAAGCGCAGGCGCGCGCTGCGTTCCGTGCGGCCTTCGCGTTCCTGGACGAGGCGTACGGTCGCGACGAGCACCCGGGCCGTTGACCGCGCCGCCGGGACGCTTTCGAGCGAAGCGTACAATTCAGCGCCTTCGACGGCGCGCGTGCGCGCGCGCCGTCGGTCTCCGCGTCCTCCCATGGCTCGCACGACCATCGCCGCAATACGCACAACGCCCGTCACGGTGTCGATCGAGGCGCCGCTGCGGCACGGCAACGGCAGGCACGGGGGCCGTTTCGTGCGACGGGGTCGATGCGTCGGTGACGCGCCGTCCGGCGATGCGTCGAACGGAGTCGTCGCAATGGAGCGAAGGCAATGAGCGGCAGGCTGGCCGGCAAGACGGCGCTGATCACGGCAGCGGGACAAGGCATCGGTGCGGCGGCTGCGCTCGCCATGGCACGCGAGGGCGCACAGGTGTGGGCCACCGACGTGAGGCCCGAGCTGCTCGAGCACTACCGCGGCGTGGCGAACGTGACGCCGCGTGTGCTCGACGTGCTCGACGACGCGGCCGTCACCCGCACGATCGAGGAGCTGCCGCCTCTTTCCATCCTCTTCAACTGCGCGGGGTACGTGCACAACGGGACGATCCTCGACTGCACGCCGAAAGACTGGGAGTTCAGCTTCAACCTCAACGTGCGCGCGATGTACGTCGCGATACGCGCCGCGCTGCCGAAGATGCTCGCCGAATACGAGCGCGGCGGCCGCTCGGCGAGCATCGTGAACATGGCGTCGATCGCGGGATCGATCAAAGGGCTGCCGAACCGCTTCGTCTACGGCGCCTCGAAGGCCGCGGTGATCGGGCTCACCAAGGCCGTGGCAGCGGATTACGTGCAGAAGGGCATACGGTGCAACGCCATCGCGCCCGGCACCGTCGATACGCCGTCGCTGCAGCAGCGCATCGACGCGTATCCCGACCCGGTCGAGGCGCGCAGGATGTTCGTCGCGCGCCAGCCGATGGGCCGTCTCGCCAAGCCCGAGGAGATCGCGCCGCTCATCGTGTTCCTCGCGTCCGACGAGGCGGCGTTCGTGACGGGCAACGTGTACTCGTGCGATGGGGGGATGACGATTTGACGCGAGGCATTGGTGCTCAGTGCGCAGTGCTCGGGGAGGGTGACGGCCCGCGCGGCTCGACCCTCGTCCCTCGTGGCGTGTACCCACCGACTCCAAGGAGGCAACAACAATGAAGCTCGTACGCTACGGCCCGCCGGGCAAGGAAAAGCCCGGCTTGATCGACGAATCCGGTGCGCTTCGCGACCTCTCGCGCAAGATCCCGGACATCAACGGCGCAACGCTCTCGCCCACCACCCTGGCGGCGCTGCGCAAGCTGGACATTCGCCGCCTCCCGGTCGTGAAGGGCAAGCCGCGCCTCGGGCCGTGCGTGGCTCAGCCGCAGAAGTTCCTGGCCATCGGCCTGAACTTCATCGACCACGCGAAGGAGACCAACTCGCCGATACCCGAGCATCCGATCCTGTTCTACAAGACACCGAACTGCATGGTCGGGCCCAACGACAACATCATGCAGCCTAAGGACTCGAAGGCGCTCGACTACGAGGTCGAGCTGGCGCTGGTCATCGGGCGCACGGCGCGCTACGTCGACGAGAAGGATGCGCTGCGTTACGTCGCCGGTTACTGCATCTGCAACGACGTGTCGGAGCGCGACTTCCAGTTGAAGCAGGGCTCGCAATGGAGCAAGGGCAAGGGCTGCGACACGTTCGGCCCCCTCGGGCCGTGGCTCGTGACCACCGACGAGATGAAGGACTCCACGAATCTCGACATGTGGCTCGACGTGAACGGCGAGCGACGGCAGACCGGCAACACCCGCACGATGATCTTCAACGTCGCACAGGTCGTCGCCGACACCTCGAAGTACGTGACGCTCGTGCCGGGCGACGTGATCACGACCGGCACGCCCCCCGGCGTGGCGCTCGGCATGAAGCCGCCGAAGTGGCTTCAGACCGGCGACGTCGTGACGCTCGGTATCGAAGGGCTCGGCGAGCAGCGACAGCGGGTGGTGCCGTTCAAGGGGCGGCGGTAGGCCGAGATCGCGGAGCAGTGGCCGCACGCGGCTCGCCGATCTGCCGAGGATCATGGCGCTCTCCCGCCTCGGCCGGCAGATCTCGGAAGCGTCTTCTGCGCTGAACGCCATCGGTGTGCGCTTTGCCCTGATCGGCGGCCTGGCGCTGGCGTCGCACAAGGTCATCCGCGCCACGCAGGACGTGGACCTGCTGGTGAACGCAGAGAGCGCGGACGCCGTCGACGCCGCGCTAGCGAGGCTCGGTTATCGATGCCTTCACCGGAGCGCCGACGCCGCCAACTACGCGCGCGGCGACGAACGCCTCGATTTGATCTATGCGCGCAGGCCGATCGCGCGCCGGCTGTTGGCGGCGGCGCGAACGCTTCGCACGGCGCTCGGCGACCTCGCCGTGGTCAGCGCGGAGGGCATCATCGGGTTCAAGCTCCAGGGATTCGTGAACGATCCGCAGCGCACGCAGGATCTCGAGGACATCCGGGCGTTGCTCAAGGCGAACCACGGCGCGCTCGACCTCGCGGAATTGCGCGAGTATTTTCGTCTCTTCGACCGGGAGCCGTTGCTCGATGAGCTCATTCGAGACGCCGGGTGAAGCGCCGATCGCGGCCGGTGGCGGCATCGACGTTTCCGTTTCCAGCGACGACGACCCTTACCGCGCGCTCGACGACCTCATGGCGGCGATCGAGGTGTTGAGCCCTACGTGGCCGCCGCGCGATGCGCGCGCTCGCATGGACACCATGCGGCTGTAGCGGCGACGCACGCGCTCGATCGAGCCGCTCTTGCAGGGAGCCGCGAAGCCCGCGCGAGCCTCGGCTAGATCAGTCCCCGGCGCGCCAGGTTGCGCATCAGCGCCCCCGCACCGAACGTCCACGGCGCGATGCGATCGGAATGCTCCACGCGGTTCACCAGCGCGCCCAGCGAAGGTGAAGAAATCGTGACGATGTCGCCCACCGCGTGCGTGAAACCCTGCCCCGGCCCATAGCGATCCTCGATCGGCGCGAACATCGTGCCGAGGAACAGCACCAGGCCGTCGGGATACTGGTGATTCTCGTTGAGCGCCGCGGCGACGAGGTCGAGCGGGTCGCGGCTGATCTCGCGAATCGGGCTCGATCCGCGCAGCGTGAAGCCGTCCGGCCCTTCGACGGTCAGCGCGATGTCGGCCCCGCGCACGTCGTCCATCCCGAAATCCGCGTCGAACAGCCGCACGAACGGACCGATGGCGCACGACGCGTTGTTGTCCTTCGCCTTGCCGAGCAGCAGCGCGCTGCGGCCTTCGAAGTCGCGCAGGTTGACGTCGTTGCCGAGCGTTGCGCCCAGCGTGCGGCCGCGGCTGTCGACTGCCAGCACGACCTCGGGCTCGGGGTTGTTCCACGCCGACTTGGGATGGATGCCGATGTCGGCGCCGGGACCCACCGACGCCATCGGCTGCGTCTTGGTGAAGATCTCCGCATCCGGCCCGATGCCCACTTCCAGGTACTGCGACCAGACGCCCTGCGCGATGAGCGCGTCCTTGAGCCGCGACGCCTCGGGCGATCCGGGGCGCACGCTGCGCAGGTTCTCGCCGATGATCCCCACGACGGCCGCGCGCACGCGCTCGGCCTTCGCCGGATCGCCACGCGCCTGCTCCTCGATGACGCGCTCGAGCATGCTCGACACGAACGTCACCCCGGCCGCCTTCACCGCCTGGAGGTCGCACGGCGCGAGGAACCACGGCAGCGCCGCGTTTCGCGTCGCCTCGTCGCAGTTGGCGAGCACGTCGCGCGTCGACGCGATGCGCGGCGCATCGGTGAGGCCGCGCACCGCCTGCGCCGGGTCGCCGAGCTCCAGCAGGTCACGAAGCGTCGGCGCGAGCGCGGACAGGTCGAGCACGTCGTCGCTCGTGACGCGCACGACGACCGGACCCTCGAGCGCCGGTACGTGCATGCGCCCGACGAGCAGCGCTCGCTCGTGATCGACGGGCAGGCAGCGGGCCGGCGTGAGGCGCTCTTTCATGGGGCTATCCGTGGACGGCGCATCGTTCGTTGCGGCATGCGCGCGCGTTTCGTATCATGGACGCGCTGCAGCATGCCTTCGAGGACAACGGAGCATACTGCCAACCGGCGCGTCCCCCAACCCCTTCCACGACACATGACGATTGACGATGCCGCGGCCACCGAGCTTGCGCGGCGCCGCCGCGAGGGCCGACGCGGCCCGCGACTCGATCCTGCGATCCGGCCCGTCACGCTGACCGAGGCCTTCGCGTTGCAGCACCGCGTTGCAGCGCGCATCGGCACCGTCGGTGGCTGGAAGTGCTCGATGCCGACCGCCGAGCGCCAGATCGCGGCGCCGATCTACGCCAACGGCATCTTTCGCGGCGCGCACGCGACGGTCCATGCGCGCGGTGCAATGGCGCAGATCGAGCCGGAGATCGCCTTCGCGCTCGCGCACGACCTCCCGCCGCGCAGCGAGCCCTACGATGAAAAGGCAGTGGTCGCCGCGATTGGCGAGACGCACCTCGTGCTCGAGATCCTCGGCAACCGGTACGACGACCCGGACAGCGTGTCGTTTCCCGAGATGCTGGCCGACGGCATGAACAACGAAGGCCTCGTGGTCGGACCGGTCGTCGAGAACGCGCGCGTGCGGGCGCTCGAGGCGTTCACGGTCATCATGGACGGCATCGGCGGCTTCCACCTCGAGCGCGCGGGGCGCCATCCCGACGGGCATCCGCTGAAGCCGCTGGTGTGGCTCGCCAATTTCCTGCGCGAGCGCGGCGAGCGCCTGCGCGCCGGGCAGATCGTCACCACCGGCTCGTACGCGGGTGCGCTCGACGTGCCGCTCGCCACGCCGCTCACGGTGACGTTCGGTACGCTCGGCCAGATGCACGTCACGCTCGATCCCGCGCGGTGAAAACATCCCCCTCGCTCGCTTCGCTCGCAGCCCCCCGAGGGGGCACGTCAGTCGCTTGGGGCGGCCCGGCGCGACTGACTTGCGCCCCATGACGAGCGATGCCGCCAACGCGCTCGCCCCGGACGACATCCTGTATCCGGAGTGCGACCCGTATGCGAGCGGCCAGCTCGGATTGTCCGCCCGCCACTCGATGCACTGGGAAGTGTGCGGCAACCCCGACGGCGTGCCGCTGGTGTTCCTGCATGGCGGCCCCGGGGGCGGCAGCCTGCCGCATCACCGGCGCTTCTACGATCCGTCGTTCTGGCGCATCGTCCTCTACGACCAGCGCGGTGCGGGCCGCTCGCGCCCCGTCGCCGAGCTCGCGGAGAACACGACCGCGCACCTGGTCTCCGATCTCGACCGGCTGCGCGCGCATCTGAACGTCGATCGCTGGCTGCTGTTCGGAGGATCGTGGGGATCCACGCTTGCGCTCGCCTACGCCGAGGCCTATCCCCAGCGCGCGCTAGGTCTCGTGCTGCGCGGCATCTTCCTCGCGTCGCCGAACGAGATCGAGTGGTTCCTCTACGGCATGCGCTACCTGTTTCCCGAGTCGTGGCGCGTGTTCACGGAACATCTGCCCGAGGAGGAGCGCGACGACCTGCTCGCGGCGTACTACCGGCGCCTGATCGATCCCGATCCGTCGGTGCACCTTCCGGCCGCGCGCGCCTGGGATCGCTACGAGGCGTCGTGCTCGACCTTGCTGCCCAAGCCCGAGCCGCCCGTGCGCCTCGACGACGACGCCGCGGCACTCGCGATCGCGCGCATCGAGGCGCACTACTTCGTCAACCACGGCTTCCTCGCCGAGGACGAGCTGCTCGGCAACCTGCATCGCATCCGGCACCTGCCGTGCACCATCGTGCAGGGTCGCTACGACATCGTGTGCCCGCCCGTAACCGCCGATGCGCTGGCGCGGGCGTGGCCCGAAGCCGAGTACATCGTCGTGCCGGATGCCGGGCATTCGGTGCGCGAGCCCGGCATCACGCGCGAGCTCGTCGCCGCCGTGCGCCGCATGCAGGACCGGTTCGCACGCGACGCCTCGCGGCGCTGACTGCCTCCTCGAACGTGAGCGCCAATACCGACTGGCTCGTGCGCAGCCGGGCCGCGGTCTGGCATCCGTGCACACAGATGAAGGTGCACGAGACGCTGCCGCTGGTGCCGATCGCGCGCGGCGAAGGCGCCTGGCTCTACGACTTCGACGGCCGCCGCTATCTCGACGCGGTGAGCTCGTGGTGGGTGAACCTGTTCGGCCATGCGCATCCGCGCATCGTCGAGGCGATTGCCGCGCAGGCACGCACGCTGCCGCACGCGATGCTCGCCGGCTTCACGCATGCGCCCGTGGTCGAGCTTTCGGAGCGACTGCACGCGCTCGCGCCCGGCGGGCTCGGCCACGCGTTCTACGCGTCGGACGGCGCGTCGGCGACGGAGATCGCGCTGAAGATGAGCTTCCACTACTGGCGCAATCGCGGCTACGCCGACAAGCGCGGCTTCGTCGCACTGGCCGGCGGCTATCACGGCGAGACGCTCGGTGCGCTGGGCATCACCGACGTCGCGATCTTTCGCGATGCGTATGCGCCGCTCTTGCGCAGGAACGCGACCGTGCCGTGCCCGGATGCGCGTCGCGGGCCGGGCGTCGTCGCCGACGCCGTCGCCGCGCTCGAGGTCGAGCTCGAGCGTCACCATGCGACGACTGCCGCGCTCATCGTCGAGCCGCTGGTGCAGGGCGCCGCGGGGATGGTGATGTACGATCCGCAGTATCTCGTCGAAGCGCGCTCGCTCTGCACGCGCTACGGCGTGCACCTCATTGCCGACGAGATCATGACCGGCTTCGGCCGCACCGGCTCGTTGTTCGCATGGGATCAGGCGATGGCGCTGGCCAGCGGGACGGACGACGCGCTCGTGCC
The DNA here is from genome assembly GCA_036406955.1 of Casimicrobiaceae bacterium. Lineage (GTDB taxonomy): Bacteria > Pseudomonadota > Gammaproteobacteria > Burkholderiales > Casimicrobiaceae > VBCG01. Next base: position 44,706 of record DASXAF010000084.1, read on the forward strand.
CGATTTCCTTTGCCTGTCCAAGGGCATCACCGGCGGCACGCTGCCGTTGTCCTGCGTGCTCACGCGCGACGACGTCTACGGCGCGTTCTACGCCGACGACGTCGCGCGCGGGTTCCTGCACTCCCACTCGTACACCGGGAACCCGCTCGCGTGCAGTGCGGCGCTCGCGGTGCTGCGACTCTTCGACGAAGACGACGTGATCGCGGTCAATCGTGCGAAGGCCGCGCGCTGGCATGCGCTCGCCCGGCCGCTCGCCACGCATCCCCGGGTGCGCGATTTTCGCCGGCGCGGGATGATCGTCGCGTTCGAGGTCGAGAGCGTGCGCGCCGATTTCGCGCGATGGGCCTTCGCGCAGGCGCTGCAGCGCGAGGTCCTCCTGCGCCCCATCGGCAACACGGTCTATTTCATGCCGCCGTACGTCGTCGACGACAGCGAGTTTTCGATGCTGGTCGAGCGCACGCTCGAAATCGTCGAGGCTGCATGAAGCGTCTGCTCGGCGCGCTGCTCCTGCTGCTCGTCGCGGGCAGCGCGCACGCCGCGCTCCCGCGCGAGGTCCGGCGCGCGTTCCTAGACGCCGGCATTCCGCTCGACCACGTCGCGGTCGTCGTGCAGGACGTCCGTGGGCGCCGACCGCTGCTCGCATGGGACGCGGAGCGGGCGATGAGCCCCGCGTCGGTGATGAAGCTCGTGACCACCTTCGTGGCGCTGGAGCTCCTCGGACCCGACTACACGTGGCGCACCGAGGCGTTCGCCGACGGGCCGATCGTCGACGGCGTGCTCCATGGCGACCTGGTGCTGCGCGGCCGCGGCGATCCGAAGATCACGGTCGAGCAATGGCAGGCGTTCATTGCGAGGCTGCGCGCGAGCGGTCTCGCGGCGATCGACGGCAATCTCGCGCTCGATCGCACCGCGTTCGACGTCGCACGGCACGATCCGGGCGCATTCGACGGCGAGCCCCAGAAGCCGTACAACGTGGGACCCGATGCGCTGCTGGTGAACTTCAAGGCAGCGCAGCTCGTCTTCGCGCCCGACGCGTCGACCGGTCACGCGCTTGCACGCATCGAGCCGCCGCTGCCGAGCGTGAGCGTCGCGGTGCCGCCGCTCGATGCGAGCGCGTGCGGCGACTGGCACGGCGCGCTACGCGCGCGCTTCGACGACGACGGCCGCAGCGCGCGCGTGGCATTCGACGGCAGCTATCCCGCGGCGTGCGGCGAGCGCGACTGGTGGGTGGCGCTGCTCGATCCGCCGCATTACGCCTACGACATGTTCAGGCTCTTCTTCGGCGCGGCGGGCGGCCGCTTCGGCGGCGGCCTCGTCGAGAAGCGGGCGCCCCCGGGCGCTCGCCCGATCGCCGTGCTCGAGTCGCCGCCGCTGTACGACATCGTGCGCGACGTGAACAAGCTGTCGAACAACGTGATGGCGCAGCAGCTTTTCCTCACGCTCGCGCTGGAAGCCGCGCCGCCGCCCGCGACGCCGCGCAAGGCGGCGGACGTCGTGCGGCGTTTTCTCGACCTGCGCAGGATTCGCATGCCCAAGCTCGTCTTGGAGAACGGCTCGGGATTGTCGCGGCGCGAGCGCGTCAGCGCCGGGGGCCTCGTTCGCCTGCTCGTCGCGGCGGATCGCAGCGCCGTGCGCGAGGACTTCGCGAGCTCGCTCGCGGTTGCCGCGATGGACGGCACGGTGGGCCAGCGCTTCCTGTCCGACAGGGTCGGCGGCCAGGCGCTGCTCAAGACCGGCACGCTGGAGGGCGTGCGCGCGCTCGCCGGCTACGTGCTGGGCCCGGACGGCCATCGCTACGCGATGGCGGCAATCGTCAACGATCGCAACGCCGCGCGTGGCGGTCCCGCACTCGACTTCCTCGTGCAGTGGGTGTACCGCTACGGCTCCGTCATTCCCGCGAACGCGGGAGTCCAGCGGCGTTGAGACGCTGGGTCCCTGCTTGCGCAGGGACGACGGGCTACAATCAGCCCATGCACGCCTTCGACATCATCGCCGAGCAGCGCATCGCCGAAGCCATCGCCAATGGCGAGCTCGACGATCTTCCCGGTTCGGGCAAGCCGCTCGACCTCGAGGACGATCGCATGGTTCCCGAGGAGCTGCGCATGGCATATCGCATCCTGCGCAACGCCGGCCTGGTGCCGCCCGCGGTCGAGGCGCGCAAGGAAGCGGCGTCGCTGCGCACGCTCGTCGCGTCGACGTTCGACGAGTCCGAGCGGCGCCGCGCGCTCGGACGGCTCGCCGTGCTCGAAATGCGCCTCGAAGCGCGCGGCGCATGCCTGCACGAGAGCGGTTACCGCTCGAAGATCGCCGCGCGCTTCGGCCGCTGACGCGGGCGTTACATGCCGGGCACCGGCCGGCTGTCCTTGAACAGCAGGATGCCCTTGATGAGCCGGTAGAAGACCCACAGCGTGTCGGCGATCCAGATCAGGAACGCGATCGGGATGCCGATCAGGAGCAATCCCAGCGTCACGAGGATCAGCCCGCCCACGACGGCCCACAACAGGGAGAACCAGAACGTGCGGATCAGCCAGCGCACGTGGCTCGCCACCCAGGTGCCCTGTGCGTCGTCGCGCTTCACGTATGCAACGATGATGCCGACGATGCCCACGAGACCGAACAGCGGCGCGATCAGCGGCAGGCCGTGCGACGCGAGCGCCATGATCGCCGTGACGGCGAACAGGACGTAGACGATCAGCACCGCGGTGATCGGCGGTTGGCGTCCCGATGGAGTGGCCTCCGACGCAATGTACTCGGCCATCGCAGCTCCCTTCTCCTGAGAAGACGCGCCACTCGGCGCGCAAAGGCTCAGATGCGGGCCCGGTGCCCGCATTTCAAACGGCGCCTCCGGTGTCGTGGCTATAATGCGCCGACTTCGATCCGCGGGTAAGGTCCGCGGCTGATCCACCGGCAAGGAAGGGAGCTGTCCATGACCGCCATCCGCGAACGTCTGGTCGACGAGTTCGTCTCGATGCTGTCCGAAGCCGAGGACCTTTTGAAAAAGGCAGGCGCCGAGACCGGCGAGAAGGCTCGCGATCTGCGCGCCCAGGTGGAAGCGAAGCTCCTCGCCGCCAAGCTGCGGCTGCAGGAGCTCGAAGGCGAAGCAGTCGACCGTGCGAAGGAAGCGGCGCGCTACACCGACGACTACGTGCACCAGAATCCGTGGCGCGCGATCGGCGCCGCGGCTGCGATCGGCTTCGTGGCGGGTCTGTTGATGAACCGCCGCTGACGGCCGCGCACGCGCCCATCTTGGGCACCGAAGAAGACAACAGCGCTGCGACACCGCCGCCGCTGCACGACGCCGCGGTGCACATCGGCGCTCGCGCGATCGGCGCGCTGGGCACGCGCATCGAGCTTGCCGGGCTGGAGCTCGCCGCGACGCGCGAGCGCGCGGTCCAGTCGCTGCTGTTGGTCGGCGCGGCGCTCGCGTGCGGGATGCTGGCCCTCGCCGTGGTCACGCTCGGCGTCATCGCGTACTTCTGGGATGGCGCGCGCTTCACCGCGATCGCGCTCGTCGCGCTGGCTTACGCCGTCGCAGCGGTCGCGTTGTGGCTGCGCCATTCCTCGCTGCGCCGCCGCGCGCCGCAACCGTTCCAGGCGACGCTCGATGCGCTGCGCCGCGACGTCGCTTGCCTCACCGGCGAAGAGCGATGAGCTACGTGGCGGACCTAGAGGCGCGGCGCCAGCTGCTCCTGCAGCAGTGCGAGCTCGATCGCATCGAGATCGCGCTCGCATGGCACGATCTGAAGCGCAGCGTGCATCTCGGCGACGATACCGGCGACGGCCCCCGCCAGTATCCATGGCTCGGCCGCCTGCTCGGCTACGTGATCCCGCTGATCGGCGCCACCCGCGCGCGCAAGTTCTCGCGTTATCTGTCGCTCGGATTGCTCGCGTATCGCATCGCCACCGGGTTGCGCGCGCGCTAGCCAGGCTAGATCACCGCGCTCACCCCACCATCCATCGGCACGATCGCGCCGGTGACGTAGCTCGCGCGCTCGGATGCGAGGAACAGCGCGACCTCCGCGATCTCCTCGGGCGTGGCGAGCCGTCGCAGCGGAATGCGCGCCTGTTGCGCGGCGAGGAGGTCGTCGACCGACCTGCCCGTCATGCGCGCCTCCGCGGCGAGCCCTTCCTGCATGCGCGTGGTGAGCGTGCCGCCCGGATTGATCGCGTTCACGCGCACGCCCTTCGGTCCATACGCGGCCGCGAGCCCGGCGGTGGCGAGCATCAGCGCGGCGTTGGCCGCGCCGCCGGGCAGGTGCACGGGGCTCGCGACCTTGCCGCCCTGTCCCACGATGTTGACGATCGCCCCGCGCCCGCGCGCCGCCATGCGGCGAACGACGCTGTCGAGCGGATGGATGTAGCTGAAGAACTTCGCATCCATCGCGGCGTGCCACGCCGCGGCGTCGAGCTCGTCGGGCGGATAGCGGCGCGCTGCGCCTGCGCAGCTCACCAGCACGTCGAGCGGGCCGAGCGCCGCCTCCGCTTCGTCGACGGCGCGCTGGGCCTCGTCGGCGCGCACGAGATCGGCGGCGATCGCGACCGGCCGCGACGCGGCGTCGAAGTGCGCGACCGCCGCATCGAGATTGGAGCGGCTTCGTGACACGATCGCCACGCGCGCGCCCTCGCGCGCGAACGCCCGCGCGCACGCGAGCCCGATGCCCTTGCTCGCGCCCGTCACGAGCACCGCCTTGCCGGTCAGGCCCAGATCCATGCTCACCACCTCGTATCGCAGGATGTTCCTGCAGGCCGACGCGTCACGATGCCAGCCGGTCGCGCAGGAAGGCGCGCACCCGGATGTTGGCCGCGGCGCGCGCGCCCGGGGCGGGCCCCACCGTCA
>DASXAF010000085.1:0-19652 GCA_036406955.1 Casimicrobiaceae bacterium
GGATCCTCCTGCGCGGCCGGGTTCACGATGTCGTTGGCGCCGATGACCATGGCGACGTCGGTGTCGGGAAAATCCGCGTTGATCTCGTCCATCTCGAAGACGATGTCGTAGGGGACCTTCGCTTCGGCCAGCAGCACGTTCATGTGCCCGGGCATGCGGCCGGCGACGGGATGGATGCCGAAGCGCACGTTCACGCCGCGCTCGCGCAACGCGGTGGTGATCTGGTAGACGGTGTGCTGGGCCTGCGCGACCGCCATGCCGTAGCCCGGCACGATGATGACGCTCTTCGCCTGCTTGAGCAGGTCGGCGGTCTCGGGGGCCGTGATCGGGTGCACTTCGCCCGCCGGCGTCACCGCGCCTGTCGCCGCGGCCTTGCTCGTGTCCGTGCCGAACCCGCCGGCGATGACGCTGATGAAGTTGCGGTTCATCGCCGTGCACATGATGTACGACAGGATCGCGCCGCTGCTGCCGACCAGCGCGCCGACCACGATCAGCAGGTCGTTGGACAGCATGAAGCCCGTCGCGGCCGCCGCCCACCCCGAATAGCTGTTGAGCATCGACACCACCACCGGCATGTCGGCGCCGCCGATGGCCATCACCATGTGCACGCCGAAGGCGAGCGCGATGACGCTCATCACGATCATCGCGACGAGCTGGTCGTGGAAGTCGTGCGCGGTCACGAATCGATAGCCGAACCACATCACGACGATCAGGCCGACCAGGTTGATCCAGTGCCGCGCGGGCAGCAGCACGGGCTTGCCGCTGATCTTCGCCGACAGCTTGCCGAACGCGATCAGCGAACCGGAGAACGTGACCGCGCCGATCAGCACGCCGACGTACATTTCGATCTCGTGGATCGTGCTCTCGGCGGGCGTGAGCTGCGCCGATGCGGCGGGGTCGATGAAGTTGGCGTAGCCCACCAGCATCGCGGCCAGGCCGACCAGGCTGTGCATCAGCGCCACCAGCTCGGGCATCTGCGTCATCTGCACGATGCGCGCGGCATAGAGGCCGATGGCGGCGCCGATGACCATCGCGACCAGGATGTACGGCAACCCAGCCGGCATCACGTACGCGCTGGCGATCGTGGCCAGCACGGCGATCACCATGCCGATCATCCCGTACAGGTTGCCGCGCCGCGACGTCTCCTGGCTCGACAGTCCGCCGAGGCACAGGATGAACAGGATGGCCGCGCCGATGTAGGCGATCGTGAGGAGGCTCGTCGTCATATACATGGCGGCCGCCCTATTTGCGGAACATCTGCAGCATCCGCTGCGTGACGGCGAAGCCGCCGAACATGTTGATCGCCACCAGCCCGAGGGCGACGACCGACAGCCAGCGGATCCATCCCCCGGGGCGCGACAGGTCGGCGGAGATCTTCGTCAGGTCGGGCGCGATCTGCACCAGCGCGCCGATGGCGATGATGCTCGACACCGCGTTGGTGACGCTCATCAGCGGCGTGTGCAGCGCGGGCTTCACGTTCCACACCACCATATAGCCGACGAAGCACGCGAGCACGAACACCGTGAAGTGCTCGAGGAAGCTGCGCGGCGCGAAGAAGCCGACGATCAGGAACAGCACTAGGCCCAGACCGAATATGACGACCGTCTTGCGTAGCGGCATCGGGCCGCCGCGCTCGCCGTGCGCCTTCGGCGGCTGCGCCACCACCGCCGGCTTCGCGGCCGCGGCCGCCGGCGCGGCCGACAGCTTGGGCGGCGGCGGAGGCCACGTCACCTCGCCCTTGTCGACGACCGTGGTGCCGCGCAGCACCTCGTCGTTCATGTCGATGTCGATCGTATCGTTGTCGATGCTCTTCGTCTTGACCAGGTCGTCGACGAGACGAAGCAGGTTCGTCGCGTACAGCGTCGACGACTGGCGCGCGAGGCGGCTCGGCAGGTCCGTGTAGCCGACGATCGTCACGCCGTGGCGCACCACCACCTCGCCCGGCACGGTCAGCTCGCAATTGCCCCCCTGCTCCGACGCGAGGTCGACGATCACGCTGCCCTGCTTCATCGACTTCACCATGTCGGCGGTGATGAGCTTCGGCGCAGGCTTGCCCGGAATGAGCGCGGTCGTGATGATGATGTCGACGTCCTTCGCCTGCTGCGCGAAAACTTCGCGCTGCGCCTTCTGGAAGCCTTCGCTCATCACCTTGGCGTACCCGCCCACGCCGGTGCCTTCCTCTTCGTAGGGCACCGGAACGAACTCGCCCCCCATCGACTTGACCTGGTCGGCCACTTCCGGCCGCGTGTCGTTGGCGCGGACGATCGCGCCGAGGCTTGCCGCCGCGCCGATGGCGGCGAGGCCGGCGACGCCCGCGCCGATGATGAACACCTTCGCCGGCGGCACCTTGCCCGCCGCGGTGATCGAGCCGGTGAAGAAGCGCCCGAACTCGTGCGCGGCCTCGATGACCGCGCGATAGCCCGCGATGTTGGCCATCGAGGAGAGCGCGTCCATCTTCTGCGCGCGCGAGATGCGCGGCACGCTGTCCATCGCGAGCACGGTGGCCTTGCGCGCGGCGAGCTTCTGCATGAGAGCGGGGTTCTGCGCGGGCCAGATGAAGCTCACGAGCATCTGCCCTTCGCGCATGGACGCCACTTCGTCGTCGCTGGGTGCGCGAACCTTGAACACGATGTCGGCGTCGCGCCACAGCGCGGCACGGTCGGCCATGACCTCCGCGCCCGCGGCCCGATACGCATCGTCGTTGATCTGCGCTCCGTCTCCCGCGCCGGCTTCGACGGCGACGCGGAAGCCCTGCTTGAGGAGCTTCTCGACGACTTCGGGAACGGTGGCCACCCGCTTCTCGCCCGGGTAGACCTCCTTCGGCACTCCGATCAGCAGCGACATGGCTCTTCCCCTTGCAGGCCGGCAGCGGATGCGGCGAGGTGTCGCCGCGCAAACTGCGCCATCCCGAGCGAAGCGAGGGACCTGCTTTCGCGCAACGGCAGGTCCTTCGGCGCTTCGCGCCTCGGGACGACGCTCGGGAGAGGGACGCGGCGCATCAAATTGCCGCCGCGATGGCGCGTCCGAGATCGGCGGTCCTGGCGTTGCCGCCGAGGTCCGGCGTGCGCGGCGCGCCGCGGTCGGCGAGAACGCGCTCGATGGCCGCGACGATCGCCTGCGCGGCATCGGCATGGCCGAGGAACTCCAGCATCAGCGCGGCCGACCAGATCTGCCCGACCGGGTTCGCGATGCCCTGGCCCGCGATGTCGGGTGCCGAGCCGTGCACCGGCTCGAACAGCGACGGATATTTGCGCTCGGGGTTGATGTTGCCCGAGGGCGCGATACCGATGGTGCCGCACACTGCAGGCCCGAGGTCGGAGAGGATGTCGCCGAACAGGTTGGACCCGACGACCACGTCGAACACCTGCGGCCGCTGCACGAAATGCGCGCACAGGATGTCGATGTGATACTGGTCCGTGCGGATGTCGGTGTTCTTCCTCGCCATCGCGCGAAAGCGCTCGTCCCAGTAAGGCATGGTGATCGAGATGCCGTTCGACTTTGTCGCCGACGTGAGGTGCTTGTCGGGGCGCTTGCGCGCGAGGTCGAACGCATAGGCGAGGATGCGATCCACGCCGTGACGCGTGAAGATCGACTCCTGGAACACGGTTTCGCGATCCGTGCCTTCGAACACGCGGCCACCCACCGACGAGTACTCGCCTTCGGTGTTCTCGCGCACGACCACGAAGTCGATGTCGCCGGGATTGCGGCTCGCCAGCGGCGACGGAATGCCGGGCATCAGGCGGCAAGGCCGCAGGTTCACGTACTGGTCGAAGCGGCGCCGGAACTGGATCAGCGAGCCCCAGAGCGAGACGTGATCCGGCACGCTCGCCGGCCAGCCGACCGCGCCGTAGAAGATGCACTGGAACGGCAGCAGCGTCTCGTACCAGTCCTCCGGCATCATGCGGCCGTGCTTCGCGTAGTAGTCGCAGCTCCAGTCGAAGTGCGCGAGCTCGAGCCCGATGTCGAAGCGCTTCGCGGCCTGCTCGAGCACGCGCAGGCCTTCGGGAACCGTTTCCTTGCCGATGCCGTCGCCGGGTATGACCGCGATTCGGTGGGTCGCCATGGCTGCGCTCCAGTTCTTTGCGACGATTATAGAGAAGGCGTCGGGTCATCCATTCGGCCGATGGAGCGTCGTCGCCGCTCGCACTACGCTCGCGTCATGTCGAAGGGAGGCCGAGCATGAACGAGCCGCGCTACTGGATCGCCGTCGCGTCCAAGGATCACGTCGACGCCGCCGTCGCGGGCGGCTACGCCGAGGTCGGCTACGGCAAGGCGGGGCCGCTGGAGCGCATGCGGCCGGGCGATCGCATCGCGTTCTATTCCCCGCGCGTCACCGCCGACGGCGAGCTGCTGCAGGCGTTCACGGCGCTCGGCGAGGTTGTCGACGCTCCGCTGTTCCAGGCACCGGCGGCGCATCAGCCGTTTCGGCGTGCCGTGCGATGGCAAGGCGTCGCGCCCGCGCCGGTGAGGCCGCTGCTCGAGCAGCTTGCATTCGTGCGCAACAAGCAACAGTGGGGATCGGCGTTTCGCTTCGGCTTCCTGCGCGTGGGGCGCGAGGATTTCGCGTGCATCGCCGCCGCGATGGAATGTCCGCTCGACGACGAGGCGCCACCGCCACCGGGCGTGGCGAGCGAAGCCGCCCGTGCAAGCGTTGCAGCGCCGGGCTAGCGGCTTGCGAGTGACACCAGCGGGTCATTCGCGCTAGACTTGCGGCCCCGGCCCCAGGCCTTCCCGCCCGCGGCCGGTTTTTTGTTGGCCTTCATCGTGCCTCGCCGCATTTCCCACCGCCGCGCCATCGTCTTCATGCTCGTCGCCGCGACGTGCTGGTCGTCCGGCGGCTATCTCGTGCGCCAGCTGTCGATCACCGACGCATGGGAGATCGTGTTCTGGCGCTCCGTGTTCATGGCCCTCTTCGTCGCGGGCGTTCTCGTCGCCATGCACGGGCGCGACACGGCTCGCGCCATTGTCGCGTCGGGTTGGCCGGCCCTCATGTCCGGCGCGTTCCTCGCCGGCACGTTCGTGTTCTACATCGGCTCGCTGACCCGCACCACGGTGGCCAACACGAACGTGCTGATGAGCGTCTCGCCCTTTCTCGCCGCGCTCGCAGCGCGCGCATTCCTTCGCGAGCCGGTGCCGCTGCGCACCTGGCTCGCGATGGCCGCCGCGTTCGCGGGCATCGTCGTCATGTTCGCCGGCTCCATCGATGCCGGCCGTGCGACGGGCAACCTGCTGGCGCTCGGCGTGTCGTGCTGCTTCGCGGCGCAGATCACCCTGCTGCGCAGGTTCCACGCGAGCGTCGACATGCTGCCGCAGGTGCTCGCCGCGGGCGCCATCTCGCTCGTCGTAGCGGGCGTCGTCGCGCCGCCGTTCCAGGCCACCGCGCGCGACCTCGTCGTGCTCGCGATCATGGGCGCCGTGCAGCTCGGCACCGGCTGCCTGCTCGCCACCGCGGCATCCAAGGCGCTCAGCGCCACGGAGATCGGCCTGCTCGCGCTGCTCGAGCCCATCCTCGGGCCCATCTGGGTCTGGGTCCTGATGAGCGAGGCGCCGGGCCCCTTCGCGCTGCTCGGCGGTGCCATCGTGCTGGGCGCGGTGCTGGCCAACCAGGCTTTCGCGGCCTGGCGCGGGCGCATCCCGGCCGTGGCCGTTCCGCGCGGAGAGCTATGATGGCGACCGACTCCGCGCCGCGCCTCGCCATGAAGCAGACCTTCCTCGACTTCGAGCAGCCGATCGCCGAGCTTCAGCAGAAGATCGACGAGCTGCGCTACGTGCACGAGGACTCCGCGGTCGACATTTCCGACGAGATCGCGCGCCTCGCCAAGAAGAGCCAGCAGCTCACGCGCGAGATCTACGGCAAGCTGTCGGCGTGGCAGATCGCGCAGGTCGCGCGTCACCCGCAGCGGCCTTACACGCTGGACTACGTGAGCGGCATGTTCGGCGAGTTCCGCGAGCTGCACGGCGATCGCGCATTCGCGGACGACCCCGCCATCGTCGGCGGGCTCGCGCGCTTCAACGGCCAGCCGTGCATGGTGATCGGCCATCAGAAAGGCCGCGACACCAAGGAAAAGATCTTCCGCAACTTCGGCATGCCGCGGCCCGAGGGCTATCGCAAGGCGCTGCGTCTCATGCGCCTCGCGGAGAAGTTCCGGCTGCCGCTGTTCACGTTCGTCGACACGCCGGGCGCGTACCCGGGCATCGGCGCCGAGGAGCGCGGGCAGTCGGAGGCGATCGGGCGCAACCTCTACGAGATGGCCGGCCTGCGCACGCCGGTGATCGCCACGGTGATCGGCGAAGGCGGCTCCGGCGGCGCGCTGGCGATCGCCGTGGGCGACGTCACGCTCATGCTGCAATACGCCACGTATTCGGTGATCTCGCCCGAAGGCTGTGCGTCGATCCTCTGGAAGTCGGCCGAGCATGCGCCCGACGCCGCCGAGACGCTCGGCATCACCGCCGCGCGCCTGAAGCAGCTCGGGCTGATCGACAAGGTCGTCAACGAGCCGCTCGGCGGGGCACACCGCGATCATGCCGCCATGATGGTGGGCCTCAAGAAGGCGCTCACCGAGGCCCTGCGGCAGCTTCAGGATCAACCGGTCGAGCAGCTCCTCGAAGCGCGCGAGGACAAGATCCTCGGCTATGGACGATACAAGGAGATCACCACGACCGGCTGACCGCGAAGCGGCAGTCGATCCGATCCTCGCGGTGCAAGGGGCCGTGGGCGCGGCGCTCGACGCGCACGGCGCCACCGACGCCCGGGTCGCGATTGCATTGTCGGGCGGCCGCGACTCCATCGCGTTGCTCGACGCCGCCGCGCGCATCGTCGTGGCGGACCGCCTGGTCGCCTGTCACGTGCATCACGGGCTGTCGCCGAACGCGGATCGATGGATGGCGTTCTGCGCCGATGCCTGCGCCGTCCGCGGCATCGCATTCGACGCGCAGCGCATCGAAGTGAAGGCCGCCTCGCGCACGAGCCTCGAAGCGGAGGCGCGGCGCGCGCGCTACCTCGCGCTCGCGTCGATGGCCGAGCGTGCGGGCGCGTCCTTCGTGCTCCTCGCGCATCATCAGGACGATCAGGCGGAGACCGTTCTCCTGCAGCTCTTGCGTGGCGCGGGGCCGCAGGGTCTCGCGGCAATGCCGCCGTCGTACCGATGGCGCGGTCGCACGTGGCTGCGTCCGCTGCTCGGCGTGCCGCGCCGCGCGATCGACGCGTACGTGGCGACGCGAGAGTTGCGTTACGTCGACGACGAAAGCAACGCACGAGGGCATTTTCGGCGCAACGCGCTGCGCCTGAGCGTCGTGCCTGCGCTGAAAGCGCTGTCGCCCGGATATCCCGCGACCATCGCCCGCGCGGCCGACCACCAGGCCGAGGCGGCACGGCTTCTCCGCGAGCTGGCCGCGATCGACGCCGCGCCGCACTACGACGGCGTGACGCTCGCACGCGCGGCGCTGGCCGAGCTCGCCCCGCATCGCGCGCGAAATCTCTTGCGCTGGTTCCTGCACGAGCAGGGGCTGCCGGCGCCGTCCACGGCGCGCCTGGCCGCGATGATGGCGCAACTGCGCGATGCGCGCCGCGATGCCGGCGTGCTGCTGCGCCACGCCGGCGCGACCGTCAGCGTCTACCGCGAGCGCATCCATGTGCACGAACATCCGCGCGAGCGCTTCGCGCGCGAGTGGACGGGCGACGCGCCGCTCGCGCTGCCGCACGGAACGCTGCGCATCGCCTCGCTCGGGCAGGGCGAGCTCGACGCCGCGCGCCTGTTCGCTCATCGCGTGACGGTGCGATCGCGGCAAGGCGGCGAGCGCTTTCGTCCGGCCGCCGACCGACCCCGCCGCGCGCTCAAGCACATGCTGCGCGAAGCCTCGCTGGCGCCCTGGGAGCGCGAAAGCCTGCCGCTGGTGTTCGCGGGAGACGCGCTCGCCGTCGTACCGGGCATCGGCGTCGACCCGGCGTTTCGCGCAGCCCCGCCCACGCGGGGTGTGGCGCTGGTCTGGGAGCCGCACGCGCGGCCGAGGTGACGAAGCCCCGCCGATCGGCTAGTCTTGGCGCGGTCTTCGAGCCCAACGAGGACGGAGGGAACCGCGCCCGAGCAGGGCAGCCGAACGCTGGCCGGTCCCCCACCCGTCCCTTATCAACGCTCTCCGGAGGAACCATGAAGTTGCGTCATCTGTGCGCGATCGTGCTCGCGCTTGCCCTGGCCACGCCGGCCTTCGCCCAGCAGCCCATCGTCATCAAGTTCAGCCACGTGGTCGCGGTCGACACGCCCAAGGGCAAGGCGGCCGAGAAGTTCAAGCAGCTCGCCGAGGAGCGCACCAAGGGCCGCGTCAAGGTCGAGGTCTATCCCAACAGCTCGCTGTTCAAGGACGGCGAGGAGATGGAAGCGCTGCAGCTCGGATCGGTGCAGATGCTCGCGCCCTCGGTGGCGAAGTTCGGGCCGCTCGGCGTGCGCCAGTTCGAGGTCTTCGACCTGCCGTACATCTTCGACAGCTTCGACGAGCTGCACAAGGTGACCAGCGGCCCGGTCGGCAAGATGCTGTTCGAGAAGCTCGAGAGCAAGGGCATCAAGGGCCTCGCGTTCTGGGACAACGGCTTCAAGGAGATGAGCGCGAACCGGCCGATCAAGCTGCCTGCCGACTACAAGGGCCTCAAGATGCGCATCCAGTCGTCGAAGGTCCTCGGCGACCAGATGAAGGCGCTCGGCGCGATCCCGCAGGTGATGGCCTTCTCGGAGGTGTACCAGGCGCTGCAGACGGGCGTGGTGGACGGCACGGAGAACCCGCCGTCGAACTTCTACACGCAGAAGATGCACGAGGTGCAGAAGTACCTCGCGATGACCGATCACGGCGTCATCGAATACGCGGTCATCGTGAACAAGAAGTTCTGGGACGGGCTGCCCGCCGACGTCCGCACCACGCTCGAAGGCTGCATGAAGGACGCGACCGACTACGCGGACCACATCGCGAAGAAGGAGAACGACGACGCGCTCGAGGCGGTGAAGAAGAGCGGCAAGACCGAGATCCTGACGCTCACGCCGCAGGAGAAGAACGAGATGAAGAAGGCGCTGCTGGTCGTGCACAAGGAGAACGAGTCGCGCGTCGGCAAGGACACGATCGAGGCCGTTTACAAGGCGACCGGCTTCAAGCCGTAGGTGAAGTTCCTCGACCGACTGGAGGAATGGCTGATCGCCGCGCTCATGGGCGCGGCGACGCTCCTCATCTTCGTCGCGGTCCTGCACCGCTACGCCGCGGGGATGTCGATCCCCGTGGTGCAGGACGCCCTGCTGAAGATCGACCTCTCGTGGGCGCAGGAGCTCTGCATCTACATGTTCGTGTGGATGGCCAAGTTCGGCGCGGCATACGGCGTGCGCACCGGCATCCACGTTGGCGTGGACGTGCTGATCAATCGGCTGCCGCCGCGCGAGCGCAAGGCGTACGTGCTGTTCGGGCTGTTCGCGGGGGCGCTGTTCACGGGCGTCGTCGGCACGCTCGGCGGGACGTTCACCTGGGACATCGCGCACACCGCGACCGTGTCGCCCGACCTCGAGATCCCGAAGTGGATCGTGTACCTCTGCATTCCGCTGGGCTCCTACCTGATGTGCTTCCGCTTCCTGCAGGTCGCGTGGTCCTTCGCGCGCACCGGTGAGCTGCCTCATCACGACGTGGCGCACGTCGAGGGCCTGCCCGAGCCGATCGACGCCCTGGCCGGCACGCCCGACCTGCATCCCAAGCCCGTCGCCGGAGCGCGGTCATGACGACGATCGCCGCGCAGCCGGTTTCGAACGCGCGCTGGCCCGCGATCCTGCCGATCGCGCTCATCGTCCTCCCGCTCGGACTGAAGCTCGTCGGCGTGGCCGTTCCCAACGCCGCGATCATCTTCTGCCTGCTGATCGGCCTGATGCTCACGGGCATGCCGGTGTCGATCTCGCTCGGCCTCACGGTGCTCACGTACCTGTTCACGATGACCACCGTGCCGATCGAGTCGGTGGCGCTGAAGCTCTTCACCGGCATCGAGAAGTTCGAGATCATGGCGATCCCGTTCTTCATCCTCGCCGGCAACTTCCTCACGCACGGTGGCGTGGCGCGACGCATGATTGCGTTCGCGTCGTCGATGGTCGGGCACTGGCACGGCGGCCTGGGCCTCGCGGGCGTGCTCGCGTGCGCGCTCTTCGCGGCGGTGTCGGGCTCCTCGCCGGCGACCGTCGTCGCGATCGGCTCCATCGTCCTGCCCGCGATGCTGCGCCAGGGCTTTCCGCGGCGCTTCGGCGCGGGCGTCATCACGACGTCCGGGGCGCTCGGCATCCTGATCCCGCCGTCGATCGTGATGGTGATGTACGCGGTCGCCACCAACACCTCGGTCGGGCAGCTCTTCATCGCCGGCATCCTGCCCGGCATCGTGCTCGCGACGATGCTCGGCTTCACGACGTGGTGGATCGCGCGGAAGAACGATTACCCGCGCCAGCCGCGCGCCTCGTGGGCCGAGCGCCTGCGCGCGTTGCGCGACAGCATCTGGGGCCTGCTGCTGATCGTGCTGGTCATCGGCGGCATCTACAGCGGCATCTTCACGCCGACCGAAGCGGCCGCGATGAGCGCCGTGTACGCGTTCATCGTGGCGGTGTTCGTCTACAAGGACATGCCGCTGTCGAGGGTGCCGAAGGTGCTGCTCGACTCGGCCAACATGAGCGCGATGCTGCTCTACATCATCACCAACGCGGTGATGTTCAGCTACCTCATGACGTCCGAGAACATCCCGCAGGCGATGGCCGCGTGGATGCTCGACAAGGGCCTCGGCGTCGTCGCGTTCCTGCTGGTGGTGAACGTGCTGCTGCTGCTCGCCGGCAACGTGATGGAGCCCTCGTCGATCGTGCTGATCCTCGCGCCGATCCTGTTCCCGATCGCGACCAGGCTCGGCGTGGACCCGATCCACTTCGGCATCATGATGACGGTCAACATGGAAGTCGGCATGTGCCACCCGCCCGTGGGGCTCAACCTCTACGTCGCCTCGGGCATCACCAAGATGGGCATCACCGAGCTCACGGTCGCCGTCTGGCCGTGGCTCGTCACGATGCTCGTCTTCCTGGTCATCGTCACCTACTGGCCGACGCTGTCGATCTGGCTGCCGAAAGCGCTGGGGATGATGTAGCGCGTCCGGTACGGCACGACGGGATTGCACGCGCACCCACTCGGTAGCGACGAATACCGTTTCGGATCGCCACAACGTGTCAGAGGCCGCGGCGAGTGCCGCGCGGGCGCCCTTGGCCGCGCCGTCCGTTGCGGGTGGCGGGCACCGCCGGCGTCGGTGGGTCGACGCCGCGTCTGCCCGCCGGGTACCCGTAGGAGGGCGTTTGCGGCCCAGGGCGCCTGCGCGGCACTCGCAGCTGCCAGGCACAGCGGGGATGTGATGCAAGCCGACGCGCGCGATGTTATAATTTTGAATTTACTGGAATTTCCCCGGAGCTCGCTGCATGGCCGTCGAACGCACCCTATCGATCATCAAGCCCGATGCCGTGGCGAAGAACGCGATCGGCGAGATCTACTCGCGGTTCGAGCGGGCGGGGCTCAGAATCGTCGCCGCGCGCATGGCGTGGCTGTCGCGCGCCGAGGCCGAAGGCTTCTATGCCGTGCACCGCGAGCGGCCGTTCTTTCGCGCGCTGGTCGACTTCATGACCTCGGGCCCGGTCATGATCCAGGTGCTCGAAGGCGAGAGCGCCATCGCGAAGAACCGCGACCTGATGGGCGCGACGGATCCGAAGAAGGCCGCGCCGGGAACGATCCGCGCGGACTTCGCCCAGTCGATCGACGCGAATGCCGTGCACGGCTCGGACGGTCCCGAGACGGCCCAGGTCGAGGTTGCGTACTTCTTCGCGGCCCTCGACGTCCACAGCCGCTGAAGCATCGCTCCAAGGGTGCGCGCATCGACGGCGCTCCGTACATGATCAACCTGCTGGACCTCGCTCCCGACGACCTCGCCGCGTTCTTCGCCGCGCGCGGCGAGAAGCCGTTTCGCGCGCGCCAGGTTTCGCGCTGGATCCATCAGCGCTTCGTCGACGACGTCGGCGCGATGACCGATCTCGCGCGCGCGCTCCGCGAGCGCCTGGCGGGCGAGGCATCGATCGTCGCGCCGATCCCGATCCGGGACACCACCGCGACCGACGGCACGCGCAAGTGGCTGTTCGACACGGGCGCCGGCAACGCCGTCGAGTCGGTCTACATTCCCGAGGACGACCGCGGCACGCTGTGCATCTCGTCGCAGGCCGGATGCGCGCTCGACTGCGCGTTCTGCTCCACGGGCAAGCAGGGCTTCAATCGCAACCTTTCGACCGGCGAGATCGTCGGCCAGCTCTGGGTGGCGAACCGCACGCTGCTCGCCGATGGCGTGAGCGGGCCGTGGGTCGACGCGGGACGCGCGCCCATCACCAACGTCGTGATGATGGGCATGGGCGAGCCGCTCGCGAATTTCGACGCCGTGGTGGCTGCGCTGAAGCTCTTCGTGGACGACAATGCCTACGGGCTCTCTCGCCGGCGCGTCACGCTGTCCACCTCAGGTCTCGTTCCCTGGATCGATCGGGTGCGCGACGAATGTCCCGTCGCGCTGGCGGTCTCGCTGCACGCGCCCGACGACGCGCTGCGCGACCGCCTCGTGCCGATCAACCGCAAGCATCCGCTGTCCGACCTCATGGCCGCCTGCCGCCGCTATCTCGAGCGCGCGCCGCGCGACTTCGTGACGTTCGAATACGTCATGCTGGACGGCGTGAACGACTCCGTCGCGCACGCAGACGCCGTCGAGCGCCTCGTCGCCGACGTGCCGTGCAAGCTCAATCTCATTCCGTTCAATCCGTTCCCGGGCACGGAGTTCCGCACCTCGCCGCGCGAGCGCATCCTCGCGTTCCAGCAGCGGCTGATGGACGCGGGCATCGTGACCACCGTGCGCAAGACCCGCGGCGACGACATCGACGCGGCGTGCGGTCAGCTCGCGGGACGCGTGCAGGATCGCACCAAGCGGCGGCTGTCGGCGCGCATTCCGATCGCCGCTGCCCGCTGAACCGAGGTTCCATGCATCCCAGCCTTCGCAACGCCACCCTGCTGCTCGCGCTCGCCCTCGCGGCCTGCGCGTCCAAGCCGACCACCACGCCGCCGCCGCCCGAGCCCGCCCCGGTCAAGGCGCAGGAAGCGACGCCTCAGCAACGCGCGCAACAGCACGCCGATCTCGCGGCCGGGTACTACGAGCGCGGGCAGCTCGACGTCGCGCTCCAGGAGCTCGACGAAGCGAAGCGGCTCGATCCGAACAACGCGCGCATCTACAACGTCTACGGCCTCGTCTACACCGTGATGGGCGAGAACCAGAAAGCCGAGACGAGCTTCCGCCAGTCGCTCGCGCTCGCGCCGAACGATTCGGAGATCCACCACAACTGGGGCGTGTTCCTCTGCCACACCGGGCGCGCGCGCGAAGCCATTCCCGAGTTCGAGCAGGCGATCCGCAACCCGCTCTACAAGACTCCCGAGATCGCGCTGATCAACGCCGGCAAGTGCAGCGTCACGCTCGGCGACACGGCAAAGGCCGAGACCTACTTCCGCCAGGCGATGACGGTGTCGCCGAACAACCCGGTCGCCGCCTACAACCTCGCGCTGCTCGCGTTCCGGCAGAAGCGCCTCGACGAGGCGCGCGCGTGGATGCGGCCGGTGATGCAGCAGCAGACGCCCGGTCCCGAGGCGCTCTATCTCGGCATGTGCATCGAGCGCAAGCAGGGCGACCGCCAGTCGGAGCTTTCGTACACCACGCAGCTTCGCAATCGCTACCCGGAGTCGGCCGAGGCGAAGGCGCTGCCCGGCGGAAGCTGCGAATGAGCGTGCGCGCGGAGTGAACGCGTGAGCGACATCACCGACGCCGCGATGCCGTCGCCCGACATGCCGTACGTGCCGCCGAGCGCGGGCGCCGAGCTGCGCGCGGTGCGCGAAGCCTCGGGCCTCACCATCGAGGACGTCGCGCAGCAGCTCAAGCTCGCACCGCGGCAGGTGCGGGCGCTGGAGGACGACGACTACGCGAAGCTGCCGGGTCGCACCTTCGTGCGCGGCTTCGTGCGCAACTACGCGCGCTTCCTCCAGCTCGATCCCGATGAAGTGCTCGCGCTGCTTCCCGGCAGCGACGTCGCGCCGGCGCTGGAGCGGCCCACGCTCACGGCGTCGGGCCGGCCGATGGGCGAATTGCCCGCCGATACGCCGGCGCGGCGCAGCGCCGCGCGCTGGGCGATTCCGCTCGTGCTCGTCGCCATCGTGGTCGCCGCCGCGATGTACGAGGTGAGGCGCCAGCAGAGCGAGCACGACGCGAGCGTCGAAGCGACGGCCCGCGCTCCGGCGCCGTCGACCGCGACGGGCGCGTCCGCGCCGCCCACGGCACTGCCCAATCCGCTCACCGCGCCGGCGAGCGCAGAGCCGGGCGCGCTCACGGCGAGCGCGAGCGACACGACTGCAGCCGAGAGCGGCAATGCAGCCGCGCCGCAGCCCGCCGCGGCGCCCGCGTCGACGGAGGCTGTCGCAACCAGCACGCCGGCCGCCGCGACGCCCGAATCGCCTGCGCCGACGACGACCCAGGCGCCAGCGCCCGAGCTCGTATTCACGTTCAAGGGCAAGTCCTGGGTGCAGGTGAAGGACGCGAGCGGCAGCACGCTGCTCGCGGTCAACGGCCAGCCCGGATCGACGCAATCGGTTTCCGGGGCGCCCCCGCTCGACGTGGTGAT
Organism: Casimicrobiaceae bacterium; assembly: GCA_036406955.1. Classification (GTDB taxonomy): domain Bacteria; phylum Pseudomonadota; class Gammaproteobacteria; order Burkholderiales; family Casimicrobiaceae; genus VBCG01. Next base: position 14,727 of record DASXAF010000085.1, read on the forward strand.
CGGCAACGTGCGCGACGTCACGGCGACGTTCCGCGGCCAGCCGGTGGATCTCGCGCCCTACGCGCGCGGCGACGTCGCCCGGCTATCCCTCAAGTGAGCACCGTGCGCGAGCGCAAGCCGCCGGTGCTGCAGGCGGTGCGCGGCATGAACGACGTGCTGCCCGACGAAGCGCCCGTGTGGCAGCGCTTCGAGGACGCCGCGCGCTCGGTGTTCGAGCAGTACGGCTATCGCAACATGCGGGTGCCGATCGTCGAGCCGACCGCGCTGTTCGTGCGCGGCATCGGCGAGCACACCGACATCGTCGAGAAGGAGATGTACACGTTCGAGGACAAGCTCAACGGCGAGAGCCTGACGCTTCGTCCCGAGGCGACCGCGGGCATCGTGCGCGCCGCGATCGAGCACAACCTGCTCTACGAGCGTGGGCAGCGCGTGTGGACCGGCGGCCCGATGTTCCGTCACGAGCGGCCACAGAAGGGCCGCTATCGACAGTTCTACCAGCTCGACATCGAGGCGCTCGGCTTCCCGGGTCCCGACGTCGATGCCGAGCAGATCGTGATGCTCGCGCGGCTGTGGCGCGTGCTTGGACTGCGCAACGTGCGCCTCCACGTCAATTCCATCGGCGACCCCGCGGAGCGCCACGCGCATCGCGCGGCGCTGGTCGAGTACTTCGAGCGCCACCAGGGCACGCTCGACGCCGATTCGAAGCGGCGGCTGCACACCAATCCGCTGCGCATCCTCGACAGCAAGAATCCCGCGATGCAGGAGATGGTCGCCGGCGCGCCGAGGCTGATCGACCGGTTGGGGCCCGAATCGCGCGCGCATTTCGAAGGGCTGCAATCGCTCCTCGCCGAAGCGGGCGTGGCGTTCGAGATCGACGCGCGGCTGGTGCGCGGCCTCGACTATTACAACCGCACCGTGTTCGAATGGGTCACCGATGCGCTCGGCGCGCAAGGCACCGTCGCGGGCGGCGGGCGCTACGACGGCCTCTTCGAGCAGCTCGGCGGCAAGCCGACGCCGGCCACGGGGTTCGGGCTCGGCATCGAGCGCATGATCCTGCTGTTGCAGGAGCAGCGCGAGGCGCGCGTGGCAGCACCCGACGCCTACATCGTCCACGCAGGCGATGCCGCGGGCGCGCTTGCGCGCCGCGTCGCGGAAACGCTGCGCGACGCCGGCTACGCCACCGTGCTGAACGCCGGCGGCGGCAGCTTCAAGTCGCAGATGAAGCGCGCCGACGCAAGCGGCGCGCCGTACGCGCTGATCGTCGGCGACGACGAAGCGGCCGCCGCGAGCGTGTCCATCAAGCCGCTGCGAGGCGGCGAGCAGTTCACCGTCCCCGCCGGGGAAGTCGCAGTGCGACTGCACGCGGTCCTGTCGTCATGCCCGCGAAAGCGGGAATCCAGTGCTTCTCGCGACGACGCTGGGTCCTTGCCTTCGCAGGGGCGACAAGCCGGGAAATTCGAGGAATGACATGTCCGTATACGACCTCCAGGAACAGGAACAGCTCGACGACCTCAAGGCATGGTGGAACCGCTGGGGCGGCACCATCTCGACCGGCCTGCTGATCGGCGCGCTGGCCATCGCCGGCGTGCAGGGCTGGCGCTGGTACGCCAGCAACAAGTCGCAGGAAGCCTCGGCGCTGTACAGCGCGGTCAGCGAATCCGTGCACAAGAACGACGCGCCGCGCGCGCGCGACGCGATCGCGCAGCTCGAGGCCAGGTTCGGCGGCACCGGCTACGCGCCGCGCGCCGCGCTGGTGTACGCGCGCATGCTCTACGACGCGGGCGACCATGCCGGCGCGAAGCAGCAGCTCCAGTGGGTGATCGAGCACAGCGAGGAGGACGAGATCAAGGCGGTGGCGCGCTACCGCCTCGCGCAGGCGCAGGTCGACGAGAAGCAATACGACCAGGCGCTCGCGACGCTCGATGCGAAGCATCCCGAGTCCTTCGACGGCCTTTACGCCGATCTTCGCGGTGACGCGCTCGCGGCCGCGGGACGTGCCGCCGACGCGCGCACGGCGTACCAGACCGCCGCCGCGAAGCTCGATCCGAAATCGACTTATCTGCAGTACGTCAAGGTGAAGCTCGACGCTCTCGGCGGCCCCGTCGAGGCGCCCGCCGCACCGACCGGCAGCGCGGCGCCCGCGAAGGGAGGCGCGAAGTGACGTTGCGCCGTTCGCGCGCGCTGCTGCTCGCGCTCGCCGCGACCGTGCTCGCGGGCTGCTCCAGCATGCCGGAATCGCCCACGGCGTGGATTCCCAAGATTCCCGCGCCACGCTGGGATCACCTGTTCGATCGCAGCGGCAAGCCGGGACCGCTGCCCGACGTCAAGGCGACGCGCACCGCGCAGCTGGACTGGCAGGTGGGCCTCGGCAAAGCGGCGCCGGGCCTCGCGCCGGCGCTCGTGCCGGGCGCGCTCTACGCCGCGGCGAGCGACGGAACGCTGGCGCGCATCGACCCGGACAGCGGCCGCGTGGTGTGGCGCGTGAGCGCGGGACGTTCGATCTCCGCGGGACCGGGCGCCGACGACACGCGCGTGGTGGTGGGAACCGACAAGGGCGAGGTGCTCGCGTTCGACACGGCAGCGGGCAAGCCGCTGTGGACGGCGCACGTGTCGACCGAGGTCGTCGCGCCGCCGCGCCTTGCCGACGACATCGTGCTCGTGTTCACCGGCGATGGCCGCGTGTTCGCGCTCGCGGCCGCCGACGGCAAGACGATGTGGGTCAACGCGCGCGTCAATCCGCCGCTCACCGTGCGCAATTACGCGGGCGGCGTGGTGTCGCGCGGCGGCCTGTTCATCGGCACCGCGGGCGGCCGGCTGATGGGCCTCGACATCAAGACCGGCGCCGTCGGCTACGACGTCGCGGTCGCCACGCCGAAGGGCGCGACCGAGCTCGAGCGCATCGCCGACGTCACGAGCCTGCCGCTGGTGGACGATCGCAGCGTTTGCGCGGTGGCGTACCAGGGCCGCGTCGCGTGCTTCGAGGTCGTGCGCGGCACGCTGCTGTGGACGCGCGACATCTCGAGCCTCGCCGGCCTCACCGGCGACGATCGCAACGTCTACGTGACCGACGACAAAGGCGCGGTCCAGGCGCTCGACCGCAGCACGGGAGCGACGGCCTGGAAGCAGGACGTGCTGTCGAAGCGCAAGATCGGCGGCCCGCAGATCATCGGCAGCGACCTCGTCGGCGTGGTCGACGTGGAAGGCTACCTGCACCTGTTGTCGCGCGCCGATGGCAGCTACGTCGGTCGCCTCGCGACCGACGGCAAGCCCGCGACCGGCCAGCCCATGCGCCGGGGCGATTCCATCGTGTGGCAGTCGGAAGGCGGCACGGTGTACTCGGTGAACGCCAAGTAACCCGCATGCGATGGCCTGGCTTCCCACCCTGGCGCTGGTCGGACGGCCGAACGTCGGCAAGTCGACGCTGTTCAACCGCCTGACCCGGACGCGCAACGCACTCGTCTTCGACCAGCCCGGACTGACGCGGGACCGTCACTACGGCGTGGCGCGCGCCGGCGAGCGCGAGTACATCGTCGTCGACACCGGCGGCTTCGAGCCCGTGGCGACGTCGGGAATCCTGCACGAGATGGCGCGGCAGGCCCGGGCCGCGATCGCGGAGTCGGATGCGGTGATCTTCATCGTCGATGCGCGCAGCGGCATCACGCCGCAGGACGCCGCCATCGCGGATCTGCTGCGCCGCGCGGGAAAGCCCGTGCTGCTCGCCGTGAACAAGGCCGAAGGCATCGATCCGCATCGCGCGGCGGCGGACTTCCACGAGCTCGGCCTCGGCGAGCCGCTGCCCATTTCGGCCGCGCACGGCGAGAACGTTCGCGACCTGATCGAGTGCGCGCTCGACCGCGTGCCCGCGCCCGCCGGGGAAGGCGAAGCAGACGAGCCCGAGGAGGCGCGGTCGATCAAGGTCGCGGTCGTCGGCAGGCCCAACGTCGGCAAGTCCACGCTGGTGAACACGCTGCTCGGCGAAGAGCGCGTCATCGCTTTCGACGAGCCCGGCACGACGCGCGACGCCATCCGCATCGACTTCGAGCGCAACGGCAAGCGCTACACGCTGATCGACACCGCCGGCGTGCGCCGCCGCGGCAAGGTCAGCGAGCCGGTCGAGAAGTTCTCCGTCATCAAGACGCTGCAGGCGATCGAGGACGCGAACGTCGTGGTGCTGCTGCTCGACGCGGCCGACGGCATCTCCGAGCAGGATGCGCATCTCGCCGGCCATATTCTCGAAGCGGGCCGCGCGCTCGTGGTCGGCATCAACAAGTGGGACGCGGCGACGAGCGAGCAGCGCGACACGGTGAAGCGCGAGCTGTCTCGCAAGCTCGCGTTCCTCGACTTCGCCGCGCATCACTACATGTCGGCGCGCGAAGCGCGCGTCGTCGGCGTGCTGATGAAGTCGGTCGACGAAGCGTACGCGGCCGCGATGGCGAAGCTGCCCACGCCGCGCCTGACGCGCGCGCTGCAGCTCGCCGTGCAGCGCCAGCAGCCGCCGCGCGCGGGGCTGGTGCGCCCCAAGCTGCGCTACGCCCATCAGGGCGGCGTCAATCCGCCGCTCGTGGTCGTGCACGGCAGCGCGCTCGGCCACGTGCCCGAGGCGTACCGCCGGTACCTGGAACATTTCCTGACCGAGACGTTCCAACTGCGGGGCACTCCGCTTAGGATACAATTCAAGTCGGGTGTCAACCCCTACGCGGACTCCACCGCACGCCGCTAGGCCGCCGGCCGCTCCGGCGCGTAGCCCTCGGGCTCGAGGTGCGGACACAACAAGCGCGGAGCTCACATGAGCAACAAAGGGCAAATGCTACAAGACCCGTTCCTGAACACCCTGCGCAAGGAGCACGTTCAGGTCTCCATCTACCTGGTCAACGGCATCAAGCTCCAGGGCCAGATCGAATCGTTCGATCAGTACGTCGTGCTGCT
>DASXAF010000086.1:0-2880 GCA_036406955.1 Casimicrobiaceae bacterium
GCGGCCAGCTTCTGCGCGACGCCGCGCACGAGATCCTCGACGAAGCGCGGATTGTCGTAGGCGCGCTCGGTGACGTACTTCTCGTCGACGCGCTTCAGGACGCCATACAGCTCGGCGGAGGCCTCTTCCTCGGCGATGCGCAGCAGCTCGGCGAGGAACACCGGCTCGCGCGGCCGCACGCCGATCGTCACCAGCGAGCGCTGGTTGTGCGCGCCGTAGTCCGAGATTTCCTTGGAGCACGGGCACAGCGAGGTGACCGGCACGCTGACCATCGCCGCGGAGGTGAAGACACCATCGGTGAGGTCGGCCTCGAGCCGAACGTCGTAATCGAGGAGACTCGGCACACCCGACACCGGCGCGATCTTGCGCACGAAGAAGGGGAATGCGAGCTCGATACGGCCGCCCGGCGCCTCGAGCCGCGCGAGCAGGTCGTCGAGCCATTCGCGCAGGCTCGCCACGCTGACGGGCTTCGCACCGGCTGCGGCGCGGTCCTCGAGCAAGCCCACGAGGCGCGACATGTGCGTGCCCTTGCGATCAGCCGGCAGCGCGACGTAGACGTTGCACGTCGCGATGGTGGAATGCACGGCGCCGTCGCGGTCCACGAAGGGGACCGGGTAGCGCAGCCCCTTGATGCCCACCTGGTCGATGGCGATGTCGCGGTCGTCGACGCCGCCCTGCACGTCGGGTATGGGGATGAGATGGCCGGGGTGCTCGGGTCGGTTCATAGGAGGAAGATCATAGCCTGAATGGCGGGCGGCTCATTGCCGGCGCAGAACGATCCAGTCGGAGAGCTCGCGCAACCGCTGCGCCGGTGCGCCGAACGTCTCGAGCGCGTCGTTGGCGGCGCCGCGAAGGCGCTCGGCTTCGGCCTTCGCACCTGCAAGTCCCAGCGCGCTGACGAACGTCGGCTTGCCGTGCGCGGCATCCTTGCCCGGCGTCTTGCCGAGCGCCGCGGCCGAGCCCTCGACGTCGAGCACGTCGTCGATCACCTGGAACGCGAGCCCCGCGGCGTCGACGAACCGGTCGAGCGCGTGGACCTCCGGGGCCGCGAGCGCACGCCCGCAGTGCGCGCCCAGGCGCACGGCGGCGCCGACGAGCGCGCCGGTCTTGAGTCGGTGCATTGCGGCGAGTGCGGTTGCGTCGAGCATCTTTCCGGTTGCTGCGAGATCGATCGCCTGTCCGCCCGCCATGCCGCGGCTGCCGGCTGCGTCAGCGAGCAATGCGCAAGCGTTCGCGACATTGGATGTGCGGGCGCGCGCCAGCGTTCCGAAGGCGAGCGACTGCAGGGCATCGCCTGCCAGCAGAGCCGTCGCCTCGTCGAACGCGACATGGACCGTCGGCTTGCCCCGGCGCAGCGCGTCGTCGTCCATGCACGGGAGGTCGTCGTGGATCAACGAATACGCGTGGATCAGCTCGACGGCCGCGGCCACGTGATCGACGTCGGCAGGATCGGCGTCCGCGAGCTCGCCCGCGGCGTACGCGAGCAACGGGCGCATGCGCTTGCCGCCACCCAGCGTCGCGTAGCGCATGGCCTCGTGCAGCCGGGCCGCGGGACCCTCCGGCGGCGGAAGCACCCGATCGAGGACGCGCTCGATGCGCTCGGCCCGCTCGCGCGTCCAGAGCGCAAACGAGGTCATTGGCGCCGGGCCGCCGGTCGTTGGCAAAGGCACGGCCCGACTACGGGCGGCCGCGCAGCGGGCCGTTGCCCATGATGCGCCCCGTCGGAGGGCTGCGAGCGAAAGCGCGCGATGGCGACGTTCATCCTATGCATCGTCGTCGGCCTCGGGGCGGAACGTTTTCAGTACGCCCTTTTCCAGCACCTCGACCTGCTGCTGCGCGTCCTTGAGCGCGTCCTGGCAGTACGCGAGAAGCTGCGCCCCGCGCTGATACGCCGCGAGCGACTCCTTGAGCGGAAGCTGCCCCGACTCCATCGTGGCGACCAGCGCCTCGAGCTCGGCCAGCGCCGCTTCGAAACTCGTGGGCGGTTCGGTGGTCATGGATGTGGCGAGAGGGGCGTGGATCGGCGAAAACCTCGCAAATTCAAAGGTTGACCCACGCGAGTGCAGCCCAATATAATAGCATGTTTGACGACGCGGCAGCGCGAACCTTTCGCGTGGCCGACTTGGCAAAGCGGTCCGGGGCGGCAGTTACGTACAGGTATCGCCGCAAGCGTCCCGGGTTGTTGGGTTGGGTTGGTTGTTACACGCTTGAAAGGACGACGATGTCGGATCTCGCCACCGCCGCGCGGCTGAAAGCGGCTGCGTCGCAGCTTCCCGCTTCCTGGTATTGCGATCCCCGGGTATACGACGCCGAGCAGCGCCTGCTGTTCGCCAGTGCGCCCGGTTACGTCGGGCACGAGCTCATGGTCCCCGAGGCGGGCGACTATCACGTGCTCGCCGGTCGCGACAACGCGCAAACGCTCGTGCGCAACGCGAACGGCGTCGAGCTCCTGTCGAACATCTGCCGTCACCGCCAGGCGATCATGCTGAGCGGCAAGGGCAACACGCAGAACATCGTCTGTCCGATCCATCGCTGGACGTACGACCTGAAGGGCGAGCTGCTGGGTGCGCCCCATTTCGAGGACAAGCCGTGCCTGAACCTCGGCCGCTCGCCGCTGCAGAACTGGAACGGCCTGCTGTTCGACGGCCCGCGCGACGTCGCGAAGGACCTTTCGTCGCTGTCGTTGTCGGAGCTCGACTTCTCGGGCTACGTGCTCGACCGCGTCGACGTCAAGGACTGCAGGTACAACTGGAAGACGTTCATCGAGGTTTACCTCGAGGACTATCACGTGCAGCCGTTTCACCCGGGCCTCGGGCAGTTCGTCACCTGCGACGATCTGCGCTGGCAGTTCGCGCCGTGGGCCTCGGTGCAGTTCGTCGG
>DASXAF010000087.1:0-4763 GCA_036406955.1 Casimicrobiaceae bacterium
ACGCGCATCTTCATCGAGCGCATCCGCCGCGGCGACCATCTGCTCGAGCCGGTCGCCGACACGCGCATCGAGGCCGGCGACGTGGTGGCGCTGGCCGCGCGGCGCGAGGTGCTCACCGACATCGTCGGCAGCGGCGGCGCCCACGAGGTGGACGACCGCGTCACACTCGACGTGCCGATGGCCACGTACGACGTGTTCGTGACCAGCAAGGCGGTCGTCGGCAAGACGCTCGCGGAGATCGCCGCATCCGACCTGTCGCTGCGCAGCGTCTTCCTGCGCGCCGTCGTGCGCACGGGTCAGAACATTCCCGTCGCGCCGGGCACGGTGATCGAGCGGGGCGACATCGTTCGCCTGACCGGTCCCGAGCATGCGGTCTTGCGCGCGGCCAACGAGATCGGCAAGACCGTGTTTCCGTCCGACACGACGGACTTCGTGGCGCTGGCGCTCGGCATCGTCGCCGGCGCCATCTTCGGCGCCCTGTTCGTGATCCCGCTCGGCGCGCTGCGCATCCCGCTCGGCACCAGCGTCGGCACGCTCATCGCCGGCCTGCTGGTCGGCTACGCGCATTCCCTGCGGCCGACCTTCGCGCGCATTCCCGACGGTGCCGTGTCGCTCATGATCGCGCTCGGGCTCGCCGCGTTCGTGGCGATGATCGGACTCGGCGCAGGCCCGCACTTCATCGAGGCGCTGCACGAAGCGGGACTGGGCCTGTTCCTCGGCGGCATCGTGGTGACGTCGGTGCCGCTGCTCGTCGGCCTCTACGTCGGCCGCTACGTGCTGAAGCTCGACGCCGTGCTGCTGCTCGGCGGAATCGCCGGCGCGCTCACCATGACCGCCGGCATGGCGGGCGTGCAGGAAAGGTCAGGAAGTCCCGTCGCGGTGCTCGGCTATTCGGGCACCGTGGCGATCGGTCACATACTGCTCACGACCTGGGGCACCGTCATCGTCCACCTGGTCGCGTGACCCACGTGCCCGCACAGGAACTCGTGACGCGACGGGTTGCCATGCTCGAATGGGAGCGCCGGCGCGACCTGCGCATGCCGGCACTCCTCGACGTCGAGCAGGTGGCGCGCCATGGCGGTATTGCGCCAGCGGCTCGGCGTGGTACCGGCCCAGCGGCGAAAGGTCCGCATGAACGGACTGACGCCGGCATACCCGAGCGTCGCCGCCACGTCGTCGAGGGTGATCTCCGAATCCGCGAGCAGCTGCCGTGCGACGTCGAAACGCACCTGGTCGAGCAGCTCGCGAAACGTCGTGCGCTCCGCCTTGAGGCGGCGGTTGAGCGTGCGGCGGTGCATCGACAGCATGCGCGCGACGTCGTCGCCGGCATGGTCGCCCTGGAGCATCAGCAGGCGCAGCGCGCGGAACACCTGCTCGACGAGCTCGCCCTTGCCATAGGTGTCGGCGCGCCGGCGCGCGAGCGCGAGAAGCGCGGGACTGGCACCCTCGACCGCGCGATGCATCCAGTGCTCGGGAAAGCGCAACGCGCACACCTCGGCGTTGAAGTGCAACTTCACCCTGAACAGCGAGCGGTACGGCGAGACGTCGCGCGGCGCCGCGTGCGGGATGAACACCTCGGAGGGCAGCCACGCCGGGCCGCACAGGTCGCGCATGAAGTTCAACGCGGCCGCGAGCGACGCGTCGTAGATCACACCGCTGCCCGCCACGTCGGGATGGTAGATGGCGTAACCGAAATCCACCGTCCCCGCGCGCTCGAGCAGGAACGTGAGGCCGCCGCCGCTGCTGAGGTGCTGATAGACCATGAGGGCCTGCAGCGCGTCGCCCACCGTCGGCGAGTTGCGCAGCACTTCGCCGATCAGCCCCAGATTGTGCAGATGATGCATGCGGCCCACGAGCAGGCCGAAATGCCCGCATCGCGTCCACAGCGCGGCCTCGTGCAGCAGTACGCCGACCGCAGCGTAGGGCACGCGTTCCTCGGGATCGCGGAGCGCATCGGGCGGCAGGCCTGCCGCCGCCAACAGTCGCGCCGGGTCGCCCCCGAGCTCGCGAATCAATGCGGGTACGCCGATGAGCGCGCCGACCCGCTGCTTCCATTGCCGCGTTTGCGATGCCAGCCCAGTCGCAACTCGAAGCATGCCGCTCCCCCTCCGCACCACCTCCTTCGACCGCTGTGCGCCCTGGTACGAGCGTCTGTGATGTTCCGAAATGTACTACCGGCCGTCGCGAAAAGATAGGACATCGGAAGATGAGAGGCGCAATATTGCGGCTGTCCTGCTTCAAAGCCCAGCGGTCGACCGACGCCTCGATGGCGTTCCGAATTCATCAGAATCGGAGACGGCGGGATGCACAATGACAGTGCGGCAAAGGCGTTCGTCGAGGTTGCCCTCGCGCACGACATCGCGGAAGGGACCGCCACGACGGTCGCCATTCCGGTCGCGACCGTGGCGCTGTTCAAGGTCGGCGGGCGGATATTCGGGATCGACGACACCTGCGTGCGCTGCGGCCGCTCGCTCGCCGCCGGCGCCCTGCGCGGCACGACCGTGACGTGCACGTCGTGCGGGTGGTACTACGACCTCGCAACCGGCAGCGTCAACGACATACCGTCGCTGCGAACCGATACGTTCGAGGTCAAGGTCGTCGAGGCGCGGCACATGGTCGCGCACATCGCGCAACCGGTCGACGAGCATTAGCAATTCCGCGCGACGGGTGCGAGCGCACCTCCGGGTTGCGCGGCTGTCCAGATTTGCAAGGACGCATCGCGCCCGTCGACCCGAGGATGGGCGCGGCGATCCCCCTATCAGGAGACTGGCGATGAATCGTGCTCACGCACTGGCGCTTGCCGCGGCCGCGATCTTCACGACGACCATGCCGTCGGCGGCATGCGCACAGGCGTCGAATCCGAATGCGTGGCAGTTCCGCGTTGCTTTGTACGGCTACCTGCCCGACGTGACCGGCAAGTCGTCGTTTCCAACCGGCAATCTCACGCCCAACATCGACGTCGACGCGGGGGACATCCTCAAGATCCAGGGCGCCTTCATGGCGACCCTGGAGGCGCAGTACCAGCGCTTCGGCGTATGGAGCGACTACATCTACGTGGACCTCGGCAGCGACAAATCGGGGACGCGCAGCTTCTCCATCGGAAACGCGGGAGTGCCCGCCGGGGTGTCGGCCGACCTGCATTACAAGCTGCGGGGTAGCATATGGACCATCGCGGGCACGTATCGCGTGCTCGCCGATCCGGCTTCGACCCTCGACGTGCTCGCCGGCGCGCGCCTCGCCGACGTGCGCGAGACGCTCGACTGGAACTTCAGCGCCGACCTCGGGCCGCTCCAGCCCGCTCGCACGGGAAGCTCCACCGACAAGGTCACCAACTGGGACGCGATCGTGGGCGTGAAGGGGCGCCTCGGGTTCGGGCCCGATCGCCAATGGTTCGTGCCGTACTACCTGGACGTCGGCACGGGCGAATCGGACTTCACGTGGCAGGGCCTCGCCGGCATCGGCTACTCGGTCTCGTCGTGGGACTTCGCGCTCGCGTGGCGCTATCTCGACTACCACTTCAAGTCGGGTTCCAGCATCGAGACCGCGAAGTTCAGCGGGCCGCTGATCGGCGTCGCCTTTCGCTGGTAGCGTCACGCCATGATGTTCACGCCACCGTCCACGTAGAGGGTCTCGCCCGACAGGCGTCGCGCGTACGGCGTCGCGAGGAACGCGCAGGTGAAGCCGACGTCCATGATGTCGACGAGCTCGCCGAGCGGCGCGCGCCGCGCGGCCTCGGTGAGGAGCAGGTCGAAGTCCTTGAGCCCCGACGCGGCGCGCGTCTTCAGCGGCCCGGGCGAGATGGCGTGCACGCGTATGCCCTTGTCGCCCAGCTCGTAGGCGAGGTAGCGACAGCAGGCCTCGAGAGCCGCCTTCACGGGTCCCATCACGTTGTAGTTGGCGACGACCTTGTTCGCGCCGTAGTAGCTCATCGCGAACATCGTGCCGCCGTCCTTCATCAACGGCTCGGCGAGCCTCGCCATGCGCAGGAACGAATGGCAGGAGATGTCGATCGCCTGGCCGAAGCCCTGGGCCGAGCAGTCGATCAGGCGGCCCTGCAGGTCGTCCTTGGGCGCCCACGCGATGGAATGCACGAGGATGTCGAGCGTGCCCCATTGCTTGTCGATCGTCTCGAACACTTCCTCGAGCATTCCGGGCCTGGCGACGTCGAGCTCCATGAAAATCGGCGCATCGAGCTCACGAGCCAGCGGCTCGACGTACGTTCTGCTCTTCGGGTTGAGGTAGGTGATCGCGAGCTCGGCGCCCAGCTCGCGAAACGCCCTGGCGCAGCCGTAGGCGATCGAATGCTGGTTGGCGATGCCGACCACGAGCGCTTTCTTGCCCTTCAGCGCCGGCTGGGGAATGTCCACGGTCATGATGTCCTCACTCGATTGGCATGGTGGCGACGTGCGCCGGCACGACGAGCTGGGCCTCGGTGGCCGCGACGACGTCGCCTGGCGAAACACCGGGCGCGGTCTCGACGAGCGTGGGCCGGCCGCCTCCGAACGCGATGACGGCGAGCTCCGTCACGACGAGATCGACGGTCCGCACGGAGGTGAGCGGCAGCGTGCACGCGCGCACGATCTTGGGCTTGCCCTTCGCGGTGTGCTGCATGGCGACGACCACGCGCTTGGCGCCCGACACCAGGTCCATCGCGCCGCCCATGCCCGGCACCATCTTGCCGGGAATCATCCAGTTCGCGAGGCGCCCGTTCTCGTCGACCTGCAGCCCGCCCAGCACGGTCACGTCGACGTGACCGCCGCGCA
>DASXAF010000088.1:0-118595 GCA_036406955.1 Casimicrobiaceae bacterium
CATTCCCGCTCCCGGCGTGCGCGGATGGACGGGCAGCATGGACTTGCGGCCGGGGCAGGACATCGTCGTAGCGGTCGACGCGGGCATCGATGCCGCCAGCGGCCGCGTGACGTGGCGATTCAGATCGGTGGATCCGGGCACCTTGCAGCTCACCGCCGATCCCGACGCCGGCTTCCTGCCGCCGAACACGTCGCCGCCCGCCGGCGAAGGCAGCGTCGCATTCTCCGTCATGCCGAAGCCCGGGCTCGCGACCGGGACAGCCGTCCGAAACGGCGCGAGCGTCGTGTTCGACACCAACGCGCCCATCGCGACGCCGACGTGGCAGAACGTGATCGACCGCGAAGCGCCGCTCACGCGCGTGCTGCCCCTCGCCGCGACTCAGGCCGGGACGTCGTTCCCCGTGCAATGGACCGGCAGCGACAACGGCTCGGGGATCGGCGGATTCACGATACTCGTGTCCGACAACGGCGGCCCCTTCGGTGTCTGGCTCGACGCGACGCCGGCGACGTCGGCCGTGTACAGCGGCGTGACCGGGCACAGCTACTCGTTCATGAGCATCGGCGAGGACCAGGCCGGAAACGTCGAGCCGCTGAAGAGCGCCGCGGATACGAGCACGCGCGTCGGCGGTGCGTCGGTCTGCGCAAGCGATGCGAGCACCCGGGTGCAGGTGACGCGATCGGGCTTCGGCTACAACTTCGCCACGCAGCGCTTCGTCCAGACCGTCACGATCCGGAACACGAGCGCGTCGACGATCGCGGGCCCGCTGTCGCTGGTGCTCGACGCCCTCGGGTCCAACGCGTCGCTCGCGGCGGCTACCGGAAGCACGGTATGCTCCTTGCCAGCCGGCAGCCCGTACCTGAACTTCGCCGCGAGCCTGGCCGCCGGCGCGAGCGCGAGCGTGGTGCTGCAATTCGTCGACCCGAGCCGGACCGGCATCACCTATGCCACGCGCGTGCTCGCGGGCAATGGCCCGCGGTGAAGGAGGACGCATGAAGCTTCCGAGCGTGGCAAGGTGGATGGCCGCGTGCGCGCTCGCGTGCGCGAGCGGTGTGCACGCCCTGCCGTTCGAGGCCGATGTCGCGCTCGACACGTCGGCGCTGGCAGGCCCGTTCGAGGTCGCGTTCGCGCTCACGGACGGCAGCGGCACGGGCGACGCGAATATCCACGTCGTGCTGAGCGACCTGCAGTTCGCCGGCGGCAGTCCCGGCGCAATGGATGCGGCGCTCACCTTCGGAGGCGTCACGGGCGACCTCGCGAGCGCGGTCGAGATGGTCGACAGCACGTTCCTCAACGTGTTCGCCTCGTCGTTCCTGCCCGGCGCATCGTTCTCGTTTCACGTGGCGGTGAATGGAACGACCGACGCGGGCGGCACGCCCGACCAGCTCGCGATGGTTCTGCTGCGGGCGGACGGGACGCTCGTCGACTCCACCGACCCGAGCGGCGCCGGGTCCTTGCTCACACTCGCGTTCGCGGGACCCCAGCCCGCCGTTGCGGCGTTTGCCGGCGCACTGACGCCCGCTCCATCGGTGCAGCTCGCGACGCCTGTGCCCGAACCCGGGTCGCTGGTGCTGTTCGCCGCGGCGCTGGCGGCCGTGCGAATGGCCCGGCGCCGGCGCGGCGGCGACGCTTGACGCGCCGGCCCACGGCCGAAACGCCCAGAAAAAAGCCCGGCTCGGCCGGGCTTTTTGTCGCGCCTGTGCAACCGCTAGCGCTTCGCCGCGTCATCCTCGTCCGCTGCGAGGCGATAGTGCCGAACGGGGAATCCCACCACGCCTTCCACGAGATTGCCCGTGTGCATCCGATGCCCGGGCTTGGCGTGGGCGCTGCGGTGCATCGCCTGCCACTGCGCGACGTGCCGGTCGATCTGGCTTCCGAGATCGTGCAGGCCGAGTGCACCGCAGGGATAATCGGCCCCGCTCGGCATGTCGGCGGAGGCGAGCACGATCCGAGCTTCCGCGGGTATGGGGGGATCGGGAATGGGCGTGTCGGCAACGGCGAGAGTCATGCCGCCCGCGGCCAGGCCGACGATCGCGGCCTGCGCGGCACGCACTCGCCAGCCGATGGGATGAAGTGACGTATTCATGGGCCGCAGTGTGCCGGCCCCGGCGGCCGTGGGTCAGCGGCCCGCGGCGCAACTTCATATCCGAGGGCGTCCTACACGTGCGACATCCGCAACACCCGGGATACGAGCGGGCGTGCGCGGCGCCGCGCATCGCCCGTCGCGCGGTCGAATGCTTTAGACTACTTCGCGGTTGTAGACCGCAAAACAACAATGCTTATGCTGCAGTCATCGCGCACCGGCGCGGTGAGGGCATGGCCAGGGAATAGGCGAGGATGACGTCAGGGGTCGTGTTCGCGCTTGCGATCGCCCTGCTGCTGGTGGCCATCATCGGCGGCCTGATCAAGCGCAGCCGCAGCGGCGGCCGTGGCGTACGCGGCGGCATGGAAGGCCCCAACACGGTCGCACAGTGGACCGAGGGCGAGACCACGCGCCTGCTGTCCTCCGCCGAGCTGCCCGGGCTCTACCTGCTGCGGCCGCGCTTCCTGTCCAAGGCCGAGAGCGTCGTGTACCTGCTGCTGAAGGCCGCGTTCCCGCGTCACGAGATCTTCGCGCGCATCCGGCTCGCCGACGTGCTGCAGGTCAAGATCGGGCCGCAGGGCATGGAGCGTCTGCGCGCGTTCAGGAAGATCGCCAACCAGCACGTCGGCTTCGTGGTGTGCGATCGCGACATGACCATCGTGGCGATCGTCGACTCCAAGGAGCCGGACCAGGTGATCAATCCGCGCGATCAGAAGCTCGAGATCATCAAGCAGCGCTGCCTGCAGGCCGCGCAGGTGAAGTACATCTGCGTGTACCCGCCGCAGTTGCCGCGCTACCGCGAGCTGCGCGAGCAGATCCTCGGGCCCGCGGCCGAGCTGATGTAGCGCATGCAAACCGGGGTCGGAGTACCTGCTCCGACGCCGATTTACGATTGATCTACGGCGCTGCGAGGAACCTCAGGTAGATCCAGAGCACGATCAGCGCGCCGATGATCGACAGCACGATGCCGGCAGGATGGAAGCGCCCGTCCGGCGACTTCCAGATGAGGCCGCCGATCACGCCGCCGATGAGCGAGCCGACGATCCCCACGAGCGCGGTGCCGAGGAAGCCCATGGGTATGGTGCCGGGATAGAACCAGCGCGCGAGCGCGCCGACGATGAAGCCCACGATGATCATCCATACGATGCTCATGATGCCCATTGACGGCTCCTTGCATGCCCGCGGCGCGGGAGGCGAAAAATGCTAGCACACAACCGCCTTCGGTAAGGTTGCACGCGAGGCCCGCGACTTACTGCACATGGACACGCGAATACCCGCAGCTTGCATCGCGCTGACCCTGCTGCTGCCTTCGCCGGGCCGCGCGGAAGACGCCTGCCGCGCGCAAAGCGGCGCGACGACGCGCCCGCTGGTCGAGCTCTACACCTCGGAAGGCTGCGACAGCTGCCCGCCCGCGGACCGCTGGCTCTCGCGCACGTTCGCGCGCAACGATGCGTCCGCGATTGCGCTGGCGTTCCACGTCGACTATTGGGATCGGCTGGGCTGGAAGGATCGGTTCGCGAGCGCCGCGTTCACCGAGCGCCAGCACCGCGCCGCGGAAGCGAACCGAGCCGGCTTCGTCTACACGCCCCAGGTGCTGCTGCAGGGACACGACTTCGCGTGGCGCGATCAGCAGGCCGGCAGCGCGCTCGGCGCCGCGGCGCAGGCTCCCGCGCGCGCATCGTTGAGCGTGACCGCGGAGCGCAGGGGCGCCGTCGTCGACGTGCACGCAACGGCAACCATCGCCGACGCGGCGTTGCGGCGTGGCGCGACCGTCGGCCTCGCATACGTCGACGGCAACCTGGTGAGCGACGTGAAGGCGGGCGAGAATCGAGGCGTGCGCCTGACGCACGATCACGTCGTGCGCGCGCTGTTCGAAGGCGGCGCACCGGATGCGCACGGCGCGCTCGTCAGCCACACGACGTTCGCCGTTCCAGCCGAGCCGGGCCGTGCGCCGGCCATCGTGGCGTTCGTGCAGCGTCCTCGCACCGGCGACGTCCTGCAGGCCGTCGAATTGCCGCTGAGCGACTGTCCTTGAGGGCCTCCCGGGCCCCCGTTACCATGGGGGCGAGAGGAGGTGCGGCTTGCGGATATTGCTGGCCGAGGACGACCCGCTGCTCGGCGACGCGATCGCCAAGCATCTCGGGCACGGCGGGCATGCGCTCGACTGGGTTCGCGACGGCACCGCGGCCGACGCGGCGCTGCGCGCGCAGACCTTCGACATCGTCGTGCTCGATCTCGGACTGCCGCGCACGTCGGGCAGGGACGTGCTGAAGCGCATGCGCGATCGCGCGCTCGCCACACCCGTGCTGATCATCACCGCGGCGGACGCCATCGCCGACCGTGTCGCGGGGCTCGACGCCGGCGCGGACGACTATCTGGTGAAGCCGTTCGCGCTCGCCGAGCTCGAGGCGCGCATCCGCGCGCTCATTCGCCGCAGCAACGGCCGCGACCGCAACGTGCTCGTGCACGGCCATCTCGCGTTCGACACGGCGGCACGCACGGCGACCATCGACGGGGAGGTCGTCGACCTGAGCTCGCGCGAGCTCGCCGTGCTGGAGCTGCTGCTCCTGCGTTGCGGGCGCGTGATCGCCAAGGAGCAATTCGTCGAGCACCTGTGCGGCTGGGACCAGGACGTGACGGCCAATGCGATCGAGGTGTACGTGCACCGGCTGCGGCGCAAGCTCGAGCCCGCGGGCGTGCACGTGCAGACCGTGCGCGGGCTGGGGTACTACCTCACCAAGGCCTCGTGAGCGGGCCACGCAATGGTCACGTTCTTCAAGTATTTCGGATGGCTGGTCGGCCTGCTCGCGTTCGTGTGGCTCGCGATGACGAGCGTCACCGAGTTCATCGTGCGCAGCGCCGTGGATGCGCCGTACGACGAGAAGCTCGTCGACACCGCGCGCGCGCTCGCAGGCGAGATCCGCCTCACGCCGAGCGGCGTCATGGTGCGCCCCGGGGCGGTGCAGTTCCTGCGCTCGGATCGGCGCGACAACGTTTACTTCGCGCTCCGCGGCGAGAGCGGTGACGTGCTCGAGGGCGACGAGGACATGCCGCCGGTGATCATGACGCGCGGCACGCCGGACACCGCGGTGCAGACCGGCACGATACGCGACCAGCCCGTGCGCGTCGCGTCCGTGCACGTTGCCGATCCGCGCACGCCCAACGGCAGGCTCACGGTGCAGGTGGCCGAGACGCTCAACAAGCGCCGCGTGCTGGTCGAATCGCTGCGCACGCCGTCGGTGCTGCTGCCTCAGGTCGTGGTGATGTTCGGCGCGATCCTGATCGTGCTCTACGGCTTCGCGTACGTCGTGGGACCGATGCGCCGGCTCAAGGAGTCGATCGACCGGCGCGGCTCGGGCGATCTCGCGCCGCTCGACCCCGAAGCGGCGCCGCGCGAGCTGCGCTCGCTGATCGAGTCGATCAACGGCCTGATGGCGCGCCTCGCGACCAGCATGGAGACGCAGCGGCGCTTCATCGCCGATGCCGCGCATCAATTGCGCACGCCGCTTGCCGGCCTGCGCTCGCAAACGGAGCTCGCGCTCGGCCTGCGCGACCCCGCGACGATGCAGCGCACGCTCGAGCGCCTCGCGGCGGGGACCGAGCATGCGACGGCGCTCGCGAATCGCCTGCTGATGCTCGCGCGCGCCGGCACGTACGTGCGCTCGAAGCAGGCGGACGTGGACCTCGTCGCGCTCGCGAAGGACGTCATCGCGGAGCACCTGCCGGCCGCCAACGCGCGCATGCAGGACCTCGGCTTCGAAGGGCCTTCGACGCCGGGCGTGATGACGGTGCACGGCGATCGCCTGTTGCTGCGCGAGCTGTTGTCGAACCTGCTCGACAACGCCATACGCTACACGCCCGACGGCGGCGTCATCACGGTCGAGATGGGCCGCGATCGCCGCGCCAACGCAGTGATCGCCGTGCGCGACACGGGCCCGGGCGTGCCGGACGACGAGCGCGCCCGGGTGTTCGAGCCGTTCTATCGCGGGCGCGATGCCATCGCCTCGGGCACCGGCCTCGGGCTCGCGATCGTGCGCACGATTGCCGACGTGCACGGCGCGACCGTCACGCTCGAGCCCAATCGCGACGGACCGGGATTGTGCGTCGCAGCAAGCTTCCCGGCGCACGCGGAGGCGATCGCGTAAGTTTGGTGTAAGCGAGCCTCCCCAAGATCGCGCGTGCACGGGCCCGTCGAAGAGCCCGGCGATCGTTTCGCGCCCCGAAGGCGCCCACCCCGTGGAGGTCCCGATGGCAACCGCCGTCCCACCTGCATCCCGACCGCAGCAGGCCGGGTTCTCGCGCGAAGAGACGCGCGTCATCTTCGCGTCGTCGCTCGGCACCGTGTTCGAGTGGTACGACTTCTACCTGTACGCGACGCTCGCGCCGTTCTTCGCGGCGCTGTTCTTCCCCAAGGGCAACGACACCGCGGCGCTG
This sequence comes from Casimicrobiaceae bacterium, assembly GCA_036406955.1. Taxonomy (GTDB): domain Bacteria; phylum Pseudomonadota; class Gammaproteobacteria; order Burkholderiales; family Casimicrobiaceae; genus VBCG01. Next base: position 6,515 of record DASXAF010000088.1, read on the forward strand.
CTGTCGGCGTTCGCCACGTATGCCGCGGGGTTCCTCGTGCGGCCCTTCGGCGCGCTCGTGTTCGGGCGCGTCGGCGACCTCGTGGGACGCAAGTACACGTTCCTCGTGACCATCCTCGTGATGGGCTTCTCGACGTTCGCGGTCGGGCTGCTGCCGACGTACCAGTCCATCGGATGGGCCGCGCCCATCCTGCTGGTCACGCTGCGCCTGCTGCAGGGCCTGGCGCTCGGCGGCGAGTACGGCGGCGCCGCCACGTACGTCGCGGAGCACGCGGCGCCCAACAAGCGCGGCTACGATACGGCATGGATCCAGACGACCGCGACGCTGGGCTTCTTCCTGTCGCTGCTGGTGATCGGCCTCTGCCGCTTCAGCGGCATGCTCACGCCGGCGCAGTTCGCCGACTGGGGCTGGAGGCTGCCGTTCCTCGTGTCGCTGATCCTGCTGATCTTCTCCGTGTACATACGGCTCAAGCTCAACGAGTCGCCGGTGTTCCAGCGGATGAAGGCCGAGGGCAAGGGCAGCAAGGCGCCGCTGACCGACAGCTTCCTCAAGTACCCGAACAACAAGTACGTGCTGCTCGCGCTGCTCGGCGCGACCGCCGGCCAGGGCGTGGTGTGGTACACGGGCCAGTTCTACGCGCTGTTCTTCCTGCAGATCACGCTGAAGGTCGACATCGCGACGGTGTACACGCTGATCGCCATCTCGCTGGTCATCGGCACGCCGTTCTTCATCGTGTTCGGCGCGCTGTCCGATCGCATCGGCCGGCTGAAGATCATCCTCGCGGGATGCCTGATCGCCGCGGTGACGTACTTCCCGCTGTTCAAGGCGCTCACGCACTACGCGAACCCGGCGCTCGAGAGCTACGCGGCGACCCATCCGGTGACCGTGTCGGCGGACGCGAGCGACTGCAACCTGCACATCTTCGTGGGCCCGTGGACGAAGTTCTCGGATTGCGACCGCGCGAAGGACTTCCTCACCAAGGCAGGCCTGTCGTTCAGCACGCAGCCGCTGCCGGCCGGCTCGACGGCGAAGGTCGTTACCAAGATCGGCGACACCACGGTCGAGGGCTACGACGACAAGAAGCTCGCCGATGCGCTGAAGGCGACGGGCTACCCCGCCAAGGCCGACCCGAACCAGATCAACTGGTTCATGGTCGAGGTGATCCTCGTCATCATGATGATCTACGTCACCATGGTGTACGGGCCGATCGCGGCCTACCTGGTCGAGCTGTTCCCGACGCGCATCCGCTACACGTCGATGTCGCTGCCGTATCACATCGGCAACGGCTGGTTCGGCGGGATGCTGCCGCTGCTCGCCACGGCGCTGGTCGCGGCGAAGGGCGACATCTACTACGGCCTGTGGTACCCGATCATCGTCGCGCTGATGACGTTCGTGGTGGGCCTGCTGTTCCTGCGCGACCGCAAGGTGGCGGACCTCAACACCGACGAGGGACTCGCCGTCGGCGCAACGGCACGTTGATCGCCGCATGATGCCCTCTCCCCGCGCGGGAGAGGGCCCCGTCTAAGGGAGGGAGGAGGAGCCCCGGCTGCCGGATCGAGGCGGCCGGGGCTTCCTGCTTCAGGGCTCGCGGGATGCTCGAAGCGCCGTCGAAGCATGCGCTCGCCAGGCGGGGTCACGGCAAGGCGTACGCGACGATCTGATCGGAGACCTGGGGCTTGAGGATCGCGTTGCCGCCCGCGACGAAGACGACGTACTGGCGGCCCTTGTACATGTAGGTCGCCGGGGTGGCGACTGCCGGCGCCTCCACCAGCGACTTCCACAGCACGTCGCCGGATTTGAGGTCGATCGCGCGCACGCGTGCGTCCATCGAGCCGCCGATGAAGACGAGGCCGGATTTGGTGATCAGCGGGCCGCCGATGGTCACCGAGCCCCACGAATCGGGCATGTAGAAGCCCCACTTCTGCACGGCGCCGAACGGCTTGCGCCACAGCAGGTTCCCCGTGTTGAGGTCGTACGCCGACAGCGTGCCGTACGGTGGATTCCAGCACGGCATGCCCCAGCGATTGAGAAAGTTGTGCAGGTAGAAGCCGTACGGCACGCCGGTTTGCGGGAAGTAGCCGTCGGGCGTTCCGTTACGGGTGATCTGCTGGTATTCGGCGCGGGGCACCAGGCGGTAGATCTGCGCGACGGCAGAGCTGTTGACCACGTACACGCCGCTGCGCGGATCGACGGCACCGCCGCCCCATTCGGTGCCGCCCGCGGTCGACGGGTACGCCAGGCTTCCCTTCACGCTCGGCGGCGTGTAGCGACCGTCGTAGCGCAGCTGGGTCATGGCCTTCGAGCATTCGCCGAATCCCGCCCAGTCCGCCAGCTTGAAGATGCCGGGAAAGCGGTCGGCCACGGTCGGCTCGGGCTTCGGCACGTACGGTTGCGTCGGCGCCGCCTGCTCGCCCGGCACGTCCGACGCCGGCACCGGACGTTCCTCGATCGGATAGATCGGCTCGCCGGTCAGGCGGTCGAGCACGAACAGGAAGCCCATCTTGGATGTCTGCACGAGCGCCGGAATCGTCTTGCCGTCCTTGTGCAGGTCGACCAGCGTCGGCGCCGCGTTCGTGTCGTAGTCCCAGATGTCGTGATGGACGATCTTGCGACTCCACAGCACCTTGCCGGTGTCCGCGTCGAGCGCCGTGACGGTCGTTGCGAGCGGCAGCGCCTCCTTGCGGTTTCCACCGTAGAAGTTCGGGCTCGGCGAGCTGATCGGCAGATACAGGATGCCGTGCGCGGGATCGATCGACATGCTCGCCCAGACGTTCGACGTTCCGGTCGTCTTCGCAGCATCCGGCGGCAATGCGTCGAACGTCCATTTCAGCTTGCCCGTCTGCGCGTCGACCGCAAACACCGTGCCCGGCGGCGCCTGCGCAAGCGCCCAGTCCTTTCCCGCCCAGCCGATGTACAGCGTGTCCTTGTACACCGTCGGCGGCTGCAGCAGCGACAGCGGCCACTTCGCGTTGGTCGTGTTCCACTGCTCGACGTCGAGAACGCCGTGGTTGCCGAAGCCTTCGCACGGCTTGCCGCTGTCGGCATCGACCGCGTACAGCTTCGCGTCCATCGTGCCGACGTACACGATCTTCTGGCACGGCTTGCCGGCGTCCGGCGTCGCCGCCTGCCAGTACGCCACGCCGCGCGTCTTGAGGTCGGGCTGCGTCACCGCCTTGCGCGGCGCGTGCGTGTCGTAGGTCCATTTCACCTTGCCCGTGTCGGGCTCGAGCGCGAAGATCCGGTAGAACGGCGTGCTCACGTACACCGTGTCGTTGACGAACAGCGGCGTCGCGGACCAGTCGGTGACGGGCACGTCGCCGCTGCCATCGGACACGTCTCCGGTGTGCACCTCCCAGGCCTTGCGCAATTGGCCGACGTTCTGCGGCGTCACCTGGTCGGCTTCCGAGTACTTGCGATCCATCAGGTCGCCGTTGAACGTGTACCAGCCGGAGTAACGCGTCGCGCCGTCCGGCGCCACCTCGTCCGATGCGGTCGCGGCGGGCGCGGGGTTGGCGGACTGCGCGTGCGGCCCGCCCACGAATGCAAGCGTCGCGAGCGCGGCGCCAGCGACGACGCAGGCTGCGAGCGTCGTTGCGGCGGAAGCGACGTGCGGCGGCGTGCGCGGCGCGGCGACGCACGCGATCCAGCCGAGCAGCGCGAGCGCGAGGAAGGCGAGCAGCCAGTACGTCTCGAGGAACCAGGCCGCGACACCGGTGCCTACGATGTCGAGGATCATCAGCACGAGCACGAGGACGCGCAGCCATCGCGGCGTATCGCGCCATTGCAGGAGGACGAACGCACCGACCAGCGCGAGCCCGCTGCTCACGACGACGAGCAGCGCGCCGCCGGTGCCATGGATGCCGTTGCCCTTCCAGAAATAGCCGAACAGGGCGAGGCAGAAGGCGACCAGCGCGCCCAGGAACAGCAGCCAGTTGCCGAACGGTTGGCGCACGCGCGGTGGACCCGCTGCGCCTGCAGACTCACGCTTCATTGCCATTGCCAACGTGAGCTTCGATTCGCCGCGCGCGCGAATCGTTCAATGCGCGATCACGCGCCGCTGGCACCATCCCGCTCGCGAAGGCGCGCGACCGACGACGCGCATCGCCGCTTGCACCATTCCCGCGGCGTGCGGCGCAGTGCGGGTAGCCGGCGTCAGTTCACGACTTGTCGCAGCTCGCCGGACTTGTAGCGCGCGGCCATCTTGTCGAGCGGCACGGCCTTGACCTTCGAGGCCATGCCGGCACAGCCGAACTGCTGATAGCGCTGCGCGCAGACCTTCTTCGCCGCAGCCATGGCGGGTTTGAGGTAATCGCGCGGATCGAACCTGGAGCGGTTCTCCGCCATGTAACGGCGGATCGCGCCCGTCATCGCGAGCCGGATGTCGGTGTCGATGTTCACCTTGCGCACGCCGTGCCGGATGCCTTCCTGGATCTCCTCGACCGGGACGCCGTAGGTTTCCTTCATGTCGCCGCCGAATTCGCGGATCTCGGCGAGTAGATCCTGCGGAACCGACGAGCTGCCATGCATCACCAGGTGCGTATTGGGCACGCGGCGATGGATCTCCTTGATGCGGTCGATCGCCAGGATGTCGCCGGTCGGCTTGCGCGAGAACTTGTACGCGCCGTGCGAAGTGCCGATCGCGATGGCGAGCGCGTCGAGCTGCGTCGCCTTCACGAAGTCGGCCGCCTGGTCGGGGTCGGTCAGCAGCATCTCCTTCGTCATCGTGCCTTCCGCGCCGTGACCGTCCTCCTTGTCGCCGCGCATGGTCTCGAGCGAGCCGAGGCAGCCGAGCTCGCCCTCGACGGTGACGCCGATCGCGTGCGACATCTCGACCACGCGGCGCGTCACGTCGACGTTGTATTCGTAGCTCGCGATGGACTTGCCGTCCTCCTGCAGCGAGCCGTCCATCATCACCGACGAGAAGCCCAGGCGGATCGCCCCGAGGCACACCGCGGGCGACTGCCCGTGATCCTGGTGCATCACGACCGGGATGTTCGGGTAGCTCTCGACCGCCGCGTCGATGAGATGCCGCAGGAACACCTCGCCCGCGTATTTGCGCGCGCCCGCCGAGGCCTGCATGATCACCGGGCTGTCCGTCTCGGCCGCTGCCGCCATGATGGCCCGCACCTGCTCGAGGTTGTTCACGTTGAAGGCCGGCAGGCCGTAGCCGTGCTCGGCCGCATGGTCGAGCAGCTGGCGCATCGAGACGAGGGGCATCGCGCTTCTCCGTGGCGAAAGAGCGCGATTTTACGGGACCGGCCGCCCCCTTCCCCGAGTCCGGGGAGAGGGTTGGGGTGAGGGGCTTCAGATCTCCAGCACCGACCCCAGCTCGACCACGCGATTCGACGGAATGCGGAAATAGTCGTGCGCGCGCATGGCGTTTCGCGCCATCCATGCGAACAGGCGCTCGCGCCAGCGCGCGATGCCGTGCGCGCCGACGGTCACGAGCGTCTCGCGCGACAGGAAGTACGACGTGCGCATGGGGTCGCAGACGAGGCCGTAGCGGTTGCGCAGCTCGTCGATCAACGCGACGACGTCCGGCTCCTCCTTGAACCCGACGTACGCGCGAAGCTGGTGCAACCCCGGCGCGAGCGAGGTCAGCACCAGACGCTCGTCGGCCGGGACCAGCGGCACCGGACGCGTCGTGATGGTCATGAACACGACCGTCTCGTGCATGACCATGTTGTGCTTCAGGTTGTGCAGGAGCGCGTGCGGCACGGCGTCGGCGTCGCCGGTGAGGAACACCGCGACGCCGGGCACGCGCGCCGGTCCGTTCGGATCGCTCGCCAGGCCGCGCACGAATTCGTAGAGCGGAATGCTGTCGCGGCGCAGTTGCTCGAACACCTTGTTGCGCCCGCGCAGCCACGTCAGCATGAACAGCAGGCACAGGCCCCCGATCGTGACCGGGAACCAGCCGCCCTCGGCGATCTTCACCGTATTGGCGGCGAAGAGGAGCACGTCGACGCAAACCAGCGCACCGAGGATCAGCGTGGTGCGAAGCTCGCTCCAGCCCCACACCGTGCGCGCGACGACGATCGCCAGCATCGAGGTCACGAGCATCGTGGTCGACACCGCGATTCCGTACGCCGCCGCGAGATTGTCCGACTTGCGAAAGCCGAGCACGAGCGCGACGACCGCCACGAACAGCACCCAGTTGACGAACGGCATGTAGATCTGCCCCATCTCGCGCGACGACGTGTGCTCGATCGTCATGCGCGGGCTGTAGCCGAGCTGGATCGCCTGCGCCGTGAGCGAGTACGCGCCGGAGATCACCGCCTGCGACGCGATGACCGTGGCCGCGGTGGCGAGCAACACCATCGGCGGCTGCGCCCATTGCGGCAGCATCAGGTAGAACGGGTTCGCGACACCGTCGGGATGCGCGAGTACGTACGCGCCCTGCCCGAAGTAGTTCAGCACGAGCGCGGGCATCACCACGCTGAACCACGCCAGGCGCACGGGAAAGCGGCCGAAATGGCCCATGTCGGCGTACAGCGCTTCGGCGCCCGTGACGACGAGGAAGATCGCCGCGAGCAGCACGAACGTCGCGGCGGGATGGTCGACGCCGAGCCGCGCCGCGTGCAGCGGATTCAGCGCTTCCAGCACGCCGGGATCGCGCGTGATCTGCGACAGCCCGGCGAGGCCGATGGCGGCGAACCACACGAGCATCACGGGCCCGAACATGCGGCCCACGGCCGCCGTGCCGTGGTGCTGGAGCGCGAAGAGCGCGACCAGGATGACCAGCGTCAGCGGAACCACCCAGGCGGCGAGCGCCGGCGAGACGACCTCGAGACCCTCGACCGCGGACATGACGGATATCGCCGGCGTGATGACGCTGTCGCCGTAGAACATCGCGGCGCCGACGAGCGCCAGGACGATCATCGCGTGCTTGAGCCGCGGGCGACGCTCGAGCGACGACAGCGCGAGCGCAACGAGCGCGAGGATGCCGCCTTCGCCGCGGTTGTCCGCGCGCAGGATGAACGACACGTACTTGATCGACACGACGACCGTGAGCACCCAGAACGTGAGCGACAGGATGCCCAGCACGTTCTCGCGGCCGAGCGGCAGGCCGTGCTCGGCGGTGAACGCGATCTTCAGCGCGTAGAGCGGGCTCGTGCCGATGTCGCCGTACACGACGCCCAGCGCGAGCAGTGCGATGCCCGCGCTGCGCGCGAGGCGCCCGGGACGCAGCGCGACAAGCGGTCGGAGGACGAGGGCGTTCATCGACGCGGCCGGTGCGCGGATGCAACGTGCGGACCGGCAAGCGATGCATTGTACGCCGCTTTGTGCGGCGCACAAAACAACGCCTACGTGACCTCGGCGTGGCGGCGCCGGCAGGTGAGCAGCACTTCGTCGCCGTCGCGGCGCCACCAGTTCGCGGCGGAGAATATCTCCACTTCGTGGAAGCCGCGGTAGCCGGCGTCCTCCATCCAGCGCCGAATGACGGGAAGGTCGATGACGCCATCGCCCATCATGCCGCGATCGTTCAGCAGGTCGTTGGTCGGCACGAGCCAGTCGCAGATGTGATACGCGAACAGCCGATCACGCTCGCCGGCGCGCGCGATCTCGCGCGAAAGATGCGGGTCCCACCACACGTGGTAGACGTCGACCGCGACGCCGAGGCCGTCGCGGCCGCTCGGGGCGAGCTCGTCGCACAGGTCGTTCGCCTGCGCCAGCGTGTTCACGCACGCGCGGTCGGCGGCGTACATCGGATGCAACGGCTCGATGGCGAGCGGCATGCCGGCGCCGCGCGCGTAGTCGAGGAGCTCGCCGATGCCGTCTCGCACCATCTCGCGTGCGCCGGCGAGGTCCTTCGACACCACGCGGCCTTCGCGATCCTTGGGAAGGCCGCCGACCACGAGGACCAGGCAGCGCGCGCCGAGCGTCACCGCTTCGTCGACCGCGCGGCGGTTGTCGTCGAGCGCGGCGCGCCGTCCCTGCCGATCGGCGGCGGGAAACATGCCGCCGCGGCACAATCCGGTCACCGTGAGGCCCGCATCGCGAATGCGTTGGGCACTTTCCTTGAGACCCGCGTCCGCCACCTGGTCGCGCCACGGCGAGATGCCGCGTATGCCGTGACGAACCAGGGCGTCGATGATCTGCGGCAGGCGCCACTGCGCGCGCACCGTGGCGGTGTTGATCGACAGCAGTGCGGGATCGGGACCGGCCATCACGAAACGCCGTGCAGCGCGAGCAGGGTACGCATGCGCGCGACGGCAAGCTCGGGATCGCGCAGGAGCCCCGCCGCGTCGGTCAGGCGAAAGAGCTCCGCCAGGTGCACGAGGCTGCGCGCGCCCTGCTGGCCGCCGACCATCGTGAAGTGCGACTGGTGCCCGTTCAGCCACGCGATGAATACCACGCCGGTCTTGTAGAAGCGCGTCGGCGCGGCGAACACGTGCCGCGACAGCGGAACGGTCGGCGCGAGAATCGCGTCGAAGCGCGCGCGGTCGCCTTGCGCGAGCGCGGAGAGCGCCGCCGATGCCGCCGGCGCGATCGCGTCGAAGATGCCGAGCAGCGCGTCGGAATGTCCGCGCTGGTCTCCGCCGATCAGCGCCGCGAAGTTGAAGTCGTCGCCGGTGTACATGCGCACGCCGCGCGGCAGCCGCGCGCGCAGCGCGACCTCCTTGGCGTCGTCGAGAAGCGAGATCTTGATGCCGTCGATCTTCGCGGCATGCGCCGCCACGACTTCCGCGCACACCTCCATCGCCTGTCGATGGTCGGCATCGTGCGTTGCGCGCCCGACCCAGTATCCCGCCAGCGCCGGATCGAACATCTCGCCCAGCCAATGGATGATCACCGGCTCGCGCACCTGCGACAGCACGCGCGCGTAGACCTCGCGGTAGTCGTCCGGCGAGCGCGCGCACGCGGCGAGCGCGCGGCTTGCCATCAGGATGATGCGACCGCCCATGCCTTCGATGGCCGCGCATTGCTCCTCGTACGCGCCGACGACGCGCGAAAGCGGTGCCGCGGGATCGGGCATCACGTGGTCGGTGCCGGCGCCGCTGAACACGACTGCACCGGGTGTCGCACGCGCTTCGGCCAGCGTGCGACGGATCAGCGCGAGCGACGACGACCAGTCGAGGCCCATGCCGCGCTGGGCGGTGTCCATCGCCTCCGCGACGCCGAAGCCCAGCGACCACAGGTAGCGCCGATACGCGAGCGTGGCCTCCCAGTCGATGGAGGGCTCGAGCCAGGGATCGACGCTCGCGAGCGGGTCGGCGACGACATGCGCGGCAGCGAATGCGACCCGGTTCCACGCGGGACGCGCCGCGGCGGCGTCGAACACGTGCGGTACGCGCAGCGTGTACGGCGCGAGCGTGCGCTCGGAGGTGGGCAGCTCGAGGGTGAGGCGGGTCATGCCGGCAATTCAGGGACGTCGACGAACCGGCGCTCGCGCCAGCTCCGGTGACCGAGCTCGGCGAGCTGCACGCCCTTGGCACCTTCGAGCAGGTTCCAGCGGAACGCACCGCCTTCGACGACGTGCCGCAGGAACAGCTCCCATTCCACCTTGAACGCGTTGTCGTACACGCGATTGCCCGGCATCTTCTGCCACGTGTCGAAGAAGTCGATCGTCTGCGCCACGTCGGGGTTCCACACCGGCTTCGGCGTGGCGGCGCGCGGCTGGATCCAGCATTCGGTGAGGCCGGCGACCGCGGACCCGAGCGTGCCGTCGACGTGGAAGGTGGCGAGGTCGTCGCGCCGAACGCGCGTGCACCACGAGCTGTTGATCTGCGCGATCACGCCGCCGTCGAGCTCGAACGTCGCGTACGCCGCGTCGTCCGCCGTCGCCTCGTAGCGCTTGCCGTTCTCGTCGACGCGCTGCGGGATGTGCGTCGCGCCGAGGCACGCCACGCTGCGCACGCCGCCGAACAGGTTGTCGAGGACGTAGCGCCAGTGGCACAGCATGTCGACGATGATGCCGCCGTCCTCTTCCTTGCGATAGTTCCAGCTCGGCCGCTGCGCCGGCTGCCAGTCGCCTTCGAACACCCAGTAGCCGAACTCGCCGCGCACCGAGAGGATGCGGCCGAAGAAGCCGCTGTCGATCAGGAGCTTCAGCTTCAGCAGTCCCGGCAGCCACAGCTTGTCCTGCACCACGCCATGCTTGATGCCGGCCGCCTTGGCGCGCCGGTAGAGATCGAGCGCATCGTCGAGCGTGGGCGCGAGCGGCTTCTCGGTGTACACGTGCTTGCCCGCGTCGATCGCCTTGCGAACGAGCGCGGGACGCAATCCCGTGGACGCGGAATCGAAATAGACGTGCTCTTCCGCGCTGCGCAGCGCGCCCTCGAGATCGGTGGTCCAGCGATCGACGCCGTGCGCCTCGGCGAGCGCCTTCACCTTGGCTGCGTTGCGCCCGACGAGCAGCGGATCGGGCACGATGCGTCGTCCGTCGGCAAGCGCGACGCCGCCTTGCTGGCGGATGGCGAGAACGGATCGCACCAGGTGCTGGTTCGTGCCCATGCGGCCGGTGACACCGTTCATGATCACGCCGAGTCGTATCGTTTCCAAGCGGAGCTCCAGCGAGTGTTCAGGAAAGCGCCGGCGCCGCGCGAGGCGAGACCGGCTCCATCGACGCAAGATCGGGCGCGACATCGGCGCCCGTGGCCGGCCGGTCGAGCGAAGCGCAGTCGATGCGTCCCCCCACGATGCGCAGGCGCACGTTGTCGCCGTCGGCGACGTACAGATCGGGATGCGCGGCCAGGAATGCGTTGCGCTCCCGAAGGCCGGCGCCTTGTCCCGCGAAGCCGTCGACGTAGTGATGCCCGTTGCGCTCCACGTGCGCGAGCCCGAGCAGCGTCACGAGCGCGAGGTCCTGCTGCACGGCGATGCCGGCCTGGCACGTGAGATCCTCGCCGGAAACGAAGGCGCGCGGGTGCGAAGGATCTCCGGTATTCCAGCGTGCGCACCGTGCGGCGTTGAGCAGCGACTTGTAGACGCCCTTGCAGCTCTTGCTCGACACGCCCGCGTAGCCGCAGCGGCGTGCGCGCGGGAAGGCGTCGATCGTGCCGTCCGCCTCGTCGATGAGCAGCGGCCAGTCGCCCGCCGCGCCGTGCAACGCCGCGTCGAATGTAGCCTGTCGCGGCAGCGGCTGCTCGAGGTACAGCACCGAGGTCGCGAGGCGACGCAGGCGCTCGTCATGCTGAATGGCGGCGTGCAGCCCGCGCACGCTCGGCGCGTCGCCGAACTGCTCGTTGCCGTCGAGGGTCACGACGTACTCGGGCAACCGGTCGAGTACGGCCGCGATAAGGGCGATGCGGTCGACGTCGGCTGCGACGTCACCGCACAGCTTGAGCTTGAAATGACGGTGACCGTGGCGCGCGACGATCGCGCAGAGCGCGTCCGGCGAATCGTCGTCGATCGGGTCGGCGAGCCCGACGGTGTGGCGCGCGGCAATGGACGTGCGGGCCGGCAAGCCGCGCAGGAAATCGGCGAGCGCGAAGCCCGCGAGATCCGGTGTCAGGGTTGCGTCGAGTCCCGCCAGGTTGGCGCGCATCGCGACGGCAAACGACACGCCCTGCAGCCTGCATGCGGCGTCGAGCACGGCGCGATCGGCAAGTGCCGCGCCGTACGACGCGGTGAGCGCGTTCCGTCCCGCGCGCGCGCCCGCGTCGAGCAGCGACTGGTAATGGCGCGCGGCGTGACCGAAAGGCGAGGCTGCGCCGCGATCGCTGGTGTACGCGTCCGCGGCGGCCAGCAGCGAAGCGCGCAGGTCGTCGACGTTGCGCGCATTGTCGTGCGCCGGATCCTTGTCGAACCACTTGGGGATCATCAGCTCGGCTGCGAGTCCGATGGCAATGCGCCCGTCCGGCGCGACGATCCGCGCGCGCACGAAGGCCTGCGGCGCCTCGCGCACCGTCGCGTTGCCGAAACGGAACGGCAGCCGCAATCGGACCGGACGCTCGAAGCACTCGACCGCGGCGATGGCAAAACGGGATGCGCTCATGTTGCCCACGGCCGCCCGCTCATGCGTCGAGCGTGCCCTGCGAATAGAAGTGCCGGCGAATCGTCTGCGTGAGCGCGACGAACGCCGGGTCGGCCATCATGGCGAGCGAGCGGGGCCGCGGCAAGGTCACGTCGTAGATCGCCGCGATGTCGCCGGGCCGCTCGGTCATCACGAGCACGCGGTCGGCGAGGAACACGGCCTCCGGAATGCTGTGCGTGATGAACATCACGGTCTTGCGGTTCTCCCACCAGATGCGCTGCAGCTCGAGGTTCATCTTCTCGCGCGTCATGGCGTCGAGCGCGCCGAACGGCTCGTCCATCAGCAGCACCGCGGGGTCGTGCACCAGCGCGCGGCAGATCGAGGCGCGCTGCTGCATGCCGCCCGAGAGCTGCCATGGACGCTTCTGCTCGAAGCCGTTCAGGCCGACCATCTCGAGCAGCGCATGCGCCTTGGGCAGGAAGCGCTCGCGCGGCAAATGGCGCATCTGGATCTGCAGCAGCACGTTGTCGAGCACGGTGCGCCACGCGAGCAGCACCGGCGCCTGGAAGACGATGCCGACGTTGTCCGGCGGCCCGTCCACCGCGGCACCGCCGAGCGTGATGCGGCCCGACGTCGCCGGCAACAGGCCCGCCACCATCTTCAGCAGCGTCGACTTGCCGCAGCCGGAAGGCCCGACGATGGCCATGAACTCGCCTTCGCCGATGTCGAACGTGAGCGGGCGCAGCGACTCGACGTCTCCGTCCTGCGTGCGATACGTCTTGCTGACGCGTTCCACGCGGATCAGCGGGCGCAGCGCGGGCTCGGCCGCCAGTGGTGGCCGGGCCGAGCCGAGCGCTGCACCTGCCGTCATGGCAAATACGCGTTGGTGTAGTAGTCCTCGGGCTTGCCCGCCGACCCCTTGTCGAGGCCGCCGTACTCGACCAGGAGCTGCAGCGTCTCGGCCATGTTCTTCGCGCCTACGCGCAACGGCTTGTCGTTCGGGTTGTCCGGGCCCTTGTACAGGCGCGCTGTTTCCTTCATGCCGATGATCGCGGTGTCGCGGACACCCGACTTCGGCTTGGCCTTGAGCATCGCGTCGACCGCCGCTTCGGGATTCCTGGCCGCTTCCTCCATCGCGCGCGTGGTCGCGCGCAGGAAGCGCTTCACGACGTCCTCCTTGGTCTTGAGGAGGTCCTTCTGCACGATGACGCCCGAGCTCACCATGTTGACGCCATAGTCGGCGAAGCGGATGGGGCACACCTGCTTGTGCGTGGCGTCCTGCAGCTTGATCGCCTGGTCCATCACGTACCCGAGCAGCAGATCGGCCTGTCCGTTGATCACCGCGTTGAGCTTGGTCTGCGCGTCCCCGGCGACCTGCTTGAAGTCGTCGGGCTTGAGCCCGGTCTTCTTGAGGAACAGCGGCCAGATCTGCGACATCGAGTCGCCCGGTGTCACCGCCACCGTCTTGCCCTTGATGTCCTCGGGCTTGCGGATGTTCTTCTCGCAGAAGCCCATCACCGACATCGGCGAGGTCTGGAGGGCGACGCCGACCGCGATGACCGGCGCGCCCTTGGACGCGGCCTTCATCATGGTCGGCACGTCGGCGTAGCCGAACGTGGCGGTGCCGGCGGCGACGGCCTGCACCGTGACGCCCGAGCCGCGCCCTTCCTGGATGTCGAGGTCGATGTTCTCCTGGTCGTAATAGCCGCGTGCCTCGCCGAGATAGAACGGCGCGTGCTCGCTGTAGGTGTACCAGTTGAGCAGCAGGACCACCTTCTCCTTGTTCTGCGCGCACGCGGGGCCTGCGACGAGCGCGAGCGCCGCGGCGGCCAGCGCGATCCTCCGTTTGACGTTCATTCTTCCTCCTCGTTGATGCGGCCGCGCCAGCGGCGCCGGTCCGCCCCAAGCCGCTGGCCCCGCCCCCTCCGGGGGGGCAGCGAGCGAAGCGAGCGCGAGGCCGTCACCGTCAGGCGGTGGCCGCGAAATCGTTGCGATGCGATGCGTGCCACGGGATCGTCCAGCGCTCGACCACGTCCACGACCACGAACAGCAACACGCCGATGGCCGACAGCACCGTGAGAGCGGCGAACATCAGCGGCAGGTCGAAGGTCCCGTTCGCGATCTGCAGCAGGTAACCCAGCCCCGAGTTGGAGCCGACGAATTCGCCCACGACGGCGCCGACCACCGCCAGCGTGATCGACACCTTGAGGCCCGCGAAGATCGACGGCATGGCCTGCGGCAGGCTGATGCGCATGAACGTTTCCAGCCGCGACGCCTTCATGGAGCGCGCGAGGTCGAGCATGTCGGGATCGACGGACTTGAATCCCATGACCGTCGAGACGACGACGGGAAAGAAGCCCAGCATGAAGGCGGAAATGACCTTCGGGATCAGGCCGAAGCCGAACCACACGACGAACAGCGGCGCGATCGCGATCTTCGGCACGCTCTGCGAAAAGACGAGCAGCGGATACACGTAGCTCTCGACCGTGCGGGAGTAGGCGATGACGAGCGCCATCGGTATGCCGAAGGCGATGGACATCGCAAAGCCGCCGAGGGTGGCCCACGTGGTGGGGATGCTCTGCTGCAGCAGCGTCGGCCATTGCTCGACGAGCTGCTTCACCACCGCTTCCGGCGCCGGTATGAGGTACGGCGGGATGCGGAACAGCCGGATCGCGAGCTCCCACAGCACGATCAGCAGCAGCACCAGCAGGATCGGTCGGACCCAGGGAGAGACCAGCGTGCGGCGGATCCAGTGCGCGGCCATGGCAGCTCTTATATAACCAGATAGTTAATCATACGCCCGGCTGCCGGCGCGGGCGGCGGCGCGCGTCGCCGCCGGTTCGCAGGTAGCCGAGGATCACGTCCACCATGTGCGCGAGGCGCGCCTCGCGCGCGGCCGCTGTGGCGAGATCGCGCCCGAACACCGCCGACAGCGTGTGGTTGTTGCCGAGGTAGAAGTACGCCAGGGCGGCGATCGAGATGTAGAGCTGGAGAGGGTCGACGCCGCCGCGAAACGCGCCGCCGCGATGGCCGCGCCGCAGCACCTCGCGCAGCGTCTCGATCAGCGGCGAGTTCATCGCCTGCAACTCGCGCGAGCGGCGCAGGTGCCGGGCGCGGTGGAGGTTCTCGCTGTTGAGCAGCGTCAGGAACTCCGGGTTGTCGAGGTAGTACGCCCAGGTGAAGCGCACCAGGCGCCGCACGCCTTCCTCGGGCGGGACGTCGAGCAGCGAGAGCGTCTTCTCGGCGTTGCGGATGCGCGCGTACGCGGCTTCGAGCACCGCCAGGAACAGGCCCTCCTTGTTGCCGAAGTAGTAGTACAGCATGCGCTTGTTGGTGCGTGCGCGCGCCGCGATGCGGTCGACGCGCGCGCCGCCGAGCCCGTGGCGAGCGAACTCCTGCGTGGCGGCCGCGAGGATGGCCGCCTGCGTACGCTCGCTGTCGCGCACGGCGCGCCGTCGCGGTCGCGATCCGGTCGAGGCGGCGCCCGGCGCGAGGCTCATTGGATGCGCGCTCATGCCGGCATGTTAACCAGCCGGTTACTTACCCGCAATCAGTGCAGCGGCGGCGCGAGCATCAGGTCGATCGCGATGCGCTCCTGCACCGCGACGATGGCCAGGCGCTGATCGGGCGATATCGCGACGTTTTCGCCGACGGTGGGTGGGCCGACGCGCAGGCGTTGCGTGACCGTGCCTCGCGCGAGGTCGTAGCGCAGCAGCTCGCTCGCTTGGTCCATGCCGCCCACGCGCATCCACACTGCATCGGAGGACAGCGACCAGCCCATGATGCGCGCCGTGCCTGGCGGCGGCGCGGCGGGCGAGCAATGAATCGCGGGAAGATCGCACACGACGATCTCGGTGCCGCGCGGCTCGCGATAGGCGAGACGCTCGCCGTGGACGTCGAATTCGCTCACCGCGGGCAACGTGAGCTTTTCGCGCCGCGTCGGGTTCGCCGCCGCCGCCCGCCACAGCCACAGCTGGTCTCCGTCCGACACGACGTAGTACAACGTGCTGCCGTCCGCGGAATCGCGCACGCCACCCACCATGTCGCCGAGCGCGTCGATGACCTCGACCTGGGCGTTGCGCGGATCGATGCGCACGGCGTTCGACACCACGGCCTTGCCGTTGCGACGCGAGCGCGTGGCATAGATGAGGCGACCGTCGTACGACCACTCGGCCCCGGCGAACTCGGCATCCGCCGGAAGCGGCAGGCGCCGCGCGGGGCCGTCGAGCGCGCCGACGAATACCGAGATGGGGTTGTCGCGATTCGAGTCGAACACGACCTCGCGACCGCCGGGCGAGAAACGCGGATAGTTGCTGTATTTCGCGGACGGCCACAAAACGCGTTCGGGCAAGCCGCGATCCGCGATGTCGACGAGGTGCAGGTTGCCCTGGTACGCGGCAGCCTCGTACACGATCTGGCCGTCGCGGCTCACGTCCGGATACTGGCCCCCGCGCGCACCGGCGAGCATGGCGTGTCCGTCGCGTGGATCGAGCACGTTCAGTGCGCGTCCGTCGAACCAGTCGGCCGAGACGAGCAGCGGGCCCTGGCGCCCGAGCCAGGCGAGACCCCAGGTGAGGCCGCGCGGCGAGCCCGTGGCGTGCGCCGGTGTCGAGCCGTCCGCGGCGACGATCCACACGTCGCGCATGAGCTCGGGGCCGCGCACGAACGCGATCGACGCGCCACCGGGCGAATAGCGCGGAAAGAGGTCGACGCCTTCGGTGCCGCGAGGCGCGGTGAGGACGGACACGGTGCCGGTGTCGAGGTCGAGCAGGCGCAGGCCGGGCGCGTCGCGGTCAATGCTCGCGTACACGAGGCGACGACCATCGGGGGCGAGATCGAAATAGGCAGCCGGCTTGTGCGCGCAGTCGACGAGCACGCGCTCCGCGCCGGTCACGAGGCTGTGCTCCACGATGCCGCATTGCTCGTTTCGGCGGCGGTAGTACGCGAGGCGCTGCCCGTCGGGAAAGAACACCGGCGAAATCTCGAACGTGTCCGGCCCGGAGACGCTGACGCGGGCTCTCGTGGCCACGTCCTGGATCACGATGTGCGCGTGCTCCATGTCACCGAGCGAGAACGCGACCCGGGTGCCGTCGGGCGAGAAGCGCGGCGACATCTCCATCTCGAGGTCCGACGAGAACTGCAGCGCACTGCCGAGCTGGCGCTCGAGCGCCGGAAGCGCGTCGCCGCTACGGCGCGCAAGAACCTGATAGCCGGCGTATGCGCCGGCCAGCAGGGTCGCGGCGATGGCCAGGGCGACGACCGGATGGAAGCGACGCGAGGACGTCGCCGGGGCCGGTACGGCGGTCATGGGCAGCGGCGGCGAAACCGGGCCCGCGGGCGCGGCCTCGACACGCGCGGCGATGCCCTGCGGCATGACGACCGGTGCGATCAGGCGGTAGCCGACCTTCGGCAGCGTCTCGATGTAGCGCGCCTCGCGCGCGTCGTCGGCGAGCAGCGTGCGCAACTCGGCAATGGCGCGCGACAGCACTTCGTCGGCAACCAGCCGGCGCGGCCAGACTTCGTCGAGCAGCACCTGCCGCGGCACCACCTCGCCCGGCGAGGCCGCGAGGCGCAGCAGCACGTCCATCAGCCGCGGTCGCAGGCGTATGACGCCGGACGCACCGATCAGCTCGTTCGACGCCGCGCGCACCTCGAATGCGCCGATCCGCGCCGGCGGCTGGCGGCGAAACGGTTGCAGGGCCGGAAGGTGCAGGGAATCGTCGGGCATCCGTGGCTCAGCGAATCAAGGGCTTGTATGCCGGGAGAAAAATTGGAGGAAAAACGGAGGACTTCGTCGGGACTGCCGGATCGGCGCCCGGACAACGTGCGCGGAATGCCTTCATGACAGGAACGACATGCGCAAATGCTCGCTTTCCCGGTTGCGCGCAGCAGCCGTGGCGAAGCGCGCGTCGGCGCGCTCGATTCTAAAGGATTGCACTGCGTGTGGAGCGTTCCGTTGCCGAACGGCCCTCACGCCCTGGAGGACCGCATGATGCTGGAACGCGAGCCCTGGCCGGTGTCACAGTGGGCGCCGGCACGGCCCATCGATTGCATACCGGTGCGCTCGCTCGATCGCATCGTCATCGTCCGCGTCACCGGCATCGTGCGCCTGGAAGCCGACGACAACTACGTGCGCATCTGGGCCGACCGCATGTACCTGCACAAGGAGACGCTGGCCGGCCTGGTCGCACGGCTCGACGCCCGCCAGTTCGTGCGCATCCACCGCTCGCACGCCGTGCGCATCGACTGGGTGCGCGAGCTGGTGCCGCGGCTGCACGGGGAATACCTCCTGCGGCTGGCGAATGGAGTGGAGCTGGTGTCGGGGCGAAGCTATCGCGCCGTTGTCAGGGCGACGTTCGGGTTGGAGTGAAGTCGCGTCGTCCCTGCGAAGGCAGGGACCCAGCGTCGTTGAACGCCGGGGCATGTCGTCCCTGCGAAGGCAGGGACCCAGCGTCGTTGAAACGCCGCTGGATTCCCGCTTTCGCGGGAATGACGGCTCTCGGTCGTTGAAACGCCGCCGGATTCCCGCTTTCGCGGCAATGACGCCTCACGGTCGGTGGTCACCGACCCTGACGATCTTCATCGTGTTGGTGCCGCCGGACTTGCCCATCGGCTCGCCGATCGTCAGCACGATCAAGTCGCCGCGCTGGACCTGGCCGCGCGTGAGCAGCAGATCCTCGGCCGCGCGCAGCACCTCGTCGCGATCGGTGCTCTGCTCGAGGAAGAGCGGGTGCACGTTGCGATAGAGCGCCATGCGCCGCTGCGTCTCCAGCTTGGGGGTGCAGGCGAAGATCGGCGTGCCCGGGTCGTGGCGCGACATCCACAGCGCCGTCGACCCGGAGTCGGTCAGCGCGGCGACCGCCTTGGCGCGCAAGTGAAATGCGGTGAACAGCGTCGCCATCGCGATCGACTGGTCGATGCGCGTGAACGTTCGGTTCAGGAAGTCGCGGTCGAGCTCGAGCGCATCGGTCTTCTCCGCCTCCGTGCAGATCTGCGCCATGATCTCGACCGTCTCGACCGGATAGCGACCGGCCGCCGTCTCCGCGGACAGCATGACCGCGTCGGTGCCGTCGAGCACCGCGTTGGCGACGTCCGACACTTCCGCGCGCGTCGGCACCGGATTGTGGATCATCGACTCCATCATCTGGGTCGCGGTGATGGTCACCTTGTTCTTCTCGAGCGCCGCGCGGATCATGCGCTTCTGGAGCCCCGGCACGGCAGCGTTGCCGACCTCCACCGCGAGATCGCCGCGCGCGACCATGATGCCGTCGGAGGCGTCGATGATCTCGTCGAGCGCGGTGATCGCCTCCGCGCGCTCGATCTTGGCGATGAGCTGGCCGCGCCCGCCGGCGGCGCGCACGAGCTGGCGCGCCATGTACATGTCTTCCTTGTTCTTGGGAAAGGACACGCCGATGAAGTCGGCTTCGAGCTGCGCCGCGATCTTCACGTCGTCCATGTCCTTGGCGGTGAGCGCGGGCGCCGACAACCCCCCGCCCATGCGGTTGATGCCCTTGTTGTTCGACAGCGTGCCGCCGAGCACCACGCGCGTCACGATGCGCGGGCCGTCGACGGTCTCGACGTCGAGCTTGATCAGGCCGTCGTCGAGCAGCAGCACCGAGCCGGGTCCGACGTCGTGCACGAGCTCCTTGTAGTCGAGCCCGACGCGCGCCGCGTCACCCATCTCGCATTCGGCGTCGAGCACGAAGCGCTGTCCCGGCGTGAGATCGACCTTGCCTTCGGCGAACTTGCCGATCCGTATCTTCGGTCCCTGCAGGTCGGCGAGGATGCCGACCTCGCGCCCGAGCTCGCGCGCCACGCTGCGCACGACCCGCGCGCGCTCGACGTGATCGCTGCCCTTGCCGTGCGAGAAATTGAGGCGAACGACGTCGACCCCCGCAGCGAGCATGCGCTTCAGCACGGCGGGCTCGGCGGAAGCCGGCCCCAGGGTGGCGACGATCTTGGTGGCGCGTAGCATGTTCGAGGAAGCAGGGCGGTCGAAGCTTCCAGCCCGCTCGAAAAATATCCATGGTACGGGATTTCACGCGCGAGCCGCTAGAATGGCCGCCGCCCGGCGTCGGGACCGCGTGACGACAGCATTCCAGAGGGAGCCTCGATGAAGACACCGCTTGCCCTGCGCGTCGCGGGGATCGTGCTCGTTGCAGTGCTGTCGACGCATGTGCTCGCGTTCGACGGTCCGGTGGACAAGAAGGTGTTCGCGCTGCCGACATACACGACCGTGGCCGGCAGGACGATTCCTGGCGTGCGCGTCGGCTATGAAACGTACGGCAGCCTCAACGCCGCGGGCGACAACGCCATCTTCATTGCGCATTTCTTCTCGGGCACCTCGCACGCCGCGGGCAAGTACAAGCCCGGCGATGTTGCACCGGGTTACTGGGACGCCATCATCGGCTCGGGCAAGCCGATCGATACCGACAAATATTTCGTCGTCAGCGCCGACTGCCTCGTCAACGTCAACACGAAGGACCCGAACGTCACGACCACCGGGCCGGCGACCATCGATCCGGAGACCGGCAAGCCGTACGGCATGCACTTTCCGGTCGTGTCGTATCGCGACAGCGTGCGCGTGCACAAGGCGCTCCTCGATTCGCTCGGCGTGAAAAAACTGCACGCGGTCGCGGGCGCTTCGGGCGGCTCGTTGCAGGCGATGGAATGGGCGTCGCTCTATCCCGACTTCGTCGAGCGCGTGGTGCACGTCATCGGTCCCGGGTTCGAGATCACGCCGTACGCGCTCGAGTTGGTCGACGCCTGGACGCTGCCGATCCGGCTCGATCCGCGCTGGAACAAGGGTGACTACTACGGCAAGGAGGAGCCGCTCGACGGCGTGGCGCAAGCGCTCACGCTGGTCACGTTCACGACGCGCCACTTCGGCTGGGCCGAGAAGACGTTCGGCTACAAGTGGGCCGATCCTGCGCGCGACCCGGCCGCGTCGATGGACAACAAGTACGCGATCACCGATGCGCTCGACAAGGGCGGCGCCGCACGGGCGAGGAGCGCCGACGCGAACTCGATCATGTACACCGCGCGCGCAAACCAGCTCTACCACCTCACCGACGACGAAGTGAAGCGCATCAAGGCGAGGATCCTGTTCATGCCCGCGCGCTCCGACCTCGTGTTTCCACCGTGGCTTGCCGAGCGCGCGGCCGCGCGATATCGCGCGCAGGGAGGCGTCGCCGAAGTCGTCGTCATCGAGGGTGAAGGCGGCCACCTGGACGGCCTTCTGAACATCGCGCCGCAGGGCGACGCGATTCGCACCTTGCTGGCACGTTGACGCCGCTGTCGGGCGGTGCCTGCCGACGAAAGGTTCAGCCGGACTGATTTCGTTGCAATTTCTACCAAAACCGAACGGTCGGCGTCAGAGCACGCCGGTGCCGGCGCGCTTAATTTTCCCCACGGCGGATTCGGAACAGTCCGACTGCGTTCGCGCCGGCCGGCCGCCATGATGCGCACATCTTCCACCACGCAGGCGCCCGCGCTGCCGGCTTTCGACTTCGACAGCTCGCTCGCGCCATGCAGTCGTCATGTTCACGTCGAGATCGTTCGCTGCCGCGCGCGCGGGGATCCTGGGCGCGATCTGGGTGACGCTCCTCGTTGCCGCGCCGGTGTCGGGGCAGGCGCCGGCACACGCCGCTCCCGGCGATTACTCGATGTCGCAGGTCGGCGGCTCGCAGCGCGCCGACTCGAAATACTTGAACATGTTCGATCCGTCGGCGCGCTGGCCGACGACGCTGCAATGGAAGTACAACGCCGCCAACGCGCCGGCGCAGCTCGACAAGGCGTCCGTCATCGCGACGTTGCAGTCCGCGTTCGACAAGTGGTCGTCGCAATGCAACGTGCAGCACGAGTATGCGGGCGAGACGACGACGCCACCGCATGCGACGGACGGCGCGAGCGGACCGGACTTCCAGAACGTCGTCGGATGGAAGGCGCTGCCCGCCAATTCGGCGTGGACCTACGACTGGTGGCAGGCCGACGGCGCGGGCGGCCGTAACCTCGTCGACGCCGACATCGAGCTCAGCGTGTCGGACGTGACGTCGCTCGCCGAGCTCGACCGCGTCGCCACGCACGAATTCGGGCATGCCCTCGGGCTCAGCCATTCGAACGTCGAGGCGGCCATCATGGCAGGGCCGCCGCTCACCGAGTACAACATGCTGGTCGGGCCGCAGGCGGACGACATCCGCGGTTGCCGCTGCCTCTATGGCGTGCCTGCCGGCGTGAGCGCGCCGTACGTGTGCAAGCTGCCGTCCTCGGTCGATTTCGGACCGGTGCCCGTCAACGCGTCGTCGTCGACGAAGTCGGTGCCGCTGCACAACAGCGGCAATGCGCCGCTGTCGATCTACAACGTGTCGACGGGTGACCCGGCGTTTCGCAGCGTCGGGGGTTGTGCGGCCGGCAGCGTCGTCAAGCCCGGGGAAACCTGCACGCTCAAGATCGCCGCGAAGCCCCAGCGCGACGGCGAGGTGGTGTCGAGCATACAGCTCTTCACCAACGACGGCATGTACGAGCTTCCGCTGAGCGCGACGGGCGATGCGAGCGCGGTGCCGCCGCCTCAGGCGAGCACGCCGACAGTCGACGTGGTGGAGTTCTACAACGCGTCGCTCGACCATTACTTCATCACCTGGATCGCCTCCGAGATTTCCAATCTGGATGCGGGATTGACGCCGACCCGATGGACGCGCACGGGTTATGCGTTCAAGGCCTATGCGACTGCGCAACCGGGCACGAGCCAGGTGTGCCGTTTCTACATTCCGCCGGCGGACGGCAACTCGCACTTCTTCGGGCGCAGTCCCGTCGAGTGCAGCGCGGCGCAGAGCGCGCACCCCGAGTTCGTGCTCGAGGACCCGAGCTACATGCACCTCTACGAGCCGGTCGCGGGCGTGTGCCCGGCGGGGTCGACGCCGATCTACCGGCTGTTCAACGGCCGCGCCGACGTCAATCACCGCTACACGACGGATCGCGGCGTGCGGGACTTCATGGTGGCGAAGGGCTGGGTCGCCGAAGGCGACGGCGCCGATCGCGTTGCGATGTGCGCGCCGCTTTGAGCTAGCTCGAGGCGCGCGCTTCCAGCACGGTGACGGCCGGCAGCGGACGACCTTCGAGGAACTCGAGGAACGCTCCTCCGCCGGTCGAGATGTAGTCGATGCGGTCGCCCACGCCGTACTTGGCGATCGCCGCGACCGTGTCGCCGCCGCCTGCAATGGAGTACGCGCTCGATGCCGCGATGGCCTCGGCCAGCGCCCGGGTCCCGTTGCCGAACGCGTCGAACTCGAACACGCCGACCGGACCGTTCCACACGATGGTGCCCGCGTCGGCGATGATGCCCGTCAGCCTGGCGATGGTGTCCGGGCCGATGTCGAGGATGCGATCGTCGTCCGCGATGTCGGCGATCGACTTCGTTTGCGCTTTCGCGTCGGCGGCAAAGGTCTTGGCGCAGACCGCGTCCACCGGAATGGGGACCTTGCCGGGAAACTCCGCGAGGATGGCCTTCGCTTCGCCGACGAGCTCGGGCTCGGCGAGCGACTGCCCGATGCGGCCGCCGCTCGCCAGGACGAACGTGTTCGCGATCCCGCCGCCTACGATCAGCGTATCCACCTTGGCCGCCAGCGCGCGCAGGATGGTGAGCTTGGTCGACACCTTCGCGCCTGCGACGATCGCGACCAGGGGACGCTTCGGCGAGGCCAGGGCGCGCGACAGCGCGTCGAGCTCGGCTGCCATCAACGGGCCGGCGCATGCGACCGGCGCGAATCGCGCCATCGCGTGCGTCGTCGCCTCCGCGCGGTGCGCCGTGCCGAACGCGTCGTTGCAGTACACGTCGCAGAGCTTCGCCATGCGCCGCGCGAGGCCTTCGTCGTCCTTCTTCTCGCCGACGTTGAAGCGGCAGTTCTCGAGCAGCACGACGTCCCCGGGCCGGAGCGCGTCGTGCCACGGGCCGCCGTCGACCCAGTCGCGCGCGAGCCGCACTTGCCGGCCGAGGAGCTCCCCGACCTTCGCCGCCACGGGCGCGAGCGAATCGGCTTCGCTGAACCTGCCTTCGGTGGGCCGGCCGAGATGCGACGTCACCATCACGGCCGCACCCCGCCCGAGCGCGTCGCGGATGCCCGCGAGGGAGGCGCGGATGCGGGTGTCGTCGGTGACGCGGCCGGTGTCGTCCTGCGGCACGTTGAGGTCGGCGCGGATGAACACCCGCTTGCCGCGCACGTCCACTTCGGAAAGCCGCCTGATGCTGGAGCTCACAGCAGTATTCCCATGATGTGCACGTCGTCGTAGCGGCCGTCGATCTTCTTCGCGCGCACGCGCGTGCCTTCGTGCACGAAGCCGAGCTTGCGGTAGAGCGCCCGCGCGCGCTTGTTGCGCCCGTACACGTTCAGCTCGACCCTCTCGAAGCCGGCCGCGCGCGCCGCCTCGAGCGCGGCACGCATGAGACGCTCGCCGATGCCGCGGCCGCGATAGCCGGGCAGCACGCCGATGCCGAGGTGGCCGACGTGCGCGTGAACGGGACGCGTCTCGCGCTGGATGTCGACCCATCCGACGATGCTGCCGTCGTCGTCGGCGACGAGCTGCGGATTGCGCAGCCGCACGTTGCGCGCCACGAACGCCGCGCACTCGTCGAGCGGAAAGCCCTCCACGAACGCCATGTACTCCCGCTCGCGAAACACGATGTCGGTGATCCGATTGAACTGGTCGACATCCGCCAGGGTCATCGGCCGGATGACGACCTCGCCCATCGCGAGCGCCGGCTGCGCGGCTACTTCGCGTTCATCAACGCAACCGTGACGTCGAGCATCCGGTTGCTGAACCCCCATTCGTTATCGTACCAGCTCGACACCTTCACCAGCCGTCCCGACACCTTGGTGAGCGTCGCGTCGAACGTCGACGATGCCGGATCGTGGTTGAAGTCGCTCGACACCAGCGGGGCGGTGTTGTACTGCAGGATGCCGGCGAGCGGGCCCGACTCGGACGCCGCCTTCATGATCGAGTTGACTTCCTCGACCGACGTGTCGCGCGCGGCGATGAACGTGAGGTCGACGATCGACACGTTGATCGTCGGAACGCGGATCGCGTAGCCCTCGAGCTTGCCGTTGAGCTCCGGCACGATGAGGCCGATCGCCGCGGCCGCGCCGGTCTTGGTCGGGATCTGGTTCATCGTGGCCGAGCGCGCGCGCCGCAGGTCCTCGTGATAGACGTCGGTCAGGACCTGGTCGTTGGTGTACGCGTGCACGGTGGTCATGAGGCCGTTCAGCACGCCGATCCGGTCGTGCAGCGGCTTCACCAGCGGCGCGAGGCAGTTGGTCGTGCACGACGCGTTCGATATCACCGTGTGCGACGCCTTGAGCGTCTGGTGGTTGACGCCGTACACGACCGTCGCGTCGACGTCCTTGCCGCCGGGCGCGGAGATGATCACCTTCTTCGCGCCGCCCTCGAGATGCGCCGAGGCCTTTTGCTTGCTCGTGAAGAAGCCCGTCGACTCGAGCACGACGTCCACGCCGAGCTCGCGCCAGGGCAGCTTCGCCGGATCGCGCTGCGCGAGCACGCGGATGCGATCGCCGTCGACGACCATGTACTCGCCGTCGACGCTCACCTTTCCCGGGAACTTGCCGTGGGCGGTGTCGTAGCGCGTCAAATGCGCGTTGGTCTCGGGGCTGCCGAGGTCGTTCACCGCGACGATGCGCAGGTCGTGCTTCCTGCCGTCCTCGTAGTGGGCGCGCAGGATGTTGCGGCCGATGCGGCCGTAGCCGTTGATGGCGACGTTGATGGTCATCGAGAGTCTCCGTCAGTGCAGGGTCGAAGAGGACGAAACGGCGGCCGCGCACGCCGCGGCGAGCTCGGGAAGGTCCTGCCACACGTAGCCGGCCTCGACCAGGTCGAGGCCGTCCCACTGGAAGGGCTGCTCGATCACGAGCCGCGCCCCGAGGGCTTCGTAGAAGCTACGTGCGGCCTTGTTGCCGGCGATCAACCACACGATCATCGCGGTGGCGCCGTGCTGGCGTTGCGCCTCGACGACTGCGGCCACGAGCTGCCGGCCTATCCCGGCTCGCTGGAGCTCGGGACGCAGATACACGGCCGTGAGCTCGGCGTCCGCGCCGTGCTTCGGCTCGGCGAGGCGATTGCCGCACGCGAACCCGACCACCTCGCCGCCCCGCGTCGCGACGAAAACCGAGGCCGTCGTGTTCTGCGCCGTCAGCACGCGCTGCCACATCGCAGTGCTCGCGTCGACCTGCATGCTGTCCAGATACGAGTCCGGGATCAGGCCGCGATAGGTCGTGCGCCAGCTTTCGATGCGCACGCGGGCAATCGCCTGCGCGTCGGCCGCAGTCGCGGGACGGATGGCGATGTCGGGCACCTCAGCCGCCGCGCACCGCTCGCCGCACGGCGTCGGCGACGTTCTCCGGCGTGAAGCCGAAGTGCTTGAACAGCACGCCCGCGGGCGCCGATTCGCCGAAGCGGTCGATGCCAACGATGGCCGCGTGCGGGTCGTCGGCGGCACCGACGTACTTGTGCCAGCCCCCGGTGGCGCCGGCTTCGACCGCCACGCGCGCCACGCCGCGCGGCAGCACGCCGGCGCGATACGCGGCGTCTTGGCGGTCGAACGCCTCCGTGCACGGCATCGAGACCACGCGCACGCCGATGCTCTCGCTCGCGAGCAGGTCGCGTGCGCCCAGCGCGAGCGGCACCTCCGAGCCGGTCGCGATCACCACCGCACGCTGAGCGGCGCCTTCGGGAAAGTCGGCCAGCACGTAGCCGCCGCGCGCGATCGATTCGCGCGAAGCGTGCTCGCGCTTGCGCGCCGGAACGCTCTGGCGCGTGAAAAGCAGCGCGGCGGGACGATGCGCGTGTGAAAGCGCCTCACCCCAGGCGACGGCGCTTTCGACCGTATCGCAGGGCCGCCACACCTCGAGTCCCGGGATCAGGCGCAGGCTCGCCGCGTGCTCGATCGACTGATGCGTCGGGCCGTCCTCGCCGAGGCCGATCGAATCGTGCGTGAACACGCAGATCGAGCGGATGCCCATCAGCGCCGCCATGCGAACGGCGTTGCGCATGTAGTCCGAGAACGTGAGGAAGGTGCCCACGTAGGGGATGAATCCGCCGTGCAGCGCGAGGCCGTTGGCGATGGCGGCCATCGCGAACTCGCGCACGCCGAAGTTCACGTAGTTGCCGGGGCGATCGGCCAGCACGGCCACGGAGCCGGACCAGTTCGTGAACACGGAGCCGGTGAGATCCGCCGAGCCGCCGATCATCTCGGGAAGCACGCGCGCGAACGCCTCGATCGCCTGCTGCGACGCCTTGCGCGTGGCGACGCTCTCCGCCTTGGCCGCCTGCGCGCGCACCAGCTCGTCGAACGTGCGCTCGAACGCCTCGGGCAGGAGGCCCGCGATGCGCCGCTCGAACTCCGCCGCGAGGTCGGGATGCGTGCGCTGATACGCCGCAAAGCGCGCGTTCCAGTCGCTTTGCAGCAGCGCACCGCGCGGCCGCGCATCGAAGGCCGCGTATACCTCGGCGGGAATCTCGAACGGCGGATAGCGCCATCCGAGGTTCGCGCGCGCCGCGGCGACTTCCTTCTCGCCCAGCGCCGCGCCGTGCGTGTCCGCGGTGCCCGCCTTGGTCGGTGCGCCCTTGCCGATGATGGTCCTGCAGCAGATGAGCGACGGGCGCTGCGCTTCCGCCTGCGCTGCGGTGATCGCCTGGTCGACTGCGTCGATGTCGTGCCCGTCGACGTCCGGGATCACGTGCCATCCGTAGGCCTCGAACCGCTTGGGCGTGTCGTCGGTGAACCAGCCGCGCGTCTCGCCGTCGATGGAGATGCCGTTGTCGTCGTAGAGCGCGATCAGCTTGCCGAGCCCCAGCGTGCCGGCCAGCGAGCACGCCTCGTGCGAGATGCCCTCCATCAGGCAGCCGTCGCCCACCGTGACATACGTGTGGTGATCGACGATGACGTGGCCGGGCCGGTTGAAATGCGCCGCGAGGAGCTTCTCGGCGAGCGCCATGCCGACGGCGTTCGCGAGGCCTTGTCCGAGCGGCCCGGTGGTCGTCTCGACGCCGGGCGTCAAGCCGACTTCGGGATGTCCCGGCGTCCTCGAGCCGAGCTGGCGGAAGCGCCGCAGCTCGTCCATGGGAAGGTCGTAACCCGAGAGGTGCAGCAGCGCGTACTGGAGCATCGAGCCGTGGCCGTTCGACAGCAGGAAGCGGTCGCGATCGGGAAACGACGGGTCGGCAGGGTTGTGTCGCAGGTGCCGCGTCCACAACGCGACGGCGATGTCCGCCATGCCCATCGGCATGCCGGGATGGCCGGACTTGGCGGCCTCGACGGCGTCCATCGCGAGGGCCCGGATGGCGTTCGCGAGCTCCTGGTCGGATGCTCGCCCGCTGTGCGGGCGTGTGTCGGTTGCGGTAGCAGTGGGCATGGGAGAACGTACGGGCGCGCCGCGCCGGGTACTTGCATTGCGAGCGCGAAAGAATTGAAAATTATGGCGAAAGTACCAACGTTGTGCAATAATTCGAGGTTTGTTTCGGCGCACCGCAGCGTGGGGAGTTCCCAGGCCGGTGCAGCGGCGCAAGCGCGCTCGACGCACATGCAGCACGTGCGCGGCGGGTAGCGGGAGCGTGGCCGGCGCAACACGCGAGGCAGGGGTTATCGAGCACTGCGAGGCGGTAATGCCGGAAGTGAGGTCTTGAGAGCGGGCCGCTTCACGGGTGAAGCATGCCCGCTGAAGTGTGTTTGCAGGAGGGACGGCTCATGGACGGCATCCATCTGTTGGGCGAATGGTACGGCTGCCCGGCGCACACGCCGGAATTCACGCGCGCGGAGGCGTTGCGCGCGCTGTGCGTGACGGCCGCCGAGAAGGCCGGCCTGACGGTCGTGGGCGACCGCTTCTTCCAGTTCGAGCCGCAGGGCGTCACCGGCACGGTGCTGCTCGCGGAATCGCACCTGGCGATTCACACGTGGCCCGAAGAGGGCTTCGTCACGGTCGACGTCTACGTGTGCAACTACACCACCGACAACACGGGCAAGGCGGAGCGGCTGTTCGCCCAGCTCGAGGCGGCGCTCAAGCCGGCGCGCAAGCGCTTCCAGGCGATCCGCCGCGGGGGACGGGATGACTAGGACGAGACGTCCCCCCCGCTCGCAGGCCCGCAAGGGGGCACGACGGCCGTTCGGGGCGACGCATCATGGCTGACGTGAAGCACCCGGGCGACGTCGGGGCCGGCTTGATGACGGAGTACCTCACCGACGACTGGGGCTTCTTCGTCCGCTCGGCGCGCGAGTTCGAGAAGTTCCGCTCGCCCTACCAGGCGGTGGAAGTCCACGACAGCGCGCCGTTCGGCAAGCTGTTCCGCCTCGACGGCCACTTCATGACCTCGGAGCGCGACGAGTTCTTCTATCACGAGAACCTCGTCCATCCCGCCGCGCTCGCGCATCCCAAGCCGGAGCGTGCGCTGATCGTCGGCGGCGGCGACGGCGGATCGGCGGAAGAGCTGCTGAAGTACCCGAGCATGAGATCGATCACGCTCGCCGAGATCGACCTCGCGGTCGTCGACATCTCGCGCAAGTACCTGCGCGACGTGCATCGCGGCAGCCTGGACGATCCCCGCGTGAGCCTGCGCATCGAGGACGGCTTCGCCTACGTGCGCAACGCGACCGAGCAGTTCGACCTGATCGTTCTCGACCTGACCGACCCGGGCGGCCCGTCGACGCAGCTCTACACGCCGGACTTCTACAAGGCATGCGCCGCGCGGCTCCTGCCGATGGGCGCGATGACGCTGCACATCGCGAGTCCCGTTGCGCATCCGGCGCGCATACGCGAAGCCCTCGCGCATCTGCGCGCCGCCTTCCCCGTGGTCACGCCGTACCTCGTCTCCATCCCGCTCTACGGGGGCATGTGGATGATGGCGTGCTGCTCGGCGCAGCTCGACCCGCATTACCTCACGCCGCTCGAGGTCGATCGGCGCATCGCCCAACGCGGCATCCGCGACCTGCAGTATTTCAACGGCGACGTGCACCGAGCGTCGCTCGCGATGCCGAACTTCGTGCGCGCGCTGGTCGACTGAGCGTTCCACCGGCGCCGTGCCGGTCGTCCCCTCGGGGCCAACACGGCCCTTGCACCGGCCGGTGCAGCGCCTGCTCGAAGGAAGATGGCGCTCCCTACGCAGCCCGCTTCGCGTTCCGACACGCGATGTCGAGGCTCGCTTACACGATGCGGCGGAGCGCGCCGACATTCCCCCAGCGTCCGCCATGGGATGCTGTGCTCGCGTGGTCGGTGTTGGCATTGAACGACGGTGTCAGCGGCCGCACGTAGGAAGCAACCGCTGGTGACGCAGCCGTGAAGGCCCGGCGTCCCGCCAAAGGAGAAGCGACCTTGACCACCTTCATCGAGACGATGCACGACGCGGATTTCGTGGTGATCGACGGTGCCGTGTTCGAGACCGAATATCTCCGCGTGCCCGACGAGTACACCGAGGAGGACGACATCGTCCTCGAGGCGAAGCGCGGCAACACCGAGATCGAGCTCACGCGTGCGGACATCGACGAGGCCGAGTACGTGGGCGAGGGCGTCTATCGGCTGAAGTGCGGCGCGCACCTCAGGTTTCTCGCGTCCGCGACCGTTCACTGAGCTGTCGACCGTTCGCCGGCTGCCGACCATCGCGAACTTGCCGATCGGTTGCTGGCTGTCACCCTGAGCGACGCGAAGGACTCGGTGTTGCGCTGGCGCGCCGGTTTCCCGCGCTCCGTTTCCCCATTTCCCTTCGTATTCGAGAGCTCGTCCCGACGCCGGCGCGCCCGCCCGGCATGTGCTCATAACCATTCGATCGCAAGCCTGACCGCCGCTGGCATTAGAATCACCGGTTGGCATCGGGAGGTTTGCATGGATGAGTCACGCAGGCAGGTGCTGCGCTCGGGCGGTGGCCTGACGCTGCTCGCCCTCGTCGCCGCGGCCGGCTGGCTGCGTCCCGGCGAGGCTGCCGCCGACGGCTGGAACACCGCCGCCTTCGACACGCATTCGCTGGACGACACGCTGAAGGCCCTGGGCGGCGGGCCCGCCGCGCAGAGCAAGGACATCGTGTTCGTAAGCACGCCGGACATCGCCGAAAACGGCGCGGTGGTGCCGATCGGCATCACGAGCAACATCCCGAAGACCGAGTCGATCGCGATCCTGATCGAGAAGAACCCGAACGTGCTGTCGGCCGTGTTCGACGTCCCGCCCGGGACGGAGCCCGCGCTGTCGACACGCGTGAAGATGGCGCAGACGTCCAACGTGTACGCGCTCGTCCGGGCGGACGGCAAGTACTACGTGGCCGCGAAGGAGATCAAGGTGACGCTCGGCGGATGCGGAGGCTGACGCGATGGCCGATCCGATGAAGATACGCGCCACCCTGGTCGGCGATTCGACCGAGGTGAAGGTGCTGATGCAGCACGAGATGGAGACCGGCCAGCGCAAGGACTCGCAGGGCAAGGTGATTCCTGCATGGTTCATCCAGCAGGTGAGCGCCACGTGGAACGGCAAGACCGTCCTGTCCGCGCAATGGGGCCCGTCCGTGGCCAAGAACCCGTTCCTCGCCTTCAAGTTCAAGGGCGGTGCGAAGGGGGACAAGGTCCAGATCGCATGGATCGACAACCACGGTGATCGAAGGACCGACGAGGCGACGATTGCGTGACCGCTCCATGGTGCGCGCAGCCTTCGTCGCCGCGCTGGCCGTAACCGCAACCGGGCTCGCGCTCGCACAGGGCAACACCGCCGACGAGATCGCGAAATATCGCGAGGCCCTGCAGGACGGCAACCCGGCCGAGCTCTGGGAAGCGCGCGGCGAGGCGTTGTGGAAGACGCCGCGCGGGCCGAAGAAGGTCGCCTTCACGGCCTGCGACCTCGGTCTCGGCCCGGGCGTTGTGAAGGGCGCGTACGCGCAGCTCCCGCGCTACTTCGGGGACGCCGATCGCGTGATGGACCTCGAGTCGCGGCTCGTCTGGTGCATGGTCAACCAGCAGGGCTACACGCGTGAAGAGGCGACGAAGGTGCCGTTCGGCGACGGCTCCGCGAAGCGCTCCGATCTCGAGGCGCTGTCCGCGTACGTCGTCGGCCAGTCGCGCGGCGTGCCGATGAACGTCTCGCTAGACCATACGAAGATGAAGACGATGTACGCGCTCGGCGAGAAGATGTTCTACTACCGCGGCGGCACGCACGACTTCGCATGCGCGACCTGCCACGGCGACGACGACAAGCGGATCCGCCTGCAGGACCTGCCGAACCTGACCACGCGCGAAGGCGCGCGCAAGGCGTACACCACCTGGCCCGCCTACCGCGTCTCGCAAGGCGAGTTGCGCACCATGGAATGGCGGCTCGCCGACTGCTTTCGCCAGCAGCGCTTTCCGGAGCTCGTGTACGACTCCGACGCGGCGATCGCCCTGACCACGTTCCTCGCCCACAACGCCAACGGCGCGCCGTACGACGGCCCGGCGATCAAGCGATGAGGTTGCGCACGTACTGCGGATGGATGGCCGCGGCGGCGCTGCTGCTCGGCTGCGCCGGCGCGCCGTCCGACGAAGCGCTGCGCGCGCAGGCGGCCGAGACGATGAAGGCCTCGTTCAAACCGCGCGGCCAGGCCGATCTTTCGCGGCTCGACCAGGACGAGACTCAGCGCGTGTGCAGCCTCTACGCCGGCAAGCCGCTCCCCCGGGACGTCGCGCAGAAGATCGAGGCGCAGAATCTCGCGACGATCAAGTATCCGGCCGGCGGCAAGCTGCTCGGCGACTGGAAGAACGGCGAGAAGATCGCGCAGGAGGGTCGCGGCAAGCAGTACAGCGACGATCCCAGGGGACCCGTGGGCGGAAACTGCTATGCATGCCACAAGCTCACGGCGAGCGAGCTGTCCTACGGCACGATCGGCCCGTCGCTCTACCAGTTCGGCAAGCTCCGCGGTTACACCGACGAGACTCGCCGCTATGCGTACGGCAAGGTCTACAACGCGGAAGCATTCGCCGCGTGCTCCAACATGCCGCGCTTCGGGCACAACGGCATCCTCAGCGAGCAGCAGATCAGGGACGTGGTCGCGCTCCTGATGGATCCGCAGTCGCCGGTGAATCAGTGATACGTCATCCCTGCGAAGGCAGGGATCCAGCGACGTTGCGAACGACACTGGGTTCCCGCTTGCGCGGGAACGACACCGCCCGATGACCCGCCGCGAATTCCTCGTAGCGTTCGCCGCACGATGACCCGCCGCGAATTCCTGGAAGCTTTCGCCGCTGCGCTCGCGGCGGGGCTGCCCGTCGGCGCCAGGGCCGCCGAGCAGGCCGACGGCGAGCGCTTCTACGCGGACGCCCTGCGGCCGTTCGGCAACGTGAGCCTGCTGCACCTCACCGATACGCACGCGCAGCTTCGGCCCCTGCGCTTCCGCGAGCCAAGCATGAACCTCGGCGTCGGCGCGGCACGCGGGCGGCCGCCGCACCTCGTGGGTCGCGCGCTGCTCGAGCACTACGGGCTGAAGCCCGGCAGCCGCGAAGCGCACGCCTTCACGCATCTCGACTTCGTGGAAGCCGCGCGCAGGTACGGCGCAATGGGCGGCTTCGCGCACCTGCGCACGCTCGTGCGGCAGGTGAGGGCGTCGCGCCCGGGCGCTCTGCTCCTCGACGGCGGAGACACGTGGCAGGGCTCGGCCACCGCGCTGTGGAGCGCCGGTGCGGACATGATCGAGGCGCAGAAGCTCCTCGGCGTCGACGTCATGACCGCGCACTGGGAATTCACCTACGGCGCCGCGCGGTTCAGGGATGCGCTCGAGCGCGATCTCGCGGGGCACATCGCCTTCGTCGCGCAGAACGTGCGCACAGCGGACTTCGACGACCCCGTCTTCGACCCGTACGTGCTGCGCACCGTGAACGGCGTGCCCGTCGCGATCGTCGGCCAGGCCTTTCCGTACACGCCCATCGCGCACCCGCGCTATCTCGTGCCCGAGTGGACGTTCGGCATACACGAGGAGAGCCTGCAGAAGGCCGTCGACGACGCGCGCGCCCGGGGCGCCCACGTCGTCGTGCTGCTGTCGCACAACGGCATGGACGTCGACCTCAAGCTCGCCTCGCGCGTGAGCGGCATCGACGCGATCCTGGGCGGTCACACCCACGACGGCGTGCCGCGTCCGATCGCCGTCGCCAATCGCGGCGGCACTACGCTCGTCACCAACGCCGGCTGCAATGGCAAGTTCCTCGCGGTGCTCGACCTCGACGTGCGCAACGGCCGCCTTGCCGACTGGCGCTACCGGCTGCTCCCCGTGTTCTCGCAGCTGCTCGCGCCCGACCCGCAGATGGGCGCGTTGATCGCGCGCGTGCGCGCGCCGCACGAGGCGAAGCTCACCGAGCGCCTTGCAGTCACCGAAGGGCTCCTGTATCGGCGGGGCAACTTCAACGGCACGGTCGACCAGCTGATCCTCGATGCGCTGATGGCGCAGAAGGACGCGCCCATCGCGTTCTCGCCCGGCTTCCGTTTCGGCCCGACGCTCCTGCCCGGCGAAGCCATCACGTTCGAGCACGTGATGGACCAGACCGCGATCACATATCCCTACGTGACGGTGAACGAGCTCACCGGCGAAACCATCAAGACCATCCTCGAGGACGTCGCCGACAATCTCTTCAATCCCGATCCCTACTACCAGCAGGGCGGCGACATGGTGCGCGTCGGCGGCCTCGAGTACGCCATCGACCCCGGCGCAACGATCGGGCATCGCATCACGCGCATGGAGCTCGACGGCAAGCCGGTCGACGCCTCGCGGCGCTACAAGGTCGCGGGATGGGCGCCGGTGTCGGAGGAAGCGAAGAGCTCCGGCGGCGAGGCGATCTGGGACGTCGTCGCGCGGCACCTGCGCGCACGCGGCCGCATCGCGCCGCTGACGCCGAACGTGCCGCGCGTGGCAGGTGTCGCGGGCAACCCCGGCGCGGAATAGCCTTCGGGGAGCGGTCGGTCAGCGCGGCGCGCGCGCCTGCGACCACCAGCGCGCGAGATACGCCTCGACGGCGGGAGGATCGTCGATCTGCGGCAGCGAGTGGCGCACGCGGTGGCCGTCCGCGTCCCGGGCCTCCCATGCGTCGACGAGCTTCTGCGCGCGCCGGAACGCGTCCTGGAACGAGCTGCTCTGCGGCAGCGCCTCCTTGAAGTACGCGCGGCCGAAGTCGGTGAGCTCGTTCTCGTCGGCACAGCCGAAGGAAGAGCGATCGGCGCGTGACGCCGTGATGATCAGCGTGTGCTCGTCACGCAGCGGCTCGATGAAGCCGCCGGAATAGCATGCCGACACGACGACGACCTTCCAGCGGATGCCCGATGCCTGCAGCAACGTCGCGAGCTGCGTCGCCGACAGCCAGGGCAGGTCCATCCCGGGCTGGTCGAGGACCAGCAGGTGGTCCCGCGAGCCGTGCGTGGTGACGAAGAAGAAAAGGATGTCGCGTTCGCGGTCCATGCTGGCGGCGATCGCCGCCAGCGCTTCGCGGATGCTCGTCACCGTGGCCATCGGGACCGTGCCCACCGTGCTGCGGCTGTTGATCAGCGCGATCGTATGGCCGCGAACGTGGAACATGCGCTCGAGCTCGTCGCCCACGAACTCCACCTCGCGTCGGAACACTTCCTGCGAGCCGTCGCCCGCGATGGCGAGGACGTAGAGGTTGATGGCGTCGGGGTCGCGCGGCCGCAGCGCGCCGATGCTCCGCTGCAGCAGCGCGGGCTGGTTGTAGAGCGCCGTCTCGACGTTGGCCCGCGCCGCGGCTTCCTGCGCCGCCGCGGCCGCGTCGCGTTCCCTGGGCGTCGCGGCGTCCCCGATCGCCGCGAGGCACGCGAGCGCAAGCATCGCCCAGGCGAGCCAGGGACGCCCGAGCGCGGCCCGCAGCGACGACTGGCGAGCGCGCGGCGTCACACCAGGGTCACGCGCGCGAAGCGCCGCTTCCCCGCCTGCACGACGACCGTCCGGCCGGCCGGTATGGTGAGCGCCTTGTCGCCCACCACGTCGCCGTCGACGCGCAACCCGTGCTGCTGGATGAGCCGCAAGGCCTCGGACGTCGACTCCACCACGCCCGCCTGCTTCGCGACCTGCGCGATCGGCATGCCGGCCCCGTTGGTGTGCAGGGTGAGCTCGGGCATTTCGTCGGGCATCGCGCCCTGGCGGAAGCGTGCCTCGAATTGCGCGAGCGCGTCGTCGGCCGCGCGCGGAGCATGGAACCGCGCCACGATCTCCTTGGCGAGCGCGACCTTGGCGTCACGCGGATTGCGTCCCTCGTCGCACTCGCGACGAAGCTTCGCGATCTCGCCGGACGAGCGGAACGACAACAGCTCGTAATAGCGCCACATCAGCTCGTCGGAGATCGACATGAGCTTGCCGAACATCTCGCCCGGCGGCTCGGCGATGCCGACGTAGTTGTCGAGCGACTTCGACATCTTGTTCACGCCGTCGAGGCCCTCGAGCAGCGGCAGCGTGAGGATCACCTGCGGCTCCTGGCCGTAGTGCCGCTGCAGCTCGCGCCCCACGAGCAGGTTGAACTTCTGGTCGGTGCCGCCGACCTCGACGTCGGCCTTCAGCGCGACCGAGTCGTAGCCCTGCGCGAGCGGATACAGCAGCTCGTGGATCGCGATGGGCTGCTCCGACCTGTAGCGCTGCGCGAAGTCGTCGCGCTCGAGCATGCGCGCGACGGTGTACTTGGCGGCCAGCCGGATCATGCCGTCGGACCCCAGCGCGGAAAGCCACGTCGAATTGAACGCGACCTCGGTCCTTTCGCGGTCGAGGATGAGGAACACCTGGTCGGTGTACGTCTTCGCGTTGGCCTCGACTTCCTCGCGCGACAGCGCGGGACGCGTGACGTTGCGTCCCGTGGGATCGCCGATCATCGCGGTGAAGTCGCCGACCAGGAAGACGACGTGGTGCCCGAGGTCCTGCAGCTGGCGCAGCTTGTTGAACTGCACGGTGTGCCCGAGATGCAGGTCCGGCCGCGTGGGATCGAAGCCTTCCTTGATGCGCAACGGCTTGCCGCGCGCGAGCTTGGCGGCGAGGTCGCGCTCGAGCAGAAGCTCGTCGGCGCCGCGCGCGAAGATTGCGATCTGCTGTTCGACGTCGAGGGGCATGGGTGAGCGCGAGCATCGCAGCGGTGTAGAATCCGCACGGCCTCGCCACGATCCGGCCGTCCGATTCGAGCTGCATGTCCCACGAGAAGCCCTCGATTCTAGCGCAGCGCACCGCCGCTGCCGTGCACCGAGCTGCAGACCCGTTGCGCCGCGTGCTGTCGCCGGCGCAGGCTGCCGGTCTTCTGGTGCTGGCGCTTGCCGGGGCCGCCGCGTTCGGCTTCGCGCCGGACACCGCGCTCGACGACGTGGCGCGGCACGAGGTCGTGCGCACGCTGCCGCAGCCGCCATTGCTCGACATCGACGACGGCGCGACGCGCTATTGGCAGGAAGAGCGCGTGCTGCGGGGCGACACGATCGCGAGCCTGCTCGCACGCGCCGGCGTCGACGACGCCGCGGCGTTCGCGTTCGTGAACGGCGACCCATCCGCGCGCGCCTTGTACCAGCTGCGGCCCGGCCGCCCGATCGAGATCGCCACCGACGGCGAAGGCCGTCTCACGGCGTTGCGACTGCTGGTCGGCGACGACGACGTGCTCACGCTCACGCGCGATGGCGAGCGCTTCGGCATCGCGCACGCGGCGCCCGAGCGCGACACGCGCATCTCCGCCGCCGGCGGCGTCATCGAATCGTCGCTCTTCGGTGCCGCGGACGATGCCGGGCTGCCGGACACCGTCACGCTGGCGCTTGCCGAAATCTTCGGCGGCGACATCGACTTCTACCACGACCTGCGCCGCGGCGACCGTTTCGCGGTGGTGTTCGAGACGCGCTATGCCGAAGGCGAGCCCGTCGCAACGGGCCGCATCCTGGCAGCGGAGTTCGTCAATCGCGGCCAAGCCTACCGCGCGTTCCTGTGGCGCGCACCCGACGGTCGCGAGGCGTACTACGACGAGCACGGGCGCAGCTCGCGCAAGGCATTCCTGCGCTCGCCGATGGAGTTCTCGCGCGTGACGTCCGGCTTCACGCTCGCGCGGTTCCATCCCATCTTCAAGAGCTGGCGAGCGCATCGCGGCACCGATTTCGGCGCGCCGATCGGCACGCCGGTGCGCGCGACCGCCGACGGCAACGTCGTGTTCAGGGGCGTGCAGACGGGCTACGGGAACGTGATGGTCCTGCGCAACGACGGCACGTACTCGACGCTCTACGCGCATCTGTCGCGCTTCGCCGCCGGCCTGCACGTCGGCGATCGCGTGCGCCAGGGGGAGACGATCGCATACGTCGGGCAGACGGGCTGGGCGACGGGGCCGCACCTGCACTATGAATTCCGCGTCGATGGCCAGCCGCGCGATCCGATGCGCGTCGCGCTGCCTAACGCCACGCCGCTCGACGCCGCGCAACGCGCCGCCTTTTCGAGCGCGACCGCGCCCCTGTTGCAACAGATGGCCATGGTGCAGGCGGCCGGCGCCGCGCGCACGGCCGGCGGGGACTGAAGGCTCGTCCACGCCATGGCCCGCGAGCTCTACGCCGGCGTGATGTCGGGCACGAGCCTCGACGGCGTAGACGTCGTCGTCGCCGATTTCGCGCCTGCCAGCGGGACCTGCTGCGAGACGCAAGGCGCGGCGCACGTTGCGTATCCCACGATGCTGCGCGACGAATTGCTCGCCCTTCAGACGCCCGGCACGAGCGAGCTCGCGCGTGCCGGCGCGGCGGCCAACATGCTCGCCGAGCTCTACGCCGACGGCATCGCGCGCGCGCTCGAGCGGGCGCATCTCACCAGCGACGACATCGTGGCGGCGGGCGTGCATGGACAGACCCTGCGCCACCGTCCCGAGCGCGGCTGGACGCTGCAGCTCAACAATCCCGCGCGCGTGGCCGAGCGCGCCGCCATGACGGTCGTCGCCGACTTTCGCAGCCGCGACGTCGCTGCGGGCGGGCAGGGCGCGCCGCTCGTGCCGTCGTTCCACGCGGCGCTGTTCGGCCGTCCCGACCGGCATCGCGTGATCGTCAACGTGGGCGGTATCGCGAACATCACCGACCTGCCGCCGGGCGGTCCGGTGAGCGGCTTCGACACGGGGCCCGGCAACGTGCTGTCCGATCAGTGGTGTGCGCGCAATCGCGGCGATCCATTCGATGCGCATGGCGAATGGGCCGCAACGGGCAAAGTGGTGCCGCAGCTCCTCGACGCGCTGCTCCAGGAGCCGTTCTTCGACGAGCCGCCGCCCAAGAGCACGCATCGCGACAAGTTCAACATCGGCTGGCTCACCGAGCGCCTGCAGACGGCCGGGCTTCGCAGCGATGGCGCGGACGTTCAGGCCACGTTGGTGGCGCTCACCGCGCGGACGATCGCGGACGGCATCCGTCGCTACGCCGACGGCGCGACCGAGGTGCTGGTATGCGGTGGCGGCGCGAACAATCGAACGCTCATGCGCGACCTCTCGCGCGAGCTCGCGCCGCGCAAGGTCGCGACGACCGCGAGCGAGGGCGTGCCGGTCGAGCACGTCGAGGCGCTTGCGTTCGCGTGGCTCGCGCGCGAAGCGCTGGCGGGGCGGCCGGGCAACCTGCCCGCCGTGACGGGCGCGAAGGGACCGCGCGTGCTGGGCGCGATCTATCCCCGTTGAGCGGGACTATTGCTCGATCGCCACACGGGGCGCGGATCGGGACATCTGCCGCAGCAGCGTCTCCAGTGCGTCGAGGCGTTTCTGAAGGCGGTCGATCGACTCGTTGCGCGCGTCGACCTCCTGCTTGAGCGCCTGGATCGCGGCGAGCGCGACGCCGCGCGCATCGAGGTCGGCGATCGTGTGGCTGCCATAGCCGACGCCGAATGCGTCCCAGAAATCCTCCGCCATCGGTCCCATGTGGCGCACGTCGCCTTCGCCATCCTTGTAGCGCCACGTCGTGATCGGCAACGCAGCAACCCGGCTCAGCACTTCATGCGTGTCCACCGGCGCGAAGTCGGTCTTGCGCTCGCGTGACGACGATGCATTCACCCACACGCCGGCATCGGTGAGCGCGGCGCCGTTCCACGCAGCGATCGTGGATCCTGCAATGACGTCCCCGATGCCGACCCAGCGCGTGCCGCCGCCATCGGCACGCTGGGAGTGATATTCGACACTGAAGCCGTGGTCCGCACCGACGCGCATGATGTTGGGCACGCCGATGCAGTTGAAGTACGTCAGGCTGGGTTTCCACAGGCCGAACAGCGCGCAGTGGTCCTGGTCGGCGTGGGCGTCGTTCCCCGCTGCCAGGCTTCCATAGCCGGCCGCGATGTTGCCGCCGCCTCCGGCCACGATGCTGTAGGCACCGCTCGCGACGTTCGCCTGACCGCCTGCGATCACGCTGCTGAACCCGCTTGCGACGTTGTTGGCGCCGCCGCCGACGGCGGTGAACTGATTGGTTGCGTGGTTCGAGTCACCGCCGGCAATCGCCGCGAGACCGGCACTTGCGTCGTTGTCGGCGCCGCCGGCCACCGTCGCGAAATCCGCGGCGTGATTGCGCAACCCGCCGCCTATGGTGGAAGCAATCCCCGACGCGCGATTGCCCTGGCCCCCGGCAATGGTTGAGAAAGGCCCCGAAGCGACGTGATCCTCGTCCGTCGTTCCGGCGCCGCCCGCCGCCGGAGTCTGCCGTCCGCCGCCGCCGATGAACGACCACGGACCGCTCGCCACGTTGTAGCCGCCGCCGACCACGACGGAGCGAGGCCCCGTTGCACGATTGCCCGCGCCCGCGACGACCGCCGAATCGATCACCGTCGCCTGGTTGTCGAAGCCGCCCATCACCAGCGACGAAGTGCCGTTCGCGACGTTACTCGTGCCGCCGCCGACGAACGAGCCGAGTCCGTTGGCGGCGTTGAAGGTGCCGGCGGCGACGAATGCGTTCGTGCCGCGCGCGACATTCGAAGTGCCCGCGGCGACCGCACTGCCCGGCCCGGAAGCGACATTGGCGCCGGCCGTGTAGCCGATCCAACTGTTAGTGCCCGTTCCGATGCCGTCCTTGGGCACCACGGGCGCATGCACGTCGGCATGCGCGACGATCTCGGTGACTTCCTCGGGTGTGTCGGCGAGCGAGGCTTCGAGGAGACGCTGCGGCGGCAGCGCCCACAAGGCGGCACGAAAGGCGTCGGGCGCGACGCCATGGGCCTGCGCCACGTCGGCGTGCGTGTCCACGATACGCTGCACGATCTTCGCGCGGTTCGCCTCCACGGTGGCGACGGGATCGCGCGCCGGCAGCGGCTGCGCACCGCCGAACGCGGGAGCGAGCAAGACGACCACTGCGAGCGCGGTGGCGATGCGCGCATGGCATGCGTTCATGTCGACCTCCCGAGCGATGGGAAACGTGCCTCGATGCGGGCAGCCCCGACATCATGATCGAAATCCGCTCGGAAAAGACGACGCAGCCGGAAGGGCTCGTCGTGCGACGTCCAGCGTCGGCGGGGACGTCGTAACGCGCGAACCGCCATCGCGCGACGGCGGTGTCGCGCTCAGGAAGTCGAGGTCAGGCCGAGAAGCTCGAGCCGCAGCCGCAGGTGGTCGTGGCGTTCGGGTTCTTGATGACGAACTGCGCGCCTTCGAGGCCTTCCTGGTAATCGATCTCGGCGCCGACGAGATACTGGTAGCTCATCGGATCGATGAGCAGCGTCACGCCGTTCTTCTGCATCGACGTGTCGTCCTCGTTGACCACCTCGTCGAACGTGAAGCCGTACTGGAAGCCCGAGCAGCCGCCGCCCGAGACGAACACGCGCAGCTTGAGATCGGGGTTGCCTTCCTCGTCGATGAGGGACTTGACCTTCGCCGCCGCGGCGTCGCTGAAGACCAGGGGCGCCGGCATTTCGTTCATCGCGTTCATTGCATCACTCCGGGGTGTCGATTCACCCATTATCTCCCGTCCGCGCGCGTCCGCGCGCCTGTTCCGCTAGTCGGCCGCAACCCGTTTCAATTCGACCACCGACGCCGTACCCGGTTCGGCATGGTCGAGCCGCCCTTCCACGACGGCACCCTGCTGCACTTCGAGCGTGCGGTACGTCACATCGCCCTTGATGCGGGCCTTCGCCTGCAACTCCAGGTAGTCGCGCGCGGCGATCGGCCCGTCGATTTGGCCGTTCACGACCACGTGCGACAC
Organism: Casimicrobiaceae bacterium; assembly: GCA_036406955.1. GTDB lineage: Bacteria > Pseudomonadota > Gammaproteobacteria > Burkholderiales > Casimicrobiaceae > VBCG01. Next base: position 48,575 of record DASXAF010000088.1, read on the forward strand.
CGTGATGCGGCCGACGACGCGAGCCTGCTCGCTCACCACCAGCGTCCCCGCCTGCCCGTCCGCCGTCGCGACGTTGCCCTCGACCCGGCCATCGATGCGCAGGCCGCCGGCGAACGTGACGTCGCCCCGGACCACCGTCCCGGCACCGATCAGGCTGTCGATGCGATTCTGCGGCCCGGACTTCGCCCGTCCGAACATGTGGGGCCTCCCTATGGATTGCTCAACGTCCGCGTCGCGCGCGGGGTGGTGCTGCCTTCTTCGTAGACCCGGGCGGTCAGCGCGGTCACCCGCGCCCCGGCCGGGACGTGCAGCGTCCCTTCGAGCCTCTGATAATACTTGAAGTCCAGCGACAGGCTTCCGGCGGTATCAGGCTGGTCCTCGGGCAGGGTCAGGGTCCGCACGGCGCTCTGGTTGGGGTCCAGCGGAGCGACGGTGGCCTGGAGAACGACCGAGCCGTGGTAGTCCTCGCCCGGCGCCCCGCCGCGCACCACCAGCAACCCATAGCTCCAGGTCTCCTCGTCCTGGCGTGCGAGCGTGAGCCGGGGAATGGTGAGCCCGCCCGGCTTGCCGGCGTCGGCGAAGAGCTTCTGCAGGAACGCGAGCTCCTCCTTGACCTGCGCGTTCTCGCCGGCCAGGTCGGTCGCCTGCTTCGACAGCGCCTCCTGCGCGCCCCGGGTCATCGCCAGGTCGCTCTCGAGCTGGGAGTTGCGGGCGCGCAGGTCCGCGGCCTCGGTGCGAGATCGCGCCATCTCGCCTTCCAGCGCCTGCACGCGCGCCTCCAGCTCGCGGCGGCTGGGGCCGCTGAGCGCCCCTTGCAGGTCGAAGCCCCACCACCAGACGGCCGCGACGATCGCCGCGAGGACGAGCAGGATCAGGCCGCGTCCCCACCAGGGCAGGCGCGTCCGCACGGCGATGCGCGGCGCGCTGATGCCGAAGCTTCGGCGCACGCTGCGCAACCAGTACGGACGTGCCACGCTGGGGGTGCGTCAGGGCAGCACGGGCAACGCCCCGAGGCCGGTCGTTTCCGGGAGGCCGAACATCAGGTTCATGTTCTGGATGGCCTGTCCCGCTGCGCCCTTGACGAGGTTGTCCTCGACCGCCGTGACGAGCGCCATGTCGGTCCCCGGCGGCCGATGGAGCGCGATGCGCAGCACGTTGGAGGCGCGCACGCTCCGCGTATCGGGCGCCGAGCCCGCCGGCATGACGTCGACGAACGGCTCCCCGCGATAGCGGCGCTCGTAGAGCGCCTGCAGGTCGACGTCGCGATCGCGCAATGGCGCGTACAGCGTCGCGAAGATCCCGCGGATCATCGGCGTGAGATGCGGCGTGAAGACGAGCTTCACCGGCGCGCGGCTGGCGCGGGTCAGCCCCTGGACGATTTCCGGCAGATGGCGATGTCCCTTGAGCCCGTAGGCGGCGAAGTTGTCCGATGCCTCTGAGAAGGTGAGGTTCATCTCCGCCTTGCGCCCGGCACCGGACACGCCCGACTTGCAGTCCGCGACGAGATGGTCGGTGTCGACGAGTCCTTCCTCGATCAGCGGAAGGAATCCGAGCTGCACGGCGGTCGGATAGCAGCCCGGGTTGCCGACGATGCGCGCCGTGCGGATCGCCTCGCGGTTCATTTCCGGGATGCCGTAGACGGCTTCCGCCAGGAGGTCCGGGCAGGCATGCGGCATCTTGTACCAGCGCTCGAACTCCGACGGGTCCGCGAGACGGAAGTCGGCGGCAAGGTCGATGATCTTCACGCCGGCGCCCGTGAGCTCGCGCGCCTGCGCCATCGCGACACCGTGCGGCGTCGCGAAGAACACCACGTCGCAACCGGTGAGCGCCGCCTTGTCCGGCTCGACGAACGCGAGGTCGTAGCGGCCGCGCAGGCTCGGAAACAGATCCGCGACCCGCGTGCCGGCATCCTTGCGGGACGTGATCGCGCGAACCTGCGCCTGCGGGTGGTTCGCCAGCAGCCGCAGGAGCTCCACGCCGGTGTAGCCGGTGCCTCCGACGATGCCGATGTCGATCATGGGCGTTCCTCTCCATCCCATTGTAGCGTCCGACAAAAAAGGCCGCCTTTGCAGGCGGCCTCTTTTCTTCGTCGAGAAGCGCTTGGTCAGCGCTTCGAGAATTGCTTGCGGCGGCGCGCCTTGTGCAGGCCCACCTTCTTTCGCTCCACTTCGCGCGCGTCGCGCGTGACCAGCCCGGCCTTCGACAAAGTCGGCTTGAGCTGCGCATCGTAGTCGATCAGCGCGCGCGTGATGCCATGGCGCACTGCGCCGGCCTGGCCCGATTCGCCGCCACCCGTCACGTTGACCATGATGTCGAACGTCTTCTCGTGGTTGGTGAGCACCAGCGGTTGGCGCACGACCATGCGGCCGGTGTCGCGCGAGAAGAACTCGTCGACCGGCTTGTCGTTGACGACGAACTGGCCGGTTCCCTGCTTGATGAAGACGCGCGCCACCGACGTCTTGCGGCGGCCGGTGCCGTAGTAGTAGTTGCCGATCATAGGGGGTTCAGTGGAGTTCGAGCACCTTCGGCTGCTGGGCCGAGTGCGGGTGCGACGGGCCGGCGTAGCACTTCAGCTTCTTGAGCATGGCGTAGCCGAGCGGCCCCTTGGGCAGCATGCCCTTCACGGCCTTCTCGAGCGCGCGGCCGGGGAAGCGCGCCTGCATCTTGCCGAACGACGTCGTCGAGATGCCGCCCGGGTAGCCGCTGTGCCGGTGGTAGAGCTTGTCCTCGGCCTTGTTGCCGGTGACGCGGATCTTCTCGACGTTGGTCACGACGATGAAGTCACCGGTGTCCATGTGCGGCGTGTAAATGGCCTTGTGCTTGCCCCGGAGCCGGCGCGCGATCTCGGCGGCGAGGCGCCCGAGCACCTTGTCGCTGGCGTCGACGACGTACCAGTCCCGCGTGATGTCGGCGGGCTTGGCGGAAAAGGTCTTCATGAATGTTCCCCGAGGCGCGTGCCACGGCTGAGCAAAGTCGATGATTCTACTACGGAGACGCCGAACCCATCAAGGCATGTTCGATCCGGCCCGTGAACGCACGCGCAGCGGGCGTTCGCCTGCCGCCGGATCGCTTCCATCCGCACCCGCCCGGTGTTTATCGGGCGGGTGCCTATAAAAAAAGCCCGGTCGTGGGACCGGGCTCGAGGATTCCACCATAGGAGGAGAATGGAGGAATTCGTCCACGGTGCCGAAGGAGGAGATCGGCGAACCGCGGACGCTTCAATATTGCTATATTGCGCTGCACAAAGCAAGCCGCATTAGGGCCGAAAATTCACCTCATTTCGTCGGGTGTGCCACCGGGGCAACACTCCCATGCCCAGTCCCCGGTGCGCCGCCCACCGTCAATGCCATGAGAACACGCGTCAAATGGGTCGAAGGGGTGACCTTTCTGGCCGAAACGGGAAGCGGACACGCCGTGGTGGTGGACGGCGCGCCCGAGGCCGGGGGCCGCAACGTCGGAATGCGCCCCATGGAGATGGTCCTCGCCGGTGCGGCGGCCTGCACGGCTTTCGACGTGGTGTGGATCCTCCGCAAGGCGCGCCAGCCGGTGAGCGATTGCGTGGTGGAGGCCGACGCCGAGCGTGCCGCCGAAGATCCGAAAGTCTTCACCCGCGTGCACCTCGTCTATCGCGTGGCGGGCAAGGGACTCGACTCGAAAACCGTCGAGCGCGCCGTGAAGCTCTCCAAGGAGAAGTACTGCTCCGCGACCATCATGCTGTCGAAGACGGCCGAGGTCACGTACGACGTCGTGCTCGAGGAACGCGGCGAGACAGCCGGATCGACGGATCCGCCGGGCGACGCTTCGCTGTCGAACGCGATCCGCCGCTGAAGCGGCAAGCGGACGCTGCCGCGCCTTCGCACGATGACGCTGCGCACGGATATCCAGGCCTTGCGCGGCGTGGCGGTGCTGGTGGTGCTGCTGTACCACGCCCGCCTGCCCGTGGCGGGATCGGGCTTCCTCGGCGTCGACGTCTTCTTCGTCATCTCGGGATATCTCATCACGGGCATGGTGCGAAGCGGCATCGACCGGGGCGACTTTTCCTTCATCGGCTTCTACGCACGGCGCGCGAAACGACTCCTGCCGGCTGCGTACGTGACGTTCGTCGCAACCGTTCTCGCGGCGCCCACGTTCCTGAACGGGCCGGAGCTGCGCCTCTTCGTGCAGCAGCTCCTCGGTGCGCTCAGCTTCACCGCCAACATCGTGCTGTGGCAGCAGACCGATTATTTCCAGGCCGCCAGCGAGCTGAAGCCGCTGCTGCACGTCTGGTCGCTGTCGCTCGAGGAGCAGTACTACTTCGTGCTCCCGGCGATGCTCGTGTTCGTTCGCCGTACGCGGTGGCTCGGAACGGCGGTCGGTGTGACGATGCTGTCGCTGGCATTGTGCGTGGCGGCGAGCCGCGTCGATCCGGTCGCGGCCTTCTACCTGCTGCCCACGCGGGCGTGGGAGCTCGGCATCGGGTCGATCGGCGCGCTGCTGCCGAAGGACCATGCGCTTCGGGCATTCGCCCGGCGCGCGTTCTGGCCGAGCCTCGCGTTGACCGCGGCGGTGCCGCTCGCGCCTTCGTTCGGTACGCATCCCGGACCCATGGCGCTCGTCGTATGCGCCGCCACGCTCGTGGTGATCCTGCGTGCGCACCCGTTTCTCGCGACGTGGCCCGTGTCGCGCGCGCTCGCGCGGATCGGCGACTTTTCCTACTCGCTGTATCTCGTGCACTGGCCGCTGTTCGCCTTCGCCAACAGCGCCTGGATGGGTGCGGGTCCGCTCCCGCTGTGGTTGCGGCTCGCGCTCATGGCCGCTTCGCTGGCACTCGGCTTCGCGCTCTATCGCTTCGTCGAAGTGCCCACGCGGCGCGCCAAGCTCGTGCTCGACTGGAAGACGCTCGCCATGGCGCTCTCGACGACCGCTGTCGTGGCAGCGCTCGCCGTCGGCTTCGCGCGGCCGAGCGCGTCGGAGTTCGGCTACGCCAACCTCACGCGGCCGAACTACGGCTTCGACGCCGTGTGCGCGCAAAAGGTCGGGTACGTCGCGCTGCCGCGATGCCAGAACGGTGAGGCGCCTCGAATCATGGTCTGGGGCGACTCGGTCGCCATGCATCTGGTCGCGGGCTTCGCATCCGAATCGCCGGACGTCGCCGTGGTGCAGGCCACGAGGAGCTTTTGCGGGCCGTTGCTCGGCATCGCGCCCGTCGAGCGCGAGCTCCGCGACGGGTACAACGAGCGGTGGGCCGCGGCGTGCATCGATTTCGACGAGGCGGTCCTCGATCACCTCGCGCATACGCCGAGCGTCGAGGTCGTCGTGCTTTCGAGCCTGCTGACGCAGTATTTCGACAATTCGCACTATCGGCTGATGGAGCGGACGCGCGATTCGGAACAAATGCTCGATGCGAGCCCCGACGCCGCGCTGCATGCGCTTGCCCGCACCGCTCAGGCCGTGCGCGCGCTCGGCAAGCGCGTGGTGCTGATCGCCCCGCCGCCCGTTGGAGGCTTCGACATCGGCAACTGCCTGTCGCGCCAGGCCGCGGGGAAAATGAGCTTCGGCGCGAGCACCGACTGCGCCATCGACGTCGAGGCGTACCGGCGCGCCCGGCGCGAGCTGTTGCGCCTGCTCGACCGGGTGGCGGCCGAGGCGTCGATCCCGGTCATCCGCTTCGACGAGCAGCTCTGCGACGCGCGGATTTGCAGCACGCGGATCGGAGACACGTTCGTCTACCGCGACGACCGCCATTTCTCGTACGAAGGATCGCGCATCGTCGCCGCGCGGATGTCGCTCGTGCAGCGCGTGCTGAGCGAGGCGCGTTGACCGGTCCGCTCGCTCGCGGAGAGTCGGCGTTCGAATCAGGCTAGGGCATCCGGGCGGGCACGAGGCCGTGCACCTGGACGTCCGCCACGGCGCTATGCCGCTTGCCCGCCTTGTCGCGGAACTGGAGCGTGACGGGTACCGGCGTCCCGTTCACGAGCGGCTTGCGCACGCCGACGAGGCGCAGGTGACTGCCCTTGTACGCAAGGCGAAGCGGCGTGCCCGCCGCCACGTCGATCGTCTTCACGACCTTGCCGGGATCGCTGCCGTCGGTGCGCTGCACGACGACCAGCTCGACCTTGCGCGCGACGGGCGTCGTCGCGCCCGTCAGGCGCAGCGGTGCGTCGCTCAGGATGTCGACGTACGCGCGTGCATCGCTGCCCGCCTCGGCGGGTCGCATCCACGCGGAGGACAGCTCGATGTCGACCGCATGCGCGGGCAGTGCGATCGCGAGCGCAAGCAGGAGGAGCCAGCGTCTCATTGGACTACCCTCGACGTTACGCGCTGCGGGGCTGATTCGCGCTTGGGGCGGCCCTGCGCGCTCATGTGTCGCGCAGCAGTCGGATGAGGCTGGAGGTATCCCATCGTCCTCCCCCTCGCGCCTGGATGCGGGCGTAGAGCTGATCGACGAGCGCCGTGACCGGAAGAGCGGCGCCGTTGTGGCGCGATTCGTCGAGGCAGATCGCGAGGTCCTTGCGCATCCAGTCGACGGCGAAGCCGAAGTCGAACCGGTCCTCGACCATCGTCGTGCCGCGGTTGTCCATCTGCCACGATTGCGCCGCGCCCTTGCCGATCACTTCGAGCACGAGCATCGGATCGAGCTTCGCCTTCTGCGCGAAGTTGATGGCTTCCGACAGCGCCTGGACCATGCCCGCGATCGAGATCTGGTTGACCATCTTGGTGAGCTGGCCCGCGCCGGGGCCGCCCATCAACGTCACGGCGCGTCCGTAGTGCGCGAGCGCGCCTTGCACGCGCGCGAACGGCTCCGCGTCGCCGCCGACCATGATGGTCAGCTTGCCGTTCTCGGCGCCCGCCTGCCCGCCGGACACGGGCGCGTCGAGGAACGCGACGCCACGCTGCCGCGCGGCCTCGTGCATCTCGCGCGCGACCTGCGCCGAAGCCGTGGTGTGGTCGACGAGGACCGCGCCGGCGCGCATGCCGCGCAACGCATCGGTCGCGACGGCACGCACGTCGTCGTCGTTGCCTACGCACATCATGACGACGTCGGCGCCTTCGGCAGCTTGTGCCGCGGTGGGTGCGCTGCGCCCGCCGTGCCGTTTCACCCACTGCTGCGCCTTGGCGGCCGTGCGGTTGTAGACGGTGATGCGGTGCCCGGCCGCGGCGAGGTGTCCCGCCATCGGGAATCCCATCACGCCAAGCCCGAGAAAGGCGAGGTCCATGGTCATGCGTTCGGCTCCATGCTCAGGATGACGATGAAGCGGCCTCGAGCGCGCGCAGCGCCGCGCGCGCCGCCGCGATCGCCTCGCGCACGCGCGCGGGCGCCGTGCCGCCTGGATGATCGCGGCTCGCGACCGATCCTTCCAGCGTGAGCACCTCGTACACGTCCCCCGCGATCAGCGCGCTGTGGCGCTGCAGGTCGGCGAGCGGCATGTCCGCGAGGTCGACGCCCATCGCCTCGGCGTCGCGCACGGCACGCGCGACGGCCTCGTGCGCGTCGCGAAACGGCAATCCCTTGCGCACCAGGTAGTCCGCGAGATCGGTCGCCGTCGCATGGCCTTCGCGTGCCGCGGCGCGCATGCGCTCCGCGTTCACCGTGACACCCGTCGCGAAAAGGTCGGTGGTGATCGCGAGCACGTCGCTCAGCGTGTCGAGCGTGTCGAACAGCGGCACCTTGTCTTCCTGGTTGTCCTTGTTGTACGCGAGCGGCTGCCCCTTCATCAGCACGATGAGCGCGGTCACGTGGCCCGCGACGCGCGCGCACTTGCCGCGGATCAGCTCCGCGACGTCCGGATTCTTCTTCTGCGGCATGATCGAGCTGCCCGTCGCGAACCGGTCCGACAGCGTCACGAAGGCGAAGCGCGGGTTGGACCACAGCACCAGCTCCTCGGCGAGGCGCGAAAGATGCACCATGACGATCGCCGCAGCCGCGACGAACTCGATCGCGAAATCCCGATCGCTCACCGCGTCGAGCGAGTTGGGGCACAGCGCCTCGAAGCCGAGCGCGCGCGCAACCGCGAAGCGATCGATGGGATAGCTCGTGCCGGCGAGCGCCGCGCTGCCGAGCGGCAAGCGGTTCACGCGCGTACGGCAATCGGCGAGCCGCTCGGCGTCGCGCGCGAGCATCGCGTCGTAGGCCATCAGGTGATGGCCGAACGTGACCGGCTGCGCGACCTGCAGGTGCGTGTAGCCCGGCATGATGGTCTCGGCGTGGCGATCGGCGAGGTCGATCAGCGCGGTGCGCAGTTGCACGATCCGCATCGTGAGCCCGTCGATCGCTTCGCGCAGCCACAACCGAATGTCGGTCGCGACCTGGTCGTTGCGCGAGCGGGCGGTGTGCAGGCGCTTGCCGGCGTCGCCGATGCGCTCCGTCAGCCGGCGCTCGATGTTGAGGTGCACGTCCTCGAGCGAGCGCGACCATTCGAAGCGCCCTTCCGCGATCTCGCTCGCGATGGCCGCCAGGCCCTGCTCGATGGACGCAAGGTCGGCGGCCGAGATGATGCCCTGCGCGGCCAGCATGCGCGCGTGCGCGAGCGAGCCCGCGATGTCGACCTGCGCGAGGCGCCGGTCGACGTCGATCGACGCGTTGAAGCGCTGCATCCGCTCCGACAGGGCCTCGCCGAACCGCCCGGACCAGGTGCCGCGCGACGGCAGTGCGCCGTCGGAAATCGGCGCTTCGGCGGCTTCGGAAACGGGGCTCGGCGGCTTGGCGGCGGGCATGGGCTTCGACCGTAAGACGTCGGTTTGGCGGCGAATTCGACCCTTGCCGCGGGTTTCGGCAGGCCGTTTGCAGGGAGAAGAAGCGCTTCGGCGCGGGTCGACTCGGCCGTAGCGTCGCGGCGCGCGGAACAGGCGCACCGCTCATCGCCGACGCCCGGCACAGTGCTTGCATGCCCACGCCGCTATGCAGGGAATTATAAGGCAAAAATCGGAGCTGCCCGCGCTGCCGGACCTGCGCAACCTCGGCACGATCCTGCGCATCCTGTTGGCGGTGAACGGGGCGGCGCTGGTCGTCGCGCTCGCGCGCGCGCCGCGGCTCGGGCAGGTGATCGGCGAATGGGTGACGCTCACCGGATTCGTGGAGCCCCATCTGCTGGCGGAGCTCGCCCTGCTGTGGGCGCTCCATCCGCTGCTCGCGCGCCTGTCCTACTCGCTCGCCGTCGCCTGCATCTCGGCGCTGACCGTCGTCATCGCGGCGGCGGTCCACATTCCCGTCGCCTACGCCACGGCGCTCGATACCGAGAGCCTGCTGCGGCAGCTGCTCTTCGCGCTCGGCGCGCAGTTCGCGCTGCTCGCCTACTTCCGCTTGCGCGCCAGGGCGCTCTCGCCGGCGATCACCGAGGCGCGCCTCCAGGCGCTTCAGGCGCGCATCCGGCCGCACTTCCTGTTCAACAGCATCAACGCCGTGCTGTCGCTCGTGCGCAGCGAGCCGCGGCGCGCCGAGGTCGCGCTCGAGGACATGGCCGAGCTGTTCCGGGTGCTGATGCGCGACAACCGCGACCTCGCGCCCCTCGCCGACGAGGTCGAGCTCTGCCGCCAGTACCTCGACCTCGAGAAGCTTCGCCTCGGCGAGCGGCTCGAGGTCGACTGGAACGTGAAGAGCATGCCGGGCGACGCGCTCGTGCCCCCGCTCATGCTGCAGCCGTTGATCGAAAACGCCGTGTATCACGGCATCGAACCCTCAAGTGAACGGGGAACGGTGTCGATCAACATCTTCATGTCGCGCGACGAAGTCCACGTGCTGCTGCGCAATCCGTACCGGGCAACCGGCGGCAACCATCATTCCGGCAACAAGATGGCGCTCGCCAACGTCCGGGAGCGGCTCGCGCTCCACTTCGACGCCGAGGCGAGCCTCGACTCGCGCGTCACCCGCGAAGGCTACGAAGTGCACATCCGCGTTCCGTACCGCAGCGCGAAGGCGAGATCGCCCCAGCCGGTGCGCCGCGAGCCCGTTCTCAAACCGATCGAGCGCAGGTCGACCCCGCGCAACGAGCGTTCCCACGTCGCTGCCACTCGCGCGGCGCTGCCCCACCCGGAGGTGTCCCGTGCCTGAAATGCCGCTCCGCGTATTGATCGTCGACGATGAGGCGCCTGCGCGGCGGCGCTTGCGCGAGCTCCTCGACGACTGCACCGCTGCCCTGCCCATCGCCGTCGTCGGCGAAGCCCAGCACGGGCGCGAGGCGCTCGATCTCCTGCAATCGGCGCCCGCCGAGCTCGTGCTCACCGACATCCACATGCCCGACATGGACGGCATCGAGCTCGCGCGCCACCTGCTCAAGCTGCCGCACCCGCCGGTGGTGATCTTCACCACGGCGTTCCACGAGCACGCGCTCGCGGCGTTCGAGGTCAACGCCGTCGACTACCTCGTGAAGCCGGTGCGCGTGCAGCGGCTCCTCGCCGCGCTGCAAAAGGTCCCGCGCCTGCGGCCCGTGATGGCCGATCGCATCTCGCATCTGCCCGCTTCGGCGCGTCGCTTCCTGTCGGTCACCGAGCGCTCGCGCGTGGTCCTCGTGCCGGTCGACGACATCGTGTACCTGAAGGCCGAGCTCAAGTACATCACCATCCGCACGCCGCAGCGCGAGTACCTGCTCGAGGAGTCGCTCACGCGCCTCGAGCAGGAGTTCGGCACGCGCTTCGTGCGCGTCCACCGCAACTGCCTCGTCGCGCGCGACTACATCCGCGGCTTCGAGCGCCGCGTCAACGACGACGGCGACGCGCACTGGGAAGTGCTGCTCGAAGGCGTCAACGAATCCCTCCCCGTGTCGCGCCGCCAGCAGTTCGTCGTGCGCGAGATCGGGCGCGAGGCGCTGAGCAACCAGGCGGCGTAAAGCGCTTTGCCGGCGTCGGTGCGTAAGCGCGGCACGCGGTAGCGCGCCGCCGATCGCGGCACTGCTCGACCGTTGCAGAGCGCAGCACGCGGTAGCGCGCGCAGGCGCATGGAGGCGCGCGTCGCTCGGCGCGCGGCGAGCGCGGCGGGGCGCGCGTAGCGCGACCCGAGCTTGCGAGCCGTCCCGCGCCGCCGACCGGCTGCTTGCGCCGACCCTAAGCCTGGGCGCGCTACCGCGTGCTGCGCTTGGGCACAGACGGTCGCATGGCACCGATCCGGTACAGTACGCCGCCGACGACAACCGAAGGAAACGCAATGGCCCTGCGGACGCTCATCTGCGGCTCGCTCGCGTACGACACGATCATGGTGTTCCCCGATCGGTTCTCGCGCCACATCCTGCCGGAGCAGACGCACGTCCTGTCGGTGTCGTTCCTCGTCGGCGAGATGCGGCGCGAATGGGGCGGCTGCGCCGGCAACATCGCCTACAACCTGCGCGCCATGGGCGGCGAGCCGGTGGTCATGGCCACGCTCGGCCACGACGGCGCCCCTTATCTCGAGCGACTCGCGCGCCTCGGCATCGCCCACGAAGGCGTGCGCACGATCGAGGACACGTTCACCGGGCAGGCCTTCATCATCACGGATCTCGACGACAACCAGATCACGGCATTCCATCCCGGCGCGATGAACCAGTCGCATCGCAATCGCGTGCCCGACGTGAAGGACGTCGTGCTCGGCATCGTCGCGCCCGACGGCAAGCAGGGCATGCGCGATCATCTCGCGCAGTTCGCGCGCGCCGGCGTTCCCGTGCTGTTCGATCCCGGCCAGGGGCTGCCGCTCTTCGACGGCACCGAGCTCACCGAGATGATCGGCCAGTCCACGTATCTCGCGCTCAACGACTACGAGGCTAAGCTGCTCACCGAGCGGACCGGGCTCGCGATGGCGGAGATTGCCGGGCGCCTCGAGGCGCTCATCGTGACGCTCGGTGGCGAAGGCTCGGTGATCCATGCGCGCGGCGAGACGTATTCGATCCCGCCGGTGAAGCCCGCGGCGCTGGTCGACCCCACGGGTTGCGGCGACGCGTATCGCGCGGGCCTGTTGTACGGCATCGCGCACGGCTGGGACTGGCAGCGCACGGGACAGCTCGCGTCGCTGCTCGGATCGATGAAGATCGCGAGCCGCGGCGGGCAGAACCACGTCGTCAACCGCGAGCGCATCGCGGCGCTATACTGGGACGCGTTTGGCAGTGAGGTGTGGCAGGCATGAGCGATCGAACGGCGACGTCGCCCGCAGCGATGATCCCCGCGCTTTGCGCGACGATCGGCGGTGCGATCCTCGGCGGCATCGTGGGCAACGCGGCCGAGCGCGAGGTGAACGAGCAGAACGGCGTGGAAGCGACCGTGCGACTCGACACCGGCCGCCCGGTGGCCATCGTGCAGCCGGATGCCGGCGAGGGCTTTCGTCCTGGCGATCGCGTGCGCCTGGTTTCCAACGGCAACGCGACCCGCATCACGCGCTGACCGATCGCCACGCGGGTGACCGAGACGCGCGTCGTCGCCCCGGATGACGCGCCGGCGGCGCTGGGCAACAGCGCTTCGGCGCCGCGCCGCGTCGCGCGGGCCGCGCGCAGCCTCGTGCACGTGCTCGAGGGAATCGCGACCACGACGTTCGTCTTTCCGCGCGCGACACCCGGGCGGCGGCGCGCGCTGATACAGCGCTGGAGCGTGCGACTGCTTCGCATCCTGCGCGTGCAGTGTCGCGTGCATGGCTCGCTCGAGCCCGACGGCGGCAATCTGCTGATCGTCGCCAACCACGTCTCCTGGCTCGACATCGTCGTGCTGAACGCGGTATGTCCCGTGCGCTTCGTCGCGAAGGCCGAGCTCGCGCGCTGGCCGCTCGCAGGGCGCCTCGCGCGCGGCGCCGGCACGCTGTTCATCGAGCGCGCGCGCCGTCGCGACACGCATCGCGTCAACCGCACGGTGACCGAGGCGCTCGCCGGCGGGGACGTGGTGGCGATCTTCCCCGAGGGCACGACCTCCGACGGCGCGAGCGTGCTGCCGTTCAAGAGCTCGCTTCTGCAAGCCGTCGTCGATGCGGGCGGGCAGGTGCAGCCGCTCGCGCTGTGCTATCGGACGCCGGATGGCGCGCGCTCGACCGCGCCCGCGTACGTCGGCGACGATACGTTCGTGGCGTCGTTCTGGCGCGTGTGCGGCGCCGCGGCGTTGAATGTCGATCTCGTTCCGCTCGCGCGCGTTCCGGCCGCGGGGCGGCATCGCCGCGCGGTGGCCGACGACGCCGAAGCGGCTATTCGCCAGGCTTTGGATCGACCGGCAAGCGGCTCGGAACTTGGTAGACCCGGCGATCCTCGAGCCGGATCGCGGTGAGCGGCCCGCCCCAGACGCAGCCCGAGTCGAGCATCAACACGTTGGGCGACAGCATCAGGTCGAGCGTCGACCAATGCCCGCACACGACCGTCACGCCGGCGCTTCGCCGCTTCGGATGCGCGAACCATGGCAGAAATCCTTCCGGCGCATGCCGCGTGCCGCGCTTTTCGCGCAATTCCATGGTGTCGTCGGCGGTGCAAAAGCGCAGTCGCGTGCAGACGTTCACGATCGCGCGCCAGCGCGCGAGCCCTGCGAGATCGTCGCGCCACGTGCGCGGCTCGTCACCGTACAGGTCGCGCAGGAAGTCGCTCGCGCCCGGCCCCGCGAGCACCGCGGCCACCTCGGCCGACAGCATGCGTGCGGTCGCGGGCGTCCACGACGGCAGCAGGCCGGCGTGCACGAGCACGTACTCGTCCTCGACGTGAACGAGCGGCCGGCGCTCGAGCCAGTCCAGGAGCTCGTCGCGGTCCGGTGCCTGCAGGACATCGTCGATCGTATCGCCGCGATGCGGCTTGCGATGACCCGCGGCGACGGTGAGCAGATGCAGGTCGTGGTTGCCGAGCACCGTGATCGCGGCGTCGCCGAGCGCCTTGACCTCGCGCAGCACGGCGAGCGACGCGGGACCGCGGTTGACGAGATCGCCGACCAGCCAGAGCCGGTCGCCGGACGCCGAGAAGCCGATCAGCGTCAGCAGGTCGACGAGCTCGGCGTGACAGCCCTGAATGTCGCCGATCGCGTAGATGGACACGTGTGCGCGAGCCCGAAAAGAGGGCGCGCGTCAAGACTGCACGCGCGCGCCGCAGATCGCTAGAATGCGCCGCGATTCTAGCAACGTTGGAAGCCCCCGCTTGTCGTTTCCGCTCAACGCTCCGCAGCGCGAGGCCGTGCGCCGCATCGACGTGCCGATGCTCGTGCTCGCCGGCGCGGGCAGCGGCAAGACGCGCGTGATCACCGCCAAGATCGCGCACCTGGTCGAGCAGGGCGTCGACCCCGCGAAGATCGTCGCGATCACGTTCACCAACAAGGCGGCGCGCGAGATGCGCGAGCGTGCGCAGGCGCTGCTGCGCAGGTCGGGACGCGTCGACGCCGCGGACCAGGTCGCGATCCAGACGTTCCACGCGCTCGGCCTGCGCATCGTGCGCAGCGAGGCGAAGGCGCTCGGATTGCGACACTCGTTCTCGATCCTCGATCCCTCGGACCTCGAGTCCATCGTCGCGGAGCTGGTCGGCACGGCGGATCGCGGGCGGGCGCGCAAGGCGCAGTGGAAGATCTGCCAGTGGAAGAACGCGCTGACCGCGCCCGCCGACGCGCTCGCCGGCGCGCAGGGCGACGACGAGATCGCGGCGGCGCGCGCCTACGCCAGCTACGCAGAGGCGCTGCGCGCCTACCAGGCGGTCGACTTCGACGACCTCATCGGCTTGCCGGTCGCGCTGCTCGAGGGAGATGCCGATGCACGCGAACGATGGCAGGCACGCTGTGCGCACGTGCTGGTCGACGAGTACCAGGACACCAATCCCGCGCAATACCGCCTGCTGCGCGCGCTCGTCGGCGCCGCCACGCCGTTCACCGCGGTGGGCGACGACGACCAGGCGATCTACGGCTGGCGCGGCGCGACGCTCGACAACCTCGCGGCGCTGCCCCGCGACTATCCGCGACTGCAGGTGGTCAAGCTGGAGCAGAACTACCGCTCGACCGTGCGCATCCTGCGCTCGGCCAATGCGCTGATCGCCAACAATCCCAAGCTGTTCGACAAGCGCCTCTGGAGCGACCTCGGTCACGGCGAGCCGCTGCGCGTGACGCCGGCGCGCGACGACGAGGAGGAGGCCGAGCTCGTGGTCCACCGCCTGCTCGCGCACAGGTTCGAGAAGCGCACGCGCCATGCCGATTACGCGATCCTCTATCGCGGCAATCATCAGTCGCGCGTGTTCGAAACCGCGCTTCGCGCTCACAACGTGCCGTACGAGCTGTCCGGCGGGCAGTCGCTGTTCGACAAGACCGAGATCAAGGACATCTGCGCCTATCTGAGGCTCGTCGCCAACGAGGACGACGACCCGGCATTCCTGCGCGCAGTCGCCACGCCGAGGCGGGGCATCGGCCAGACGTCGCTTGCGCGCCTGGGAGCGATCGCGGGCGAGCGCCGCGAGAGCCTGTTCGCGGCGGTATTCGCACCGGCTGCCGCGGAATCGATACCGGCGAAGCCGCGCGAGGCGCTCCACGCCTTCTGCGCGCTGGTCAACGGCCTGCGCCATCGTGCGCCGCGCGAGCCGGCGGGGCGGCTGCTCGACGAGCTCCTGCACGCCATCGACTACGACGACTGGCTCGTGTCGACGCTCGACAAGCGCGATGCCCAGGCGCGCTCGCAGAGCGTGCGCGAGTTCGTCGGATGGCTCGCGCGCCGCGGCGAGGAGGACGGGCGCAACCTGCTCGAGCTCACGCAGATGGTGGCGCTGATCACCATGCTCGAGGAGCGCGACGGCGAAGGCGCGGACGCCGTGCGGCTGTCGACGCTGCACGCCGCCAAGGGCCTCGAATACCTGCACGTGTTCCTCGTCGGGCTGGAGGAGGGCATCCTGCCGCATCGCGAGGCGATGGACGCCGGCGACGTCGACGAGGAGCGCCGCCTGATGTACGTGGGGCTCACGCGCGCGCAGCAGACGCTGCATCTTTCGTACTGCCGCACGCGCAAGCGCGCGGGCGAGCGCGTCGCATGCATCCCGTCGCGCTTCCTCGCCGAGCTCGCGCAGGAGGACGTGCGCCATGCCGGCGCGCCGCTGCCGCCCGACGAAGCGGCGCAGGCGAAGGCGTCGGGGGCCGAGCGGCTGCGGGCGTTGAAGGCGATGCTGGGGTAGGACGCCTACTGCTCGAAGCGGCCGGTGGCGTCGCGATCGCGGTCGTATCGTCGCGTCAGCGGAAACGGCGGCAGCCAGGACTCGCGACGGACGATCCAGCTTTCGTAGGTCGGCATCAGCTGGTCTGGGGCGTCCAGGGACCCGAGGTGCACTTCGATCTCGTCTGCGGTGCGCGCGAATACGGACGAGCCGCAGCGGGGACAGAAGAACCGCCCGGCGTAGTCGCGCGTTTCGCCGTCGACCGTCACCGCATCCCGCGGGAACACGGCGGACGCGCTGAAAAGCGCGCCGTGATGCTTGCGGCAGTCGAGACAATGACAAAGGCCGACCCGGAATGGGCGGCCCGAAGCCACGATGCGGACGTTGCCGCACAGGCAGCCGCCGGTGATTCGGTCCACTCGGCGTGTCCTCCGAAATCGAGCGGCGCTACTTCGCCGCCGCGGCCATGTAATCGACCGCCGCCATCACTTCGGCGTCGGAGAGCGCGGTGTTTCCGCCCTTCGGCGGCATCACGCCGCCCTTGCCCTGGAAGCCGTGGATCGCGTGCTGGTGCAGCGTGTTGATGCCTTCGGCGAGGCGCGGCGCCCAAGCGGCCTTGTCGCCGAACTTCGGAGCGCCCGCGATGCCGGCGCCGTGGCAAACGTTGCACGTCGTCTCGAACACCTTCTTGCCGTCGGGCTTGCCGCCGGCGGTCGGCTGTGCCTGGGCGGCCGCGCCGGGCGGCGAGCCGGAGGGCACGGGCGCGGCCGGCGCGCCGGGCGCCGCGGTCGACGCCTCGCGACTCGTGGCCGGCGACGTGCCGGGTGCCGCGGTGGCGACACCGACCGAGCCCGCCGGCACGGAGCCGGCCGTCGCGGCCTGCGTGGGGGCCGGCGCGGGCGGCTCCTTCAGGTTGCCGCCGGACTTGTTCGCCATGTAGACGACCGCGCGCTCGACCTCGACGTCGGCGAGATCGGTATTGCCGCCCTTGGGGGGCATCATGCCGGTCTTGCCCTGGAACCCCGCGATCGCGTGCTTGAACAGCGTATCGGCGCCCTCCGCGATCCGAGGCTTCCATGCTGCGGCGTCACCGACCTTGGGCGCGCCCGCGATGCCCGCGGCGTGGCACGTCGTGCACACCTGCTCGAACACCTGCTGGCCCGTCAGGTTTCCCTTCGGGCCACCCGCCTCGGCCATGACCACCGTGCCCACCGGCTGGATGCGCTCGAGCACGCGGCTGTCCTCGTTCTTCGCGTCGCGCTCGGTGTGCGGGCCGCTCGTGACGAGCTGCGTGATGAGCACGATGAGCGTGATCGGCACGAGGAAGGCGAGCAGCACGACGATGACGAGCTGCTTGGGCGTCTTGATCGGGGAGCTGTGTGGATCGGAGGTCATGTTGGCTGCGCGGGATGTCCGGCGTGCGGGCGCCCGCGAAGCGCAGGCGGCGCGAGCGCATGAAACTGAAGATTATAGCGTCGCATTCCGGCGCCCGCGGGCGGCATGGACGCTCGCGCCGGCGGCCCCGTACAATACGAGGTTCCGCGCCCGTAGCTCAGTTGGATAGAGTATTGGTTTCCGAAGCCAAGGGTCACAGGTTCGAATCCTGTCGGGCGCGCCATCCGATCGCGGTGTATTCCGGGCACATGTGTGACGGAAGTACGGAAGAGACCAGCGCCGTCGCTGCAGGACCGCACTGTCGGTCGCAGGCGACACTTCCCTCGACGCTCGCTCGCACCGTGCGAGGGTGCGGAAAAGGCGACCGCCGGTCGCCTTTTGTTTGTGCACGCATCGACGCGTGCGGTCTTCCAGCCGCCGAGCGGCGTGCCTGCCGTCGCCGGCGCAGGCGAAAATTCAATTGCTTACGAGGCCGGTGTGTGCGAGCGTCGCATGCCGCGAGACCGGTGCAAGCGGCGCTCGTGCGGCGCATCGCCATCCACGTCGATCGCGGATGTGTGTGACAAGGTGTGCACCCGGCGCAGCGCGTGCCGCGCGTCGCGCGCGTGGAGCCGACGGGCGATGGCCGTCCATGCACATGCCAGTGCTACCATTCGACGCTTCGCACGTCATTGCGTCGTCGGAGAGAACATGAAGAACCGTCTCACGAAGGCTTCAACCGTGCTCGGTGCCGGCCGCGCAGCGCTCGCGTCGATCGCCGCGGCGATCGTGCTCGCCGCGTGCGCGACACCCTATCCCGCAGCGCCGACGAGCGCTGCCACGTCCGACTACTCGTATCACATCGGGCCGTCGGACGTGGTGAACGTGATCGTGTGGCGCAATCCCGAGCTCTCGATGAGCGTCGCGGTGCGTCCCGACGGCAACATCACCACGCCGCTCATCGACGACCTGCCCGCGATCGGCAAGACGCCGACGGAGCTCGAGCGCGACATGGAGAAGGCGCTCGCGAAGTTCATCCGCGACCCGGTCGTCACCGTCGTCGTGACCAACTTCCAGGGTCCCAACAACGAGGCTGTCCGCGTCATCGGCGAGGCGACCAAGCCGCAGGTGCTGCCGTATCGCAAGAACATGACGGTGCTCGACGTGATGATCGCGGTGGGCGGCCTCACCGACTTCGCCGACGGCAATGGCGCGCGCATCTTCCGCGCCTCCGAGGGCGGCAAGCTCTACACCGTGCGGCTCAAGGACCTCGTCAAGCGCGGCGACATCGCGGCCAACGTCGACATCATGCCGGGCGACATCCTCATCATCCCGCAGAGCTGGTTCTGATCCTCAGCCGGCCGCGGCGCGAGAGCCCGCTCCTGCCCAACCGTCACACGAACATCGAACGACGCCATGAAGGAAGTCCTCGAGCTCATCGGCACTTATCTGCGCGGCATGTGGCACCGTCGCTGGGTCGGACTCGCCGCGGCCTGGATCGTCGGCATCATCGCGGTCGTGATCGCGATGAAGATCCCGCAGCGCTACGAAGCAACCGCACGCGTATACGTCGACACGGAGTCGCTGCTCAAGCCCATGCTGGCGGGGCTCGCCATCCAGCCGAACATCGACCAGCAGGTCGTGCTCATGAGCCGCACGCTCATCAGCCGGCCCAACCTGGAGAAGCTCATCCGCCAGGCCGACCTGGACCTGAACGTACGCGACGTCGCGGGCCGCGATGCCCTGATCGACGACATCGGCAAGAACATCAAGCTTTCAGCCGGGCGCGGCACCAACCTCTATTCGATCTCGTACCGGGATACCAATCCCGAGCGCGCACGCAAGGTGGTGCAGTCGCTGCTGTCGATCTTCGTCGAGTCGAGCCTCGGCAACAAGCAGAAGGACAGCCAGACCGCGTTCACCTTCGTCGACGAGCAGATCAAGCGCTACGAGGACGCCCTGCGCGCGGCGGAGACGCGAATCAAGGAATTCAAGATCAAGTACATGGGCATCACGGGGCGCGACGGCCGCGACTACTTCACGCGCCTGTCCGCGCTGCGCGACCAGATCGAGCAGGCGCGCATGGAGCTCGAATCGAACCAGAAGGCCCGCGATGCCTACAAGCTGCAGCTCTCCGGCGAGTCGCAGACGCTGTTGCCGGCCGACACGGCCACCGCCTCGCCGCTCGTCGATTCGGGCATCGCCGACCTCGACGGTCGCATCGCCGGATTGCGCAAGGAGCTCGACACCCTCTCGCGCAAGTACACCGACGCGCATCCCGACGTCGTGAGCGCGCGGCGCCGCCTCGAGCAGCTCGAGCAGGAGCGTGCGTCGGCGGTCGAGGCGCGCAAGAAAGCCATCGCGAGCGCGCCCGCGCCCCAGCCCGGCGAAACGCGCAGCCCCGTGTACGAGCAGCTCCGGCTCGCGCTCGCGCAAGCGGAGGCCAACGTCGCGTCGTCCACCGCCAAGCTCGCGTCGTACGAGGCGCAGCACGAGGCGCTCAAGAAGCAGGCCAAGCTCGTGCCCGAGGTCGAGCAGGAGTACGTCGAGCTCAACCGCGACTACGACGTCCAGAAGAAGACGTACGAGATGCTGCTCGCGCGGCGTGATGCGGCCAACATGGGCAAGGAGGTGCAGGACACGGGCGTCGCGCAGTTCCGCGTGATCGATCCCCCGCGCGCGATGTCCGACGCCGTGCCGCCGACGCGCATCATGCTGCTCGGCATCGCGTTCGGCATCGCGATCATGGTGGGCCTGCTCGCGAGCCTGATCGCGAGCCAGGTGTGGCCGACTTTCCACGCGCCGAGCGCCCTGCGCGAGCAGGTGAAGCGGCCGTTCCTCGGCGTCATTTCGATGCTTCCGGACCCGTCTCTGGTCAAGCTGCGCCGCCGGCACGCGCTGTTCTTCGCCGGAGGGTTCGCCACGCTACTGCTGACGATGGGCGGCATCCTGTCGGCGGCTCTTCTGGGCCGCATCGGCTAGGAACGGACGCATGAGCTCAATCGAACAAGCTGCACGCCGCCTCGAGGAGTTGCGCCGCGCCGGCGCGGACATCGGCCCCGCCGCGGACCGCGACGGGGCGCTGCCGACGCCGGAAGCGCTGATGCGCACGGTGCAGCTGCTGGAAGCCGATCGCGCCCCTGCGACCGCGCCGCCGCACGTGCCGCCGTCACCGCGCGAGCCGGGCGAGGAGCGGCGCATCGACCTCGGCCTGCCGAAGCTGCGCTCGATGGGCTTCGTCACGCCCGACAGCGGCGCCACCAAGATCGCCGACGAGTTCCGCGTCATCAAGCGCCCGATCATCCGCAACGCGCTGGGCCTCGACGGCACGCGCATCAAGCACGGCAACCTCGTGATGGTCACGAGCGCGCTGCCGCGCGAGGGCAAGACGTTCACCTCGGTGAACCTCGCGCTCAGCATCGCGATGGAGTTCAACAGCACCGTCCTGCTCGTCGACGGCGACGTCGCGCACCCCACGCTGCCGTCGCTGCTCGACGTCCCCAGCGCGCCGGGGCTGCTGGACCTCCTCACCGGCGGCGCGAACGTCGGCGACGCGCTGATCAAGACCAACGTCGAGCGGCTGTCGCTCCTGCCGGCCGGGTCGCGCCATCCTCGTGCGACCGAGCTCCTCGCAAGCGCGCAGATGGGCGCGCTGCTCGCCGAGCTGTCGGAACGCTATCGCGACCGGATCATCGTGTTCGATTCACCGCCGCTGCTCGCGACGACCGAGGCGCGGGTGATGGCCATGCACATGGGGCAGATCGTCATGGTGGTCGCGGCCGACCAGACCACCCAGCACGCGGTGAGCCAGGCGCTGGCGACGATCGAGAGCTGCGACGTCGTGCTGATGCTACTCAACAAGTGCAGCCAAACCGAAGTCGGCTCGTACTATGGCTATTACGCCAAACAGCCCGAGCGTTGAGGGACCGCAGTGCGCGGCGCACGTATCGCATAAGTCTCCATCAGCGGCGCCGGGCGCCGCACGAACGCTCGCGCGGGTCACGCTCGGTGCGGTGCTCGCGTGGGCGGCATCCGCTTCGGCGCAGACGAGCGTCGGCCAGAGCACCTACGGGACGGCGATCTCGCCGCTCGACGTGACGCCGCAAGGCGAGCAGCAGGCCGTCAGGAGGCGCGAGCGTCCGATCGAGTTCAGGGTGTCGGCGCTGGAGACGATCACGGACAACGTCGATCTCCAGCCCTCGAACTTGCGCCGCTCGGACGCCATCACGCGCATCACACCCGCGGTGCGGCTGAGCTACGACGCCGCGCGCGCCCGGCTCGAGGGCGACATCCAGCTTCCGATCCTGCTGTATGCCCGCACCAGCCGCAACGACCGCGTGAGCCCGCAGGTCAATCTGAGCGGGCACCTCGAGGCGATCGAGAAGCTCTTCTACGTGGACGCGTCCGCTTACCTCGCGCAAAGCTACTTCAGCGCGTTCGGGCCCACTTCGCCCGCGATCGAGAACAATCCCAACAACGCGTACAACGCCCATACCTACCGGATATCGCCTTACCTGCGCTCGGGCAACGGCGACTACGTGTACGAGCTGCGCGACAACAACATCTGGACCAACGCCAGCAACACCCCCGTCTCCACCGACAACTTCTACACCAACGAGCTGCTCGGGCTCGTCCGGCGCAATCCGACGCCGCTCGGCTGGAGCGGGGAATACCGGTACAACGACCTGGATTTTGGCAACGGGCAATCGCAGATACTCGAGCTCGCCCGCGCGAGCGCGATCATGAAGGCCACGCGCGAGCTCGAGGTGTCGGCGAGCGCAGGCTACGAGAACGACCGGTTGCTGTTCTCGCACAACGAAGGCGCGATCTACGGTGTCGCCGCACGGTGGCGGCCGAACAATCGCCTGCGACTCGACGCCAACTGGGAGCACCGGTTCTTCGGGCCCGCGTACCATTTCCGGCTCGAGGACCGTACCCGGCTGACCGTGTGGTCGTTCGAGGCGACGCGCGAGATCACGAGCTATCCCC
The DNA here is from genome assembly GCA_036406955.1 of Casimicrobiaceae bacterium. Lineage (GTDB taxonomy): Bacteria > Pseudomonadota > Gammaproteobacteria > Burkholderiales > Casimicrobiaceae > VBCG01. The sequence goes on from DASXAF010000088.1 coordinate 70,948, forward strand.
AGCTGCTGGGAGAGCTCGCCGCCGGCGACGTGTCGTCGCTGCTCGACACGCTGTTCACCTCGCGCATTCCCGACGAGGCGGAGCGGTCGCAGTTCATCCAGCAGTTCATCGACGACCGCGGGCTGCCCCAGACGCTCTCGGGCCCCGTCAACATCTACACCCGCCAGGTGCATCTCGAGGAGCGCCTGGTCGGCACGGTGGGCCTGATCGGTGCCCGCAACACCGTGTTCCTGCGGGTGTATCGATCACGCACCGAGCCCGTGCCGGGCAACGACCTCGTCGACTTCACGCTCGACCAGAGCACCAACAGCACGCAGGTGGGCGGAACCGTGACGTGGACGCACACCTTCACGCCCAAGGTGCGCTTCTCGAGCACGATCGGCCAGCGCTACGTGGAGTCGAACGACCAGCCCGACGTGTCGACCCGCGAGCTGTCGATGAATGCCCGGCTCTCCGTCTCGGTCGCGGCCAGGACGTCGGTGTACGGCGGCGTTCGGTACCAGCGCCTGCGCTCCGACGTCTTTCCCGGCTACGACGAATCCGCGTTGTTCGCGGGCATCAGCTACGTGTTCTACTGACGAGATGAAACATCCCCCTCGCTCGCTCCGCTCGCAGCCCCGCCAGGGGGCGCGTCAGTTCCTTGGGGCGCCTCTTCGGAACTGACCATGTACGAAGCGTTCTACGGACTGACCGGCAAGCCGTTCCAGCTCAACCCGGATCCCGAGTTCTACTTCGGCAGCAGGGGCCACAAGCGGGCGTTCGCCTACCTGCAGTACGGCATCCACCAGAGCGAGGGCTTCATCGTCATCACCGGGGAGATCGGCGCCGGCAAGACGACGATCGTGCGCAGCCTCTTCGAGCAGATCGACCGCAGCACGGTGGTCGCCGCGCAACTGGTGAGCACGCAGCTCGACGCGGACGACATGCTGCGATCGGTCGCCGTCGCGTTCGGGCTGCCGGTGAAGTCGCTCGACAAGGCGATGCTGCTCGCGTCGCTCGAGGCGTTCCTCTGCCAGCTCGCCGTCGAGGGCAAGCGCGCGCTGCTGGTGATCGACGAGGCGCAGAACCTCACGCCGCGCGCCGTCGAGGAGCTGCGCATGCTGTCGAACTTCCAGCTCGGCGACAAGGCGCTGATGCAGAGCTTCCTGGTCGGCCAGCCGGAGCTCCGCATGATGATGCAGAGCCCGCGCATGCAGCAGCTGCGCCAGCGCGTCATCGCGTCGTATCACCTCGGCCCGCTCGATCGCGGAGAGACGCAGGCCTACGTCGAGCATCGCCTCGCCCACGTCGGCTGGAACGGCGACCCGTCGTTCGACCCGCAATGCTTCGACGTGATCCATGCCCTCACGGGCGGCATCCCGCGCCGGATCAACACGCTGTGCAACCGGCTGCTGCTGTCGGGTTTCCTGGCCGAGAAGCACGCGCTCGACGGCAACGACGTGCGCGCGATCGCGCGCGAGATCGACGAGGAGATGGGCCCCGCGGCCGTCGTGCCGGGCACGACCTATGTCGCGGACGCCGCGAATGGCGCGCCCGCCGCGGCGCTGCATGCGGTGACGGCATCGGGCGAGGACGCGCCCGCGTGGGAGGCGCATTTCCGTCATCTCGAGGAGCGGATCGACCGGCTCGACCGCACCGTCGGCGGTGCCGTCGACCTGCTGCATCGCCTGCTGCATCCGGACAAGGCGATCATGAAGCCCGGCGGGCCGGGGCGCGCATGACCCACTCGCGCGGCGCCGGCCCCCTCGCGTGCGTCGTCGGCGCGCGGCCCAACTACATGAAGATGGCGCCGCTCGTGCGCGCGTTCGCCGCGCGCGCCGACCTGCCCGCCGTCAAGCTGATCCATACCGGGCAGCACTACGACGTGGCGATGAACCAGCGCCTGTTCGCCGACCTCGAGCTGCCCGCCCCCGACCTCAACCTCGAGGTCGGGTCGGGCACGCACGCCGTGCAGACCGCGGAGATCATGCGGCGCTTCGAGCCCGTGGTGGACGACCTCGCGCCTTCCGCGGTGATCGTGGTGGGCGACGTCAATTCCACGCTGGCGTGCACGCTGGTGTGCGTGAAGAAGGGCGTTCCGGTGGTGCACGTCGAGGCCGGGCTTCGCAGCCGCGACCGCGCGATGCCGGAGGAGATCAACCGCCTGCTGACCGACCAGGTGGCCGACGTGCTCTACACGACGGAGAAGGAGGCGGCAGGGAACCTCGCGCGCGAAGGCGTCGAGGCCGCGCGCATTGCGTTCGTCGGCAACGTGATGATCGACTCGCTGATGCACCATCGCCGTCGCGCTGTCGCGCCCGCCGTCACGCTCGAGCGCGCGGGCGCCGACGCCGCGGCGGTGGCAGGCGACTTCGGTGTGGTGACGCTGCATCGCCCGTCGAACGTCGACGGCGCCGCGACGCTGAAGGAGGCGCTCGGCATCCTGCGCGACACCGCATCGCGGCTGACGCTCGTCTGGCCCGTGCATCCACGCACGCGCGGCAACATCGACCGCTTCGGCCTCGCTCACATGCTCGCCGGCTCGCGCATCGTGCTGCTCGAGCCGCAGGGCTACCTCGAGATGGTCGGGTTGCTGAGCGGCGCTCGCATGGTGCTCACGGACTCGGGCGGCATCCAGGAGGAAACCACCGCGCTCGGCGTGCCGTGCCTGACGCTGCGCGAGAACACCGAGCGCCCGATCACGGTGGAGCAGGGAACCAACACGGTCGTCGGGCTGGCGCGCAGCCGCGTGCTCGCGTGCGTCGACGAGATCATGCGCAACGGCGGCAAGCGCGGCCGCGTGCCCGAGCTGTGGGACGGTCATGCGGCGTCGCGCATCGCCGAGCATCTTGCGCAATGGCTCGCCGCGCGCGAGCCGGCGTCGCGCGACGCGCTGGTGGCGTGATGAAGGATGCCGCTGCCGTGGTGAACGCCCTCACCATCGACGTGGAGGACTATTTCCAGGTGTCCGCTTTCGCGCCGCACATCGCCGCGTCGCAGTGGGACGCGATGCCATGCCGCGTCGCCGCGAACGTCGACTGCATCCTGGACCTGCTCGACGAGACCGGGTCGAAGGCTACGTTCTTCACGCTCGCATGGGTGGCGGCGCGCTATCCGGGCGTGGTGCGCAGCATCGTCGCGCGCGGGCACGAGCTCGCGAGCCACGGCACGCAGCACGCGCGCGCGAGCGACCAGACGTGCGAAGCGTTTCTCGAGGACATCCGCGGCGCCAAGGCGACGCTCGAGGACATCGGCGGCTGCGCCGTGCGGGGCTATCGCGCGCCCAGCTTCTCGGTGGGGCCCGCGAATCCGTGGGCGTTCGACTGCATCCGCCAGGCGGGCTATCGCTACAGCTCGAGCGTCTACCCGATTCGCCACGATCATTACGGCGCGCCCGATGCGCCGCGGTTCGCGCACGAGGTGCGCCCGGGGCTGCTGGAGCTTCCCGTGGCGACCGTCAGGATGGGCAGCATGAACCTGCCCGCCGGCGGCGGCGGCTACTTCCGCCTGCTGCCGTACTGTCTGTCGCGCTGGTCGCTGCAGCGGATCAACGCCGTCGACCGCAAGCCGGCGATGTTCTACTTCCACCCGTGGGAGATCGACCCCGACCAGCCGCGCGTGCCGGGCGCCAGCGCAAAGACCCGCTTCCGGCACTACGTGAACCTTCGTCGCATGCGGCCGCGCCTTGCGCGCCTGCTTCGCGACTTCCGCTGGGACCGCGTCGACCGCGTGTTCCTTCCCGGGGCTGCCTGATGGAAGCGCTGGCGGGTCATCGTGCTGCGCGCGCAGCGGCCGTCGCGCCGCCGAGCGTCCGGGACGCGCGCACCGAGGACGCGGCGCGCTGGGACGCCTACGTGACGGCCGCGCCCGCGGCGACGTTCTTCCATCGTTTCGGCTGGCGAGACATACTGGAGCAGTCGTTTCGCCACCGCACGCACTACCTCGTCGCCGAGCGCAACGGGGCGATCGTCGGCGTGCTGCCGCTCGCCGAAGTGAAGAGCCTGCTCTTCGGGCATGCGCTCACCTCGCTGCCCTTTGCCGTCTACGGCGGCCCGGCCGCCGACGACGCGCTCGCCGAGCGTGCGCTGGTCGACGCCGCGGTGGATCGCGCGAAACGGCTCGGCGTGACGCATCTCGAGCTTCGTAACGTCGCGCCGCGTTGCGCCGAGTGGCCGCGGCAGGACCTGTACGTCACGTTCCGCAAGGCGATCGAGGCCGATCCCGAGGCGAACATGCTGGCGATACCGCGCAAGCAGCGCGCGATGGTGCGCAAGGGCATCAAGAACGGCCTTGCGAGCGAGATCGACCATTCGCTCGACCGCTTCTTCCGCCTGTACGCGGACAACGTGCACCGGCACGGCACGCCGCCGCTTTCGCGCGGCTATTTCGAGCGCCTGCGCCGCGCCTTCGGCGATGATTGCGAGATCCTCACCGTGATGGACCGTGGCGGCGAGCCGGTGAGCAGCGTGCTGTCGTTTTATTTCCGCGACGAGGTGCTGCCCTATTACGCGGGCGACGCGGCCGCGGCGCGCGAGCTCGCGGCGAACGACTTCAAGTACTGGGAGCTGATGCGCAGGGCGTGCCTGCGCGGCGTGCGCGTGTTCGACTATGGGCGCAGCAAGCGCGGCAGCGGCTCGCACGACTTCAAGAAGAACTGGGGATTCGAGGCTGCGCCGCTCGCCTACGAGTTCATGCTGCTGAAGCGCGACTCGATCCCGCAGAACAACCCGGCGAACCCGAAATACCGCGCGTTCATCGCGCTGTGGCGGCGGCTGCCGATCGGTGTCGCGAACGCATTGGGCCCGCGGATCGTGCGCGCGCTCGGATGATGATCCCGTTCGACCGCCTGCACGGCGTGAAGCGAGCATCGGTCCACGACCCGGCGGCGTCGCGGCCCCATGCATGGCGCTTGGCGATCGGCGCGATCGTCGCGTACGCCGCCTGGCTCGTGTTCTGGTACTGGGACACGGTCGCGTCGATGGTGTCGATCTGGTATCGCTCCGAAACGTTCGCGCACGGCTTCACGATCCTGCCGATCTCGCTTTGGCTGGTGTGGCGGAAGCGCCGCGAGCTCGCCTCGCTCGAGCCCGCGCCGGAACTGTCGACGGTCCCGTTCCTGGCGATGGTGCTGGCGAGCGTGCTGTGGCTGCTCGGCGACGTCGGCGACGTCCTGGCGGCGCGGCATTTCGCGTGGGTCACCCTGCTCGTGGCCGGGATCTGGATGCTGCTCGGCACGGAGGTCGCGCGCCGCATCGCGTTTCCGCTCGCTTTCCTCTATCTCGCCGTGCCGTTCGGCGAGTTCATGGTCCCGACCTTGATCGACTGGACGGCCGATTTCACCGTTGCCGCGGTGCGCGCGTCGGGCGTACCGGTGCTGCGCGACGGCACGACCTTCCAGATCCCGACCGGCGCATGGTCGATCGTCGAGGCGTGCAGCGGCGTGCGCTACCTGATCGCCTCGTTCACGGTGGGCGTGCTCTACGCCTACCTGAGCTACCGGACCTGGACGCGCCGCATCGCGTTCGTCGCCGCCTCGCTGATGGTCCCGATCGTCGCGAACTGGCTCCGCGCGTACGGCATCGTCATGATCGGCCACCTTTCCAACAACCGCCTCGCTGTTGGTGTCGATCACATCATCTACGGCTGGATCTTCTTCGGCCTGGTGATGCTGCTGCTGTTCTGGGCCGGCACGCTGTTCCGCGAGGCGGACGCAGAGCCTCGCGTACACGCGCCGCGCGCCGCGAACGCGCAGCCAGGGCACGCGATGCGCTCCGCGCCCGCCGTGTTCGCCAGCGTGCTGCTCGCCGCGCTCATCGCGCCCGGCGTGCTGCGCGCGCTGCCGCAAGCCGACATGGACCACGCGGTCGACGCGACCGCGCCGACGCTCGGGGACTGGCAGCCGGTCGACGAGCGACTGATCGACTGGAAGCCCGATTTCCTGCCGCCCCGCGCTGCGATCGCATCGACCTATGCGCGCGGAAGCGAGCGTGCCGGCCTGTACCTCGCCATCTATTACGACCAGGACGCGGACAGCAAGCTCGTCAGCACGGCCAACCAGCTCACGCCCGGCGAGGACCGCAACGTCTACGCGACGTCCGAGCGTGTGCGCAGCATCGACGTCGGCGGCCAACCGCTCGAGGTGCGCGAGTCGAAGCTGCGCGTTCGCGGCGAGCGGATCGTCGCCCGGCGCTGGTACTGGATCGGCGGGACCGTGACCGCGAGCCCGGTACGGGCCAAGCTCGCGCAAGTGCGCGAGCGCCTGAGCGGGCACGGCGACGCCGGCGCCATCGTCGTCGTGTACGCGCGCGCCCCCGGCGAGGGTGGTGCAAGCGCTCCTGCGCTGGACGACCTCACCCGTGAAGCCGCTGCCCGGTTGCCGGCGCTCCTCGCCGATCGCCTTCGTGGCCGCGACACGCCATGAGCAACGGCGCGCAACCCCCGCTGGTGGTGCACGTGATCCATCGCCTGGCCGTGGGCGGGCTCGAGAACGGCCTCGTGAATCTCCTCAATCGAATGCCGTTGGAGCGCTACCGCCACGCGATCGTGTGCCTCGCCGACGCGACCGATTTCGCGGCGCGCATCGCGCGCACCGACGTGCCGATCGTCGAGCTTCACAAGCCGCCGGGGACCTCGCTCGCGATACACGCGCGCTTTCATGGCATATTCCGGCGCATGCGTCCCGCCATCGTTCATTCGCGCAACCTCGGCGCGCTGGAATCCCAGCTCGCCGCAGCGGCCGCGCGCGTGCCGGTGCGCATCCATGGCGAGCATGGCTGGGACGTGCACGATCCCGACGGCACGAGCTGGCGCCACGCCGCCATTCGGCGCGTGTACTCGCCGCTGGTGACGCGCTACATCGCGTTGTCGGGCCACATCGCCGACTATCTCGCCGCGCGCGTCGGCATCGCGCCGGGCCGCATCGAGCGCATCTGCAACGGCGTGGATTGCGAGCGCTTCGCGCCCGACCCGTCGTCGCGCAGCCGCTTTCCGCACGAGCCGTTTCGCGATCCCGCGCTGGTGCTGGTCGGCGCGGTGGGGCGCCTCGAGCCGATCAAGGACCAGGTCAACCTCGCGCGCGCGTTCGGCGAAGCCGTCGCGCGCGACCCCGCAATGCGGCGCGTGCTGCGACTCGCCATCGTCGGCTCGGGGTCGCTGCGCACGGAGATCGAAGCCGTGCTCGACGCGCACGGCGTGCGCGATCTCGCGTGGCTTGCCGGCGAGCGCGCCGACGTACCGGCGCTGCTGCCTGCGTTCGACGTCTACGCACTGCCATCGCGCGCGGAAGGCATCTCCAACACGCTGCTCGAAGCCATGGCGTGCGGCGTGCCGGCGGTCGCCACCGCCGTGGGCGGCAACCCCGAGCTCGTGGCCGCAGGCGAGACGGGCGAGCTCGTTGCGCCGAACGACCCTGGCGCGCTCGCCGGGGCGATCGTGCGCCTCGCGCGCGATCGCGACCTGCGCATGCGCATGAGCGCCGCGTCGCGCCGGCGCGCCGTGGATTGCTTCAGCCTGGCGCAAATGGTGAGCCGTTACACGCAGGTCTACGACCGCGAGCTCGCACGCGGGGGGTCGCGCGCCGCGCACGCGCAGTCCCGCGTTCGCGCCACGACCGAATAGAGGCCCGACAGGGGAAGCGCCATGTGCGGGATCACGGGAATGTTCAAGCCGATCGGCGAGCCGGGGATCGACACCGCGCTCCTCGCGCGCATGAACGAGTCGCAGCATCATCGCGGACCGGATGCGGGCAGCACGCATGTCGAGCCGCGCGTGGGCCTCGGCCACCGGCGCCTCTCGATCATCGACGTCGCGACGGGTCACCAGCCGTTGTGGAACGAGGACCATTCGGTCGTCGTCATCTACAACGGCGAGATCTACAACTTCCAGGAGCTGGTGCCCGAGCTGGTCTCGCTCGGGCACGTGTTCCGCACGCGCTCCGACACCGAAGTGGTCGTGCACGCCTGGGAGGCCTGGGGCGAGGATTGCGTGAAGCGCTTTCGCGGCATGTTCGCCTTCGCCCTGTGGGACCGCAACCGTCAGGCGCTCTTCCTCGCGCGCGATCGCCTGGGCGTCAAGCCGCTGTTCTATGCGCAGCTCGCGAACGGGACGGTGGTGTTCGGATCGGAGCTCAAGTCGCTGTTGCAGCATCCGGGGCTCGTGCGCAGCATCGACGCGAGCGCGATCGAGGACTATCTCGCGCTCGGGTACGTGCCCGAGCCGAAGACCGTTTTCCAGGGCGTGCACAAGCTTGCCCCCGCGCACACGCTGTGCATGCGCGTGGGCCAGCGCACGCTGCCGGACCAACGGGCCTACTGGGACGTGACTTTCGACCCGGACGCGTCGATCACCGAGGCGCAGGCGCTCGACGAGCTGCGCGCGCGCCTCGCCGAGTCGGTGAAGCTTCGTTTGATCAGCGAAGTGCCGCTCGGCGCGTTCCTCTCGGGCGGCGTGGATTCGAGCGCGGTCGTCGCGACGATGGCAGGATTGTCCGAGACACCGGTCAACACGTGCTCCATCGCCTTCGACGACCCGGCCTTCGACGAGGCGCGCTACGCGCGGATCGTGGCGGAGCGCTACGGCACGCGTCATCGCGTGGAGACGGTCGCCGTGGACGACTTCGACCTGATCGAGCGGCTGGCGGGGATCTACGACGAGCCGTACGCGGACAGCTCGGCGATCCCGACGTTTCGCGTGTGCGAGCTCGCGCGGAAGAGCGTCACCGTCGCGTTGTCCGGCGACGGCGGCGACGAGAGCTTCGCGGGCTATCGGCGCTATCGCTTCCAGCTCGCGGAGGAGCGGTTGCGCGCGTTGCTTCCCGCCGCGGTGCGGCGGCCGCTGTTCGCGCGACTCGGGCAGTGGTACCCGAAGCTCGATCGCGCGCCGCGCGTGTTCCGCGGCAAGTCAACCTTGCAGTCGCTCGCCCGCGACGCGGTCGAAGGCTATTTCCACACGATGTCCATCCTGCGCGAGGACGAGCGCACGGGGCTCTACAGCGAGGCGTTCCGGCGCGAGCTCGGCGGGTATCGCGCCGCGGAGCTGTTCCATCGCCATGCGCGCGCCGCGCAGGGCTGGCATCCGCTGTCGCTCGTGCAATACCTGGACCTCAAGACCTATCTCGTGGGCGACATCAACACCAAGGTCGACCGCGCGGCGATGGCGAATTCGCTCGAGGTGCGCGAGCCGCTGATGGACCACCCGCTGGTCGAATGGCTGGCGAAGCTGCCGCCCACGCTCAAGCTCAATCGCGGCGAAGGCAAGTACCTGCTCAAGAAAGCGATGGAGCCGCTGTTGCCGCAGGAGCTGCTCTATCGGCCGAAGATGGGCTTCGCGGTCCCGCTCGCCGGCTGGTTCCGCGGTCCGTTGCGGCAGCGCGTGCGCGACGCGCTGCTCGGCCCGCATCTCGCGCAGACCGGCTGGTTCGAGCGGCGCGTGCTGGAGCGCATGCTCGACGCGCATCAATCCGCCGCGCGCGATCACAGCGCGGCGCTGTGGACGCTCATGATGCTCGAGGCGTTCCTGCGCCAATCGACGGGTGCCGAGCCGGTGCGCCATCCCGACGCGGTGGCGGCGTGACCCTTCGCATCCTGCACGTGCTGGACCACTCCATTCCGCTGCAGAGCGGCTACGCGTTTCGCACGCTCGCGATCCTGCGCGAGCAGCGCGCGCGCGGCTGGGAGACGATCCAGCTCACCTCCCCCAAGCAGGGCGGCGGCAGCGCCGAGCAGGAGACGGTCGACGGATGGACGTTCCATCGCACGCCTTTCGACGGCGCGAGCGCGCGAAGCCGCGGCCCTTTTGCGCTGGTGCGGCAGATGGCGGCCACGCGGCGCCGACTTGCGCAGCTCATCGCGCGCCTCGAGCCGCACGTGGTGCACGCGCATTCGCCGGTGCTCACGGTCTACCCGGCGCTCTGGGCAGCGCGCCGCGCGCGCGTGCCGGTCGTCTACGAAGTGCGTGCGCTGTGGGAGGACGGCGCCGTGGACCAGGGCGTCACGCGGCACGGCAGCTCACGCTATCGCGCGAGCCGTGCGCTCGAGACGTTCGCGCTGCGGCATGCGAGCCACGTGACGACGATCTGCCACGGCCTGGAGGGCGAGATCGCACGGAGAGGCGTCCCGGCCGAGCGCATCACGGTCATTCCCAACGCGGTCGACACGCGGGCGTTCGCGTTCGACCCGCCGCCCGACGCGTCCCTGCGCCAGCAGCTCGTGTCCGACGGCGTCCCGGTGCTGGGCTTCGTCGGGTCGTTCTTCGGTTACGAAGGCCTCGATCTGCTGGTCGACGCTTTCGCGCGGCTGCGCGCACGCATGCCCGCGCGCCTGCTGCTGATCGGCGGCGGCCCCTCGGAGCGGGCGCTGCGCGAGCAGGTCGCGCGGCTCGGCATCGCCCCGTACGTGCACTTCGCCGGACGCGTTCCGCACGACGACGTCCAGCGCTACTACAGCATCATCGACGTCCTGGTCTATCCGCGAGCGTCGAATCGCGTGACCGAGCTGGTGACGCCGCTCAAGCCGCTCGAGGCGATGGCGCAGGGACGCATGGTGATCGCCTCCGACGTCGGCGGGCATCGCGAGCTGATCCGTGACGGCGAGACCGGCCATCTCTTCCGTGCCGGCGACGTCGAGGCGCTGGTCGACACGATGGAGCGGACGCTGCGCGAGCGGGACGCGTGGCCGCGCATGAAGGCGCAGGCACGGCGCTTCGTCGAAAGCGAGCGGACGTGGGCGAACAGCGTCGCGCGCTACGCGGGCGCCTACGACGCCGCGCTTCGCGGCCGCGCTCCGCCGGTCGTCGACGCGCGCGCGCGGAGCTGAGGCAGCGCCATGTGCGGGATCCACGGCTATCTGCAGCTCGATGGCGCGCCGGCGAGCCGCGACGCGGTCGCCGCGATGGGCGCCGTCACCGTGCACCGCGGCCCGGACGACGAGGGATTTCACGTCGACGGACCTTGCGCGATCGGCATGCGGCGGCTGTCGATCATCGACGTCGAAGGCGGCCATCAGCCATTGCGCAGTGCGGACGGCACGCTGTGGCTGGTGTGCAACGGCGAGATCTACAACTACCGCGAGCTGCGTGCCGAGCTCACGGCACGCGGCCACACGTTCCTGACGCACTCCGACTGCGAAGTGATCCTGCCGCTGTATCGCGAGCTCGGCGAAGCGTTCGTCGAGCGCCTGAACGGCATGTACGGGTTCGCGCTGTGGGATGGCGAGCGTCGTCGTCTGATCGTGGGCCGCGACCGCCTCGGCATCAAGCCGATGTACGTGTCGAACGACGGCCGGCGCTTCGCCTTCGCCTCCGAGGCGAAATCGCTCCTGACGCTGCCCGGCGTATCGGCGCAGCTCGATCAGTCGTCGCTGCCGGCGTATCTGCGGCTCGGGTACGTGCCGGCGCCGCGCACGCTGTTCGAGGGCATACGCAAGCTGCCGCCCGCCACGATCGTGACGGTGGATGCGCGCGGCGCGGTCGAGCATCGCTACTGGCGCATTCGCGGCGGCGTCGACGCGCGGCGCAGCGAGCGCGAATGGACCGAAGCGCTCCGCGCGCGGCTCGACCAGTCGGTGCGCATGCAGATGGTGAGCGACGTGCCGATCGGCGCGTTCCTCTCCGGCGGCCTCGATTCGAGCGCCGTCGTGGGCCTGATGGCGGCTCACAGCCACGGGCCGGTGCGAACGTATTCGATCGGATTCGGGGGCAGCCAGGCCGACGACCTCTACAACGAGCTGCCGTACGCGCGTGTCATCGCCGAGCGCTTCGCCACCGATCATCACGAGATCGTGGTGAAGCCCGACGTCGTCGCGCTGCTGCCGCAGCTCATGTGGCACCTCGACGAGCCGATCGGCGACACCGCGTCGATCACGACGTATCTCGTGTCGAAGTTCGCGCGCCAGGACGTGAAGGTGATCCTGTCCGGCGTCGGCGGCGACGAGATCTTCGGCGGCTACCGCCGCTATCTCGGCGAGCACGTGCAGCAGCGACTCGCCGCCTTGCCGGCTTGGGTGCGCAGCCTCGCGATGCAGATCGGCCGCCGGCTTCCCGAGGACCGGCATTCGCGCCTGCTCGGCCTCGCGCGCTACGCCAAGGCCGTGGTCGCGGCGGCGGACCTGACGGCGGAGGCGCGCTACAGCAGCTTCCTGCAGGTGTTCGGCTTCGCGGAGGTGGACGAGCTGCTCGGCCGCGAGTGCCTGCGCGAGGATCCGATCGTCGCCGCCTTCGCCCAGGCGGGCGACGCCGATGCGCTCAATCGCATGCTGATCGCCGACGCGGAGACGCAGCTTCCCGACGACCTGCTCGCGCTCACCGACCGCATGACGATGGCCACCTCGATCGAGTGCCGCGTGCCCTTGCTCGACCACGAGCTGGTGGAGCTCGCTGCGCGCATTCCCGCTTCGCTGCGCATGAAAGGCGGAGAGCTCAAGTACCTCATGAAGCGCGCGGTCGCCGACGTGCTGCCGCCGCAGATCCTCGCGCGCCGCAAGCGCGGCTTCGGCACGCCGATGGGTGCCTGGCTGAAGCGCGACCTCGCGCCGATGCTCGCGGCGGTGCTGTCGCCCGCATCGATCGGCGCGCGCGGCCTGTTCCGCGCGCAACCGGTGCAGCGACTGATCGCGGCGCACCAGGCCAATCGCGTCGACGGCACGGATCGCCTGCTGGGCCTGCTCAACCTCGAGATCTGGAGCCGCGTGTACGTCGACGGGCGGCGCCCGGGCGACGTCGCCGCGGAGCTCGCCGAGCTCGGAAGGATCGCGGCATGAAGGTGCTGTACCTCTGCCACCGATTTCCGTATCCGCCCAACCGCGGCGGCAAGATCCGGCCGTTCAACATGATCCGGCACCTCGCCGAGCGGCACGAGGTCACCGTGTGCTCGCTCGCGCGCTCGCGCGCTGAGGCGGAGCAGGCGCAGGGCATCGCCCCGCACTGCGCACGCTTTTTCGTGCACGTCGTGAACGACACGCTGCAGGCTGCACGCATGGTCACGCGCCTGCCGACGCCCGTCCCGTCGTCCATGGGCTACTTCTACTCGCGCGCGATGGCCGAGCGCGTGCGCACGCTGCTCGCGAGCGAGCGCTTCGACCTGGTCTTCGTGCACTGCTCCTCGGTGGCGCAGTACGTCGCGCACCACGACGCGACGCCCAGGATCCTGGATTTCGGCGACATGGATTCGCAGAAGTGGCTGGACTACGCGCGCTTCAAGCCGTTTCCGCTGAGCCTCGGCTATCGGCTGGAAGGCACGAAGCTCCGCGCCGAGGAAGTGCGCCTGGCACGTCGTTTCGACTTCTGCACCGCCACCACGCGCGCGGAGTGGGAGACGCTGCAGAGCTACGACACCGGCACGCCCAGCGACTGGTTCCCGAACGGCGTCGACGCCACGTACTTCGCGCCCGACGGCACCGAGTACGACCCCCACACGCTGGCGTTCGTGGGGCGCATGGACTATTACCCGAACCAGGAGTGCATGTTCCGCTTCTGTCGCGAGGTCCTGCCCGCGCTGCGCGAGCGGGACCCGAAGCTCAGCCTCGCCATCGTCGGAGCCGACCCGTCGCCCGCCGTGCGGCGTCTCGGCGAGCTGCCCGGGGTGACGGTGACCGGTTCGGTGCCCGACGTTCGGCCGTACGTCCGGCGAGCCGCCGCGATGGTCGCTCCGCTCAACATCGCGCGCGGAACGCAGAACAAAATACTGGAGTCGCTGGCGCTCGGCGTCCCGGTCGTGTCGAGCCGCGTCGCCGCGGGCGGCGTGGACGCCGTGCCCGGCGAGCATTTCGTGGTCGCTCAGACGCCCGGGGAATACGTGCACGCGATCGCGAGCGTGCTCGAGCAGCCCAAGCGCCGCGCGCAGCTTGCTGCGGCGGGACGCGAGCGCGTGCGCTCGCACCACGACTGGAGCGCATCGGTGCGGCGCATGGACGACATCATCGTGCGCTGCCTCGCGCAGCCTGCGCGGTCGAAGTCGCTGCGCGGTGTGCAGGCGCGGGCCGGCCTGCACTTGCAGGAGCCGCACTGAAGCGACGGGCAACGGCGCGCCGCAGCGTGGCGGCGCGGACGATTCGACGAGAACGCATGGACATCAGCATCTTCGGGCTGGGTTACGTAGGCGCCGTGTCGCTCGCCTGCCTCGCGCGCGACGGTCATCGCGTGACCGGCGTCGACATCGACCCGGCCAAGCTGGATCTCATCGCCGCGGGGTGCACGCCGGTGGTGGAGGAGGGCATGGTCGAGCTGATGCGCGAGGTCGCCGCGAGCGGCCGCGTGCATGTCACCACCGACGTGCGCAAGGCCGTGCGCGACAGCGAGCTGTCGCTGATCTGCGTGGGCACGCCGTCGGCGTCCAACGGCAGCCAGGACCAGTCCGCCGTGCTGCGGCTGGCGGCGGACCTCGGCGGGGCGATGCAGGCGAAGCACGGGCGCCACGTGTTCGTGTACCGCTCGACGCTGGTGCCGGGAACGGTGGAAGAGGTCCTGCGGCCGATCATGGAGCGCGAGTCGGGCTCGAGGGACGGCGAGCATTTCGACGTGTGCTTCCAGCCCGAATTCCTCCGCGAAGGCACGTCCATTCGCGACTACGATCACCCGCCGTTCACGATCGTCGGCGCGAACCACGACCATCCGGTCGAGCGCCTGCGAGCGCTGTTCGGGCATCTGCCGTGCGAATTCCACACCACGTCCGTGCGCGCGGCGGAGATGATGAAGCTCTGCAGCAACAACTTCCACGCGCTCAAGATCACCTTCGCGAACGAGACCGCCCGCCTGTGCCATGCGCTGGGCGTCGATCCCTTCGAGGTCATGGACCTGATGTGCAAGGACACGCAGCTCAACATCTCGAAGGCGTACCTGCGGCCCGGCTATGCGTTCGGCGGCTCGTGCCTGCCCAAGGACCTGCGCGCGACGCTCTTCATGGCGAAGCAGCGCGACGTCGAGCTGCCGATGCTGAGCGGCATCCTGCCGTCCAACCGGTTCCACGTCGACCAGGCGGTGAACGCCGTGCTCGAGTCGGGCAAGCGGCGCGTCGGCATGATCGGGCTGTCGTTCAAGACCGGCACCGACGACCTGCGGGAGAGTCCGACCGTCACGCTTGCCGAGACGCTCCTCGGCAAGGGACTGTCGCTGCGCATCTACGACCCCGAGGTCCACCTGTCGCGCCTGCTCGGCGCCAACAAGCGGTTCATCGAGCGGCACCTGCCGCACATCGGCAACCTCATCGAGCCCGATCTCGGCCAGGTCGTCGAGCAATCGGACGTGCTCGTCGCGGCCCTTTCCGACCGGCGCGCGATCGCCGAGTTGCGCGAGCGCGTGCGCCGCGACCAGCTCCTGATCGACCTGGTTCGCGTGCCGGAGCCCGCGAGCTGGCCGTGCACCGTGAGAGGCCTCTGTTGGTAGCCGCGGCGACCATGGAGGCGCACGCAGCGAACGTGCCGTCGAACACGGATGCTGCGCGTCGCGTGCGACTGCTCACGCTCACCACGCTCTTTCCCAACGCCTGCGCGCCGCGGCATGGCGTGTTCGTCGCGACGCGGTTGCGCAAGCTGTGCGATACCGGGCGCGTCACCGCGCGCGTCGTCGCGCCCGTGCCGTGGTTTCCCGGCGCCTATCGTGCGCAGCGGCCGGTGCCCCCCAGCGAAACGGTAGAAGGCCTCCAGACCGCGCATCCGCGTTACTGGAACGTGCCGGGCGTCGGCATGCGCCTGCAACCCGCTGCATTGGCCAGGGCATGGCTTTCTCATTTCAAGCGCAGCGGCGAGGACGCAACGCGCTTCGACGCCGTCGATGCGCACTACTTCTATCCCGACGGCGTGGCTGCCGCGCGGATCGCGCGCGCGCTCGGCCTGCCGCTGGTGATCAGCGCGCGCGGCAGCGACATCAACGTGATCGGCGACATCGATTTCGCCCGGCGGCAGATGGTCGACGCCGCGCACGCGGCCGACGCGCTGATCGCGGTGTCCGCGGCGCTCGCCGAGCGCATGGTGGCGCTCGGCATGCCGCGCGAGCGCGTGCACGTGCTGCGCAACGGCGTGGACACCGCGCTGTTCCGTCCCGAGGACCGCGCGAGCGCCCGGGCCCGACTCGGCCTGCGCGAAGCGCAATGGGTGCTTGCGGTGGGCAATCTGGTGCCCGAGAAACGCTTTCACGTCTTGATCGACGCCATCGCCGGCTTGCCCGATGCGCGCCTGCTGATCGTGGGGGAGGGTCGGCTTCGCGGCGAGCTGGCGTCGCATGCGGCGCGCGCAGCGCCCGGGCGCGTCGAGCTCCGGCCCAACATGCCGCAGGCCGAGCTGCGCTTCGCTTACGCGGCGTGCGACGTGCTCGGGCTGCCGTCGGCGCGCGAGGGCTGGCCCAACGTCGTGCTCGAAGCGATCGCGTGCGGCACGCCGGTGGCGGCCGCGCCGGTGGGAGGCGTGCCCGAAATGCTCCGCCCCGGTGCCCCGGCGATCATCGTCGACGAGACCGATGCGCGGGCATGGCAAGCTGCGCTCCGCACCTTGATCGACCGCGACGTGCCGCGTGCGCAGGTGCGCCACTATGCGCTCGGGTTCGGCTGGGAGGACATCGTCGAACGCCAGTGCACGCTCTACGAACGAGTGGCTGCGGCGCGCCGCGCCCGGGTGACACTGCCATGTGGATGAGATTCGCCGACACGCTGCGCTGCCCCTGCTGCCGCGGCCCGCTGACGCTCGATGCCTTCGAGCGCAACGCCATCGACTTGCCGGACGAGGCGATCGACCTCGCGCGCCGCAAGGGTGTGCTCGACGACCGGTTCGCGCAGTGGGTCGAGTCCGGCGTCCTGCTGTGCCAGCCGTGCCGGTCGATGTTCCCCATCTTCGACGGCCTGCCGATCCTGCTCTGCTATCCCACGATGATGCACGCCGAGTTCGTGCGACGGCATTCCGGCAAGGGGCTCGAGCGCCATGCGTCGTATCGCTTCCCCGAGCGCGAGCCGGCGGACGGCGAGCGCGCCGTGATGAACTCGTTCTCGAAGGAATGGCTCGAGTACGACTACGACGGCGTCATCTGGGAGATGAGCTACGAGGACCACGAGCGGCGGTTCCGGCAGGAGATGGGACCGGCGCTGACCGACGGCACCGCGCGCAACTTCCTGGAGGTGGGCTGCGGCCTGGGCATCACGACCTGGCTTGCGAACAAGAACGGGCAGCTCGATGCGATCGGGCTGGACCTGAGCCTCGCCGTCTGGAAAGCGAGCCGGCATTACCGGGCCAACCCGTTCCTGCACTTCGTCGAAGCATCGGTGTTCGCCCTGCCGTTCGCGCCGTCGGCCTTCGACCTGATCTACTCGCGCGGCGTCCTGCACCACACGCTGTCCACGCAGCGTGCGTTCGAGCAGGTGGCGCCGCTGTGCCGTCCGGGCGGCACGTTCTATCTCTGGGTGTACGGCATGGGATCGATACGCGAGACGCTGTTCCGGCGCGCCGTGTACGGCCTCGAGCGCGGCGTGCGGCCGGTGCTGAGCGCCGCGCCCGACTCGGCGCCCGCCAGGGCGTTCCTCACCGCGATGGGCGTCGGCTACGTGATGTTCAACGGCGCGCGGCGCGCGCTCAACCCGTCGATTCAGCCGCTCAATCTCTCGCGCGGCGTGCACGCGGCGCGCGACCGCTTCACGCCCAAGTTCGCGCATCGCCACGCCGCCGACGAAGTCGCCGGATGGTTCACGCACGCGGGCTTCGACGACCCCGAGGTGATCGACTGGCGCACGATGCCCGCCGCCGACCACGACGACTATCGGCGCAACGTCGGCGTTCGCGCACGTCTTCCGCAGGCGCGGCGCGCATCATGATCTGGCGCACGGCGATGACGCTCGCCTCGCGCGGGCGCCTGCCGATCCTGATCTTCCATCGCATCCTCGCGGAACCGGATCCGATCCTGCCCGGAGAGCCTTCGGCGGCGCAGTTCGAAGCGCTGCTCGCGCACGTCGCATCGCGATTCGAGGTGCTGCCGCTCGCGCAGGCGGCGCGCAGGCTGTTCGACGGCACGCTGCCGCCGCGCGCGCTGTCGATCACGTTCGACGACGGCTATGTGAACAACCTGAGCGTCGCAGCGCCGATCCTGAAGCGCCGCGGCATCCCGGCAACGGTGTTCGTCGCGACCGGCTACCTCGGCGGTCGCTGCATGTTCAACGACGCGATCATCGAGGCGTTCCGCGCCACGAAGGAGCGCACGCTCGACCTCACGCCGCTCGGGCTGGGCCGCTACGCGCTCGGAAGCATCGACGAGCGGCGTGCGGCCATCGACGCGGTGCTGCCTCGAGTCAAGCCCCAGGCGCCGGACGAGCGCGACCGCGTCGCGCGCGACGTCCTGCAGCGTGCGGGCGTGCCGCCGCCCGAGGATCTCATGCTCGCCCGCGAGGCGATTCGTGAGCTGCCGAAGTTCGGTGTCGACGTGGGTGCGCACACCGTCACGCATCCGATACTCGCGCGCGTGCCCGACGACGTCGCACGTCGCGAGATCGCGCAGGGCAGGCGCGAGCTGGAGGCGCTTGCCGGGTCACCGGTGACGCTCTTCGCGTATCCGAACGGACGGCCGGGCCAGGACTACGCCGAGAGGCACGTCGACATGGTGCGCGAGGCCGGCTTCGCGTTCGCCGTCACGACGGCGGAAGGAGCGGCTACGCGGGCGAGCGATCCCCTGCAGTTGCCGCGGTACACGCCGTGGAGCAGCCTGCCCATGAAGTTCGACCTGCTGCTGATGCGCAACATGTATCGGGCGGCGGACAAGGCGGTGCGCGACAGCGTCCCCGAACCGACGTCGTGAAGCGGGTCCTGGTCATTGCGTACCACTTTCCGCCGCTTGCCGGCAGCAGCGGCGTGCAGCGCACGCTACGTTTCGTCCAGCACCTGCCGCGCCATGGCTGGACCGCGGTCGTTCTCACCTGCCAGCCGCGCGCCTATGACGAAGTCAAGACCGACCTCCTCGCCGATATCCCGGCCGGAACGATCGTGCAGCGTGCGCCTGCGCTCGATACCGCGCGGCACCTGGCGGTCGCCGGCCGCTATCCGGCGTGGCTCGCTCGACCCGACCGATGGATCACCTGGTGGCCCGGCGCCGTCTGGGCCGGCCGTGGCCTGATCCGGCGCCTGCGTCCGAGCGCCATCTATTCGACCTATCCCATCGCGACCGCGCACGTCATCGGGCATTCGCTCGAGCGGTGGAGCGGCCTGCCGTGGATCGCCGACTTCCGGGACCCCATGGCCCAGGAAGGCTATCCGCCGGACCCGAAGACGTGGAAGAGCTTCAGGCGCGTCGAGGAGCGCGTTTTCGCACACGCCGCAGCGTGCACGTTCACCACGCCGGGCGCTGCACGCGCTTACCGCGCCACTTTCCCGCACTCGCGTGCCCGCATGGAGGTCATCGAGAACGGCTACGACGAGGACAGCTTCGCCGAAGTGGAGCGGGCCTCTCCGAAGGCCGAGGCGCCGCGGTCCGGCGCGCGCATCCTGTTGCACAGCGGCATCGTGTATCCCAGCGAGCGGGATCCTCGGCAGCTCTTTGCCGCACTTGCCTCGCTCAAGCAGCGAGGCATCGGAGCGCACCGCCTGCAGGTGCGCTTTCGCGCGGCCGTTCACGAGTCGTTCCTGACGTCGCTCGGGCTCCAGCATGGCGTCGAGGACATGATCGAGGTTGCGCCGCACTTGCAGTACCGCGACGCCCTGCGCGAGATGGTGCAGGCCGACGGATTGCTGCTGCTGCAGGCCGCGAACTGCAACGAGCAGATCCCCGCAAAGCTCTACGAATACCTGCGCGCGGGACGGCCGGTGCTCGCGTTCACCGACCCGGCGGGCGACACGGCCGGGGCGTTGCGTGCGAGCGGCATCTCCGCAATCGCGCGCTTGGACAATTCCAGCGAGATCGCGGCGGTGCTCGCCCGCTTCGCCGACGGCGAGCTCGGGGGAATGGTTGCGAGGGCCGATGCGATCGCCCACGCATCGCGCCAGGCGCGCGCGGAGCAGCTCGCACGGTTGCTCGACGAGGTGGCGGACCGCCCGCAGACGCACGGCGATGCCGCTTGCCGGCGTGTCGAGCCGGCCTGACCCGCGCGGCCATGGGGCGCTGCAACATTCGTTGTGTATCATCGACGGGCGGCTCGCCGGGCCACTGGCGCGCTCCGACGCCTCGCCGTCGCTTCATCACTCGAGTCATGCACAGCCGTGTTTGAATTCGACCTCTACGAGAGGCGCCTCCATGCCGCGCCCCCGGCAACACCCGCGGGGTCGCCGCCGGAGCGCCTCGCCGTCGACAAGGTGTCCTTGCTGATCTGGGGCGAGCATTGCATCGAATGCGCTGCGCCCGACTGCTTTTCGAGTTGCGACTTGTACCAGGCGAGGCCTGATCGGCGCTGCCGCCGTTTCGAGTTCGGCATCTATCCGAACAAGCGCTTCCGCGGCGCCCGGGGACCGGGTGCGGAAGTGCGCTTCAAGCAGTGGGGCAAGCTCGAGACGCGCGGCAACGCACGGCTTGCCAGTGAACGGCTCGTGCACCTCCTGGAGCGCATGCTCCTCGTCCTCACGCCGCTCGTGCACGTCGTCGGCCGCCTCGTCGGCAAGGCAACACGCGACATCCGGTTCCACTACGCCTCGTTCGCGCTCCTCGAGCGCCTTCTGTGGCGGCTCGATCGCGGCCGCTCCGCGACGCCGGACGCGTTTCTCGTCGAGATTTACAACCCGATGCCCAGGCCTGTCGCGGCGCAACTGACGTTCGCGGTCAATCGCGCGATGTTGAGTCCAACGGTGCGGCTCACCGACATTCCGCTGAGCCATACCCGGCGCCTGGAGATCCCGCAGGGATATTTCCGCGCCATCATCCCGATCACGGAGATGCGGCGCGTCGTCGCGAGCGGGCTCCGCTTCGGCGTCGCGTTCACGCCCGAGGCGGAGAACGTCGACCTGGTCTTCCTGACGCTCGACTTCGTGCGATTCAAGGACCGGCGGGTCGTCGAGTCGCTTTCGACGCAGAAGCCCACGGAGCGGACGGCGCCCTCCACGTCGCACAAGCAGGCGATCAAGTGCATCGTCTTCGACCTGGACAACACGCTCTGGCACGGTACCCTTCTCGAGACGGACGAGGTACGGTTGCGTGATGGTATCGCGGACCTCCTGAAGCGCCTGGACTCGCGCGGCATCCTGCTCGGCATCGCCTCGAAGAACGCGTTCGACCATGCCTGGGCCAGGATCCGCGAATGGGGCCTCGACGAATACTTCCTGTCTCCGAAGATCAACTGGTCCCCGAAATCGGAGAACATCAAGGCGATCGCGGCCGATCTGAACATCGGCCTCGACACGTTCGCCTTCGTCGACGACAACCCGTTCGAGCGCTCGGAGGTCTCGGCGGCGCTGCCGATGGTGACCTGCCTGGACGTCACGGAGCTCGATGCGTTCGTGGGCTCACCGCGATGCGCCGGCTCGGACAGCGACGAGGCGCGCAACCGGCGGCGGTCGTACCAGCAGGAGGCGCAACGCACGCAGCAGCTCGCCACCTTCGGCGACGACTACATCGGCTTCCTGCGCGCGTGCCAGCTCGTCGTGACCATCCGGGCGTTCGAGGAGCGCGACTTCGGGCGCGTCGCCGAACTGGTCCAGCGCACCAATCAGCTCAATTTCTCGGGACACAAATATTCCCGTGACGAAATACGGGCCATCGTCGACGACCCTGCGCGCGCCAAGTTCGTGGTCTCGTGCTCCGACCGGTTCGGCTCCTACGGCAACGTCGGCTTCTGCATCGCGCGCTTCGCACCGGGGCGTGTCGTGGTGGAGGACTTCATGCTCTCCTGCCGGGTGCAGGGCAAGCTCGTGGAGCAGGCGGTGTTCACGCACCTTGCGTCGCGGCATCCCGAAGGCCGACCGCGCTATGTCGAGGTGCGCTACCGCGAGACCGACCGCAACAAGCCGGCCCGGCAGGTGCTCGAGGCGCTGCGGTTCTCCGCGGAAGCCGGCGGCGCGCGGGCGCTGGACCTCGCCACGCATTCGCTCGACTGCGACTTCATCGAGATCAGGGACCGCGAGAGCCGAACGCCCGAGACGGCGGCGACCGTCGCTCACGAATGAGGCGGTCGCCACCCGGCGGTCGCGTCATTCGGTCCGCACGATGAACGACTTGCCGAGCGGGCTGTAGTCGAAATAGGGCACGAAGGTGAGGCGGCCGTTGCGCGCGAGGAACTCGGCGAGGGCGCGCTGCTCGCCCTGGCGGGGGTCGCCTCGGTTGTTGTAGTAATCGTCGAAGCAGACGACCGATCCGTTCACCAGGTATTTGGCCACGAAGTCGAGCACCGACAGCGTGGATTCGTAGAGGTCGCAGTCGATGTACACGACGGCTGCCTTGACGCCCTGCATGCGCGCATCGAGCTCGGCGTTGAGGCTGTCCTGGTAGAAGCCCTTCACGAGCCGGTATTCGTCGTCGCGCACGCCGGCGCGGCGGATGATGCCGCGGAACTCTTCTTCGCTGCAGGCGAATTGCCCCGCCGACCAGATGCCGTCCTTCGAGCGCTCGTGCGCCGGCAGGCCCTCGAACGAATCGAATCCCCGCAGCACGACGTCGGGCAGGCGATAGCGCCGCTTCATCTTGTGCGCGTAGAGAAAAGTCTTGCCGCGCCAGAGCCCGAATTCGAAGTAGTCTCCCGCGACCTGGTTGATGCGCGCGAACTCGAATGCCTGCGCGAGCATCCCGTACTCCGTCATGCGGTTCTCGGTGCGACGGTCGAGGACCTCGAGCACGCGATGCGCGAGCCACGAGTCGCCGAGCCGCCGAAGCGCGGCCCTCATGCGCGTTCGCCGTCGCCGGCTCGCGTGCGACGCCTGAAAAGATCCGTGCGCCAGACGCCGTTGGACGTCTTCGTGCATTCGAAGTCCGCCAGCGGCGACACGTCGATGTCGAGGTCGGCGTTGTCGATCGCGATCATGCCGCCGACCTTCACCTTGCCCGCCGCGGCCGCGACGCAGGCGTCGCGCGCGCTTCCGTCCACCAGCACGAAGTCGAACGAGCCGTCGGGAAATGCGTCGATCTGGCGCGCGTAGTTCCCTGTGGTCCGCGGCACGTAACGGTAGTCGACGTTCAAACCCTGCAGCCTGGCCCGCACCTCCTCGTACCATCGCGCGTCGTCCTCGACACTGACCAGGAATCCGAGCCGCCGCGCGAGCCACGCCGTGCTCCGGCCGCTGCCCCATTCGAATCCCCGCATGTCGCGCGTGAGATAGCGGTCGATCGTGGCGATCGCCTCGCGCGTCAGCCATGGATCAGCCGGATGCAGCAGCTGGTAGGCGAGCACGCCGAGGCGATCCACGAAATACCGGGGCTCGCGACAGAGCAGCTTTGCCGAGCGCCACAGGTGCCCGGGCGTGAACATGTACACGTTGAGGCTGCTGCCCACGCCGCTCGGTCGACGGAAGAAGTTTGCAAGCACGGTGTCGCCTATGCCACGCGGCGCACGAACCTGCGCACCAGGGCTTTCGCGCCGATCGCGTCGAGAGCCCGGCCCACGATCGTGACGCCGTCGCCGAGGGCCGCGTGCAATCGGATCGCCAGCTCGTTGGGGACGGAGCGGTGAAGGAAGTACGTCTTGGCGCACCTCTCGCAGGCCCGGCCGAAGAGGCGCTTCTGCTCGCCTTCTCCCTCGGTGAAGTCGAACATGGTGATCCAATCCTTCGAGAAGATCGCCTTCAAGGCCTCGAATTGGAGCACCGTCCCGGGTGACAGCGCCTTGAGCGCGGGGTCGTACCCGACGTGGTCGTAGGTCAGGACCCCGTCCTTGCAGAAGGAGAGCATGTAAGCGGCAGGGACGCCATTCATGAAGAGGATGTACCCGAGGCAGCCGCCACGGTCGGCGAGATCGCATGCGCGCGCCATGAAGGCGTCGTTGTGCGGCAGACCCGAGTCCAGCAGCCGCTCCTGGTACGTCTTCGCCGAAACGCTCCGCGCAAGAGGAAAGAACGCTGCCATGTCGTGGGCGGTGGCGAACTCGCGGCAGTCGACCGTGCCGCCCCCGGCCACGGCGAACTTGCGCACCTTGCGTAGCAGGGTGGCCCGTGTCTTGGACGAAAAACCGGCGACGTACGCTTCGAAATTGCCGATCGCCGCGATGTCGATGTAGTGGTTGTTGAACGTGTACGGGGTGTACGCGATCCAATCGCGCTGGCGCGCGATGCGGGGCGGCTCGAACGCGACGGGATAGGTCGGATAGAAGAAGAAGCGTGACTGGGGCGAATCCGCCACATGCTCGTCGGGCAGCCGGCGGTACGCTTCCATCCGGCTGAAATGCAGCTTGTTCGCGTAACCCGAGAAGCGCCGGGAGAAGAGGGGAATCTCGCCCAGGCGATAGTCGAGTGCGACGTTGACGGGCTCCCAGGGCACTGGCCGCTCTCCTACACGATGCGCCGCAGCGCCTGCTCCGCATAGCGGCGCAGCGTCGCGGACAAGGGAACCGACGGCAGCGGCGCGTGCACCGGATCGACGCTCGGTGCGATGGCATCGAACCCGATGCATCGATAGTCGTCCCCACGGTCGCCGAGGTGCCGGCAAAGGCGCTCGAACCGCTTCGCCACGATCGAATCGGGCTGGCTCGTTCCGGGCTTCAGCAGCTCGAAATTGTGCGAGAACATGACGAAGTACGGACTGCCGGCCGCGCGTGCCGACTGCAGCGCCGACGCGATCTCCTCGTACGAGCACGCGCCGACCTGCGCATGACGCAGGCCGCCCCTGCCGTCGCGAAAGATCGTCACCGGGATCGACGTCACGTTGCCGATCCTGCTTGCAGCGTAGACGTCGCAGTGGCCGCGGAGGTCGGGCACCGAGTCGGCGACGATCGCGTTGATGCTGCTGTCGAAGGCGATGCCGTTGCGCTCGAGCGCCGAATACGTATCCCGGTTCGCGGCGAAGCCGCCGGCGCGGAAAGCGGCAGGCCGCGGCGCGCCGGCGACCTGCAGCAGCCGTGCACCCAGCCCGATGAGCGTCGTCTGCTCTTCGGCGTCATAGTAGCGGAGGTGCTGCCGCTTGCCGTTCATGTGCGCCAGGGGCGGCGGCGTGATCTCGTCGGTCCATTCGGGATGCAGGTGGAGCTGCACTTCCTGCCCCGCGTCGCGGATCAGCGCCACGATGGCCGCGAGGTGCTCCACGCCGAAGCGCGCAGCGAACAGCGGCTCGACGAAGAAAACGGCGTGGATGTTGTGCCTCTGCAGCGTCTCGAGCGTCTTCGGCAGGGCGAAATCGCCCGCCGGCGACGTGCCGTAGACATACCGGCGATAGGCGGCCGGAAACTTGCGATCGAGATCCTGCCAGCCGTCGCACCACACCTCGACGTCGAAGGTCAGGAGAACGTTCAGGGGCGCCACGATCCAAGCGACCTTTTCGGCTCAATGCGTGGCGAAATGTAGCGCAAAACGCGCCACGAACTGGTCGAGGTCGGCTTGCGGCAGGTGATCGATGCCTGCCGCCAGCTTGCGGCCTCCGCCGGTGTCGAACGTGCGGCAGAACGCGGCCGCGTCGATCGCCCGCTTCGCCGGGACGCGGACGCTCACGGTGTAGCCGCCGGCCGATCGCGGCGACAGGATCGCGATGGCGGCGCCGGGATGCGCCAGGACGAGCTCGTTCGCGAGCACGCCGGACGAGCGGCGCGCCCAGGGCTCGTCCGGCAGCACCACGAGGGTGGCGCCCGGCAGCTCGCGCAGCGGCGTGAGCGCGCGCGCCTCGTTCATGTCGTGTTCGTAGCCGACACCGAGCCGATGGTACACGTCGCACTCGCGCACGAAATCGAGCGGATCGCCGTACGGGCGCATGAGCTGCGCCAGCGCGATCGGGTCGAAGTGCAGGTCCGCCACGGTCTCGCCGTACGCGTTGTAGTTGAGGCGCGTGCCGAGCCGCTCGACGATCAGCGTCGCTTCCGCGTCCAGGCCCGAGCGGCGGGCGAGCGCGTGGCCGAGCGCCGGCAATCCGTCGCCGAATGCCGCCACGGCGGCCCACGCGACATGGCGGCCGCCGAGGTAGCGGTCGACGATCGCGCTCGTGCACACGTCGCTCCCTTCCTCGATGTGCGCCTCGAAGCGTGCATCGTGCGGCCGCTCGCCCGCGTAGTGATGGTCGAAATAGCGGATGGACACGGCGGCGTCGAGCAGTCGGGCCACATCGGCGCGGTTGCGGTCGAGCGACACGTCGAGCACGGTCACGAGATCGCCCGGTGCCGCACGAACGCGCCGCACGAGCTCGATGTCGCGCTTGACGCCGCTGACGAGCGTCGCATCGCCCGGCTCGGCGAGGCGAAGCTGCTGCAGCGCGCAGAGGCCGTCGGCGTCGCCGTTGAAAGCGTAGTGGCGCGCCATGCCTTTCAGTGACGCCGCGTCCCGGGCTCGAGAACTCCCATGGCGCGCAGGCGCTCGATCACCGCTTCGGCCGCGTCTTCAGCCGTGCTCGCCACGGTGTCGACGCGCACCTCGGGGTGCTCGGGCGGCTCGTACGGCGAGTCGATGCCGGTGAAGTTCACGAGCTCGCCGCGACGCGCCTTGCGGTAGAGGCCCTTGCGGTCGCGCTGCTCCGCGACGGCGAGCGGCGTGTCGACGAAGACCTCGCAGAACTCGTCCTGCTGGACCAGGCCGCGCGCCATGCGGCGCTCGGCACGGAACGGCGAGATGAACGAGACCAGCACGACGAGGCCGGCATCGACCATCAGGCGCGCGACTTCGGCGACCCGGCGGATGTTCTCGACGCGATCGGCTTCCGTGAACCCGAGGTCGCGGTTGAGGCCGTGCCGCACGTTGTCGCCGTCGAGGAGGTAGGTGTGCCGGCCCATCGCGTGCAGCTTGCGCTCGACGATGTTGGCGATCGTCGACTTGCCGGCACCCGACAGGCCCGTGAACCACACCACGCACGGCCGATGTCCCTTGAGCGCGGCATGCGCGTCCTTGTTGACGTCGATCGACTGCCAATGGATGTTCTGCGAGCGGCGAAGCGCGAAGTGCAGCAGGCCCGCGCCGACCGTGTTGTTGGTCATGCGGTCGATCAGGATGAAGCCGCCGGTGTCGCGATTCTCGGTGTACGGGTCGAACGGCACCGCGTGGTCGACGCTGAGGTTGCAGACGCCGATCTCGTTGAGCTTCAGCGTGCGCGCAGCCAGGTGCTCCAGCGTGTTGACGTTGACCTTGTACTTTGGGGTTGCGAGCGCGACGCCGGTGGTGCGGGCGCCGATCTTCATGAGGTAGGGGCGGCCGGGCAGCATCTCCTCGTCGTGCATCCAGATCACCGTGGCCTCGAACTGGTCCGCGATGCCCGGCGGCGCGTCCGCCGCGGCGATCACGTCGCCGCGGCTCACGTCGATCTCGTCCTGCAGCGTGATCGTCACGGATTGCCCCGCGATGGCATCGTCGAGGTCGCCGTCCATGGTGACGATGCGCTGGACCGTGCTCTCCGCGCCGCTCGGCAGCACGCGCACGCGCTGGCCCGGGCGTACGGCGCCGCCGACGATCCTTCCCGAGAAGCCGCGGAAGTCGGCGTTCGGCCGGTTCACCCACTGCACGACCATGCGCAACGGTCCCAAGGGCTCCGCGCGCGCGACCTCCACGGTCTCCAGGTAGCGCATCAGCGTCGGCCCGCCATACCAGGGCGTATGCGCGCTCGGCGTGGTGACGTTGTCGCCTTTCAGCGCCGACATGGGTATGCACGTGATGTCGGTGAGGCCGATGCGCCCGGCGAAGCCGCGATAGTCCTCCTCGATGCGCTCGAACACGTCGTGCGCGTAGCCGACGAGGTCCAGCTTGTTCACGGCCAGCACGACCTTGCGGATGCCGATCAGCGAAGCGAGGTAGCTGTGGCGGCGCGTCTGCGTGAGCACGCCCTTGCGCGCGTCGACCAGGATCACGGCGAGGTCGGCGGTCGAGGCCCCCGTGACCATGTTTCGCGTGTATTGCTCGTGGCCCGGCGTGTCGGCGACGATGAAGTTGCGCTTGTCGGTGGAGAAGAACCGGTACGCGACATCGATGGTGATACCCTGCTCGCGCTCGGCGATCAGCCCGTCGAGCAGCAGCGCGAAATCGAGCTCGCCGCCCTGGGTGCCGAACTTCCTCGAGTCGCTCTCGAGCGCCGCGAGCTGGTCCTCGAACAGCGTCCTGGACTCGTAGAGCAGGCGCCCGATGAGCGTGCTCTTGCCGTCGTCGACGCTGCCGCAGGTGATGAAACGCAGCAGGTCGCGGTTGCGATGCGACTCGAGATAGCGCTCGACGCCGAGCGCGGCGAGGTCGGCGTGCCTCATCAGAAGTAGCCCTCCTGCTTCTTCTTTTCCATCGAGCCCGCCGAGTCGTGGTCGATGACGCGGCCCTGGCGCTCGGAGGTTCGTGCCACCAGCATCTCCTGGATGATGGCCGGGAGCGTGTCGGCCTCGCTTTCGATCGCGCCCGTCAGCGGATAGCAGCCGAGGGTGCGGAAGCGCACCTTGCGCATCGCGGGTTTCTCGCCCGGCGCGAGCGGCATGCGGTCGTCGTCCACCATGATGAGCGCGCCGTCGCGCTCCACGACCGGCCGCTCCTTCGCGAAATACAGCGGAACGACGGGAATGCGCTCGCGATGGATGTATTGCCAGACGTCGAGCTCGGTCCAGTTGGAGAGCGGGAAGACGCGGATGCTCTCGCCGCGATTCCTGCGCGCGTTGTACAGGCGCCACAGCTCCGGGCGCTGCATCTTCGGATCCCAGCGATGCTGCGCCGAGCGGAACGAGAAGATGCGCTCCTTGGCGCGCGACTTCTCCTCGTCGCGCCGCGCGCCGCCGAAGGCGAGGTCGAAGCCGTGCTCGTCGAGCGCCTGTCGGAGGCCCTGCGTCTTCCAGGTGTCGGTGTGCACCGCCGACCCGTGCGTGAACGGATTGATGCCGAGCGCGAGCGCCTCGGGATTCACGTGCACGATGAGCTCGAGGCCGAGCCTGCGCGTCGTCGTCTCGCGGAACGCGATCATGTCCCTGAACTTCCACGTCGTGTCCACGTGCAGCAGCGGGAACGGCGGCTTGCCGGGATGGAAGGCCTTCATCGCGAGGTGCAGCATCACCGAGCTGTCCTTGCCGATCGAGTAGAGCATCACCGGACGCCCGCTTTCGGCGACCGCCTCCCGGATGATGTCGATGCTTTCGGACTCGAGGCGCTGGAGATGGGCGAGGGTCGTCGTCATCGCTCGACATTATGGTACAAAGCACGCCATCGCCGTAGGGTGCTTCGTTGCGCGAGCCGATCGGAACCATGAAGGTGGTCTACATTACGTCGTCGTCGTATTCGGGGTCGACAATGTTGTCGTTCCTCCTGAATACGCACCCCGACATCTTCACCGTCGGGGAGATGGACGGCTGGCGATACGACCCGGCGAGGCCGTTTCCCTGCTCCTGCGGCCAGCCGCTGCCGCAATGCCCTCTGTTCCTGTACCTCGGCCGCTATTTCCGCGACCGCGGCCTCGCCTTCGAGCCGAGCGAATTCGGGACCGCCTATCGCGTCGCGGCGACCGGCCGTCTCAACCGTGCGCTGGTCGGAAGCCTGCCGCGGCCGTTCGCGCTGTCGGTGCTGGAGGACGCGCGCGACGGCGTCGTGTGGCGCATGCCGCCATTCGCTGCGCAGCTGCGGGCCATCGACGAGCGCAACCGCGTGTTCATCGAGGGCGCGCTCGCCTACAGCGGTGCGAAGGTGTTCGTCGACGCGTGCAAGGACCCCCACCGGCTGCACCATCTGCGTCGCATCGAGGGCATCGAGCTGTTCCCCGTCCACCTGGTGCGCGACCTGCGCGGCGTGGTGCAGTCCAACCTCGATCTGAAGAAGCGCGGCTGGGACGCACGCGTGGCGACCCGCATATGGATCAGCGACCAGTGCAACATCCATCGCGTGCTCTCGCGCTTCTCCCCCAGCCTGCACGTGTTCTATGAGGACATCTGCGACGACGTCGACGGCCGGATCGCAGCGATACACCGCCTCGCGGGCCTTCCGCCGCACGCGTATCCCGGGAGCCTCAAGGCGCGCGAGCACCACGTGCTGGGCAATGCGATGCGGCTCAGCAACGTGACGCAGATCGTCAAGTCCGAGCAGTGGCGCGAGCGCATGTCGAAGGACGACCTCGCCGCCGTCGAAAGCGACGCGGCGCGCTTCGTCCGGCGTCATCCGCGCCACGCCGTGTCGGCGATGATCGAGCGGTACCTCGACTGATCGCCGCGAGCCCGCGCTCGAGCCGAGGCGAGGCCGCCCGACGGTCGTGAGCCGGGGCGGTCGTGCCGCTATACTGCACCGCTTCATGCGATCGCAAAGCTCGCTCGAGACCTTGTTGCACGAGGAGCGCGGGCGCCCCTGGCTGTTCGTGCGCCCCGGCGGCAACTGGGGCGACCATCTCATCTACGCGGGCGCCGAGCACCTGGCACGCAAGCTGAAGCTGACGTGGGCTTCGTGTGAAGCCGCGGACTTCGCGCGCTCGCCCACGTCGTCCGAGCACGGCATCTACGTCCACGGCGGCGGCGGCTACAACTCGTGGGGCAGCGGACGGCCGTTCGAGCTTCTGGCGTGCGCGGTCGCTCGCGCCGCTCCGCTGGTCGTGCAGGGTCCGCAGACGATCGAGGACGCCAACGAGGCGCTTCGCGCCCGCTTCGCGGCCGCACTCGCGAAAGTGAACGCGAACCGCGTCGTGTTCTTCGCGCGCGAGCCTCATTCGCGCGATGCGCTGCTGTCGCTCGATCTCCCGGCGTGCGAAATCACGATGGACCACGACACGGCATTCCACCTCGACCGCGATGCCATCGTCG
Source organism: Casimicrobiaceae bacterium (assembly GCA_036406955.1). GTDB lineage: Bacteria > Pseudomonadota > Gammaproteobacteria > Burkholderiales > Casimicrobiaceae > VBCG01. Next base: position 101,660 of record DASXAF010000088.1, read on the forward strand.
AGCTCGCCGCGCTGGACGGCATGCCCAGCCCGCGCTACGACCTCACGGCGCTTCGCGAGGACGACGAGCAGGTCGGCGCGGCGCACGGAGCGCCCGCGCGAGGCGTCGTGCTCGATCCCGCGTATGCCGCCGACAGCTTCGGGCACTGGCTGCGCATTCATCTGTTCGCGCGCCGACTGCTCACCAACCGACTGCACTCGGCCATCGTCTCCGCGCTTGCGGGAAGGCCCGTCACGCTGGCGCTCGGCTCGTATCACAAGAATCGCAGCGTGTTCGACTACAGCCTCGCCGCGCGTGGCGTGCAGTGGACCGACGCCATCCGTGCGCCCGCCGACTGGTGGGCGCGCCTTCCGCGGCGCCTGCGCGACAGCTATCGCCTGCGAAAGCTCCGGCTGCGCCTGATGGGAGTGCCGACGCGATGAGCGGCGCGGGCGCGACCGCGGCGCACGCGGATTCGCACGGGAGCGTCACCGCGATCATTCCCACGCTGGCCGATCGCGCGCGCGAGCAGTCGCTGCTTCGCGCCATTGCCAGCCTCGAGGCGGCCGCGGTCGGCACGCCGCTTTCGATCCTCGTCGTCGTCAATGGCAGTCGACGCGATCCGGCGGTCCTTGCGTCGGTGAAAAGCCTCGGTGTCGAAGTCGTGAGCATACCGGAGGCCTCGCTTCCCGCCGCGCTGCTCGCCGGCCGCCGTGAAGTCGACACGGCCTACTTCTGCTTCCTCGACGACGACGACGAATACCTTCCCGGCGCGATCGATGCGCGCGTGGACGCGCTTCGCCGGCAGGCCGACGCGGCCCTCGTGATCACCAACGGCTACGGGTGCACCGACGGCGTCGACGAGCCCTGGTTGAACCACATCGGCGAAGTGGAACGCGATCCCCTGCTAGCGCTCTTCCAGGAGAACTGGCTGCCGTCGTGCGGTGCTCTGTTCCGAAGCTCGGCGGTCGGCGTGGACCTGTTCGAGGAGCCGCAGCCGTACCGCGAATGGACCTGGCTCGCGTTCCGCATCGCGCTCGCGGGCAAGCGCGTGGCGGTGCTCGACCGACCGACGTTTCGCGTTCACGACAGCGCCGCGTCGCTCTCCAAATCGACGGCGTACGCGATGAGGACCGACCTGTATCGGCGCATGCTGTGCGAACCGGTGCCAGCCGAGGTGCGAAGCCTGCTGCGCAAGCGCCTCGCCAAGGCGCTCGGCATGGAATCGGTGACGCGCCTGCGCGAGGGCAATCTGCGCGCGGCCTGGCAGTCCCATGTCGAGGCGCTCGCGCTGCCCGGCGGATGGCGCTACGGATCGCAGACCCTGCGCCTGACGAAGGCGTCGCTGAATCGGCTCGTCGCATCTGTCCTCATTCGGCGATAAGCGCCAGGACAAGCGTCGCGCGGTGGGCGATGCGCGTGCTCGCCCGATCGTCAGTTGCGGCGGGAGCCCGTCACGTCGGGCTGGGTTGACTCGAACGACGCACGAAGCCCGTTCATGCCGCGCCGGGGGGCACACTACCGCGCGAGCACGCTTCCAGATGCGCGATGAGGCATGCCGGGATCGGCGTGTCCGCGAGCGGCCGGTCGTTGGACATTTGCGCCAGGTCCACGCACCACACGGGGTTGCCTTCGACGAGCACGGGGCCCTGCGGCGTGATGGCGATGTCCCAGCCGACCGATACCATCGACCCGAAACATTCGTGCGCCGCTTCGGCCAGGTCGAGCACGTCGGGCCAATGCGGCAACACGCATCCTTCGATCGGAGCGCCCGTATCGGGATGCGCGCGAAGCTTCGTGTCGTCCGTCTTGCGCCGCGCGGGCTGCAGCGCACCGGTCTCGAGATCGATGCCGCATGCCAGGCCGCCTGCGGCGAAGTTGTCGGCCACCAGATTCCCCACCGGCATTCGATACGACGCGAGCACGACCTGCGGTTCGCCGCCCGGCCATCGCAGGGTGATCACGCGCGCCGTCGAAAGGCCGCGGCCGGAGATCGGCACGAGGGCTTCATGGTTGTCGATCCTGGGCTGGACGATGACCGGGTACTCGATGGAGGTCCGAGCGAGACGTGTCATGAGCCCGCGGAAGTCCTCGGTCGCACCGCCGCTGGTGTACGCACCATCACGGTAGCGCCACGAGGAGGCGCCTTCGCCGCAATAGCGGTTCGCGAACTTGGCGAACAGATCGCGCCGCGGGTCCGCGGGCATTTCGCCGCATCGCGCACCTCGCTCGAATGCGGCGATGATCGGGATGGCAGGCAGTCGCGCGCTCACGCACCGGTCGTGGAACAGGCGCTTGTCGGACAGCTCGGCGGTGTCCTGCGGGCTCAGCCGTGCGTTGAGCGCGTTCAGCAGCACGACGATCTCGTCGTGGAACACGTAGTCGCGGCGACGGGCCCAGCGGTCGTACAGCCGATACTGGTAGTACGCCTGCGGATCGACGCGGAATTGCGCGGCGAACAGCGGAACCTGAAAAAGTTGACGCACCTTGCGCGGGTGCACGGACACCGTTTCGCCGAACGCGCGAAGACCCCGGTACACCGGGTCCGTGTGCCACCACCAGCTGCGATCGAGCCTTCGCCCGCGGGCGTCGGTGGAACCCGGTGGACCGAAGCGCAGGCGCCGGTAATGGGTGTGCAGCGCCTGCATGCCCGGCGGATCGCGTTCGCCCAACTTGTCCTGTCTTCTCACCGCATGCTTTCGCGCGAGGTCATGCGCCCGTACACCAGCGTCGCATGGTCGGTCCGACGCGCCAGACGACCGGCAGTCCATGCATCCGCTCGGCAAGGCGGAGCAACGGCCGCCACATGCGCGAGCGTCGCAGCGTCTGCGAGAGCGCCGCGTGCACCTCGCGATCGTCACGCTCGCGCGCGAGCGCCAGGACCTCGTTGAAGAATTCCTGCTCGTTGCGATCTTCCACGAACACCTTCGAAAGCCGGGCGGGCTCGAAACGAACCGGAAACGGGTTCGCGACGTCGAGCGCGCCCAGCAGATGCAAGGTCGTGAGCGTGCGCAGGCACTTCGCGCACCGCCCGCAATTCGACGCGTCGCGGTTCTGCCAGCACACGTGCAGGTTCGCGAGCGCGACGCGATGCTTCGCGATCAGCGCGGTCTTTTCCACCCGGTTGAACGGGGCGCCGTCGTGCTTCACCGCGAGCCGGCTCGTGGACAGCAACGCATCGGTCATCGGATGCGAGCCCCACGGGATGAGAGCGCCGAACGGATGGGTGGACCCGATCAGCGCCTTGCGATAGCGCTTCTCCAGGATGTGCGCAACCGCGGCGAGGCCCGCACCATGGCTGAGCCAGCCCCAGCCGCGCGCCCAGAGCGTGTTGGGCCGGCGCAAGTTCGTGCGCACGACCACGCTCGTGCGGCCCATCTGCTGCGCGGCCTGCGCGAGCGTGCGATGGAGACGCGCGAACTCGTGCGGAAGCTCGAGCGGAATGTCGAAGCCATGCACGGTGATCAGATCGTCCACGTTCCCGATCGCGCCCGGGTCGAGCTCCGGGGCGTTGCGCAGGACGGTGAACCACGAATCGACGCCGCCGGAGAAGAACGCCGCCGTGCGCGTGCCCGCCGTCCCGTCCGGGACCGCGGGCAGCACGGGGCATTCGATTCGCGGCGAGCGAAATTGCGGGTACCACTCGCGCCATACCGCGAGGAGGCCTTTCACGTTTTCGCGCAGCTCCGCATCCACGGGCACGTCGCAGACGACCGTCTCGCCGTTCGGCAGCGCATGCGGCAGCAGGGCGAGCAGCCACGCGTTGCCCGTTTGCGACAGATCGTCGGCAAGCGGCGCGGGAACTTCGAACCAGATGTCGAACGCCGCGCCCGAGTCGGGCACGACGCGGCCGCTCGCGCGCACGTACTCGGGCGCTTCGGGCGAGTTGCCGACGCTGATCGACGCGAGCTTCACGGCAGCGTCAGGGCGCGCTCGACCGCGGTGCCGCTGCAACAGGACGGTGGTTCAAATCGCATGCTTGCGTTCCGGTCGGGCTCGGGCCGGCAGCCGGCCGGGTGAATGATTGCACATCCACAGGTGTGTTCCGTTCCAGCGTGTACTTGGGGCCGGCGCCTCACGTTGAGCGCGTCGCGATCCGTGTGCTATGGTCACAAGCCGCACTGCAGGGCCGACGCGCGGTGCTGCTACGCCCGCAACACTCGGCGCAACATGCTTCGGAGAAGGTCGGATGTCGAAACGCTCCATCGCAATCGTCCTCACGATGCTGCTCGCAGCACCGGCCACGGCGCTGCAGGCGGCGCCCGTGCAACCGGCCCCGCCGCCCTCGCTCTCGCCGGTAATCGAGTTCTATCATTCCGGCCTCGATCATTACTTCATGACGGCGGATCCGCGGGAAATCGCCATCCTGGATTCGGGCGGCTTGACCGGCTGGAGGCGGACCGGCGGCCAGTTCACCGCATTTGCGAGCGCGCCGGCCGATGCCGTGCTGTCTCCGGTCTGTCGCTATTACGGTCTTCCGCAGGCCGGCCTCGATTCGACGTTCTATTCGGCATCCCCGCAAGAGTGCGCCGAGGTGCAGGCCCGCTTCCCGTCGGCGTGGGAGCTCGAATCCGACGACGTATTCCAGGTCGGGATGGCGGATCCGAACAGCGGCGCCTGTCCGAGCGGATACGCAGGCGTGGAGCGCCTCTACAACAACCGCAAGGACGTCAACCATCGCTACGCGAGCGACCCGACCGTCGTGCAGGCGATGATGTCGCGCGGCTACGTGCTCGAGGGTTATGGCGCGAAGGGCACGGCGTTCTGCGTGCCCAGCGCGCCGACGACCCCGGTTTCGCCGTCCGCGAGCATCGTCACCACGCAGGTTGCCGTGGACACGTTTCAGCTGAGCGGCATCGGCCTGCCAACCGGTGGCTCCCGGGTCGCCTCGTACGCCTGGGACTATGGCGACGGTGAAACGGCAAGCGGTCCCACGAACTGGCATCGCTTCGGCCGCGCCGGCGTCTTTCCGGTCGCGCTCACGGTGACGGACAGCAAAGGCGCGGTCGCCAAGGCCACCCAGACCGTGACGGCCGCAGCGCATGTCGCGCCGGCGGTCTCACGCGCCGATGCGGACAGCGATTTCGCGCGGCGCCGTTCCGCGCCCGGCGTGGTGCGATGGTTCGATTTCGATACGCCGGCGCAGCTCGGGCCGCGTGCGCGCACCGGAAACTTCAGTGCGTTGGCCGGAACGGCCGCCGAGCCCGTCATCGACAACGCCGTTTCCGCCTCCGGCGGCGGGTCGCTTCGGTTCGACGTGCCGCCCAGGTCGAGCGCGAATGCGGCCGGCACGTGGTACGCGAATTTTTCGCAGGACCTCGCGACGCAGTTCGGCGAGAACAGCGAGTTCTACGTCCAGTGGCGGCAGCGCTTCAGCCCCGCGATGGTCGACACGTTCTTCAGGCAAGTGGGCGGCAAGCTCGCCACCGGAATCAAGCAGCTCATCGTGACGGCGGGCGACCAGCCCGGGCAACTGTTCGCCTCCTGCGAGGCGATCGGCACGGTCGTCCAGACGCACTATCAGCGTCGCTTTCCGATTGCCTACAATTCGTGTACCGGCAGTGCGTCGCACGGTCCGTACGCCGGCTTCTACGAGAAGGTCGGCGGCGCCGCGGCCTACCTGCTGCAGAACGGGCTGCCGTCCCCGTCCTGCCCCTACGCAGCACTGAGCAAGGTCGGCCAGACCACCATTCCATCCGCTTGCGTCGGATGGGTCGCCGACGAATGGATGACGTTTCAGGTCGGCATCACCCTCGGTGCGCGTGACAATGCGAAGAACGAGTTCGAGAACAGCCGCTTCCGCATGTGGGTGGCGCGCGAGGGCGAGCCGTCGCGCCTCGTGATCGACTGGAGGCCCGGTGTCGCCGGCTACTTCCAGCTCACGGCCGGCCCTGCCACGCAGAACCAGCGCTACGGAAAGGTGTACCTCCTGCCGTACATGACGAACAAGGACCCGCAGCAGGATCACGAGCTCGCGCAGACGTGGTACGACGAGGTCATCATCGCCACGCAGCGCATTCCCGATCCTGCGCCTGCCGGGGCGTCGGTCGCCGCCTCGGGCGACTATCCGGCGTGGCGCAAGAATCGGCCCGTGGGAAAGATGTTCGACATTCCCGGGACGGAATTCACCAGGGCGGTCGATCCGGATCTGGCACGCAACCTCGTCGACCACTGGGATGGCCTGGCGGCGGGGCCCACGACATGGTGGAGCGCGGCCAACGGCGGGCACGGCGAATGGCGCAATCCGACGTTGAAGATCGACCTCGCCGCGGACCAGCCGTCGTGGGTCGTGGTCAATCCCGGGTCGGCCGAATCCGCCGTCGTGCAGAACTCGCCATACTACACCGACGGCTTGCCGGTGTCGCGGCACGGGTACTACAGCGGCCAGTATCTGGACGCCGAGCATGCGCGCGACGGTGTCGAGCGCGTCATGCTGTTCGGCATCAGCGCGGCGTACGCGGTGGGCCGTCCCGGCATGTTCGACCATGGGCCGCAGGTGGACGGCTTTCGCGTCAAGGACGGCAAGTGGGACCCGGCCGGCACATGGGCCAGCATGCCGTACAACGATTACTACGTCGCCGTGGCGCGCGATCCTCGTACCGGCGAGGTGTACGCGGCGGCGGGCGACACCCCGGCGGGCGATCGCCTGCTGAGATGGTCGCCCAAGACCGGCACGTGGGCGCGCATGTCGACCACGCCGAAATACCCGAGTCCCGCGCGCATGCTGACCTGGACGCGCCGGCCGCTGATCGTCGACACCAAGCGCAACCGCCTCGTGACCGTGCTCGACGCGAGCAAGTATGGTTACCGGTCCATCGGATTCGTGCTGCAGACCGTCGACCTCGCGACCGCGACGGTCAGCAACATTCCGATCACGGGCGCCCTTCCGGCGAACTCCGGAGAGGGCAAGGGCTTCGTCTACGACGCGGACGGCGATCGTTACGTTTTCTTCCAGCACAACGGTGCAGCCCCGGTCGGCGTCTACGCCATCGACCCCGAAACCGGCGCTTCGACGTTGATCACCACCACGCGCGCGCCGCTCACCAGCATCGAGGGTCGCGTCGCGTACTTCCAGCGCCTCGGCGGCATTGCGTACCTTGCCGGCTCGAATACTCCGATCGTCTTCCTGCCGACACGCTGATCCGGCCGCAGTGGGCGCACGCGCATGCCGCCGATCGTGCGGCGTGTCGGCTCGTTCCGACGTACGGAGGCTCGGCACGCCGGGACGCATGACGGGCACCCCTAGAATCCGTGTCTTTGACCGGGCCGGGGTGGCGGGCGGGCTCACCCTGCGCGACGGCGTGCAACTCGGGAGAACGTGGTGCCGTTGAGGGATCTCGCGCTGTTCGCGATCATGGGCGTGCTCCTGCCCATGGCGCTCGTGCATCCGTACATTGGCGCGTTGCTCTGGGTGGGTTTCGGGCTGATGAACCCGCACCGCCTGTGCTTCGGTCCCGCGTACAACTTCCCGTTCGCGCTGGTGATCGCCGTCGTCACGCTCCTCGGCACCCTGCTCACGCGCGACCACCGGCAGATCAAGGGCGGGGCGCCGGGCGTCGTGCTGGTCGTCATGGCGGTCTGGATGAGCCTCACGACGGTGACGGCGCTGACCCCGATCGACGCCGTGGCGATGTGGAGCCGCGTCATGAAGATCTTCTTCATGACGTTCGTCCTGATGTACCTGCTGCACACCAAGCGGCACGTCGACCTGCTGATCACCATCATCGTGGTATCCATCGGCTTCTACGGCGTCAAGGGCGGCATCTTCACCATCCTGGAGGGCGGAGAGGCCCGCATATGGGGCCCGCCGGACAGCGTGGTGATGAGCAACAACGCGCTCGGCATCGCCAACGTGATGATCATCCCGTTGTTCACGCATTTCTATCAGCAGACGCGAAGCCGCGCGCTCCGCCTCTTCCTGGTCGCCTGCATCCTGCTCTGCGCGGCCGCCACACTGGGCAGCTACTCGCGCGGCGCGCTGCTCTCGCTGCTCGCCATGGTCGCGGTGCTGTGGGCGCGAAGCTCCTACAAGACGATCACGTTCATCGTCATGCTGGTGATCGGGGTGGTGCTCATCCCGTTCATGCCCGAGCGCTGGACCGAGCGCATGCATACGATCCAGACGTACGAGGAGGAGGGCTCCGCGATGGCGCGCATCTATGCGTGGCACGCGGCATGGAACATCGCCACCGACCGCTTCCTCGGCGGCGGCTTCGAGTACCCGAGCCGGGAGGTGATGGCGAAGTACTCGCCGGGTCCGTATATTTCCGTTGCGCACAGCATTTACTTCCAGGCGCTCGGCGAGCACGGCTTCGTGGGGCTGGGACTGTTCCTCACGTTCTGGGTGCTCGTGTGGCGGCAGTGCTCCAAGGTACGCGCGCGCGCGCGGGACCGGCCGGAGCTGAAATGGGCCTACTCGCTCATGTCGATGATCCAGGCGAGCCTGGTCGGCTACGCCGTGGGCGGGGCGTTCCTGAACCTCGCCTTCTGGGACATGCCGTACTATCTCTACGCCGCGATCATGGTGACGCGCCACGTGGTCGACGCCACGCCGGTCGCCACTGAACCGGTGCCTGAGCCCGAGATCAAAGCTCCCGCACGCGAGGAAGCGTTCGCCCGCGAGCGAACCGCAGTGTGAGGGGCCCAGCGCTGAAAGCGAGGCAATGATGAGAATGCGGAAATGGCTCGGCGGCGCGCTGGTCGCGGTCGCGGCGCTGATCGGCCCGTCGACCGCATCCGCGGGCGGCGCGCTCGTCATCGCCCCCGGCTATCCCGAGAACTGGGGCGCGCTCGACGGGCGCGAAGTCATGATGCTGCCGACGTATTGCAAGTACACGCAGCTCTACCGCGACGCCGTCCACCCGCCGAACCTCGAGGCTCAGATCCGTCATTGGCGGGCGGTCATGGGGCCGATCTTCCATGCGATGCATCACTACTGCCACGGCCTGCTCAAGACCAATCGCGCGCTGCTGCTGGCGGGCAACGAGCAGACGAAGCGCTTCTATCTCGACTCGGCCATCACGGAGTACGACTACGTGCTCACCCGCGCGCCGGAGAACTTCATCCTGCTGCCCGAGATCCTGACCAAGAAGGGCGAAGATCAGCTCCGCCTGAATCGCGAGGCGCAGGCCGTGGAGACGCTCGAGCAGGCCATGAAGCTCAAGCCGGACTACTGGCCGCCGTATACCGCGCTCGCGGACTATTACAAGGCGCACGGCAAGCCCGCGGAGGCGCGAAAGATCCTCGAGAAGGCGCTCGAGCACTCGCCCGATGCGCAGGCGGTGAAGCGCCGGCTCGCCGAGCTCGGCACCAAGCGCGCCGGCGACTAGGTAGGGCGACTACGCGAGCGGAATCGCCGCGTCGGCGCCAGGGCGGACGGTGTCGGCTCGCGGCGCGGAGGCGGGCTTTTGCAGCGTCGCCAGTATCCACCCGCGCAGGAAATGCAGCGCCTTCGCGCTGCCGATCACCTTCTCGTAGCCCGTGGCGAGCAGGAACAGGAAGCCGTTGAACATGAAGTACGACGGGTACTGCCCGAGGTAGTCGAAGCGTTCCACCTGGAAGCCGGCCTGGCGAGCCCAGCGGCGGACCGAGCGACGGGTGTTGGTGCGGTACGCGATCGGGAACACGTCCTCTTCCGCGCGCCCCTCGGTCTTCGACACGATCCACGGGTGAAAGCGGTTCGGCACCAGGCGCGCGACGATGGACGCGTAGTCGTACAGGTTGGCCGTGAGGAACACGAATACGCCGCCGGGCTTGAGCACGCGATACATCTCGGCGTAGACGGCGGCCGGATCGGTGACGTGCTCCATGACGCTGCGCGCCATGGCGACGTCGATGGTGCCGCTCTCGAGCGGCATCGCCGCGAGGTCGCCGTTGTGCAACTCGATGTCGCTCGCCGGGTCCTCGAACGTCACCATGTCGACACCGACCAGGCGCCGCGCGCGGCCGCGATAGCTCGCGAGCACGGGCGCCGTGCGCCCGCAGCCGGCGTCGAGCAGCACGTGGTCGGGGCGCAGATGGCGATCGACCTCCTGCTCGAAGTGCCGGTACGGATGATCGTCGTTGACGAAATACCGGTCCTTGAGCCGTTGCGCGAGCGCCGTCATGCGTCGGGTCCTCAGGCGGGCATGTACGCGGGCGACGCGTTGCCGGAGGGCGGCGTGCCGTCGGGCGCATGCCCGGGCGCATGCACGGCCAGCCACTGCTCGAGCATCATGAGCAGCCAGACCATCTCGCCGTAGTAGCCGGGCGCGCGCGGCACGAGCGTCGTCATCAGGTCGTCGACGAACGCGGGGCGCACGATGCCGCGTTGCGCGATGCCGGCCAGGGATTGCTCCGCGAGCCGGCGCAGCGGCGCGTGCTGCAGGAGCCAGGGACCGAACGGCAGGCCGAAGCCGTGTTTGCGCTTGCGCAGCGTCGCCGACGGAAGGAAGCCGCGCAATGCGTCCTTGAAGAACCAGCGCAGCTTGAGTCGCCTGAGCTTCCACTCCGGCGGCAGCGCGAGCGAGAAATCGGTGAGCGCATGGCTCAGCAGCGGGTAGGCGACGCTCACGCCGGCGAGCTGCGTGGCCGAGCGCACCTTGGGAAGGTCGCTGTCGGCCAGCGTGAACTTCCAGTCGTAGCAGAGCATGCGGTTGACGAGCGACGCGGCGTCGCAGGCGCGCCACGTCGCGCGCTGCTGCTCGAGCGGCTTGCGGGTGTCGATGGCGTCGCGGAACGCGGGCTCGAACAGCTCGCGCTCGAGCTGCGGCAGCGGCAGGAAGTTGTTCATGCGATCGGGCATCGGCACGCGCGCGTGACGCACGTAGCCCCCGAGCTGGCGCAGGCCCGGCACCTTGCGGAACGCCGGACGCTCCGCCAGCGGCTCGACCACCGCCCGCAGGCCGGAGGGCAGCCCGTGATAGAGCTCGAGCGCCTTCTGCAGCGCATAGCGCGAATTGCCGCCGAAAAGCTCGTCGCCGCCGTCGCCGGCGAGCATGCGCGTGAAGCCGTCCTCCCGCGCGCGCAGCCCGCAGTAGTACGCCGCGAGCACGGACGAGTTGCCGAACGGCTGGTCGAACGAGCGCGCCATTGCCGGGATGGCGGCGCACAGGTCGTCGGCGGTCAGGTAGTGCTCGTGATGCACGAGGCCGAAGTGGCGCGCAGCGATGCGCGCGTAGGCGATCTCGTCGTAGCCCGCCGATGCGAATCCGATCGAGTACGCATGCACGGGCTCGCCGCGCAGCCTGGCGAGCATGCCTGCGACCGTGGAGCTGTCCGTGCCGCCGCTCAGGAAGCACGCGGTTGCCGGCTCGTCGGCTTCGGTCGCCACGGATTGCCGGACGAGTTCGACGAAACGCGTGCGTCGACCGGCGAGGTCGCTGCGGTCGTTCTCGACGAACTGCCCGTGCCAGTAGCACGACAGCTGTGTGCCCTCCGCCGAAGCGACGAGCGCGTGCGCGGGCGGCAGCCTCCGCACGTCGCGGTACACCGTCTGCGGCGACGGGATGACGTGGAAGTAGAGGTAGTCGTAGATCGCCTGGGCGTCGATTTCGCGGCGCGAGCCGGGCACGTCGCACGCGGCGTCGGCGAACCGCAGGACGCTCCCCTGCGCGGCGTAGCAAAGCGTCTCGATCGAGAAGCGGTCGACGAGGAGCAGCGCACGCCTGCGCGCAATGTCGATCAGCGCGACCGCGTAGCCGCCGTCGAGCGCTTTGGGCGCATCGTCGCCGACGCGCCGGTACTGCTCGATCCAGCGCACGGCTTCGCCGTCGTTCGCGCGCGGACGCGCGCGGCCCAGCGTCATCGCAACGATTCCGCCGCTCGAGGCGCAGTCGGCATGCCGCGCGTCCCAGCACAGGGACAGACCGGGCATTGCGATGCGCCGCAGGCCGTCGCCGAGCTCCGCCGGCTCGGCCAACGACGCGCCGGCGGCCAATGCCGCGAAATCGACCGATCCCTGGACGCGGAACATCCGGTCCTAGACCAGCGCTTCGAGCGGCGGCGGATGCCCGAGGAACGCCTGCGGGCTCGCGGTCGCGCCGTACGCGCCCGACTGGAACACCACCACGAAGTCGCCGGGCTGCGCCTTCGGTAGCTCCATGCGCTCGCCGAGCAGGTCGAGCGGCGTGCACAGCGGTCCGACGACGCTCGCGGTCTCGCGCTCCGTCTCGCTCATCCGGTTGCCGATCGCGACGGGATAGTTCTTGCGGATCACCTGTCCGAAGTTGCCGCTGGCCGCAAGATGGTGGTGCAAGCCCCCGTCGGTGACGAGGAACACGTGGCCGCGCGACAGCTTGCGGTCGATCACGCGGCACACGTAGATGCCCGCCTCGCCGACCAGGTATCGCCCGAGCTCGACGGTGATGCGGGCGCCCGGCAGCTCGCTCGCGGCGCGCTCGACCAGCGCCGCGAGGCTGCGACCGATCGGCGCGAGATCGAGGCGTTCATCGCCGGGGAAGTACGGGATGCCGAAGCCGCCGCCGAGATTCAGCACGCGAACGGGCGAGGGCGCGCGCCGCGCAAGCGCAAGCGCCATCTCGTACGAGCGTTGCTGCGCTTCGCAGATCGAGTCGGCCTTGAGGTTCTGCGACCCCGCGTAGATGTGGAAGCCCTCGAAGTGCAGTCCATGCCGTGCGATCGCCGCGAGCAGCTCCGGCACCGTCTCCGCGTCGACGCCGAATTGCTTCGGACCTCCGCCCATCTTCATGCCGGAGGTCTTGAGCTCGAAGTCGGGGTTCACGCGCACCGCGACACGCGCGGCGTAGCCCGACGCGCGCGACATGGCAGCAAGGCGCTCGACTTCCCGCGGCGACTCGACGTTGATCAGCACGCCGGCCGCGGCGGCTTGCGCGAGCTCGTCGTCCGACTTGCCCGGCCCGGCGAAGCTCACGTCCGCGGGCTGCGCACCCGCATCGAGCGCCACGCGCAACTCGCCGGCCGACGCGACGTCGATGCCGTCGACGCGCCGCGCCATGTGCGCCACCAGCGCGGGCATCGGGTTCGCCTTCATCGCGTAGTGGAGGCTCACCTGCTGCGGCAGCGCGGCGCGCAGCTCGGCCACGCGCGCATCGAGGAGCGAGCGGTCGTACGCATAGAACGGCGTTCGCCCGAGGCGCGCCGCGAGCCGCGGCAGCGCAACGCCGTTGACCACGAGGCAGCCGTCCGCGACGCCGAACTGGCCCATCGGGGCGTGCCGCGGCGCGCTGCTCATGCCAATGCGCGCGCCGCCTGCTCGCCACGCTCCTGCGCGAGCAGCTTGCGATCGATCTTGCCGTTGGGATTGCGCGGCAGCGGCCCCGGGTGCGCCTCGATGCGCGCAGGCACCATGTACGCCGGCAGGCGCGCGCGCATCTGCGCGGCGAGCGCCGCGGCGTCGAGCGAACCGCCGGCGGGCGGCGTCGCGACGACCACGATGGCCTGGCCGAGCACGGCGTGCGCCACGCCGAACGCGGCGGCTTCGCCCACGAGGCCGGTCGAGTACATCACTTCCTCGATCTCCGTCGGGCTCACGCGATAGCCCGACGTCTTGATCATCTCGTCGGTGCGGCCGATGAAATAGATGAAGCCCTCCGCGTCCGCGCGCACGGTGTCGCCCGAGAACACCGCCATCTCGGGGAGGACCATGCCCGTCTCGCGTCCCGCGACGCCGGCGGGCAGCGGCTTGAAGCGCTCCGCGGTCTTCTCGCGATCGTTCCAGTAGCCCATCGACACCAGCGCGCCGCGATGCACGAGCTCGCCCGGCTCGTCCGGCGCGCACGGCGTGCCGTCGGGCCGCAGCACGAGGATCTCGGCGTTGGGAATCGCCTTGCCGATCGAGTCCGGACGGCGGTCGACTTCCGAGGGCGGAAGATACGTGGAGCGGAACGCCTCGGTGAGGCCGTACATGAGATACGGCCGGGTGCCCGGGAGCTGCTCGCGCAGGCGCGCCAGCGTTTCGCGCGGCATGCGCCCGCCGGTGTTCGCGATGTAGCGCAGATGCGACGCGATGCCGCGCGGCCACGAGAGCTGCGAGAGCTGGATCCACAGCGGCGGCACCGCGGTCAGGCCCGTCACGCGCTCGCGCTCGAGCGCGCTCAGCACGTCGCGCGGCAGCAGATAGTTGAGCAGCACCACGCGCGCGCCGGCGTGGAACGCGGTCGTGAGCTGGCTGAACCCGGCGTCGAACGACAACGGCAGCGCCGACAGGATCACGTCCGCGTCGGTGTTCTCGAGATAGCTCGCGACGCTCCTCGCGCCGCACACCATGTTGCGGTGGGACAGCATCACGCCCTTGGGCTTGCCGGTGCTGCCCGAGGTGTACAGGATGGCCGTGAGATCGGTGTCGATGACGCGATGCGCGCGCGCCCCCTCGTGCGCAACGAGCGTCTCCCACGCGACGACGGGCTTGCCGCCGACCGCGGCGCCGTCCTCGTGATCCCCGACGACGACGACGTGACGGAGGTCCGGGCACGCCTCGAGCGTTTCCGCGATGCCGTCCACACGCTCCGCGTTGGTGACCACAATCCGTACGTTGCAATCGCGCAGGATGTGGCCGACCTGGTCGCCCTTGAGCAGCGGATTGATCGGCACGAACGCCGCGCCCGCGCATGCGGCGCCGAAGGCCGTGGCGACGGTCTCGAACCGCTTGTCGAGATAGAATGCGACGCGCTCGCCGCGGCCGATGCCGAGCCGCAGGAGGCCGCACGCGACGCGGTCGATCAGTTGCGCGAGCTCGCCGTACGAGATGGTGCGGTCGAGCAGCGTGAGCGCGGGCGCGTCCGGGCGGCGGCGTGCGGAGCGGAGCGGCAACTCGTGCAGGAGATCGGCCATTGCGTGATCGGATGGTTGGCTGCTGAGCGAAGGTCGCGACGCACGTCAAACCCGATAGAATCCGCGCAGCGGATGGGCTTCACGGATCCGGCGTCGTCGGCCGTGGGATGCACGCTGTCGTGCCTTGCATCCGCCATCTGCCAGTGATGAGCGCTTTCGTCAAGTTACGGGATACGGTCCGCGCGATCGGCTTGTGGAATACATGCCTGTTCGCGGCTTCGCGCGTGCTTCATTCGCTGTTCGGCGCGCGGATACGCATCCTCAAATATTACTTCATCGCGCAGCCCATCGACGCGTACGCCGGCGCGCGGCGGGGCAGCGGATCATTCTCGCTCACGTGGATCGACGCCCCGACGCCGCTGTTCTCCCAGATCGACCGTCCGTCGAGCGTGATCGCCGCGCGGTTCGCGCAGCGCGCGCGCTGCCTCGCGGCCACCGTCGACGGGTCGCGCTTCGCAGGCTTCCTCTGGTATACGCCCGGACCGTACGAGGAGGACGAGGTGCGGGCAAGGTTCTGGCCGAAGCCCGACGGCGCGACGGTGTGGGACTTCGACGTGTCGATCCTGCCGCAGTACCGCATGGGCCGGCTCTTCATGTACCTGTGGTCTCGCGCCGCCACGGAGCTCGCGGCGCGGGGCGTGACGCACAGCGTGTCGCGCGTATCGGCTTTCAACAGCCCGTCGCTCGCGGCACACCAGCGTCTCGGCGCGCGCATCGTCGGCAAGGCGACGTTCCTCTGCATCGGCCGCTGGCAGCTCATGCGCTCGACCGTCTCGCCGCGCTGGCACGTGTCGTCGCGACCGGAGCGCCGACCGACGCTCGAGATCCACGCCGCGCCGCCGCGCGCGACACCACGACCGAACCTCGCACCAGGAGACGAGATTGGACACGGAGCAGCAAGTACGCGAGATCCTGCGTGACGTTCTGAGCCTCGGCAGCCGAGCCGATCGACTGCACGCGGGATCCGCGCTGCTCGGTGCCGTTCCCGAGCTCGATTCCATGGCGGTGGTGAACGTCATCGCCGCGCTCGAGGATCGCTTCGGCTTCGCCGTCGACGACGACGAGATCAACGGCGAGACGTTCGCGAGCCTCGGATCGCTCGTGAGCTTCGTCCGCGCGAAGCAGGCGTGAGCGCCGCAGGGCCGCCCCAAGGCGCGAACTGCGCCCCCTCAGGGGGCAGCGAAGCGGCGCGAGCCGCGAGCGTGGGGGTCCAACCGAGCGCCGCAGGGCCGCCCCAAGGCGCGAACTGTGCCCCCTCAGGGGGCAGCGAAGCGGCGCGAGCCGCGAGCGTGGGGGTCCAATCGAGCGCCGCAGGGCCGTCCCAAGGCGCGAACTGCGCCTCCTCAGGGGGCAGCGAAGCGGCGCGAGCCGCGAGCGTGGGGGTCCGATGACGCGCGTGCGGCCGCGCGTTTCGGGGCAGTTCCTGCGTGGCCCGAACGGAGCGCTGGCGGCGGTGCTGTGGCAGCCGCCCGCCGGCATGGAATGCACGCTGGCGGTGCTGCACGTGCCGGCGTTCGGCGACGAGATGAACAAGTCGCGGCGCATGGTCGCGCTGCAGGCGCGTGCACTCGCTGCGCAGGGCGCCACCGTCGCGGTGCTCGACCCGAGCGGCACCGGCGACAGTGCGGGCGAGTTCGGCGATGCGACGTGGGACGCCTGGGTCGGCGACGTGCGGTTCGCCTGGAGCTGGCTCGAGTCCGTTGCCCGCGCACCCCGCGTGCTGTGGGGGCTGCGACTCGGCGCCCTGTTGTGCGCCGACGCGATCGCCGTCGCCGGCGTGCGACCCGACGCCGCTCTGCTGTGGCAGCCGGTGCTCTCGGGGCGCGCCTTCTTCCGCCAGCTCCTGCGGTTGCCGACCGCGCAGCGCATGAGCCGATCGGCAGCGGCGGACGCCGCCGCACAGCCCGGTCCGGCGGAGGTTGGCGGCTACGCCGTCAACCCATCCCTCGTGGCAGCCGCGGAATCGAAGAGCCTGGAAACCCTTGCGATCCTCGCATGCCCGGTGACCTGGCTGGAAAACAGCATCACCACGCCGGCGGTGCTTTCGCCCGCGGCGGCGAAGGTGGTCGCGCAATGGCATGCAGGCGGTGCGAAGCTCGATGCGTCGGCAATCCGCGGACCGTCGTTCTGGTCGTCGCAGGAGATCGCCGAGGCGCCCGAGCTCATC
>DASXAF010000089.1:0-13672 GCA_036406955.1 Casimicrobiaceae bacterium
GAGCGGAAGCGCACCCACCGGCACGGTGCTCTTCACCGACAACGGCGCGGCCATTGCGGGCTGCAGTGCAGTCGCGCTCGCGGGCACGACCGGCACGCGCACGGCCTCATGCACGACCGGCGCGCTCACAGCGGGCAGCCACGCCATCCTCGCCCGCTACGGTGGCAACGCCGCCAACGCGGCGTCGACCAGCGCGACGCTCGCCCAAACCGTGAATGGCGGCGCGACGGATTCCAACGTGGCGCTCGCATCCGCCAGTGCGACCGCTCGTGCATCCAGCACGTTCAGCTCGTACTATCCGGTGACCTCGATCAACAATAATGACCGCAAGGGCGCGGGCAGCGGCGCGCGCTGGAAGGACGCGACCAACAATATGTGGCCTGACTGGGTCGAGATCGACTTCCCCGCGAGCAGGACCATCGATCGCGTTGTGGTGTATTCGGTGCAGGACAATTACACGGCGCCCGTCGAGCCGACGGAGACGACGACCTTCACGCTCTACGGCTTGAAGGCGTTTGAGGTCCAGGCCTGGAACGGCTCCACGTGGGTGACGCTCGCCACCGTTTCGGCGAACAATCTGGTCAAGCGCGCAGTGAACATGACGCCTTACACCACGAGCAAGATTCGCATTTACTGCACGGGCGCCTCCGATGGCTATTCCCGCATGACGGAAGTCGAAGCCTGGGGCCACTGATCGCACATCGCGTCGGATCGACCTGCGACCCCGGCCCTTCGCCGGGGTTTTTTTTGCCTGTTTGCTATCATTTCGCGCACGGCATGCGAGGACATCGCATGCCGGTTTCCGCTGCGCCGTTTCGGGAAGAGGCCGGCTCGTCGCAACGCAGCCAAGGGAGATCATGTCTGTCGGCGCATCGACCGGCCGCAACGCGCCGTGCCCATGCGGCAGCGGCAAGCGCTACAAGCACTGCTGCGGGCAGCAGCCCGCGGCGACACCGCTGCGCTACGAAGCGCTCGCCGCTCATCGCGCCGGATTGCTCGGCCGAGCCGAGTCGCTCTATCGACGCGCCCTAGATGAGAGCCCGAACGACGCCGACTCGCTGCACATGCTCGGCGTGGTGCAGCTGCAGCGCATGCGCTATCGCGAGGCGCTCGAGACGCTGTGGCGCGCGGCCGAGCAGACGCAATGGTCGGTTTCCGATATCCGGTACAACGTCGGCATCGTGCTCGGCCGGCTGATCACGCGCGAGGCCAATGCGCGGCAGGCGGACCTGATGGCGGAGTTCCTCGCGCTCGAGCGCGCGCGCCGCGAATCGCGCAGCGAAGCGTCGCCGCTGGTCAGCGTGGTCATGCTCGCGGACGGCGACGCCGACGAGATTGCCGGAATGCTGCAATCGATCGCGGCGCAGACGTATCGCGACATCGAGGTCGTCGCAGTCGCCGGGGTCTTCGCCCACGAAGCCGTTGCGCGCATCGAAGCGCTCGCCGCGGGATTGCCGTTTCCCGTGCGCTGCCTCGCGCTCCCGCATCGCGACGCGCCTGCGGCGCTCAACGAAGGCGCTGCGGTCGCGCAAGGCGCTTACGTCACGTTCCTCGGTGCGGGCGACCGCTACGCGCCGGAGCGCATCGCCGCATTGGTGAACGAGGTCGCGCGGCCCGGATGCGCCTGGGGCTTCTCGCTGGTCGCGAGCGCCCCCGACGCCGGCGCGGACGAGAGCAAGGTCGACCTGCTGCTGCAAAAGCAGCGCAGTGCCGTAGGCTCGCAGCCGAACAGCTTCGCGTTCGTCGAATACAACCTCGCCGCTTCGAGCTCGAACCTGCTCGTCGAACGGCGCTTCTTCGAGTCGCTCGGCGGATTTCGCGACTATCCCCACAGCCACGTGTGGGACTTCTGCCTGCGTGCATCGGCGCAGGAAGAGCCCGCAGTGGTCTATCGCCCGCTGTTGACGCATCGCGCGCAGGCCCGTGATCCCGCGAGTGCGCAGCGGGCAAACGCCGAGGACGATCGGGTCGTGCAGGCATTCCTTGCGCGGGTGCTCGGCGATCCGGCGCCCTGTGGGAACGCCATCGGCCCGTACGCGCCGCGCAATCGCGCCGTGCTGCTGAAGGTCGCCTTTCGCACCGGCGTCGGGCGGCTCGTTCCGGTCGCCTTCCTGCGGGCGATGGCCGCGGCGCGCATGGGCGAGGCGCAGGCTTCCGCGCCGGCGAGCGCGCTGCCCTCGTCGGACGCACCGCGCAAGACGGCGCTGGTCGTGCTCGGCATGCATCGCAGCGGCACCTCCGCGATGTCGCGCGTGCTGAATCTTTGCGGCGCCTTCATTCCCGCCCGCGTCAAGCCCGCGAAGATCGGCGTGAACGCCAAGGGCTTCTGGGAGCCCGAGGCGGTGCTCGAGCTCAACGTGCGCGCGCTGCAGCAGCTCGGCGGCGACTGGAACCGCGTTCAGTTCACCCTGCCGGAGGGCGGCGAGATCGTCGACGAGTTCCTCGGCGACGCCGCGTCGCTGCTTGCGCAGGAATACGAGGGCCGCGAGACGATCGTCATCAAGGACCCGCGCATGTGCCTGCTGGCGCCGCTGTGGCATCGCGCGCTGACGTCCGCCGGCTACCGGCCCGTCTACGTCGTCCCGATCCGCAACCCGCTCGAGGTCGCGCAATCGCTGCATGCGCGCGGCGACATGACCGTGCGCGACGGGCTCGCGCTGTGGTCGGCCTACATGGAGCGCGTGGCGCAATTCACCGCGAATCGCGCCGACGCTTTCCACGTGCACTTCGACGACCTGCTCGACGACTGGCGCGGCGTCATCGGCCGGATCGCCGGACGATTCGGCGTGACGCTCGACGCGGCGGATCGCGCCGGCGAGGTCGATCGCTTTCTGGAGCACGCGTTGCGCACGCATGCGGCAACGGATGCCGATCTCGCGGCCCGGTGCTCGCAGTGGTCGCTGCCGCACATCGAGGCCCAATACCGGGCGAGCCTCGAGCGCTGCGACGCCGACGCGTCTTGCGGCGCAATCGTGTACGCGGGCGAGGCGCAGCGCGAAGCAACCGCCGGCTTCGTGCTGTGCATCGAGAACAACGCGATACGCGAGCAGGCGCTCCTGCTCTGCGAGAGCATCCGCCGCTTCGCCGGGCGCCATCGCCACGCGGAGATCATGGCGTACGCGCCGCGTCCCGGGCTCGGACTCGACCGCGACACGCGGCGCCGCCTCGCCGACATGGACGTGACGTATGTCGAGGAGCCGCTCAACACGATCTGCCTCGACTACGCGCCTGCCAACCGCGTGCTCGCGGGAGGCCATGCCGAGGAGCATTCACGATCGGATTTCCTGATCGTGCTCGACAGCGACACGGTGTGGCTGGACGAGCCCGACCTGCCGCTCACGGCGGACGCCGCGGCGCGCCCCGTGGATTTCAAGGGCAGCGCGACGCGCGGGCCGGGCGACCGCTTCGAGCCGTACTGGGAGCGCCTCGCCGAGCTGGGCGGCATGTCGCTCGACCGCCTGCCGATCGTGCACTCGACGATCGGCAACGAGCGCATCCGCGTCTCGTACAACGCGGGGCTGACCGTCGTGCGCCGTGACAAGGGCATCCTGCGCCGCTGCGCGGACCTCTTCAGGGCTTCGTTGGACGCCGGCATGCGCCCGTATGCGGGCTCGGGTCTTAACGTGCTGGCGTCGACGGGGCACGTCGGCGAGGCGGGCAGCGAGTACTGGGGCTCGAGCCAGGCGGCGCTGACGCTTGCGATCTGGTCGTTGACCGACCGCGTGCTGCACTATCCCGATCACTACAACGTCCCGCTGCACCTCATCGCGGCCGACAGCGAGGTCGATCCGCGCTGGCGGGTGCGCCCGCCCGTCCATCTGCACTATCACTACATGTTCGACGCCGCGCACCACGAGGTCGCGATGGATCTCCTCGCGCTGCTGCACGTGCCCGACGACCGCATGGCATGGCTGCGCGAGCGCACGCCGCTCGATGCGGGAGGCGCTCGAGTCGACCGGCCCGCACGCGCGGCCGACGCGGATGCAGCGGTCAACTCCCCGGCAGATCGTGGATCTCGGGAAAGAACAGGTCCTTCCACGATCCCGGCGGCGTCCTGACGTTGCCGATCCGGGCCTTGAACTGCACGAACTTCATCACGTTTTGCGGCACGAGCGTGAAGCGCAGCTGCGGATCGGTCAGCATGGCGGCGAGGCGATCGACGCTCGTCGTGCGATCGCCCGTCGCCGCCACGTAGAGGCCGGCGGCTTCCCCGGGGTTCGCGTTGATGTACGCGGTCGCGTCGCGCAGCGCGTCGAGAAACGCCGCGTAGAGCCGGGGATTGTCGGACCGGAAGCGCGCCGTGGTCCACGCGAGGATGAACGTCTGGGGACCGCCCCAGACGTCGTACGAGTTGAGGATCGTCCGCACGCCGGGCTGCCGCAGCTCCTCGTACTGATAGGGCGGCGAGGTGAAGTGCGCGACGATCTCGCTGCGCTCGGCCAGCAAAGCCTGCATGCCGGTTGGATGCGCCATGCCGACGGTGAGACGGTCCAGGCGCTGCCATTCGTCCGCGCCGAATGTCTGCGAAGCAGCCATCTGCAGCGTCGTCGCCTGCGACGACACCTTGACACCCGGAATGGCAATGCGATGCTCGGGGCCGAGATCGCGGATGCCATGGATCGCCGGATCGCGCGTATTGAGGAGCATCGGCATCGAATCCAGCGCCGCGATGCCTCTCACGCCGATCGTGTCGCGGGTGCGGTCCCACAACGTCGCGAACGACCCCAGGCCGCCCGCGACGATGTCCACGTTGCCCGACAGCATCGCGTCGTTCGCCGCCGCGGGATCCGGAATCGTCGTCCACGCCACCGCGAGACCCTGGATGCCGGCCTCGCGCGCATGACGCTCGATCAGCCGCTGTCGCTCCATGACGACGATCTGCAGGTAGCCGATGCCGTACTGGCGCGCCACGCGAAGCGTCGGCGCCTCGGCGTGTGCGGTCGCAGCCGTTGCAATCGCGATCGCGCAATGTAAGATCGCCCAACCCAAACGGCACAATCGCGTCATATGAAGGAATCGTCGGCAGGGCGGGGATCCGGGCACACCATCGGCGAGCGCCTCGCGCATGTCGCACGCTCGCAGCCCGAGCGGACGGCGATTATCGAGGGCGACTCGCGATGGTCGTTTCGCGCGCTTGACAACGTCGCCACGTGCGTCGCTCGTGCCCTGCTGCGCGCGGCGCGCCGGCCCGAAGCCCGTGCCTGCCTGTTTTTCGAGAGCAAGCTCGCCGCCATCGCAGCGGTGTTCGGCGCCGGGCGCGCCGGCCTTCCGTACGTGCTGCTCGACGCCGGCGATCCGGTGGAGCGCCTTCGCTTCATTGCACGCGATTGCGAGCCGGCGGTTCTGTTGACCGAGACGGCGCTGATCGAGCGCGCGCGTGCGATCGCGCCGCTCGAATGCGAGGTCGTCGAGTTCGAAGCCGCACGGCTCCACGAACCGGACGCCCCGTTGCCGGCCGTCGCGGCCGACGCCCCCGTTTACCTCTGCTACACGTCGGGCTCGACCGGACAGCCCAAGGGCGTCGTCCAGACGCATCGCAACCTGCTCTTCTTCGCCGACGCGTATGCGCGCGCGTTGCGCATCGGCGCCGCCGATCGGCTGTCGTTGCTCTATACGCTCAGCTTCAACGCCGCGAACATGGACATCTTCGGCGGGCTGCTCGCCGGCGGGACGCTCTGCGCCTACGACTTGCGCCGCAATGGGCTCGCGCATGTCGCCGACTGGCTCGACCGCGAGCGCATCACGGTGCTCCACGCCGTGCCCACGGTGTTTCGAGGCCTGCTCGAGCGCCTGCCCGCCGATCGGCTGCTGCCGCATCTGCGCGCCGTCGACCTCGGCGGCGAGGCGGTGTTCGGCAGCGACGTCGAGCTCTTTCGACGGCACACGCTCGACGGCTGCGTGCTGGTGAACCAGATCGCGTCGACCGAAGTCGGGCTCATCGCTCAGCACGTCGTCACGCATGCGACCACGTGCGCATCCGAAGCGCTCGTGCCGGTCGGCCGCTGCCCGGAAGGCGTGCGCGTCGAGATCCGGCGCGACGACGGCTCGCCCGCAGGCGTCGACGAACCGGGCCAGATGATCGTCTGCAGCGCGCACGTGTCGCCCGGCTATTGGCGGCGTCCCGCGCTGGATGCGGCCGCGTTCTCGCCCGGTTCGGGCGACGAGCGGGTGCGTTGCTATGCGTCGGGCGACTTCGGCCGCATCGATGCGGACGGCAACCTGCACTTCCTCGGTCGCAAGGGTGGTCGCGTCAAGGTGCACGGACATTCCGTCGAGCTCATGGAAGTCGAAGCCGCGCTGGCGGCATGCACCGGCGTATCGGAAGCAGCCGTCGTGGCGCGTCCCGATGCCGTAGCCGCGGACACGGCACGCCTGATCGCGTTCGTGTCGATGCATCGCGGCGCGCCACCCGACGCGCTCGGCCTTCGGCGCGAGCTCGCGACGCGCGCACCGTCGTACATGCTCCCCGCCGATATCGTCTTCATGGATGCGCTGCCGGTCACGCCGAGCGGCAAGATCGACCGCTCCGCGCTCACCGCGGGCCTGCCCGACCGAGCGGCGACATCGCGCAACGTCGCGGCGCCGCAGGGCGACATCGAAGCGTTCGTCGCGGCGACGTTCGAGGAGCTCCTCGACGCGCGCCCTGTCGGACGCGACGACGACTTCTTCCTGCTCGGCGGCGACTCGCTGCGCGGCATGGAGCTGCAGCTGCGCCTGCGGGAGCGCTTCGGCGCTCAGGTCGGCGGGCTGCACGAGGACGCGACGGTCTGCCGCATTGCGTCTGCCATTCGTGCCGCACAGCGAGCGCCGTCGACATCGCGCGCCATGCCCGTGCTCGTTCCGTTGTGGCGGCAGGGCAATGCGACACCGCTGTTCCTGATCCATGGCCGCCACGGACAGGCGTTCGTCAGCGCGCATTTCATGAAGCTGCTCGGCGACGATCAACCGGTGTGGGCATTCCAGGCCCGCGGGCTCGATGGCCGCGACGAGCCTCATGCAACGATCGAGGCGATGGCGGAGGATTATCTCCATGCGCTTCGCCAGGTGCGGCCGCACGGACCGTATTTCCTCGGCGCTTTGTGCGCTGGCGCCTACGTGGCGGCGGCGATGGCGCGCGCGCTCGAAGACGCCGGCGAAACCGTTCTGCCGCTGCTGCTGCTCGATCCCCCCGAGCGGCGCAACGGCGGCTACACAGGCATGACCGAAGAGCAGTTCATGCGCAAGATGCTCGCACGTCGCGCACGCGGCGGCTCGGCGGGACCGACCGACGATCCCGGCTACATGAGGCGCGTCTTGCGCGCGGCGCTCGCCTTCGAGCGCGCGATCGACGCTCGTCGCACGCGGCCCTACGGGGGCGACGTCTACATGCTGTCGAGCCGCCAGCGCACGTCCGGCCCGGACGAGCTTTCGGCGATCTTCACCGGCAAGGTGGAGCGACTCGTGGTCGGCGCGACGCATGCCGAGGCGCTCGATCCGCGCAACCCGACGTTCGCACGCGAGCTGTTGCGCTGTGTCGCCCTGATACAGCAGGCCGGGCGTCCCGTGCCGGCGTGATCGGAATGGTCATCTCCGACCGCATCCCCTGCATCTTCGTCCACATTCAGAAGACCGGGGGCTCGTCCATCGAGGATCTGCTGCGCGCCAACGATCCGGGGATCGGATCCAGCCTGCACGAAGGGCGGCGCCACATGTTCGCGCGCGATATCCGGCCGCTGGTCGATCCGGACAAATGGGCGCGCTATTTCAAGTTCGCGTTCGTGCGCAATCCGTGGGACCGGCTGGTGTCGTGGTACGCGATGGTGATGCAGGCGCGCGAGACCAACCGTTTCGGGATGTACGTGCGCGAGATCGCGCCGACGTTCGAGGCGTTCGTGAAGCATGCGACCACCGGCATGGGCGAGCGGACGACGCGCAACCAGGTCGACTACCTGACCGACGAGCGCGGCGGGGTGCTGGTCGACTTCGTCGGCCGGTACGAGCGCTTTCACGACGACGTCGACGAGGTGAGGCGCCGGCTGGGGCTCGCGCACGCGCTGCCTCACAGCAATCGTTCCGCGCACGACGACTACCGGCACTATTACACGAGCGAGACGCGCGACATCGTCGCGCGGCGTTTCGCGCGCGACGTCGAGCGCTTCGGCTACCGCTTCTAGTTGCGCCGAATCGAGGAGCGCAGGTGTACCATGCGCGCTGTCAAACGCCGCCGTCCGGGTCGACATGGAGCAGCCATCGTCGCTCGCAGCGACTTCGCGTCCGTACACGACGGGCACCCTGCTTGCCGAGGTCGCGCGCCGTTGGCCGGACCGCACGGCGATCGTCGAACGGGATGCGCGCGTAACCTTTCAGGAACTTGACGACGCGGCGTCCGAGATCGCAGCCCGGATTGCGGAGGCGAGCGGCGATCGTGGCCGCGTCGGCCTGTACTTCGAGCGGAAGATTCCAGCCATCGCGGCGATGTTCGGCGCCGGGCGCGCCGGCTGCGCATACGTGGTGCTCGACGCCGGCGATCCGCAGGAGCGCACGCGTCTCGTCCTTCGTGACAGCGAGCCCGCTGCGCTTTTGACGGAGCATCGGCTGCGCGAGCGCGCAGGCGCAATCGCGCCGCCGGGCTGCGAAGTGCTCGAGGTGGACGGCCTCGAGCACCAGCGCTCCCAGTTCGTGGCCCCCGACGTGCCGCCGGATTCCCCGGTGTATGTCTGGTACACCTCCGGCTCGACGGGACAGCCGAAGGGCGTGGTGCAAACGCATCGCAATCTCCTGCGGTCGGTCGGCGGCTACGCGAAAGCCCTGCACATCGATCATCGCGACCGGCATTCGCTGCTGTATACGCTGAGCTTCAACGCATCCTGTCCCGACATCTTCGGCGGAATGCTGAGCGGCGCCACGCTCTGCGCCTACGACATACGCCGCGACGGCCTGCCGTGGCTCGCCGACTGGCTCGATCGCGAGCGCATCACGATCCTGCACTGCGTGCCGACGGTCTTTCGCGAGCTGTTCGAGCGCATGCAGGACCGGCGGGTCCTGCCGCATCTGCGCGTCGTCGACCTCGGCGGCGAAGCGGTGTTCGGCGCCGACATCGAGCTGTTCAAGCGCCACACGCTGCCACGGTGCGTGCTCGTGAACCAGCTCGCGTCGACCGAAGGCGGCGTGATCGCGCAGCATGTCGTCACGCATGCGAGCACGAGCGCGGGCGTGTCGGTCGTTCCCGTCGGCCGCTGTCTCGACGGCGTGCGCATCGAGATTCGCGCCGAGGACGGCAGGCGCGCGACCGTCGACGAGGTGGGCGAGATGATCGTGTGCGGCGATCAGGTGAGCCTCGGCTACTGGCGCAGGCACCAGCTCGACGCTGCCGCGTTTTCGAGCGATCCGGCCGATCCCTCGATCCGGTGCTTTCGCTCGGGCGATCTCGGTCGAGTCGACGCCGCGGGCGAGCTTCACTACGTCGGCCGCAACGGCAGCCGCGTCAAGATCCACGGGCAGTCCGTCGAATTGAGCGAGGTGGAAGCGGCGTTGACTGCGTGCACGCATGTCGCGAGGGCCGCCGTGCTCGCACAGCGGGCCGGCACGCACGCCGATGCATGCCGGCTGGTTGCCTTCGTCGCGATGCAGGAGGGCGCGCGGTCCGGCGCGGCGGCGATCCGGCGCGAGCTTGCCGCTCGCATTCCGGCCTACATGTTTCCCGCCGATATCGTGTTCATGGACGCGTTGCCGCTCACGGCAAGCGGGAAGGTCGACCGCAATGCGCTGTCCGCGGTGAAACCGCACGCGCCCGACGGCATGCGAGCGATCGAGCCGCCGGCGGACGACGTCGAGGCCCGGGTTGCCGAAATCGTTTCGACATTGCTCGGCGTCTCGGCCGTGGGCCGCGACGACGACTTCTTCCTGCTCGGCGGCGATTCGCTGCGCGGCATCGAGCTGCAGCTTCGCGTGCGCGAGGCGTTCGGCGTGCATCTCGGCACGCTGCACGAGGACGCGAGCGTGTCGCGCATCGCGGCCGTCGTGCGAAGCGCCATGAAGGCGCCCGCCGAATCGCGGGCGCTCTCGGTTCTGATTCCATTGTGGCGACACGGAAGCTCGGTGCCGCTGTTCCTCGTGCACGGGCGCCATGGGCAGGCGTTCGTCAGTCCGCTCTTCATGCACCTGCTCGGCGACGACCAGCCGGTGTGGGCATTCCAGGCGCGCGGCCTCGACGGCTTGCAGCGCCCGCACGCCAGCGTCGAGGACATGGCGGCGGACTATCTGGCCGCGCTACGCAAAGTGCGCGCGCGCGGGCCGTACTTTCTCGGTGCGGTGTGTGCGGGCGCCTACATCGCGGCCATTCTCGCGCGCGAGTTGCGCGATGCAGGCGAAACGGTGCTGCCGCTGCTGCTCCTCGATCCGCCGGATCGGCTCATGGACCACGGCTACCTGCAGATAGGCGAGGCGCGATTCGTCGCCAAGATGAAGGCGCGGCGCGCGGCGGGCGGCAGCCTGCTGCCCATCGAAGATCCGACTTACATGAAGGCGCTGCTGCGCGTGGCGACGACTTTCGAGCAAGCGCTGGCGCGGCATCGGCCGAAGGCTTACGACGGTCCGGTCTACATGCTGTCCAGCCGCCAGCGCATCGAGGCGACCGGCATCGACGCATTGGGAAACGTGTTCACCGGCGACGTCGAGCGCTGCGAGGTCGGAGCGACACATGCCGAGGCGCTCGACCCACGGAATCCGGTGTTCGCGAACGAGCTGCTGCGATGTGTGGGAGCAATTCGCTCGAGCTCAGGGCGCCTCGAACGGCGCACGACGTAGATCGAGCGCCGGATTGCGGTCGAAGAAGTGCGCCGGCTTGATCTCGAAGGCGAGCGTCTCGCGCGAAAGCACCGGAAAGTCTTCCCACACCGGGACATGTTGGAAGTCGACCGTGAGCCATAGCACGAGGTCGGCGTCGACGAGACTCTGGTTGTCGGCAACGTACTGCGGCAGGCCCGGCTCGCCGGGGTTCTCGTTCGGTGTGTCGCCTGCGGCGTAGCGCTCGTCCGGATCGTGCACGGTCACCCACAGGTTGTGGCCGATGAAGCACGTGCAAGCTCCGGTTCATCGTGCTCTCCCCTCGTCAACAGCAACGCGGACCGCGGCGCGCGTACCTCCGATCGATGGCCATGCGGAAGAACGCGGCGCGGGACAGCGGCGCCTCGTCCGGATGGTTCTGTGCCACGTGCGCGCAGTACGCTTCGTAATCCGGGATCCCGAAGACCTGCCGGCATGCGCGCCGCAGCGTCCGCAGCATCCGGGCTGAACGCCGAAGCGTCGCCAGGCCCATTGGCGATGCGCCGCGAGGCGGCGCCACGACGGGCGACGTCATGCCGCAGCTCCGGCGAGCGGCGGAATCTCGCGTGCGGTGGGCTTGCTCTGCCGCCACGCCGCGAGGCCCGTCCGGATCGCGTAGAAGCACATCGCAACCACGAGGACGACGAAGATGGCGCACACCGCCGCGTCGAGGTAGTTGTTGAATGCGACGCGCTGCATTTCCTCGATCGACTTCGCCGGCGCGAGCACGGTGCCCTGTGCGGCCGCGTCGCCGAACCTGCGCGCGAGCGAGATGAAGCCGATCTTCGGGTCCGGCGAGAATATCTTCTGCAGGCCCGCGGTGAGCGTCGTCACGAGGAGCCACGCGGTGGGAGCCAGCGTGACCCAGACGTAACGCTCGCGCTTCATCTTCACCAGCACCGTCGTGCAGAGCAGCAGCGCGATGCCCGCGAGCATCTGGTTGCCCACTCCGAAGAGCTGCCACAAGGTGTTGATGCCGCCCAGCGGATCGACCACGCCCTGGTACAGGAAGTAACCCCACATCCCCACGCACAGCACGGTGCCGACCAGGTTGGCCGGCAGCCACTCCGTGTTGCCGAGCGGCTTGTACACGTGGCCCAGCATGTCCTGGATCATGAAGCGGCCGACGCGCGTTCCCGCGTCGACCGCGGTAAGGATGAACAGTGCCTCGAACAGGATCGCGAAGTGATACCAGAACGCTTCGAGCGTCTTCCCGCCCAGCGCCTGTGCGAGGATCTTCGCCATGCCCACCGCGAGCGTCGGCGCGCCTCCCGCGCGCGACAGGATCGTGGTCTCGCCGATGTCCTTGGCGGTCTGGGTGATGGCGTCGGGCGAGATGGTGAAGCCCCAGCTCGAGATGGCCTGAGCGGCGCTCGCCGCCGTCGTGCCGATCACGGCTGTCGGAGCGTTCATCGCGAAGTAGATGCCCGGGTCGAGCACGCATGCAGCCGTCAGCGCCATGATGGCGACGAACGACTCCGCCAGCATGCCGCCGAAGCCGATGAACAACATGTGCGACTCGCGCTCGATCATCTTCGGTGTCGTGCCCGACGAGATGAGCGAATGGAACCCGGAGACCGCGCCGCACGCGATGGTGATGAACAGGAACGGGAACAGCGATCCCGAGAAGACGGGGCCGGTGCCGTCGATGAAGCGCGTGACGCCCGGCATGGCGAGCGGCGGTGCGACGAGGTAGATGCCGATCGCCAGTGCGACGACGGTGCCGATCTTCAGGAACGTGCTGAGGTAATCGCGCGGCGCGAGCATGAGCCACACCGGAAGGCTCGCCGCAATGGCGCCGTACAGGATGAGCGCCCACGCGAGCTGCGAACCGGTGAGCGTGAACAGCGGCGCCCAGCCCGGGTCTTCCGCGACGCTGCGGCCGAAATACAGCGATGCGAGCAGCAGCACGACGCCGATGATCGAGGCCTCGCCAACCCTGCCCGGTCTCAGCACGCGCATGTACACGCCCATCAGGAGCGCGATCGGAATCGTCGCCGCGATGGTGAAGAGTCCCCACGGGCTCGACGTCAGCGCCTTGACCACGACGAGGCTCAGCACGGCGAGGATGATGATCATGATCGCCAGGACACCCACCAGCGCGAGCGCGCCCGGGAGTGGGCCGAGCTCCATCTGGATCATTTCGCCCAGCGACTTGCCGTCGCGGCGCGTCGAGGCGAAGAGCACGATGAAGTCCTGCACGGCCCCGGCGAACACCACGCCCGCCAGGATCCACAGCGTCCCGGGCAGGAAGCCCATCTGCGCGGCGAGCACGGGCCCGACCAGCGGGCCGGCGCCCGCGATGGCGGCGAAGTGGTGTCCATACAGGACCCATTTGTTCGTCGGCACGTAGTCCAGGCCGTCGTTGTGCCGCACGGCCGGCGTCGGGCGTGCGTCGTCGAGCTTCAGCACGCGGTTCGCGATGAAGCGGCCATAGAAACGGTACGAGATGAAGTACACGCACAGTGCGGCGGTCACGAGCCACACCGCGTTGACCGACTCGCCCCGGCCCAGGGCGAGCGCGGCGAAGGAAAATGCACCGATCGCCGCTATCAGGAGCCAAAGCAGAACCGACGTGAGCCTGTTCATGAAGACCTCCCGGCGCGGGCAGAAGGGGAGCCCCCGCGCGCCGCTAGTGTCGCGCTGGCCGGCCGGCTGCGCAATTGTCCTTTGGGACCTCGATTGCGCGAAGTCCGCGGTCGCCGAAGCGGGTCGTCGTGCCGCACCCCAAAAAGCAAAAGGCCCATCGTTGCGATGGGCCTTTGGCGGTCATGGGTGCCTGACAATGACCTACTTTCGCACGGGCAATCCGTACTATCATCGGCGCGCTGCCGTTTCACGGTCCTGTTCGGGATGGGAAGGCGTGGGG
>DASXAF010000090.1:0-23869 GCA_036406955.1 Casimicrobiaceae bacterium
GCCCGGCAACCTCGAGGCCTTCCAGGCAGTCACCGCGAGCAAGGCCGACGCGTGGGCCGGGGACGACGCCGTGCTGTTCGCCACCGCGGCCGAATCGAAGAATCCCGACGACTACTCGGTACTCGACGAGTTTCTGTCCTACGACCCCTACGGGATCATGTATCGCAAGGACGATCCGGCGCTCGACGCATTGGTGAGACACTCGTTCGAGAGGCTGGCGGAGAACCGCGACCTCGCACGCATGTACGACCAATGGTTCTTGCGCAAACTGCCCTCCGGCCGCACCCTCGGTCTTTCGATCAGCCCGCAGCTCGAATCCATCTTCGAATCGCTCGGTCAGCCGACCGAATAGCGGTACCGGCCGGTGTGCCTCGACACCCGCTGCGGCGACTGTTGCCTTGGCTGGCGCCCGCGACTACGATGGGCGTCTTTCGCGCGTCGCCGCGCTCGAGCAAAACGTCGAGGAGACCATGTTCATGTCCCGTTTCGCAGCCCGCCGCAACGTCCGTCTCGCGCTGGCCCTGGGTCTCGCGCTCTCCTGCTCGGCCGCGCTCGCCAAGGGAACGCTCGTCTACTGCTCGGAAGGAAGCCCCGAAGGCTTCCAGCCGCAATTCTTCACCACCGGCACGACTTTCGACGCGGTCTCCGTGCCGATCTTCAACCGCCTGGTCGAGTTCCAGATCGGCACGACCAACATCGTGCCGGCGCTCGCCGAATCGTGGACGGTGGCGCCCGACGGCAAGGCCTATACCTTCAAGCTGCGCAAGGGCGTGAGGTTCCACAGCAATGCCAACTTCAAGCCGACTCGCGACTTCAACGCCGATGACGTGCTGTTCTCGTGGAACCGGATGGCCGACGAGAACCATCCGTTCCACAAGATGACGGCAGGCCAGACCTTCTCGTACTACGACGACATGGGCATGAAGAACATCGTCGACAAGGTCGAGAAGCTCGACGCCTACACCGTGCGCTTCGACCTCAAGCGCCCCGAGGCTCCGTTCCTCGCCGACATGGCGATGGACTTCGCGTCCATCCTGTCGAAGGAATACTTCGAGACCATGCAGAAGAAGGGCACGCCGAATGCGGCCGACGTGTATCCCGTCGGCACGGGGCCCTTCGAGTTCGTGAGCTACCAGAAGGATGCAACCATCCGCTACCGCGCCTTCGACCAGCATTGGCACGGGCGGCCGAAGATCGACAACCTCGTCTACTCGATCACGCGTGACGCGACGGCCCGCTATGCCAAGCTCAAGACCGGCGAATGCCACGTGATGGCGTTCCCCAAGCCCGCGGACCTCGAGGAGATGAGGAAGGACCCGCAGCTCACCGTCCTGCAGAAGGAAGGCCTCAACATCGGCTACATCGCGTTCAACGTCGAGAAGAAGCCGTTCGACAACAAGCTCGTGCGCCAGGCGCTGAACTACGCGACCAACAAGGATGCCATCCTCAAGGCCGTCTACCAGGGCAACGGCCAGGTGGCGAAGAATCCCATCCCGCCGATCCTATGGAGCTACAACGACAAGGTCCGCGACTACCCCTACGATCCCGCGAAGGCGAAGCAGCTCCTCGCACAGGCGGGCCTGGCCAACGGCTTCGAGGTCGAGCTCTGGTACCTGCCCGTCACGCGGCCGTACAACCCCGACGGCAAGCGCATGGCCGAGCTGATCCAGGCCGACTGGGAGAAAGTGGGCGTGAAGGCGAAGCTCGTCACCTACGAATGGGCGGAATACCGCAAGCGCGCGAAGAACGGCGAGCACCAGGTGATCATGTTCGGCTGGTCGGGCGACAACGGCGACCCCGACAACTTCTTCGTGCCGCTGCTCGGCTGCGAGGCAGTGAAGGGCGGCGGCAACAGCGCCCGCTGGTGCAACAAGCAGTTCGAGGACCTCGTCATCAAGGCGGCGCAAACGCCGAAGCAGGCCGATCGCGCGAAGCTCTACGAGCAGGCGCAGGTGATCGTCAAGGAGGAGGCGCCGTGGATCACCATCGCCCACTCCGTCCGCTTCGACCCGATCCGCAAGGAAGTGAAGGGCTACAAGATGGACGCGACGGCGCATCACTACTTCAACAACGTGGATCTCGTCGCGCCCTGATCGCCCCTCACCCTGACCCTCTCCCCGGGGTCGGAGCAGGTCACCGACTCTGACCCCGAAGCTGCGGGGAGAGGGAAGCCCAGGCGCGCATGCTCGCGTTCGTTCTTCGCCGCCTCGCGCTGCTCGTTCCCACGCTCATCGGCGTCACGCTGATCGCGTTCGCGCTGATTCACCTGATCCCCGGTGATCCGGTCGAGAACATCTCGGGCGAGCGCGGCATGGATCCCGCGCGGCGCGCGCGGCTGCTCCACGAGTTCGGGCTCGACCGGCCGCTGGTCGTGCAGTACGGCGACTATCTGCTGCACGTCCTGAAGGGCGACCTCGGAACGTCGCTCACCACCCACGAGCCGGTGCTGCGCGAGTTCGCGACGCTCTTTCCGGCGACCGTGGAGCTCGCGTTCTTCGCGCTGCTGTTCGCGATCGTGCTGGGGTTGCCGGCCGGAATGCTCGCGGCGCTCAAGCGCAACACGGTCGCGGATTACGCCGTCATGGGCGTGTCCCTCACCGGATACTCGATGCCCATCTTCTGGTGGGCGCTGCTGCTGATCCTGCTGTTCTCGGTGCAACTCGGCTGGACGCCGGTGTCGGGACGCATCGCCGTGCAATTCGACGTGCCGGCCACGACGGGCTTCATGCTGGTCGACACGGTGCGCGCGGGCGACTTCGCGGCGCTGCGCTCGGCGCTGTCGCATCTCATACTGCCCATGATCGCGCTCGGCACGATACCGCTCGCGGTCATCGCGCGCATGACGCGCTCGGCGATGCTCGAGGTGCTGCGCGAGGAATACATCCGGGCGGCGCGGGCCAAGGGACTGTCGTTTCGCCGCGTGGTCGTCGTGCACGCGCTGCGCAATGCCCTGATCCCGGTCATCACCGTGATCGGGTTGCAGGTCGGGCTGCTGCTTTCGGGCGCGATCCTCACCGAGACGATCTTTTCCTGGCCCGGCATCGGCAACTGGCTCATCCACGGCGTGCAGTCGCGCGACTATCCGGTCGTGCAGGGCGGCATCCTGCTCGTCGCCACGATCGTCATCACCGTGAACCTGGTCGTCGACCTGCTGTACGGCGTGGTGAACCCGCGCATCCGCCATGCCTGAGCTCGTCGCGCCGCAGGTCGCGGCTGCGCCACCGAGCGCCTGGCGCGAGCTGTGGCGGGCGTACGCGCAAAGCCGCGGCGCGCTGCTCGGGCTTGCCGTCGTCGTCGCCCTGATCTTGCTGGCGCTCACCGCGGACATCGTGTCGCCGCATCCGCCCAACGAGCAGTATCGCGACTTCACGCTGGCGCCGCCTGCGTGGGAGGCCGGCGGGACGATGCGCTTCGTGCTCGGCACCGATCCCGTCGGACGCGACATCCTGTCGCGACTGATCCACGGCACGCGCCTGTCGCTTGCGATCGGCTTCATCTCGGTCGCGATATCGCTCGTGTTCGGCATCGCGTTCGGCCTGCTCGCCGGGTACGTGCGCGGCCTGACCGAGACCGTCATCATGCGCATCACCGACGTGCTGCTGGCGCTTCCGAGCCTGCTGCTGGCGATCGCCATGATGGCGATCCTGGGCCCGGGGCTCGCGAACGCCATGTACGCGATCGCGATCGTGCTGCTGCCCCACTACGTGCGTCTGACTCGCGCGGCGGTGATCGCGGAATCGCGGCGCGAATACGTGACGTCGTCGCGCGTGGCCGGCGCGGGCCCGCTGCGGCTCATGGTCATCACGATCCTGCCCAATTGCCTCGCCCCGCTGATCGTGCAGGCGACGCTCGGCTTTTCCAACGCGATACTCGACGCCGCGGCGCTGGGCTTTCTCGGCCTGGGCGCGCAGCCGCCCACACCCGAATGGGGCTCGATGCTCGCCTCCGCGCTCGAGTTCATCCAGCGCGCGCCGTGGGTCGTGACGTTTCCCGGGCTCGCCATCCTCGTCACCGTGCTGGCATTCAACCTGATGGGCGACGGATTGCGCGATGCGCTCGATCCCAAGTTGAAGCGCTGATGGCGCTGCTCGACATCCTCGACCTCAGCGTGGCCTTCGGCACCGCAGCCGCGCCGATCGTCGCAGTGGATCGTCTCGACTTCGCCATCGATGCCGGCGAGATCGTCGGCCTCGTCGGCGAATCGGGATCCGGCAAGAGCGTGACGGCGCTCGCGGTGATGGGGCTGCTCGACTTTCCGGCCCGCGTGCACTGCGCACGCATGACGCTCGGCGGCCGCGACCTCACGGCGGTGTCGGGGTCGCAACGCCAGGCGCTTCTCGGCAGCGAGCTCGCGATGATCTTCCAGGACCCGCTGGCGAGCCTCGATCCCTGCTACACGGTCGAATACCAGTTGGGCGAAGCGTTGCGCCTGCACGGCAGCGCGACCGAGCGCCGGAGCGCGCGTGCGCGCCGCGCGCATGCGCTGGAGCTGCTGCGGCAGGTCGAGATTCCCGACGCGCGGGCGCGCCTGCGCGCGTACCCGCATCAGCTTTCCGGCGGCATGGCGCAACGCGTGATGATCGCGATGGCCCTGGCGGGTACGCCGCGATTGCTGATCGCCGACGAGCCGACCACCGCGCTCGACGTCACGGTGCAGGCGCAGGTGCTCGACCTCCTCGTGCGTCTTTCGACCGAGCGCGGCATGGCGCTGGTCCTCATCACGCACGACCTCGCCGTGGTCGCTGAAACCGCGCATCGCGTCGTCGTCATGTACGCCGGCCAGGCGGTGGAAACGGGACCGGTGCCCGCGATCTTCGAGGCGCCGCGACATCCGTATACCCGTGCGCTGCTCGACGCGCTGCCCGAGCACAACCTTGGACGTGCGCGCCTCAAGGCGATTCCCGGCGTGGTGCCGGGCGCGCTCGATCGGCCGCCGGCCTGCCTGCTCGCGCCGCGCTGCCCGTTCGTTCGGGAGCGCTGCACGCGCGAGCCGCCCCCGTTCGCGGGCGACACCGCGCGCCGTGCACGCTGCCATTTTCCGCTCGATGCCGAAGGCCGCCCCGGCAACGACTGGGCGAGCGCGACGCCGCCCACCGCGGTGACGGCATGACGCACGCGCCGCTGCTCGTCGCGCGCGACCTCGCGCGCCACTATCGCGTCTCGCGCGGCTTCCTGCGCGGGCATGGCGTCGTGCGCGCGCTCGACGGCGTCTCGTTCAGCCTCGACGAGAGGCGCACGCTCGCGGTGGTGGGCGAGTCGGGCTGCGGCAAGTCGACGCTCGCGCGCGCGGTCACCATGATCGAGGCGCCGACCGCGGGGTTGCTGCACGTCGAAGGCGTCGACGTCGCGCATGCGCCCGCTTCGGCGCGGCGGCGCCTGCGGCGGCTGGTGCAGATGGTCTTCCAGAATCCGTACGCGTCGCTCAATCCGCGCAAGAAGGTCGGGGCGCTGCTCGAGGAGCCGCTGATCATCGAAGGCCGGGCCGGCGCACAGGAGCGGCGCCAGCGCGCGATGGAAATGATGGCCCGCGTCGGCTTGCGTCCGGAGCACTACGGCCGCTATCCGCACATGTTCTCGGGCGGTCAGCGGCAGCGCATCGCCATCGCGCGCGCGTTGATGCCGCGCCCGCGCCTGGTCGTCGCGGACGAGCCGCTGTCGGCGCTCGACGTGTCGATCCAGGCGCAGGTGCTGAATCTCATGCTCGACCTCAAGGACGAGCTCGGCGTCGCCTATCTCTTCATCTCGCACAATCTCGACGTGGTGCGCCACATCGCCGACGACGTGCTGGTCATGTACCTGGGGCGCGCCGTCGAATACGGCTCGCGCGATGCGGTGTTTGCGCGGCCGATCCATCCGTACACGCGCGCGCTGCTCGCGGCCACGCCATCGTTGCGGGGTGCGCGCCGTCGCGCGCGTACGTCGGTGCGCGGCGAGCCGCCGTCACCGCTCGCTCCGCCGTCGGGCTGTGCCTTCCACCAGCGCTGCCCGTACGCGCTGCCGCGCTGCGAGCTGGAGCGTCCGGCCATGCGGTCGATCGCCGGTGTCGCGGTCGCGTGCCATCGCGCCGACGAGCTGCTCGCCGAGCCCGCCGCGCCGCATTGACGCTGCCGGGGGCTTTGGGCATGATCGAATGCCAAGCTCGTGCTCGCCTTCGTCCTCCGCCGCGTCCTGCAGTCCGCCTTCGTGCTGGCGCTCGTCGCCTTCATCGCCTTCGCGCTGTTCAACTTCACCGGCGATCCGATCGTCTTCATGGTCGGCCAGGATGCCACTGCGGCCGAGAAGGACCGCCTGCGCGCCGAGCTCGGGCTCGACCAGCCGTTCTACGTGCAGTTCGGGCGCTTTGCGGTGAACGCCGCGCAGGGCGAGTTCGGATTGTCGCTGCGCCAGGGACGCAAGGTCTCGACGCTGCTCGAGGAACGCCTGCCGGCCACGCTGGAGCTCGCGACCACCGCCGCCTTGCTGGCGCTGATCGTCGGCATTCCGCTCGGCGTCTACACCGCGCTCCATCGCGATGGCTGGCTCGCGCAGCTCCTGCTCGCCACATCGCTCGTCGGCGTCAGCCTGCCCACGTTCCTGATCGGCATCCTGCTGATCCTCGTCTTCGCGGTGCAGCTTGGCTGGCTGCCGTCGTTCGGCCGGGGCGACACGGTCGCGCTCGGATGGTGGACCACGGGCTTTCTCACCCGCAGCGGCCTCAAGGCGCTGATCCTGCCTGCGATCACGCTGTCGCTCTTCCCGATGACGCTGATCATGCGGCTCGTGCGCGCCGAGATGCTCGAAGTGCTGCGCACCGACTACATCAAGTTCGCGCGTGCGCGCGGCCTGCCGGAGCGCATCGTTCACTTCGGCCACGCGCTGCGCAACACGCTCGTGCCCGTCATCACCATCACCGGACTGCAACTCGGCGCCATCATCGCGTTCGCGATCATCACCGAAACCGTGTTCCAGTGGCCGGGAATGGGATTGCTGTTCATCCAGGCGGTGAACTTCTCCGACGTGCCGGTGATGGCGGCGTACCTGTGCTTCATCGCGCTGGTGTTCGTGGCGATCAACCTGATCGTCGACCTGCTGTACTACGCGGTGGATCCGCGTCTCCACGTTCAACGCCTCGCCCACTAGAACAACGATGACCCATTCGATCGACCACCTGCGCCGCTGGCACGCCGAGCTCACCGACGTGCGCCGCGACCTGCATGCGCATCCGGAGCTCGGCTTCGAGGAGCACCGCACCGCGCGCGTCGTATGCGAGCGCCTGACCGCGTACGGCATCGAGCACCACGCCGGCGTCGGGCGGACCGGCGTGGTGGCCGTCATACGCGGTCGCGACGACAACGGTCGCCGGGTGGGTCTGCGCGCCGACATGGACGCGCTGCCGATGCAGGAGGAGAACGACTTCACGCACAAGTCGCGCTACGACGGCCGCATGCACGGCTGCGGCCACGATGGCCACACCACCATGCTGCTCGGCGCCGCGCGTTACCTGCACGAGACGCGCGCGTTCGACGGCGTGGCGCATCTCATCTTCCAGCCGGGCGAGGAGGGCCACGCAGGCGCGAAGGCCATGATCGAGGACGGCCTGTTCGACCGCTTTCCGTGCGACCGCGTGTTCGCCCTGCACAACTGGCCCGCGCTGCCGCCGGGACGCATCGGCATCACGCCGGGACCGGCGATGGCGGCGGCGGACCGCATCGAGATCACCATCGACGGGCGCGGCGGGCACGGCGCGCATCCGCATCTGGCGGTCGACCCGGTGCTCGTCGCCGGGCACATCATCACCGCCGCGCAATCCGTCGTGAGCCGAAACGTGAGCCCGCTCGACACGGCGGTCGTGAGCCTCTGCTCGATGCAGGCGGGCAATCCCGGCGCGATGAGCGTCATTCCCGCGCACGCGAAGCTGGTCGGCACCGTGCGCTCGTTCCGCACGTCGACGCAGGAGCTGATCGAGCGGCGGCTGAACGAGCTCGTGCCGTCGATCGCCGCCGCGTTCGGTGCGCATGCGACGATCCGCTACGAGCGCGTGTATCCGCCGACGATCAACCATGACGCCGAGGCCGAGATCGCGGCCGAGGTCGCGGAAGCGCTGATCGGCCCTGCAAACGTCGTGCGCAACCTGCCGCCGTCGATGGGCGCGGAGGATTTCTCGTTCATGCTCGAGCAGCGACCCGGCGCCTTCGCGCGCCTCGGGCAGGGCGGCGCCGAAGGCGGCTGCTTCCTGCACAACAGCCGCTACGATTTCAACGATGCGGTGATTCCGCTCGGCAGCGCGTATCTCGCCGCGCTGGCGGAGCGCGCGCTACGGCCATGAGCGACGTCGCCAGGGCATTCGCAGACACCTATGCGGCTGCGCGCGCGCTCTTTCTCGCCGCTGCGCAGGCGCGCAAGGCCGAGCTGACCGAGCACGCGCATCCGCAGGCCAGGGGACCGGCAGGCGAAGCGCTCGCGATCGACGTCGCACGCGTCGGCCGGCTCGGCGCCGCGAACCTGCTCGTCGTCACGTCGGGTACCCACGGCGTCGAAGGCTTTTGCGGCAGCGGCATCCAGGTGGCGCTGCTCGAGGATCCCGCCTTCCTCGCGGCGCTCACGCGCTGCGACGTCGAGGTGGCGCTGGTGCACGCGGTCAATCCTTACGGGTTCGCGCACCTGCGACGCACCAACGAGCACAACGTCGATCTCAATCGCAACTTCCGCGACTTCGCCGCGCCGATCGCGCGCAACGCGGCGTACGCCGAAGTGCACGGCTTCATCGTTCCGACGACATGGCCGCCCGGCCCCGACACGGAACAGCGGCTCGGCGCGTATCTCGCGCAACGCGGCCCGGCCGCCTTGCAGGCCGCGGTGACCGGGGGTCAGTACGAGTTCGCCGAAGGCCTTTTCTACGGGGGCAGCGAGCCGGCCTGGAGCAACGTCACGCTGCGCGAGTTCTTTCGCGCTCACGGCGCCGCGCGAAAACGCATCGGGTGGATCGACGTCCACACCGGCCTCGGGCCGGCGGGGCATGGCGAGAAGATCTATTCGGGCCCCGACGATGCGGCGATGCTCGCACGCACGCGCGCGTGGTTCGGCGCGGACGTCACCTCGTTCTACACCGGCACGTCGGCGTCGACGGAAGTGAGCGGCAGCGTGTCGGCGGCAGCGGTCGAGTCGTGCCCTGGCGTGGAGTACGCGGGCATCGGGCTCGAGTTCGGCACCGTGCCGCTCGAGCATACGCTGCAGGCGCTGCGCGCAGACCAGTGGCTCGCCAATCACCCGGATGCGCCGGAACCCCAGCGCGCGGCGATCAAGCGCGCCTTGCGCGACGCGTTCTACGTCGACACCGACGCATGGAAGGCCATGGTGTACGGGCAGGCGCGCGTCGCGGTGTTCCAGGCGCTCGGGGGCTTGCGCCTTTGAGCGAAGTCTCGACCACGCCGGACGTCGCCGTCCCGACGGGCGTGCGCCTGCGTGACGCGATGCATCGCGCCTGGGACAGCGACCTTGCATGGAGCTTTCGGCATTCGCCGGTCGCCCTGGTGTCGACCGTCGTGCTGCTCGTGCTGCTCGGCGCCGCCGTGCTCGCGCCATGGGTCGCGCCGCACAATCCGTTCGACCTGCGCACGCTGAATCTCACCGACGCGATGAAGCCGCCGGCGTGGCTGCCCGGCGGGGACGCGACGTATCCGCTCGGCACCGACGACCAGGGCCGCGACGTGCTGTCCGCGATCCTCTTCGGCGCGCGCATCTCGCTGCTCGTCGGTATCGCGGCCGTCGCGCTGGCGATGGTGATCGGCGTTGCGCTCGGCCTCGCCGCGGGCTACGCGGGCGGGAAGGTGGACGCGTTCATCATGCGCGCGGCCGACGTTCAGCTCTCGTTCCCGGCGATCCTCATCGCGCTGCTGGTCGACGGCGTGGCGCGCGTCGCGCTGCCGCGCAGCTCGCAGGACGCCGTCGCGCTCACGGTGCTCGTGCTGTCCATCGCCGCGGCCAACTGGGTGCAGTACGCCCGCACAGTGCGCGGATCCACGCTGGTCGAGCGCAACAAGGAGTACGTCCAGGCCGCCCGCGTGGTCGGCCTGTCGCGCCTCGCGATCATGCGGCGGCATCTGCTTCCCAACGTGCTGGGGCCCGTGCTCGTGCTGGCCACGATCAACCTGCCGACCGCCATCGTCACGGAGGCGACGCTGTCGTTCCTCGGCGTGGGTGTGCCGCCGACGCAGCCCTCGCTCGGCACGTTGATCCGCGTGGGCAACGATTTTCTCTTCTCGGGCGAATGGTGGATTACCATTTTCCCCGGCGGCGCGCTGGTCCTGACCGTGCTGGCAGTGAACCTGGTCGGCGACTGGCTGCGCGATGCGCTCAATCCGAGGCTGCAGCAGTGAAGGCGCCCGGAATGAACGCGGTGCCAGACTGTTGGACTAAGGGGGAAGCTGCAAGGAGGCATCATGAGTGGAGCATTTCGCTGGGGTGCGGCTGCGCTCGCGGTGGCGGCCTTGACGAGCTGCCAGACGTGGAGTCCCGGCTGGAGCGAGGTGAGCGGTGCCCGGTACACCGTGACCGACTACAACCGCTTCGGCACCCAGGTCAACCTGATCGACTCGAGGAACCCCGGGCCGCAGTACGGTTATGGCCGGGGCGCCGTCGGGTACTCCTACTACAAGATCGATCCGGGCGAGCACACCATCGAGCTGTCGGCGCTGAACACGCGGCCCAACTGGGTGAGCGGGATCAACCGCGAGAACCTGAGGATCAACCTCGAGCCCTGCAAGCGCTACTACCTGAACGCGCAGTTCGACAACGCGCT
The DNA here is from genome assembly GCA_036406955.1 of Casimicrobiaceae bacterium. Taxonomy (GTDB): domain Bacteria; phylum Pseudomonadota; class Gammaproteobacteria; order Burkholderiales; family Casimicrobiaceae; genus VBCG01. The sequence goes on from DASXAF010000090.1 coordinate 10,778, forward strand.
GCTGGCCGACTGGAAGCCCGTCGTGGACTACGTCGAGCCGATTGCGGGGTGCGGAGCGGGCGGCGGCGGATACTGACCGTTCCGCGTTAGCCGGCGGCAATCGACATGCCGCCGGACGCAACCGAAGCGCTGCTCGCGGTCGACGACCTGACCGTCGACTTCGCCACACGCCGTGGCGCGCTCACGGCAGTGCGCGGCGTGTCGTTCTCGATCGCTGCCGGCGAGGTGCTCGGGCTGGTGGGCGAATCGGGTGCCGGGAAGTCGGTGACCGGCGCCGCCATCATCGGGCTCATCGATCCGCCCGGTCGCATCGCGTCGGGCCGCGTGCTGCTCGGCGGCCGCCGCATCGACGACCTGCCGCCGGCCGCGATGCGCAAGGTGCGGGGGCGCGAGATCGGCGCGGTGTTCCAGGATCCGCTCACCGCGCTCGATCCGCTGTACTCGGTCGGGCGGCAGCTCGTCGAAACCATACGCGCGCATCTCGACGTCACCGAGGCGCAGGCGCGCGAGCGGGCGCTGGCGCTGCTCGCCGACGTGGGCATTCCCGCGCCCGCGGGCCGCTTCGCGCACTATCCGCATCAGTTCTCGGGCGGCATGCGTCAGCGCGTGGTCATTGCGCTCGCGCTCGCGGCGGGCCCGCGTCTCATCATCGCCGACGAGCCCACGACCGCGCTCGACGTCTCGATCCAGGCGCAGATCATCGGCCTGCTCGCGCGCCTGGCGCGCGAGCATCGCACCGCGGTGCTGCTCATCACGCACGACATGGGCGTCGTCGCCGAGATCGCGAGTCGCATCGCCGTCATGTACGCGGGGCGCATCGTGGAAATCGGTCCGGTCGACGACGTGATCCATCGCCCGCGTCACCCGTATACCGCGGGACTGATGGGCTCGATTCCCACCGTGCGCGCGCGGCGCGACCGGCTGGTGCAGATCGAGGGCGCGATGCCGCGCCTCACTGCGCTGCCGAGCGGTTGCGCGTTTCACACACGATGCATGCGTGCGCGGCCGAATTGCGCGAGCCTGGTGCCACAGCTCGCGCGGCTCGGGACGAGCGACGTGGCGTGCCACTGGCCGCTGGAAGGCGGCGTCGCGGCATGAGCGCCGCGGCCCCTCCGCAAGACGCTCGCCCCCCGCGGGGCGGCCGCTACGGGGGAGAACATGCAAGTCACTTGCTCGAGGTCGGCGACGTCGCGTGCCACTTCGACGTGTCGCCGCCGTGGCTCGATCGCGTCGTCGGCCGCGCGCGTCGCACCGTGCTGAAGGCCGTGGACGGTGTGGACCTCTCGTTGACGCGCGGCGAGACGTACGGGCTCGTGGGCGAGTCGGGTTGCGGCAAGTCCACGCTCGCGCGGTTGATCGTCGGCTTGCATGCGCCGACGCGCGGCACGATCCGCTACGACGGCACGGTCGTCGCGACGCCCGGCCGCGCGCAGCGCAACCGGCGCGCCCGGCGCGGCATGCAGATGATCTTCCAGGATCCCTACGCGAGCCTCAATCCGCACTGGCGCGTCGCGGACATCGTCGCCGAGCCGGTCCGCGCGCTCGCGCCGCGGACGTCGCGCCGCGCGCTCCAGGCGCGCGTCGAGGAAGTGCTCGTGCAGGTCGGCCTCGCGCCGAGCGACGCCGCGCGCTTCCCGCATCAGTTCTCCGGCGGGCAGCGTCAGCGCATCTCCATCGCACGCGCGCTGTCCGCCGCGCCGCAGTTCCTGGCCTGCGACGAGCCGACCTCGGCGCTCGACGTGTCGGTGCAGGCCCAGGTGCTGAACCTCATGCGCGACCTGCAGCGGCGCCTGTCGCTCACCTATCTCTTCATCTCGCACAACCTGGCCGTGGTCCGTCACATCGCCGATCGCGTCGGCGTGATGTACCTCGGCCGCATCGTCGAGAGCGCGCCGACCGACGTGCTGTTCGACGCGCCGCGCCATCCGTACACGCGCATGCTGCTCGACGCCGTGCCGGACCTCGAGCGAACGGGCACGGCGCGCACGGCCGTCGCGGGCGAAGTGCCCAACCCGCTCGCGCCGCCGCCCGGCTGTCCGTTCCACCCGCGCTGCCCGCATGCCCTGGCAAGGTGTCGCGTCGAGATGCCCGTCCTGCGCGGGATTGCGGGCAGCACCGTGGCGTGCCATGCGGTCGAGGAAGGACGCCTGCCGCCGCGCATGGTGCAGGCGGCGTAGTCGGCATGCTCGACGCAGCGACCTTTCCGCTATAATTCGCGCGAGCCGCGCTCCCATGCGCGGCTTTCGCCATCCGTAGCACGCAGCACGTCACTTTCGCGGATTTCCCTTGCGCCTCACGCAGATCAGGCTCGCCGGCTTCAAGTCGTTCGTCGACCCCACCACGATCGCAACACCCGGCAAGCTGGTGGGCATCGTGGGTCCCAACGGCTGCGGCAAATCCAACGTCATCGACGCGGTGCGCTGGGTGCTGGGCGAGTCGAAGGCCTCGGCGTTGCGCGGCGAGTCGATGCAGGACGTGATCTTCAACGGCGCCGGCGACCGCAAGCCGGTGGGCCGCGCCTCCGTCGAGCTGCATTTCGACAACAGCCAGGGGCGCATCGGCGGGCAGTGGGGCCAGTACGCCGAGATCTCCATCAAGCGCGTGCTCACCCGCGACGGCGACAGCACGTACTACATCAACAACATCCCGGTTCGTCGCCGGGACATCCACGACCTGTTCCTCGGCACCGGCCTCGGTCCGCGCGCGTACGCGATCATCGAGCAGGGCATGATCTCGCGCGTCATCGAGGCGAAGCCCGAGGAGCTGCGCGTGTTCCTCGAGGAGGCCGCGGGGGTCTCGAAGTACAAGGAGCGGCGCAAGGAGACGGAGGGGCGCCTCGCCGACACGCGCGAGAACCTCGCGCGCGTCGAGGACATCCGCACCGAGCTCGGCACGCAGCTCGAGAAGCTCGACCATCAGGCGAAGGTCGCGACGGAATACCGCGAGCTGGAGGCGCGGCTGCACCAGTCGCAGCACATGCTGTGGTACGCGAAGCAGCAGGACGCCGTGCGCGCCCGCGAGCGCGCGCAGACCGAGATGGCGTCGCTCACCGTGGCGCTCGAGAGCCTGGTGGCGGACGTCCGCAGCGCGGAGGCGAAGCTCGAGGCGCTGCGCGCGGACCATTACGCCGCGGGTGACGCGCTCCACGAGAAGCAGGGCGCCTTCTACGCCGCCAACGCCGAGGTGTCGCGCCTCGAGCAGCAACTCGCGTTCGCGCGCGAGAACGAGTCGCGCATCACGCAGCAGGTCGCCCAGCTCACCGAGGCCATCGGGGCGCTGGTCGCGCAGGAGGAGGCGCTGCGCGAGGAAGCCCGCGGCGCAGACGCCGCGCTGGAAGCTGCACTGTCCGCGCGCGAGACGGCCGCCCAGGACGAGCGCGCCGCGCAAGCCGCGCTGCCGGCCGAGGAAGCGGCGGTGGGCGAGGGCACGCGCGTGCTCGGCGAGGCGCAGCAGCAGATCGCACAAACCGAGCAGGCGTTGCGCGTGGCGGAGACGCGCCGTGAAGGGATTGCGCGCACGCTCGCCACACTCGCCGAGCGGCGCACGCGCCTCGACGCCGAGCTGGCAGCGCTCGCGCCGCCGGCGACCGATCCGATCGCGCAGGTCGAGGAGCAGCTCGAGCAGGAAAGCGCGGAGCTCGCGAGCAAGGAGCAGAGTCTCTCGACGCTGCGGGCGGCCGTGGAGGAGTTGCAGCAACGCCAGCGCGACGCCATGGCGCTGTGGCAATCGGAGAGCCGCCGGCTCGCGGATCTCGAAGCGCGCGCGGAAGCGCTCGGCGCGTTGCAGGCACGCATCGGCCATGGGCAGGACATCGACGAGTGGCTCGGCCACCACGGCCTTGCGCACGCGCGGCGCCTGTTCCAGTCGCTCGACATCGAGCGCGGCTGGGAAGATGCGCTCGAAGCGGTGCTGCGCGAGCGCCTCGAGGCGCTCGAGCTTCGCTCGCTCGAGGACGTCCTGGGCTGGGTCGCGGGCGACGCCAAGCTGCCGCGCCGCCTCTCGGCGTTCGTGCCCGGCGAGACCACCTCCGCGCAGTCGCCGCACCCCGACGCGCTGATCGCGCGCATCCGCTTTCGCGACCCCGCCGTTGCGCGGCTCGTGACCGACGGCCTGCACGGCGTTCGCTGCCGCGACGATCTCGCGAGCGCGCTCGCCCAACGCGGCGCGCTCGCTGCAGGGGAAGCGTTCGTCACGCCGCAAGGCCACCTCGTCACGGCGCAAGGCGTCTCGTTCTTCGCGCCCGATACCGAGTTGCACGGCGTCCTCGCGCGCCAGCGCGAGCTCGAGGAATTGGCCGGCCAGCTCGAGCAGGCGCGCATCGCGGCCGCCGACGCGCGCGCGGCGCTCGACACCGTCGAGCTCGACCTCGCCGCGCGTCAGTCCGAGTATCACCAGGAAGCGCAGGCGCTGTCCTCGCAGCAGCGTCGCACGCACGATCTCGAGCTCGAGCTCTCGAAGCTGCGCCAGTCCGCCGAGGCCGCCGCGGCACGGCGCGCGCAAATTGCGCGCGAGAGCGAGGAGGCGATCGCTGCGCACGAGGCCGAGCAGGCGCAACAGGCGGCGCTGCAGCGCGAGATCGCCGACCTGCAATCGCGCATGCACGACGAGCTCGCACGGCGGGAGTCGCTGCGCCATGCGCGCAACGAGGCCGAAGTGTCGCTTGCCCGGGCGCGGGAACGGGTCCGCAACGCCGAGCGCGCGGCGCAGGAAGCGGGCTTTGCCGAGCGAAGCTGCCGCGAGCGCCAGTCGGAGCTCGCGCGCCGCGGCGAATCGCTCGCCGCGCAGACGGCGCAGCAGCAGTCGCTGCTCGCGCAGCTCGCGAGCGAGCGCCAGTCGATCGACTGGACGCCGGTCGAGGAAGCGCTGCAGCGGCAGCTCGCCGAGCGCGGGGCTGCCGAGCAGGCGCTCGCCGCAGCGCGCGACCGGCTCGAGACGCTGACCGCCGAGATGCGCGCCGGCGACGAAGCGCGCCTCGCGGCGGAGCAGAAGCTCGAGCCCGCGCGCGCGAAGATCCAGGACATGCAGCTCAAGGAGCAGGCGGCGGCGCTGTCCGAGCAGCAATTCGCCGATCAGCTCGCCGAAGCCCACGCAGAGCTGGCGACGCTGCCCGACGCGCTCAAGGCATGGGGCAGCGCGCGCACGCTGCCCGGCGAGATCGAGCGCCTGCAAAAGGCGATCGCCGAGCTCGGCGCCGTCAATCTCGCCGCGCTCGACGAGCTCGCACAGGCGCGCGAGCGCAAGGACTACCTCGACCGGCAGGCTGCGGATCTCACGGAAGCGATGAGCACGCTCGAATCCGCGATCCGCCAGATCGACCGCGAGTCGCGCGAGCTCCTGCAGCAGACGTTCGACGTGGTGAACGAGAACTTCGCGCGCCTGTTTCCCGCGCTGTTCGGCGGCGGCCAGGCGAAGCTCGTGCTCACCGGCGAGGAGATCCTCGACTCCGGCGTGCAGGTCATCGCGCAGCCGCCCGGCAAGCGCAACACCTCCATCCACCTGCTCTCCGGCGGTGAGAAGGCGCTCACGGCGATCTCGCTCGTCTTCGCGCTGTTCCAGATCAATCCTGCGCCGTTCTGCCTGCTCGACGAGGTCGACGCGCCGCTCGACGACCCCAACACCGAGCGCTTCTGCAAGATGGTGGGCGAAATGTCCGCCGGCACGCAGTTCCTGTTCATCTCGCACAACAAGATCACCATGGAGATGGCGAACCAGCTCGTCGGGATCACCATGCCCGAGCCCGGCGTGTCGCGCGTTGTGGCGGTGGACATCGCGGAAGCGCTGGAGCTCGCCGAGGGAACGCCCGCCGCGGTCGCCGCGGCGGCCGACTGAATCGACGGTGCTTATCGAGCGAGCCGGCAGCTATAATGCTGTTTATGGCGCGCGACATGCAGCGATGAGCACGACTCCATGAGCGCGCTGCAGATCGCGCTGATCATTGCCGGCGTCGTGCTCGTGCTCGGCGTGTGGCTCTTCAACGTGTGGCAGGAGCGGCGGGTGCGCCAGCGCATGGAGCCGCCGCCCGGGCCGGAGGCCGGTGCCGGCGGTGCGCAACGCGTCGAGCCCACGCTCGGTGGCCGCGTTCCGACGACGGCCACCGAGGTGGCGAGCGCCTCCGTGCGCGCGCCCACGGAGCTGCCGGCATCGCCGTTCACGATTCCCATGGAAGACGTCGCCGTGCCGGTGACCGACACCGAGGACGTCGAGGCCGCCGAGGCCGAAGCGGCCTACGAAGTGCCGCCGGCGGTGGTGCAGAGTGCTGTCGCGCGACCCTCCGGCGCGCAACCCGACCCGGACATCGAGAGCATCGTGCTGTTCGCTCCGTCGCGGCCCGTCGCCGCGGCCGATCTCGCAGCGGGATTGCAGGCGCGCCTCGGCAAGCCGCTGCGATGGTTCGGACGCGCCGGAGAAGGCATGCCATGGCAGGCGGTGCAACCGGGCGCATCCGAGCGCTTCGCACAGGCGTGCGCGTGCCTGCTGCTCGCCGATCGCAACGGTGCGCTGTCGCAGGGACAGATGGGCGTCTACCTGCGCATGGCCGCGGAGGTCGCCGCGGCCATCGACGCACGCGTGCAGGTGCCCGACGCGACGGACGAGCTGCAGCGCGCCGAGGCGCTCGACAAGCTGTGCGCCGACCTCGACGTGCAGATCGGCCTCACGCTGCTCAAGCCCGAGCCGGGCGCCGTGCCGGGAACCAAGCTGCGCGGCGTCGCGGAGGCCTCGGGCTTCCACCTTGCGGCCAACGGGCGCTTCGAGCACGTGCAGGAGGACACCGGCGCCGTGCTGTACACGCTGCAGAACGCTCGCAACGATCCGTTCACCGTGGAATCGCTGCGCGCGAGCTCGGTGAACGGCGTGGTCTTCCTGCTCGACGTGCCGCGCGTGGCGGACCCCGCGCGTGCGTTCGACCAGATGAAGCTCTGCGCCAAGCGCATGGCGCGCTCGCTCGGTGCCGAGCTGGTCGACGACAATCGGCGCCCGCTCGACGACGCCGCGCTCGCCAAGATCCGCGCGCAGGTGCAGGCCGCGGCGGATGCGCTCGCGAGCGTCCACATCGAGCCGGGCAGCGCGCGCGCCGTGGCGTTGTTCGGTGCCTGATGTCCGCCGCGCGTGCCGGATCGGTTCGCGCCGTTGAAGCGGCAGCGCCGGCGTCCGCCGCACGGCGCGTCGAAGCGCTGAGACGCGACATCGAGGAGCACAACTACCGCTACTACGTCGAGGACGCGCCGGCGATCAGCGACGCGGAATACGACGCGCTCTATCGCGAGCTCGAATCCCTGGAGACGCGGTATCCCGAGCTTCGCTCGCCCGACTCGCCGACGCAGCGCGTGGGCGGCGAGCGGCTCGCGGAGCTCGCGCCGGTGCGCCACGCCGTGCCGATGCTGTCGATTCGCACCGAAAGCGACACCACGGTGGCCGCCACCGCGAAGTTCGACGCGCGCATTCGCAAGGACCTGGGGCTCGCGCCGGACGCGCCGCCGGTGGCGTACATGGCCGAGCTCAAGTTCGACGGCCTCGCCACCAGCCTGCGCTACGAGAACGGGCGATTGACGCAGGCGGCCACGCGCGGCGACGGCGAGGTCGGCGAGGACGTGACCGCCAACATCCGCACGATTCGCGCGATCCCGCAGCGCCTGCGAACCGATCACCCGCCTGCGCTGCTCGAAGTCCGCGGCGAGGTGTACATGACGCGCGCGGACTTCGCGAAGCTCAACGAGCGCCAGCGGGCGGCGGGCGGGAAGCTGTTCATCAATCCACGCAACACCGCGGCGGGCGCGGTGCGCCAGCTCGATCCGGCGACGACGGCGCAGCGGCCGCTGCAATTCTTCGCCTACGGCATCGGCGAGACCCGGGGTTTCGACGTGCCGCCGAGCCAGAGCGCGCTCCTCGACACGCTGCAAAGGCTCGGCCTGCCGGTGAACCGCGATCGCAGGCGTGCATGCGGCGCCGGCGAGCTCGCGGCGTTCCACGAGGACGTCGCGCGCCGGCGCAACGAGCTTCCCTTCGACATCGACGGGGTCGTGTACAAGGTCGACGATCTCGCGCTGCAGAGGAAGCTCGGTTTCGTCACGCGCGAGCCGCGCTGGGCGGTGGCGCACAAGTTTCCCGCGGAGGAAATGCCGACCGAGGTCGTCGACATCGCGGTGCAGGTCGGCCGCACGGGCGCCATCACGCCGGTCGCCAAGCTGAAGCCCGTGTTCGTCGGCGGCGTCACGGTGACGAACGCGACGCTGCACAACGAGGACGAGGTCCGGCGCAAGGACGTGCGCATCGGCGACACCGTGATCGTGCGGCGCGCGGGCGACGTCATTCCCGAGGTGGTGCGCGTGCTCGGCGAGCGGCGTCCGAAGGACGCGCGCGAATTCCGCATGCCGAGGAAATGCCCGCAGTGCGGCTCGGCCATCGAGCGGCTGCCCGACGAGGCGGTCGCGCGCTGCACCGGCGGCCTCGTGTGTCCCGCGCAGCGCAAGCAGGCGCTGCTCCATTTCGCCGGACGCCGCGCGATGGACATCGAGGGGCTGGGCGACAAGCTGGTCGACCAGCTCGTCGACGCGGGCATCGTGCACACGCCGGCGGACCTGTACAAGCTCGGGGTGGCACACCTGGCGGCGCTCGAGCGCATGGCCGACAAGAGCGCGGGCAACGTCGTCGGCGCCATCGAGAAGAGCAAGTCGACCACGCTCGCGCGCTTCGTCTATGCGCTCGGCATTCGGCACGTCGGCGAAGCGACCGCGCGCGACCTCGCGCGGCACTTCGGGGCGCTCGAGCCGCTCATCGACGCGGACGTCGACGCGCTGCTGGACGTGCGCGACGTCGGGCCCGTGCTCGCCGAAGCGATCCGCGACTTCTTCGCCGAGCGGCACAACCGCGAAGTCATCGCGCAACTGCGCGCCGCCGGGGTTCATTGGACCGAAGGCCCGCCCGAGCGCGCGCCCGCCGGACCGCTCGCCGGCATGACCGTCGTGCTCACCGGCACGCTGCCGACGATGACGCGCGAGGACGCGAAAGCATTGCTCGAAAGCGCCGGCGCGAAGGTCGCCGGCAGCGTGTCGGCCAAGACGAGCTACGTCGTCGCGGGCGCCGACGCCGGGAGCAAGCTGGCGAAGGCGGAGCAACTGGGCGTGCCCGTGCTGGACGAGGCGGGATTGCGCAAATTGTTGGCGAGGGAATAGGAGCGAGGGGTCAGGAGCCCCTGATCCCGCCCAGCCCCTCGTCCCCAACCCCCTCGTCCCCATGCCCTTGTCCCCCGAAGGCAACCCATCACGATGAAACCCATCACCAAAGCCGTCTTCCCCGTTGCCGGGCTGGGCAGCCGATTTCTGCCCGTCACCAAGGCGAGCCCGAAGGAAATGCTGCCCGTGGTCGACAAGCCGCTGATCCAGTACGCCGTCGAGGAGGCCGCGGCGGCGGGGATCACCGACATGATCTTCATCACCGGGCGCAACAAGCGCGCGATCGAGGATCATTTCGACAAGGCGTACGAGCTCGAGACCGAGCTTGCGCTGCGCAACAAGACGGCGCTGCTCGAGCAGGTGCAGGCCGCGACCCCGCCCGGCATCAATTGCATCTACATCCGCCAGAACGAGGCGCTGGGTCTCGGTCACGCGGTGCTTTGCGCGGAGCCGGTGGTCGAGGAGGAGCCGTTCGCGGTGCTGCTCGCCGACGACCTGATCGATGCCGACGTGCCGGTGATGCAGCAGATGATCGAGGTCGCGCAGCGCCACGACGCCTCGGCGCTGGGCGTGATGGAGGTGCCGCGGGCGGACGTCGGCAGCTACGGCATCGTCGAGACCGACGCGAAGGCGATCGACGCGCGCACCGGGCGCATCGCACGCATCGTGGAAAAGCCGAGGGCCGGTACGACGCCGTCGAACCTCGCGGTGGTGGGCCGCTACGTGCTGTCGCCGCGCATCTTCCACCATCTGCGCACCATGCCGCCCGGCGCGGGCGGCGAGATCCAGCTCACCGACGGCATCGCGCGCCTGCTGGAGGAGCAGCGCGTGCTCGCGTATCGCTTCGACGGCCGCCGCTACGATTGCGGCAGCAAGCTCGGCTATCTCGAAGCGACCGTCGAGCTCGGCGTCAAGCACAACGAGGTCGGCGGCGGGTTCCGGGAGTTCCTGACGCGTCACGGCGACTGGGCGAAACCGTGACGCTCAACGAGCTCCGCTACATCGTCGCAGTGGCCCAGGCGCGCAGCTTCGGCCGCGCCGCCGCGAAGTGCTTCGTGAGCCAGCCCGCGCTTTCGGTCGCGATCCAGAAGCTCGAGGAAGAGCTCGGCGCGCCGCTGTTCGAGCGCGGCAAGAACGAGGTGACGCCCACCCCGGTGGGCGCTCGCGTGGTGGAGCAGGCGCAGAAGGTCCTCGAGGAGGCGGCGCGCATCCGCGAGCTCGCGCAAGCGGGCCGCAACCAGCTCGTCGGCACGCTCAAGCTCGGCGTCATCTACACCGTTGCGCCGTACCTGCTGCCCGACCTCATTCCCGCGCTGCACGAGCGCGCGCCGCAGATGCCGCTGGAGATCGAGGAGAACCTCACCGAGAACCTGGAGGCGGCGCTCAAGAGCGGGCGCATCGACGCCGCGATCATCGCGCTGCCGTTCAACCCGCCCGGCGTGGTGACCGAGTTCCTGTACGAGGAGCCGTTCCAGGTGGTGGTGCCGCTCGGCCACAAGTGGGCCAAGCGAAAGTCGGTTGCGCCCGACGAGCTGCAGGAGGAGCACACCATCCTGCTCAACGTCGGCCATTGCTTTCGCGACCAGGTGCTCGACGCGTGTCCCGAGCTCAATCGCGGCGACGCGAAGGTGACGCGAAGCAACTCGCTCGAGACCGCGCGCAACATGGTCGCGTCGGGGTTGGGCGTCACCGTGCTGCCGCGCGACGCGCTCACGCCCAAGTATCACAGCCAGCTCGTCGTGCCGGTGCCGTTCACGCGGCCGACGCCGTCGCGGCGCGTTGCGCTCGCGTATCGCAAGAGCTTTCCGCGCCCTGCGGCGATCGAGGCGCTGCGCGAGGCGGTGGTCGCCTGCCGCGGCGGCGCCACCGTGCGCAGCAACGCCAAGGCCGCGGTCGCCGGTTAGCGCTCGGCCTGCGCCAGCGCGGCACGCGCCTCGCCGAGCCAGGGACTGTCGGGCGCGTCGGACGGCTCGCGCAGGGCGACCGCCCGCTCGAGCAGCGGACGCGCTGCGGCACGGTCGCCGGCCGCGAGCGCCAGTGCACCGGCTCCGAAGGCGAGCCGCGCCTGGTCCTCGAGGTCGAGGCGCGCGATGCCGGCATCGCCGTTCAGGAGATCGGCTTCGCGCAGCCGGTCGAGCACGCGTCGTGCGAGCGTGGCGTCCGGTCTGGTTCGCGCGACCGCTGCTGCATAACGCGGCAGCAGGAACGCGCCGCGCGACTTGAGGCTGCCCATGCGCGCGAGCGCCTCGTCGAACAGCGCATCGCCCGCCGTGCAATCGCCGCGGGCGCACAGCAGCTCCCCGCGCGCGGTGAGGAGCCAGGCGGCGTGCACGCTCGTGCGGTCGCTCGCGGCCTCGAAGCCTGCCTGCGCCTCGTCGAGCAGCGTGGCGGCTCGGTCGAGGCGTCCGAGCCGCACCAGCGCCTCGGCATATTCGATGCGCGTCGCCCGGTTGCTGAGCGAAGCAGGCGACTCGTGCGCGTAGGCGACCAGCGCGAGCTCGTAGCTTCGCGCGGCGTCTTCGAGCTCGCCGCGACTGGCCTTGATCCGGGCAGCGTACGTCACGGGATAGCCCACCTGGCGGGCCTCGCGTCCGAACACGTCCTGCGCAAGCGCCACCGACTGGTCGAGCAGGCGTTCGGCTTCCGCGCGCTGCCCGGTCGCGGCCAGGGTCAGCGCGAGGTTCGCTCGGGCGAACGCGATCGTGCCGTGACGGGGCCCGAGCACATACTCGTAGATCGACAGCGCGTGCTCGATCGCGGCGCGCGCCTCGGGCAGGCGCTGGGCGGTGCGCAGCATGTCCGACAGGCCCTCGTAGCCCATCGCCACGATGAAGCTGCGCTCGCCGAAGTTCGCCTTGCCCGCGTCGATGCCGTCGCGGTAATAGGCCTCCGCGCGCGCAAAATCCCGTTGCGATTCCGCGATCCAGGCGAGGAAGTACGCGGCGCGCGAGCGGTCCTCGCTCGTCGCGTGCACGTCCTTCAGCAGCGCCAGCGCGAGCTCGAGATGGCGCTGCGCTTCGGCGGGCTGCGACGCGTCGATCTGGTATTGCGAGTTGCCGATGATCACGTGCGCCCGGGCGCGAAGCTCGGCGGTGGACTGCGGCGTGCGCTCCGCGATGCGCAGTGCGTCTTCGGCGGCGCCGATCGCCTCGGCGTAATGCGCGGCGCGGTAGAGGAGGTCGGCTTTCTGCGCCAGCGCCTGCGCGTACGGCAGGCTGTCCGCACCGTGCCGGTCGCGGGCCAGCGCCACCGCCCGCTCGGACAGGCGGCCCGCCGGGTCGAGCAGGTCGAGCTCGACGTTGAGCCGCGTCAGGAGCTGGAGCAGGTCGAACGCGAGGTCCGGATCGTCGTGCGCATCGTCGACCAGTTGCCGGCTGCCGATGTCGAGCAGTTGCCGCACCGTCGTGTCCGCCGCCGCGGCGCCGCCCGGATTGTTGCGCGCGGTGCGCTGGAACAGCCGCACCAGGAAGTCCTGGCTCGCGTGCGCGCGGGCGGCCTCGGCGCGCGCGATGTGCGCCTGCCAGACTGCCACGCTCGCGCCGGCGATCAGCGCGGCGCCCACCGCGCCGCTCGCCAGCAGCGCGAGTCGATTGCGCTGCGCGAACTTGCGCGCGCGATACCAGCGGCTCGCCGGCCGGGCGAGCACCGGCTGCCCGTCGAGGTAGCGCGCGAGATCGGCCGCGAACGCCTCCGTGCTCGCGTAGCGATCGGAAGGCGCCTTGCGCAGCGCCTTCTCGACGATCGTGTCGAGGTCGCCGGCGAGCGCGCGGGCGAGCTTGTGCGCGCTCGTGCCGCGCTGCGCCGCGGCGTCGCCGCTGACCGCGCTCGACGGCCGCACGACGTCCTGAGCGACGATCGCGTCCTCCAGCTCGCTGCGCGTGCCGCGGCGCAGGCGATACGGCCGACGGCCCGCGCACAGCTC
>DASXAF010000091.1:0-19702 GCA_036406955.1 Casimicrobiaceae bacterium
ACCGGATCGGTCGCGATCGACACGATCTGCAAGGGAACGGCGCCGCTTGCGAGCGCCAGCAGCGCCGCGGTCGCAGAAACCGTCCCGAGGTCGACGCTCCCGCCGCCCATCGCCTGGATGAGCTTGGGCCCGCCCGCGCCCGCAAAGAGGACCGGAGAGAATTGAAGGCCTTCCTGGCGGAACCAGCCTTTCTCCTCGGCGATGGCGATCAGGCCCGCGACCGGGTTGCGCAGCAGGCCGACCTTGAGCGCATGGTTGCCCGGCGTCGCGTCGGCAGCAATCGCCGGCCATGCACGAGCGGCCGCACATGCAGCGCCGAGCGCGAGCAGGCTACGCCGCCGGGAGTCGAATCGAGAGGTCATGCGCGCCTCGCAGTGGAAGACAAGGCCTGTATCGGGTCCTCCGCGAACGCCTTGCGCGCGTCCGCGATGTCGGCGAGATCGACCTGGCCGCATCCGTTCACCGGCTTGTCGCGACCGTCGAGTGCCGGATCGACGTAACGCGAGAACCATGCGTCGAGGCGCGCAGCCAGTGCGCGCGACACGGACCGGGTGTCCGGCTCGTCGTAGCGATTGATGCGTTCTCCGGGATCTGCGGCGAGGTCGTACAGCTCGTGCGGACCCGACGGATGACGGTGCACGTATTTCCAGTCGCGCGTGCGCACCATGCGCACCGGGCCGTATTCGTCGTAGACGACGACCGCCCCATCGGCGTCGCGGGCCTCGCCTCGCAGCAGCGGCGCGAACGAGCGTCCCGGCTTGCCTGGATCGATGGCATTGCCGAGGCCGAGGTAGTCGAGGATGGTCGGGTAGAAGTCGTAGCCCGAAAGCAACGCGTCGCTGACTCGCCCCGCCTGTATGCGACCCGGCTGCGCGAACAGGCACGGCACCTTCACCGACGTGTCGTACATGTTCTGCGGCCGCGTGCCGTTGCCCTTGCCCCAGATGCCGTGATGGCCGCAGTTCATGCCGTTGTCGCTCATGAAGATGACGAGCGTGCTGCGATCGAGATCGGCGCCGCGAAGGGCGCGCCGCACTTCGGCGATGCCGTCGTCCATGGCGGTCGTCGACGCGTAGTAGCCGATCAGGCTTTCGCGCGGCCGGTTGTGGCCTTCGTCGGTCGCCGGGTTGCCGTGCGCCGACCACGGATGCGGCGGCTCCTGCGGACACGATGCGAACGTGCAATCGGCGTAGAGATCGGTGTAGCGCCGCGGATGCGCATCGATCCACGGATAGTGCGGTGCGGTGTAGTTGAGGCACAGGAAGAAGGGCTCGCTGCGCTTGGCTTCCTCGCCCAGAAAGCGCAGCGCCTCCTCGGTCAGCACCTCCGTGAGATAGCGCGGCACGACGACCGGATGGGTCTCGTCGACCATCGGCGCGCCGTAGTAGGGGCTCATGCCGGATTGATGCGCGAACCAGCGCACGAACCCGCGGCGCGGCACGTCGCTCGCGCCGAGATGCCACTTGCCGACGAGGCCGCAGCGATAGCCGGCCGCCGCCACGTGATCGGTGAGAAGAGCCTGGCGGGCGAGATAGTCGATGCGCGCCGCGCCGACGTTGCCCGCGCGGATCCAGTCGTGCACGCCGTGGCGCGAGGGAATCTCGCCGGTCATGAGCGACGCGCGCGCCGGCGAGCACACCGGCGAGGTGCAGAAGAAGTCCGTGAAGCGAATGCCCTCCGCGGCGATGCGGTCGAGCGCCGGCGTGCGGATCTCCGCGTTGCCCGCGCAGCCCATGGCCCACGGGCCCTGGTCGTCGCTCAGGACGAACAACACGTTCGGACGGTCGGGATCGCGACTGGCCATGTGCGCCTATGCCATGACGATGCCGCCGTCGACGTTGAACGCCGCGCCGGTGGTGAAGTCGCAGTCGTCGGAGGCGACGAACAGCGCCATGCGGGCGACGGAGTCGACGGTGCCGAGACGGCCGAGCGGCGAGCGCGCGTTGACGCGCGCCATCACCCGATCCAGGGCGACGCCTTCCACTTCGGCGCCTTCTCGCCATCCCTGCTCGCCGAGCGCGGTGGCAATGGGTCCCGGGCAGATCGCGTTGACCAATATGTCGTGGCGCGCCACTTCGTGAGCCAGCGCGCGCGTGAAGCCGATGACGCCGAACTTGGCAGCGCTATACGCGCTCGCCGTCGGCTCGCCGATCTTGCCCGCGATCGACGCGATGTTGATGATCCTGCCGCGCCTGCGCTCGATCATCGCGGGCAGCACGGCCTTGCTGCACAGGAACGTCCCGGTCAGGTTCACGTCGAGGACCTGCTGCCACAGCTCGAGCGGCATGTCCTTGACGTAGCCCTTGCGCATGATGCCCGCGTTGTTGACGAGAATGTCGACGGAACCGAAGCGGCCAAGCGTGGCCGCGACCAGCGCGCGCACGTCGTCCTCGTGCGTGACGTCGGTACCGATCGCCGTGGCGTCGGGCAACGATGCGGCGGTTTCGCTGGCGTTGTCCTCGTCGCGGTCGGCGATGACGACTCGCGCCCCTTCCGCGGCAAACGCGCGCGCGATCGCGGCGCCGATTCCCGCCGCCCCGCCGGTGACGATGGCGACGCGTCCCGCGAGACGATCCATCACGCCACCTCGTGCAGCTTCGCGTAATCGACGTTGATGAGCCAGCGCGCCGGCTCGTCTTCCTCGATCGGCACGAAGCGTCGCGCGCCGCCGCCGAAGTGGTTGTCGGTCTTCGGGACCGAGATCGTGGAGATCTCGCCCCCGACCAGCACGCCGGCGCCTTCCTTCGCCCAGAAGCGGTGGTACAGCCGCGGCGGGATGGTCAGGCTTCCGCCGTGCGGAATCTCGAACACCTGGCCTGCCTCGAAAGGCTTGCGCACGCCGTCGCAGAACACCTCGCCGGGCGACGTGTCGTCCATGCTCTCGTCGTCGCGCGAGTTGTAGAGCTGGATCATCAGCGTGCCGCCCGCGTAGCTGATGATGTCCTCCGTCTTGCTGTAATGGAAATGGAAGGGCAGGCGCTGCCCGGGCTTCAGCACGTAGATCTTCTCGCCGTAGGGCGTGCCCTCGGCCGGATGCTCGTGCGTGCCGTTGCGCACGTCGAACATCGTGATGCCGCAGCGCTCGAAGTCGCCCTGGCCGAAGTCCGTGACGGCCCAGCCGAGCGCGTTCAGGAACACGCGACGGTACTCCGGACCGGCGTTGCGCCAGTCGTCGGGCGACCAGTAGGCGTAGTCGGGAAGCCGCACGCCATGCTCGCGCAGCGCCTCGTGCGCGAGCGCGATGGCCGCGTTGATCTGGGATCGTTTCATCGTCCGTTCTCCGTCTGCTGCTGAAGCGAAGGGTTGCGCGCGGTCCCGAGCGACGCGCGAAGTCGCGGATGCGCCGACAGCGCATTGGCACGAAACACCGCGTCGCGCTCATCCGCGCTAGCCCCGTGCGCATCGAGCAGCGCTTCGACCGCGCGCACCCACTCCGTGTACGAGGCGAAGCGCACGAGCATCGGCCAGTCGCTCGCGAAGACCAGGCGTGCCGGCCCGACGCGCGCGTACGCTTCGTCGAGGATCGCGCGTGCCGGCGCTTCGCGCCAGCGCTCGCCGTGCAGGAAGGGCAGGCCCGAAAGCTGCAGGAACGTCTCGGGCCGCCCGGCGATGGCCTGCAACAGGCGTCGCCACGGCGAAACGTCGACGTCCGCAAAGCGCATGCCGAGATGATTGAACGTCACGGGACCCGCGGGCAGCTCGCGTAACGCGCGCTCGGCGGCCTCGTAGTGGCGTTGCTCCGCGAGCAGCGTCACGCCGAGACCGGCGTCGAGCGCGCGGGCGAGGTTCGCGAGCACCTGCGGCCGCAGCACGAACGCCGGATCGGCGATGCGGCGCAACTGTGCGCGAATGCCGACGAGCGCGCGCTGCGCGCAAAGCGGCGCGTAGTCGATCGGCTCGCTGTCGAGATCGACCCAGCCGACCACGCCGGCAATGACCGGATGATGGTGTGCGAGCTCCAGCATCCACGCGGTTTCCTGCGGCTGCGGCGCGGCCTGGACGAGCAGCACGGTGTCGATGCCGCAGCGCGCGAGCTCGTCTTCGATGTCGTCGGGCAGGAAATCGCGCCGGTAGGCGGCGTGGTCGGCGATCGGCTTGTTGTCGAAGCCGCAGGCCGGCCGCCAGAAGTGGATGTGGGCGTCGATGCGCATGATGGGCGAGGAGAGATTACGCGGGCAGGCCTTCGCCCTCCGCCAGCTCGTCCCACAATGCCGCAGCGACGGAATGCTTCAGCGCCGCGAGATTGCGCGCGAGCTCGTCGACCGTGCGCGCGCCCACCAGCACCGTGTCGATCGCGTCGTGCGCCATGACGAATTGCAGGGCCGCGGCGCCGAGCGGCACGCCGTGACGCGCGCAGACCGCCGCGATGCGTGCCGTGCGGTCCAGCACGCCCTCACGCGCGGGCTCGTAGTCGAACGTGGGCGCAGGCTGCGGCCACGCGGCGAGCACGCCGGAATTGAACACGCCGCCGACGACGGTGCGAACGCCGCTGGCATGCGCCCGTTGGAGCAGCGCGTCGCCGCTTCGATCCAGCAGCGTGAAGCGCCCGGCAAGCAGGAATGCGTCGAACGCTGCGCGGGCGAGCAGCGCCTCCACCGGCGCGACGAAGTTGCAGCCGATGCCGATGCCGCCCACGAGGCCTTCTGCGCGCAAGCCTTCGAGCGCGTCATGCGCTTCGAGGCAGGCATCGAGATGCCTCTCCACGTCGTGCAAATGCACCACGTCGAGCCGCTCGACGCCGAGGCGATCGAGGCTGCGCGCAATCGAGTCGCGCGTTGCGCGCGCGCTGTAGTCCCACACGTCCGCACTGCGTCGCGTGCCGCCCGGTGGGGTGGGCGGCGCGCCGAACGGCCGCGTCACGCCCGTTTTCGTGCACACGACGTATTGGTCGCGCGGCAGCCCGCGCAACGCGCGCCCGAGGCGCACCTCGGCAAGGCCGCCGCCGTACAGCGGCGCGACGTCGAAGAGCCGGATGCCGGCGTCGATGGCCGCTTCGATCACCGCCTCGGCATCGCGATCCGGAACGTCGGGAGCGCCGAGGCTCGCGCAACCGAGCCCGAGGCGAGGCCATGGCATGAGCACTAGCTTGCGACCGCGTCGAGGCGGTTCTGCTCCGGCAGCAATTCCCAGCGAAACGCATCCTGCGGCTGCACGTTGCGCGCCCACGCGTCGAGCACGTCCTTGTCGCGGCGGCGCTCGCGGATGCGCGTCGCGACGGTCCCGGGATCCCAGCCGTCGAGCACGCGCGCCATCAACGTGTCGCGGACCGCTGCACGACGCGGATCGGACGCGACGTCGCGGCGCTCCCACGGGTCGGCGCTCAGATCGAAGAGCTGCGGGGGCTCGCCGCCATGCACGATCAGCTTCCAGCGCCCGTCGATCACGGCGCGCTGCTGCACCGCGCGTCCGCCGGTCCATGGCGGCACGACGTCGGTGCAATGCTCGACGAACGTCTCGTCGTGCCAGGTCGCAGCAGAATCGCGGGCGATCGGCAGCAAGCTGCGTCCACGGCCATGCGGCAGCGGCGAACCGCCCAGCGCGTCGATCATCGTGGCCGCGGCGTCGACCAGGTTCACGACCTGCGCGCGCCGCTCGCCTCGCGGCAGCCGGCCGGGCCAGCGCATCACGAGCGGCACGCGGATCGAATCCTCGTACAGCGCGTGCTTCCAGAACAGGCCGCGCTCGCCGAGCTGGTCGCCGTGGTCGGTCGTGTACACGACCAGCGTATCGTCGGCGAAGCCGTTCGCTTCGAGGCTCGACAGCACTTCGCCGATGAGCGCATCGAGACGATGGACCAGACCGTAGTACGCGGTGCGCGCGCGCATCACCACATCATTGGCGACGTCCGCGATGCCGCGGTTGTCGCGCCACCAGGCCTCCCAGGGGTGCGGCGCGTCGGGCGGCGTGGTGTAGCGCGGCGGCGGCACGCGTCCGTCGAAGCGCGCGTAGTCGTCACGCCACGCGACGTACGGTGGATGAGGCAGCAGGAAGCCCACCGTGAGGCTGAACGGCTCGCCGCGCCCGGTGCGCCGCGCGGCGGCGGCACGCTCGAGGAACGCGCACGCGGCACGCGTGGTCGCGATGTCCTTCACCTGGTACGCGGACTGGCCGACGCCGGAGCGCTCCAGGCTCTCACGCCAGGGGTCGTTGGCCTTGTCGAGCACCCCGAGATCGTGGCGTGGCACGCCGCCCCAGTTGGGACTGTGATCGCCGACCATGCGCTCCGCATAGCCGTGAAGCTGATCGGGGCCCATCGAATGCAGTCGCCCGGCGAGCACGGGACGATAGCCCGCCGCGCCGACGGCGTGGAGCCACGTCGGCGCATCGGATCGCAGGTAGTCGTCGTTGGTCCAGCATTCCTGCTCGTGCGGCCAGCGGCCGGAGAGCATCGACATGCGGCTCGGCACGCACAGCGGCGAAGGGCAGTACGCGCGGTCGAACGCGACGCCCTGCGCGGCGAGTCGATCGAGATTCGGCGTCGCGCCGAGCGGATCGCCGTAGCAGCCGGCGATGCGTTGCGTATGCTGGTCCGAGAAGAGGAACAGCAGGTTGGGGCGAGTCACTGGACGAGCCTGCGCCGCGCTTCAGGGCAGGCGCTTGTCCGCCTGGATCGGCTTCAGGTCGGCAAACGCCGACGGATCGGTTTTCATGGCCGCTGCGACGAACTGATTGTCGACCGCGGGCGCGGGATCGAACGCCTGCGGGATGCGCTTGTCGCGCACGAGCAGCGGAATGCTGTATTCGCGAAAGCCCTCGATCGTGTTCTTCGACAGCCGCACGTCGAGCGGAAGGTTCTTGAGCGCCAGCTTCAGCGTCTCTTCGTCGAGCCCGGGGATCCAGCGGGTCGAGATCTTCGCCGCCTCGTCGCGGTGCGAGCGTGTCCATGCCTGCGCCTGCGCGTAGCCCAGGATGAACTTCTGCAGCTCCGGCGCCTTGGCGGCAATGGCCGATTTCGTGGTCACGATGGTGCCCGCGTCATAACAGCTCTTGCAGCCGCCGTAGATGACCTTGTATGCGCCGGGCACCTTGGTGAGCGCAGCGCTCGGCCACGGTTCCCACGAGGTGATCACGTCGACGTCCTTGTTGGCGAGCGCCGTGGCCATCTGAGACGGCGCGGTGTTGACCAGCGTCACGTCGTCGCGGTCGAGCCCGACCTGCTTGAGCAGGCCCACGATGTAGGGCTCGCCGCCGGCGCCGCGCGTGACGCCGACCTTCTTGCCCTTGAGCGACGCGAGGTCGCCGGCCTTGACGCCCGAATCCGGCCGGGCGATCACCGACAGGATCTCGCTCTGCGGGTTGTTGAGCGCGTTGTTCCAGGTGTGCCCGATCAGCACGACCGGCACGCCGCGCGCCACCGCGGTGAGGAACGGGAACGTCCCGAACAGTCCAACGTCGACGCTTCCGCTCGCAAGCGCGTTGGAGATCTCCACGCCGCTCGGCATGACGTCGACCTTGACGTCGAGCCCGAGCTTCGAGAACGTGCCGTGCTCCATCGCGGAGAAGAACGGCGCGTTCTCCGCAGCGGAGGTGACGGCGACGCGCAGCGGCTGCGCGCCGGCCACGCAGGCGACGAGCAGGGCGGCCGCGGCCAGCGCGTGCCGCAGCGACGAGCGCAACAGGGACATCTCTCCTCCTTCGGGCGGCGCCGCGGGGCGCTGGTGGGTTATCGGTAATATCTCAGTGGCATCCTATCGTGCTACCATCGGCTTGGCAACCCCGCCCCGACATGCACAGCGCACGCTCGAAACGCATCGCCAAGCCGAGGTCCCTCATGCGCGAGGTCGCGTACGAGCGCTTCAAGACGGAGCTGTTCAAGCGCAACCTCGCGCCCGGGCAGTTCGTGTCGCAGGGGCAGCTGTGCATGCTGCTCGACACGCCGCTCGGTCCGACGCGCGAGGCTTTGAAGCGCCTCGAAGCCGAAAGCCTCGTGCGCCTCATTCCCCAGCGCGGGATCCAGATCGCGGACATCGGCGTCGCCCTGGTCCACGAGGCATTCGAGTTCCGCACGATCCTCGAGCTCGCCGCGGTGCGCCGGTTCGTCGCGAGCGCCGACGACGACGCGATCGCCGAGCTGGAGCGGACCACCACCGCAGCCTTGCACGCGTTCGACAGCAAGCGCAGCACGGAGCCGCGGGTGCTGGATGCGGCGCTCCAGGTCGACTGGCGCATGCACGACATGATCGTCGAGTCGATGCAAAACAGCGTCATGATGACCGCGCACCGGCAGAATTTCGACAAGATCAAGATGATCCGCCTTCACGGCCGCTCGCCGCGTTACCTGCCGCTCGCGATGGAGGAGCATCTCGCGGTGATCCAGGCGATGAAGCGCCGCGACCCCGACGCGGCTGCCGCGGCGCTCGAGCATCATCTCAAGGCCGCCGAGCGGCGGGCGCTCGGCCTGTGATGCGATGAGCGCCGCACGGCCGCCCGAAGGCGCTCGCCCCCCTGCGGGGGAAAGCGGCGCGCAGCGCCGCTACGGGGGGAACACATGAGCACGCCGAAGATCGTCGTTTCGCGTCTCGCGCTCGACTACGTCAATCCCGACACCGGCAGCGCGCATCGCGCGGTCGAGGGCCTCGACCTCGCGGTTGCCGCGGACGAGTTCCTGTGCGTGCTGGGTCCGAGCGGTTGCGGCAAGTCGACGCTCCTCGCCGCCATCGCGGGCTTCCTCAAGCCCGCGCAGGGCACGATCGCGATGGACGGCCGCGCGATCACCGGGCCCGGCGCCGATCGCGGCGTCGTGTTCCAGGAATACGCCCTGTTGCCGTGGATGACCGTGCTCGACAACGCCGCGCTGGGACTCAAGCTCCGCGGCATGCCGCGCGCGCAGCGCTACGAGCAGGCGCGGCGCTTTCTCGCGCTCGCGAACCTGCACGGCGTCGAGCACAAGTACCCGCACGAGCTTTCGGGCGGCATGAAGCAGCGCGTAGCCGTTGCGCGCACGCTCGCCAACGCGCCCGAAGTGATGCTCATGGACGAGCCCTTCGCGGCCGTCGACGCGCAGACGCGCATGGTGCTGCAGGAAGAGCTGGTCCGCATTTCCGAGCGCTCGCGCCTCACGGTGCTGTTCGTCACGCACAGCGTCGAGGAAGCGCTGTTCCTCGGCGACCGCGTGGCGGTGCTCACGCCGGGACCGGGCCGCGTGCGCACGATCGTCGACGTGCCGTTCACCAGGGGCGAGCGAACGTGGGCCGGCCTCAATGCGGATCCGCGATTCGGGCCGCTCCGCGATCGCCTGCTCGCGCTGGTGCGCACGCCGGTCACCGTCGCCGCGTGATGCTGAAGCTGCCGCTCTTCGCGACGATCGCGATAGTCGCTGCGCTGCTCCTCTACTTCGCGGCCGGGCTGGTGGGCGCGCAACGCAAGCTCGCTCCGCTCGAGCCGATCGGCGACGCGCGCGCCAACTACCAGGTGACGCTCGACTTCGCACCCGAGCGCTTCCATCAGCTGTTCCTGCAGGACAAGGGACGGATGGTCGGCGTGCACGGGGACGTGGTCGACATGATGGATGTGGAGCCCGGGGCGCTGCGCGACATCGCGCGCCAATACTGGGTCGCTTCGATCTCGAGGTGGAAGGGTCGGTGAGCAGGGTGCCCGCGGCCGCCTTGCCGCTCGCGCGCCGGCACGTGCGCCGCGGCGGCGCGGCGCGCGCGGTCAAGGGTGCGCTCGGCGTGCTGATCCTGCTCGCCGCGTGGCAACTGTCCATGCCGCTGGTCGGGCTCGGTCCCTATTTCTATCCCGCGCCTTCCGACGTCGTGGTCGCCTTCGGCGAGCTGATCCGCAAGGGCATCCTTCCCTCGTATCTCGTCGACAGCCTGTGGCGCTATCTCGCCGGGCTGTCGGCGGGCGCGACGCTCGGCATCGCGTTCGGCGTGCTGATCGGCCTCAACCGGCGCGCTTCGCTCACGCTCTCGCCGCTGCTCAAGTTCCTGTTCGCCATCGTCGAGGTGGCCTGGATCCCGATCTTCGTGGTGTGGTTCGGGTATGGCGTCAAGACCATCGTTCTCGCGCTCGTCTACGTCGTCTTCTTCCCGGTGCTCTACAACACGCTGCTCGGCGTGCGCACCGCGCCGCAGATCCTCGTCAATGCCGTGCGCTCGCTCGGCGCGTCGCGCCTGCAGGTGCTGCGACTGGTGATCCTTCCCGCGGCGCTGCCGGGCATCATCACGGGATTGCGCGTCGGCGCCGGCTTCGCGTTCCGCGGGCTCGTGTTCGCCGAGATCGTGGCGGCGAAGTCGGGCATCGGCTACCTCATCTTCGAAGGCACCGAAAGCCACCAGACCGCGCGCACGATCGTCGGCATGATCGTGATGGGCCTTCTGTGGCTCGCCATCGACCAGTTCTACCTGCGCCCCATCGAGCGCGCGACGATCCAGCGCTGGGGCCTCACGACCGAAGCGGGAGCGCGTGCATGAGCGCCGCAGGGCCGCTGGATGATGGCAAAACCACGGGCCGCCTTCGGACGGCCGTGCGGCGGCCCGTAGGCGCTCGCCCCCCCGAGTGGGGAGGCGGCCCGCAGCGCCGCTCCGGGAGGGAACACACCATCTCGCGCAGGGCCGAGGCCGTCGCGTTCGGCATGCTGCCGTTTGTCGTGCTGCTCGCCGGCTGGCTCGCGTTGCCCTATCTCGTGCAATACCCGCCGTACATGCTGCCGTCGGTGCCGACGGTGGTCGATTACGCGGTGGGGATCGTCGAGGACGGCTCGTTCCTCGCCAACGTCGCGGCGAGCTTGTGGCGCCTCTTCCTGGGATTCGCCGTCGGCATGGCGCTCGCGATCCCGCTCGGCATCGCGATCGCGCTCAATCGTCACGTCGCCGACCTGTTTCGGCCCGTGCTGTCGTTCCTGCAGGCCATCGCGGGCATCGCATGGGTCCCGCTCACCATCGTGTGGTTCGGCGTCGGCAACGGCTCGGTCATCTTCGTCGTCGCCAACACGATCTTCTTCTCCGTGCTGTACAACACCGTCATCGGCGTGCAATCCATTCCGCTCGCGCTGCACCGCGCGGTGCGCAGCCACGGCGGACGGGGCCTTTCGCTCCTCGCCAATCTCATCCTGCCGGGCGCGCTCGTGCAGATCCTGCTCGGCGTGCGCACGTCGATGGCGTACGGATGGCGCGCGCTCGTCGCCTCCGAGATGCTCGCGGGCAGCAACGGCCTGGGCTACATGACGATGGAAGCGGTGCAATGGCAGCGCACCGAGACGATCATCCTCGGCATGATCGTCATCGGCGTCCTGTGGGTGATCATGGATCGCGTGCTCTTCACGGAGATCGAGCGGCGCACGGTCGCTCGGTGGGGATTGCTGCAACGTTGAACGACAACGCGGCGCGCCGGGCGCCGCCCTATTGTGGAGGAAGATCGATGCATCGTCTGTTCCGGCTCGTCGTGGCGCTCGCGTGCGCCGTCGCCGTGGCGCCCGCGGGCGCGCAGTCGAACTGGCCCGAGAAGCCGATACGCCTGATCGTGTCGTTTCCCGCCGGAGGACAGCTCGACGTCGTGTCGCGGTTCATCGCCGATCGACTCGCACCCGTGCTCGGGCAGCCGATCGTCATCGAGGTCAAGCCCGGCGCGGACGGCAATATCGGGGCCGAGTTCGCGGCCAAGGCGGATCCCGACGGCTACACGTGGTACGCGGCGAGCCCACCGACGACCATTCAACCCAGCGTGCGGCCGAAGACGTTGCGATACGACCCGATCCGCGATTTCGAGCCGGTCGCGTTCATCGGCACGAGCCCGTTCCTGTTCGTGGTGCCGGCATCCCTGCCGGTGATGTCGCTCGCGGACTTCGTCGCGTACGCCAAGGCGAGGCCCGGCGCACTGTCCTATGCCGGATCGGCGCGCGGCACGGTCGTGCATCTTGCAACGGAGCTGTTCAAGCACGAGGCCGGCGTCTCGATGGAGATGATCGGCTACAAGGGCCAGCCGGACGCCATTCCCGACCTGATCAGCGGCCGCGTGCAGTTCATGACCATGGGCTTGACGCTCGCCGCGCCGCAGATCAAGGCGGGCAAGCTGCGCGCGCTCGCGGTGCTCGAGCGCCAGCGCGATCGGCACCTGCCCGAGGTGCCGAGCATCGCGGAGGTCGGCTATCCCGACCTCACCATGTCGACGTGGTTCGGCATCGCGATGCCGCATGGCACGCCGGCCTCGATCGTGCAGCGGGTGAACGCCGAGATCGCGAAGGTGCTCCAGTCGGCCGAGGCCATCGCGAAGCTCGACGCCATGGGCGTCGTCGCTGCCAGGCCGCAGTCGCCGGCGGAGTTCGGCGCGTTCCTGAAGAGCGACGCCGCGCGCTGGAAGAACGTCGTGCGCGACGCGAACATCGAGCTCGACTGAGCACGATGGCGACGAGACGCGACGCGCCGCACGCAGAGGGCCTTCTGTGCGGCGATCCGGGCGCCGGTTTCGGCGGCACGATCGGACGCACGCTGAGTGAGTCGACGCCGTGGTGGCCGGCGCCGTTGCGCGCGCCCGCCGGTGCGCCGAACGTCGTCGTCATCCTGCTCGACGATCTCGGCTATTCCGATTTCGGCTGCTTCGGCGCGGAGATCCGCACGCCGTGCATCGACGCGCTCGCCGAGGGCGGGCTGCGCTTTTCAAACTACACGACGGTGCCGATGTGCACGCCCGCGCGCGCGGCGCTGCTCACCGGCAAGAACCCGCATGCCGTCGGCTGCGGCTGGCTCACGTTCAACCTTCCCGGCTATCCCGGCTACCAGGCGGGCGAGATCGCGCGCGACGCCCCGACGCTCGCCGAGCTGCTGCGCGGCGTCGGCTATTCCACGTACTGCGTGGGCAAGTGGCACAACACGGCGGACTTCAACGTCACGCCCTCCGGCGATCGCAGCGCATGGCCGCTCGCCCGCGGCTTCGATCGCTTCTACGGATTCATCGGCGGCGAGACGCACTATTTCGCGCCGGCGCAGCTCTTCGCCGACAATGCGATCGTCGATCGCGACGCCTATGCCGCGAATCACTACTGCACCGACGACTGGACGGACACGGCCATCGCGTGGCTCAAGGCGCACGTCGCGTCGTCTCCCGACAAGCCGTTCCTCCTGTACCTGCCGTACAACGCGCCGCACGCGCCGCTGCACGCGAAGCCGGGCGATATCGCCCGCTACGCCGGCGCCTACGACGCCGGCTGGGATGCGGTGCGCGATGCGCGCATCGGCCGTCAATACGCGATGGGCCTGCACTCGCGCGAATGGCCGCGCGCACCGCACAGCCCCGGCGTGCCGGCATGGAGCGGACTCGACCGCGATGCGCAGCGACTGCACGCGCGCTTCATGGAGCTCTACGCCGCCGTCGTGGACAACCTCGACTGGAACGTCGGCCGCGTGGTCGAGTGCCTGCGCGCATTGGGTCGCCTCGACGACACGCTGATCGTCGTCACCTCCGACAACGGTGCCAACGGCATCGGCGGCGTCGACGGCGCCGTCAACAACCTGTCGAAGCGCCTCGTGCATACCGAGGATCCCGCATGGGTCCGCGCCATGATGGAGCAGGGCCGCATCGGCAGCGCGGAGTCGTGGCCCGCGTACCCGCTCGGCTGGACCGACGTCTCCTCGGCGCCTTTCCGCCTCTACAAGACGACCACCATGAACGGCGGCATCCGCGTGCCGCTGGTGGCGCAATGGCCGCGCGGCATCGCGGCTCGCGGCGAGATCCGTCATCAATGGGTCCACGTGACCGACATCGTGCCGACGATCCTCGACATTCTCGGCGCCGACTATCCGCCGAGCTTCGACGGCTACCGCACGCGCGCGCTCGACGGCACGAGCTTTCGCACGGTGCTGGAGCGTGGCGACGCGCCGAGCGCGCGCCGCACGCAGCATTACGAGCTCGCCGGAAACCGCGGTTACATCGCGGACGGCTGGAAGATCGTGTCGCTGCAGCCGCCGGGCGCGCCGATGGACCTCGACGACTGGATGCTGTTCGACCTCGCGCACGACGACACGGAAGTGCACGATCTCGCGCGCGAGCGCCCGGACAAGCTGGCCGAGATGGTCGCGGCGTTCGACGCGGACGCCCGTGCGGGCTACGTCTATCCGCTCGACAATCGAGGCGTGCGCCGCTCGCTCACCGTGCCGCCGTTCCTCGAGGACGAGGTGAACCGCGCGCACACCTTCCATCCCGGCGCCGGCACGGCAGCGATCGGCGTGGTCGCGCCGCTGATCGCGGACCGGGACTACCGAATGACGTGCACGTTCGAGCATCGCGAGCGCGACGAGGGCGTCATCTTCGCGCTGGGTGACCCGATTGCGGGGTTCGCGCTCTTCGTGCGCGAGGGCATGCTGCGGTTCGTGTACCACGGCGGCGCCGGCACGCCGGCCGTGGTCGACACGTTGCTGGGCGCGGGCGCGCATCGCTTCGAGCTCGCGCATCGCGCGCTCGGGCAACGGCGCGGCAGCGGTACGGTGACGCTCGACGACACGCCGATCGGCACGATCGAGATGTCGCCGACGACGATCCTCGGCCTCGGCGTCGGCGAAGGCCTGGACATCGGGCTCGACCGCAAGCTGCACGTGACGCCGCTCTATGGACGCAGTGACGCGTTCCCGTATCCGGGGACGATCCATTTCGTGCGCATCGAGCCCGGTGCGCATCCGCCGGACAGCTACGCCAACCGGCCCGAGCGGCTGGCGCAGCGCGACTGAGAAGGACAACACCTGGAGGAGGGGACGATGAAACGACGGACGTTGTTGCGCGCGATCGCGGCCGGCGTGGCGCTCACCGGCTTGCCGGCGCGCGCCGCTGCGGCGTGGCCCGAGCGGCCCATCAAGGTGCTCGTGCCGTTTCCCGCGGGCGGCCAGCTCGACATCGTCGTGCGCATGATCGCCGACAAGATCGCACCCGCGCTCGGCCAGCCGATCGTCGTCGAGATCCGCACCGGTGCCGATGGCAACATCGCCGCCGAAGCCGCCGCGCGCAGCGCGCCCGATGGCTACACGTGGCTCACGACCAGCGTGCCCTTCGCCACGCAGGTGAGCCTGCAGCCGGGCAGGTTGCGCTACGACCCGGTGGGCGATTTCGAGCCGGTCGCCGATCTCGGCACGGCTTCGTTCGTGCTCGTCGTGCCGAACGCCGTTCCCGTCGATGACCTGAAGGGGTTCATCGCGTATGCGAAGGCGCGTCCAGGCCAGCTTTCCTACGCCGGCACATCGGTGGGCTCGGTCACGCACCTGTCGACGGAAATGTTCGCGCGCACGGTGGGCATTCGCATGGAGATGATCCCGTACGCCGGGATTCCGGCCGCGATGTCCGACCTGCTGTCCGGTCGCACGCAATTCATGTCGACCGGCATCATCGCCGCGCTGCCGCAGATCAAGGCCGGCAAGCTGAAGCCGCTCGCCATCCTCGCGCGCTCGCGCCACCCGCAGCTTCCCGAAGTGCCGAGCATCGTGGAGGAGGGCTATCCCGACCTCACGGTGGCGACGTGGTTCGGCCTGCTCGTGCCCGCGAAGACCCCGCCCGGCATCGTCGAGCGCGTGAACGCGGAGGTGATGAAGGCGCTGCAGGCACCCGACGTGATCGAGAGATACCGCAAGATCGGCGTCGATCCCGTCGCGCCGCACACGCCCGCCGAATTCGGCAGGTTCCTTCACGGCGAGATCGAGCGCTGGGGCAAGGTGATTCGCGAAGCGAACGTCAAGGTCGAGTAGCCGCGACGGGGTGAGCTAGAATCGGCGCTCGCTACCGGAATGCACGCGATGAGCGCCGAGATCCTGCCTGCCATCGAAATCGAGACCGCGCGCGAGCCCGATGCGGCGGTGATCTGGATGCACGGGCTCGGCGACGATGGCCGCGGCTGGTCCGAGGTCGTGCCGGCGCTTTCGCTTCCGTCCGACCTTCGCGTGCGGTTCCTCTTCCCGCACGCGCCCGAGATCCCCGTCAGCATCAACCAGGGCATGCGCATGCGCGCGTGGTACGACGTGCGCGCGGCGAACATCACGGAGCGCGCCGACGTCGACGGCGTTCGCGCGTCGCAGCGCCTGATCGACGCGCTGGTGGAGCGCGAAGCTTCGCGCGGCATCTCGCCCGCGCGCATCGTGCTCGCCGGCTTTTCGCAGGGCGGCGCCATCGCCTTGTTCGCGGGGCTGCGCTATCCGCAGCGCCTCGCGGGGATCGTGGCGTTGTCGTCGTACCTGATCGGCGAGGCGCTGATCGCGAGCGAGGCGAGCGGTGCCAACCGGGACGTGCCGATCTTCATGGCGCACGGCACCCGCGATCCGGTCGTTCAATTCGCGTGGGGCCTCGGCTCCTACCGCACGCTCGAAGGAGCGGGCTGGCACGTCGAGTGGCACGAATATCCGATGGAGCACAACGCCGTGCTCGAGGAGATCCTGGCCGCCGGCGCATTCATCGCGCGGGTGCTGCGCGCACCGGGCAGCTAGGGCTGTTCACCGGCCTCAGATCTCGGTCTTCGGTGGCTCGTCGGCGCGGCCGCGGTGGCCGCGCCGCGCCAGCGCTTCGCGCAGCATGAACTCGATCTGCGCGTTGACGCTGCGCAGCTCGCGCTGCGCGAGCCGCTCGAGCTCCGCCCACAGCGCCGGGTCGATGCGAAGCAGGAACGCCTTGCGCTCTGCCATTTACCCGGGTCGGCAGAAGCGGCGCAGAAGCCAGGCGACCATCCCGAGCAGCGTGGCGACCAGCACGCCGAGCAGCACGTAGAACGCCGGCTGAGGGGGTGCGCCGCGGGCCGATCCGCCGGACACGATCAACAGGTGCAGCGCTGCGACGAACAACGCGACCACGGTGCCGATCGCGCAGGAGAAGTCGTGCAGCGTCGCGTGCGTGCGCTCGCGGCGCTCGGGCGCGAGCCAGTACTCGCGATGCGGGAGGTTGATCCACCGCGGCGGCAGGCGCCGCGTGAGGGCCGTCGAGGCGACGATCAGCAGTGGAACGCCGATGCCGATGGCGAGCATCATGGCGACGTACATGTCGCGGGGTGTCCAGCGGTCGACGCGGCCGTCGAGGCGCATGTGCGACGGCACGATCGGGCGCAGCAGCCCCATCGTCGCGACGATGACCGTTGCCGTGACGATGAGCGCGAGCGCCAGGAGCAGCGGCGGCAGGCGATTCATCGCGTCAGCCGTTGTACAGGGTGCCGGTGTTGATGACGGGCTGCACTTCGTTCTCCGCGCAGAGCACCGTCATCAGGTTCGACACCATCGCGGCACGGCGCTCGTCGTCGAGGTCGACCACCTGCTTGGCGGAGAGCTCCGACAGCGCCATCTCGACCATCGACACCGCGCCCTGCACGATCTTCTGGCGCGCGGCGATGATCGCCTCGGCCTGCTGGCGGCGCAGCATGACCTGCGCGATCTCCGGCGCGTAGGCGAGGTGGGACAGCCGCGCCTCGTCGACGATCACGCCGGCCTGGTCGAGACGCGCCTGCAATTCACGCACGAGCGCGCGCGCCACCACGTCGGCGCTTTCGAGCAGCGTCGGTTCGTCCGATGCGCCCGCTTCGCTCGCGTCGTACGCGAACGACGAGGCGAGATGGCGCACCGCCGCTTCGCTCTGCACCTTGACGAAGTTCTCGTAGTCGTCGACGTCGAACGCAGCCTTGGCGGAGTCGTCCACGTGCCACACGACGACGGCGGCGATCTCGATCGGATTGCCGCGCTTGTCGTTGACCTTCAGGCGCTCGCCGTTGAGAGTGCGCGCGCGCAGCGACAGCTTGCGGCGCGAATAGAACGGGTTGGTGGCGCGCAGGCCCGACGCGCGGCTCGTGCCGCGATACGCGCCGAAGAGCTGCAGGATCGCCGCCTCGTTGGGCTGCAGCGTGTAGAGGCTCGCCGACGCCAGCACGCCGAGCAGGAACAGCAGCAGCGCGAGCAGCAGCATGCCGAGCGAGAACGGCCGCACGGCATTCCAGAGCGCGAAGCCGCCGCCGCCGAAGAGCAGAAGGCCCGTCGCGAGCGCGACGAAGCCGCTGGCGGTCGCGATGGGTTGCTCGACGTGCGCCGTGCCGGACGGGCGCAGGGCGGTGGACATGATTCCTCCCTTGGAGCCCGCGCCGGGCCGGCGCGTATCAGAATGATATCATTTCGATACTAGGGCGCAAGGCGCGCCCGGGCGTCGTCGACGACCCGCGCGAAACGCCGGCGCGCCGCGCGCCGCGCTCCGACGCTGCGCAGTCGGCTGCGCGCAGTACCCCGCGCCGCGCCTTTGCGACGCTGGTGCCGTTTGACGACCACGGCGTCGAACCGCATCCGGGCCGTGCTTGCTACTTCTTCCGCTGGAACGCCAGCGACGCCGAATTCATGCAGTACCGCAGCCCCGTCGGCTCCGGCCCGTCGGAGAACACGTGCCCGAGGTGAGCGTCGCAGGCGGCACAGACGACCTCCGTGCGGCGCATGTTGTAGGAGTCGTCGGGCCGCTCCTGCACGTTCTCCGCGGCGACCGGGGCGTAGAACGACGGCCAGCCGCAGCCCGCGTCGAACTTCGTGTCCGACTCGAACAGCGGCGTGCCGCAGCAGACGCAGCGGTACGTGCCTTCGGCTTCGTTGTTCCAGTACTGGCCCGTGAACGGACGCTCGGTGCCCTTCTCGCGCGTGACGTGATACTGCTCGGGCGTGAGCTCGTCCTTCCATTCGGCGTTCGACTTGTTGACGCGATCGACCATGGTTTGGCTTGACTCCCGGATGCAGCGCAGGGGTGCGCTATAGTGACGAGGCTTGGTCGCAAAGCTGCCGTGAACCTTACACCGGTCTTGGATACCGCTGCTGCCGACTCGTTCCGTCGCGACGTGCGCGTCATCGGGCTCGTCGGCGTGGCGCACGGGCTGTCGCATTTCCTGCAACTCGCGCTGCCGCCGCTGTTCCCGCTGCTGCGCGCGCAGTTCGACGTGTCGTGGACGCTGCTCGGCACGCTCGTCGGCGTGTTCTACGTCGCGAGCGGCGCGATGCAGTTCACCGCCGGGTTCCTGGTCGACCGCTTCGGCGCCCGGCCCGTGCTGCTGAGCGGCATGGCGCTGCTCGCGTGCGGCACGCTGCTCGCCGCGCTGGCACCGGACGCGTACTGGCTGTTCCCGTTCGCGGCGCTGATGGGCGCGGGCAACGGCGTATTCCATCCGGCCGATTTCGCGATACTCAACGCTACCGTGGCGCAGCGCCGTCTCGGCCACGCGTATTCGACGCACGGCGTGGGCGGCACCCTGGGCTACGCACTGGCGCCCATTGTGAGCTTCGGGCTCGGTAGCGCCTTCGGCTGGCGCGTCGCGCTCGCTTGCATGGGAGTGGCCGGGCTGTGCGTCCTCGCGACCCTGATCTCGCAGCGCGGCTACCTCGAATCGCATCGCGCAACCGACACGCAGGCGCACACGCTGCGCGGCAGCGTCGCGCTGTTCCTGCAGCCGGCGATCGTGCTGTGCTTCGGTTACTTCGTGTTCCAGACGGCCGCCGGCGTGGGGCTGCAGACCTTCCTGCCGGCGAGCCTGAACGTCGGGTTGTCCGTGCCGCTGGTGGTCGCGACATCCGCGGTCACCGCGTATCTGCTCGGCGGCACAGCGGGCATCGTCGCGGGTGGATTCCTAGCCGCGCGCACCGAGCGCCACGACCGCGTCGCCGCCGCGGGGCTGCTGGGCGGCGCGGCGTTGCTTGCGCTCGTGGCCGTCGGCGCGGTGCCGATCGCCGGGCTGCTGCCGATGTTCGCGGTGATCGGATTCGTCGTCGGCGCGACGGGCCCGACGCGC
>DASXAF010000092.1:0-91952 GCA_036406955.1 Casimicrobiaceae bacterium
GCAACGCCTCGAACGCGAGCAACGCCTCGAACGCGAGCAACGCCTCGAACGCGAGCAACGCCTCTTCGACTCAGTAGCGCAGGGCGCGCGGAACGGCACGTTCCGATAAGCGTCACTTCCATCCCAGGGCGATAGTCGCGAGACTACCGCCTTCTTTTTGCCTGGCGGCGGGCCCGATGGTCTACTCGATACTCATCGCAAGCCTCGTGCCGCTGGTTTTCCTGTACATCGTCCGGTGGCTCGACTTCTTCGAGACCAACCGTCCGGGATCGATGCTGCTGGCCCTCGGCTGGGGCGTGGTCGCGTTCGCGATGTCGTACCTGGTCGACCATCCGCTGGTGCCGATCTTCGGACGGCCCACCGTCGCCATCCGGATCGGACCGGCGGTGGAGGAGATCTTCAAGTCGCTGATGCTCGTGTACCTGGTGCGGCGCGCGGATTACACGTATTTCGTCGACGGTGCGATCTACGGCTTTGCCGTCGGGATCGGATTCGCGGTAGCGGAGAACATGCTGTACCTGAGCCGCGTGGACGTCGACACGGGCATCATCGTCGCCATCACGCGGGCGTTCTCGTCGTCGGTCATGCACGGCGGTTCGACGGCGCTGGTGGGCATCGTCATCGGCGGCTTTCCCCTGGCGCGCATGCTGCATCCGCTGGTTGCGCTGGTGGTGGGATGGGCCTTGGCGATCGCCTACCACATGACGTACAACGACATCGCGTTCAAGAGCTGGGGGCAAAAAGGCCTGCTCGCCATTTGCGGCGTCGCCTTCGCAGGCCTCGCCGTCGTGTCGGGGATCATCCTCTGGGGCCTGCGCCACGAGCGTCGACGCATCCGCCGCACGCTCGTGGCGAAGGCGGGCATCTCGAAAGGCGAGGCCGGTCTCATTCGGCACATGGACGACCTGGACCGATGGCTCGACCCGGTCGAAACGCGATTCGGCGCCGCGAAGCGCCAGCAGGTGGCGAGCCTGCTCCTCCTTGGCGCGCAGCTCGCGATGAAGGAGGCGCAGATCCGCGGCATGAAGGACCGCGAGCTGCAGGCGGAGCTGGCCGCGGAGATCACGGCTGCGAAGGCTGCGCTCAGGCAGCAGCGGCGCGACGTCGGCCTGTACGTGATGTCGTACGTACGCTCCATCGTGCCGCGCACGCAGTGGTCGCTGTGGGCGCGTCTGTCGCAAACGCTCGCCGGCGCCCGGCCCGCGAGCGGCAGCATGTGGAGCACGCTGGCAACGCGGCCCGCCCCTGCAGCCGAGGACGGCAGGACGATCCATGCGCGCATCGCTGCCGAGCTCGCGGCCCGCCAAGGACGATCACGAGCGTGAAAGGGGAGGAACGGGTGAAGTGCTTCTTCGACGACAACGAGGCGCGCGGCGTGTGCCGCTTCTGCGGCCGCGCGACGTGCGCCGATCATGCGCAAAAGCGCATGCCCTACATCAGCACGATCTTCGTGGGCGCCGCGAACACGCCCAAGGCCGTCGTGGTCGCCGACGCGCTGTGGTGCGGCCAGTGCAGGCCGGAAGCGCAGCCGGTGCCGATGCCCGAGATCTACTGAGCCGTCGCGCGCGCCGCTTCGCGCGGCCGCGCACCGAACGCGAGCACGCCGTCGATCAGCGCGTCGATGTCGCGCGGTTGCGTGCGATGGTTGACGATGCAGGCGCGAATGGCGACGCCGCCGTCCAGCGTGATCGCCGACGGCGCCGCGATGCCCGACTCGTGCAGGTCCGCGATGATCCGCGCGTTGACGGCGTCGGCGTCGTCGCTGCGATAGCGGAAGCAGACGATGTTGAGCTGCGCGGGCGCGAGCACCTCGAGCTTCGGCTCGGCACGCACGCGGCTTTCGAGATAGCGCGCGAGCGCGCAAGTGCGCGAGATGACCGCACCGAGCCGCTCGGTGCCGTAGACCTTCAGCGTGAACCACGTCTTGAGCGCGCGGAATCCGCGCGACAGGTCGGGCCCGAAATCGCACGGCCACGGCGATCCGGCCGCGAGGCCGCGCGTCTCGCGGCGCAGATAGGCGGCCGGCGAGGCGAACGCCGCGCGATGCTGCGTGCCATCGCGCACGATCAGGAAGCCGGCGTCGTACGGCACCTGGCCCCACTTGTGGAAGTCGAACGCGATCGAGTCCGCCTGCTCGATGCCGGCGAGGCGCGGCGCCAGATCGTGCGCCAGCACGCCGAGCGCGCCGAAGGCGCCATCGATGTGGAACCACAGCTTGCGGTCGCGACAGACACGCGCGAGCGCCGTCAGGTCGTCGATCGCGCCGACGTCGACGCTGCCCGCCGTGCCGATCACCAGGAACGGCGTCAGGCCGGCCTCGCGATCCGCGGCAATCGCACGCTCGAGCGCGCCGACGCTCATGCGATGCGAGGACTCCGTTTCGATCACGCGCAGCGCGTCGCTGCCGAGGCCGGCCAGCTCCATCGCCTGCCGCACGCAGCCGTGCGCGGAGCGCGACGTATAGGCGACGAGGCGCTGCGGTGCCTCGCCGAGACCATGCCGGCGCACCTCCGTGCCGAGCGCCACCGTGCGCGCGATGATCACCGCCAGGAAGTTGGCCATGGACGTGCCGGTCACGAACACGCCGCTCGCCGTCGCCGGGAAGCGGAACATCTGCCGCGCCCATTCGACGACCTGCCGCTCGACCTCGATCGGCACGTGATCGCGCCCGCCGAGGTTCGAGTTGATACCCGCGGCGCACATCTCGGCGAGCATGCCGACCACGTTGCCGCCGCCGTGCACCCAGCCCATGAAGCCGGGGTGCACGTTGCCGGTCGCGTAAGGAACGACGTATTGCGCGAACTCGCGATAGACCTCGGCAAGCGCAGAAGGCTCGCTCGGAAGATCGGCGCGGAAGCGTGCGCGCACGGCGTCGGGGATCGGCTGCCACACGGGCCGCTCGCGAACGTGCTCGACGTAGTCGAGCATGTCGTCGAGCATGCGGTGGGCCTGGTTGCGAACGGCGTCCCAGTCGTCGGGATCCAGCGTAACGCCGCTGGCGGCGCGCAACGAGTCTTCCATGGTCATCGGTGGTCAGGGCGCTGACATTTGTGGTGCGCGTGCAAATGAGGCAGGGCGCCACGCAGCGCTTCCAGGATCGGGCAGTATCGCATCGTCACGACGCTGCGCCGGTTGCCTGCACCCGCCGTGCCTCCTGCGCGGCCGTCACGTCGCGCGCGATCGCGACCGCGCCGAGCGTGGCACCGGACGCGGAGCGCACCACCGCGAAGCTCATCTCGACGTACAGGCGCCGCCCGCTCTTGTGCACCCCGCGCGTGAGCGTGGCGCGCCCGGCAAGGCGCGTGACGCCTGTCTGCATTGCGCGGTCGAACCCCGCCCAATGCGCGGCGCGCAGCCGCTCGGGGATGATGAGATCGAGGCTCTGCCCGATCGCTTCTTCGGCGCTGAATCCGAAGACCGCCGCGGCCGCCGCATTCCACGCGCGGATCGTGCCCTGCGCGTCGGAATAGATCAGCGCGTCCGCGATCGATTCGACGATCGCGAGCGCAGTCTCGTGGTCGAGCGACATGGGACCTACGCGCGCGGCAGCAACAGGCCGCGATACGATGTTTCGCCGAACAGCGCGGCATGCAGTCGCTCGCGCGCGACCGCGCTGCACGCGAGGACGCGCGCCGCGGCATTCTTCGCGCCGGTCGGCTGCAACAGCCAGCGCAGCGCGAGCGCGCGGCGCAGGTCGCCGGCGAAATGTCGCGCATGCGCGCGGCGCCAGCGTGACAGCGCCTCGGCGCCGCTGCGGCTGCTCGCCACCGCTTCGGCGACGAGGTAGCCGCTGCGCAGCGCATTGCCGATCCCGTCGCCGGTGAGCGGATCGGCGAGATTCGCGGCGTCGCCGATGCGAAGCGCGCGCGCATCGCCGGCGCCGGAGCGCCAACCGCCCAGCCCGACGTGATAGCCCAGCGGCCGCTCCTTTTGCCGAGCCACGGACGCAAGCCGCCGCAGCAGGGGATCGAGGCTCGTGAATCGATCCATGAACTCGCGCACCGTGTAGCCGCGCCGTGCATCGGCCCGCAGCATGCCGACGCCGACGTTGACGCGCACGGTCCCGCCGTCGTCGTCGAGCGGAAAGATCCACCCGTACCCGCGGGGGAACGCGCCGTCGGTGACGATGCGCACGGTCGCGCGATCCGCTGCCGTCATGGCGTCGCGCGGCACGTGCCAGTAGGCGCGCAAGCCGACGGCGTTGGCGGCGTCCGCATGGGCGCCCCGTGCGTCGATCACCACGTCGTAGCCGTCGAGCGGCTCGTCGAGGCGCACGTCGTGGCGCAGCGCCCGGCAGCCCGCGGCGAGCGCGCGCTCGCGCAGGGTCGCGTCGAGCACGCGGCGTCGAATGCAACACGCCGGCTGGCGCAACGCCGCATGCGTGCCCGTTCCCGATGGCGCGACCAGCGCCGAGCGCCGGATCGGCGTCGCGCCTTCCAGCGCGGCCGCGTCGATGCCCATGCGCGCAATCTCGCGCAGCGCACCATGGGGTATCCAGTCGCCGCAGACCTTGTCGCGCGGAAACTCGGCGCGGTCGATGAGCGCGACGTCGAAGCCGCGAGCGGCGAGATGGTAGCCGGCCGACGACCCCGCCGGGCCGGCGCCGACGATCGCGATGCGTCGCATGACGCGATGATAGCAACGTTGACGTTGCGCGAATGCTGCGGCTAGCATCCGCCATGTTCCGCGAGCACCCGCACGACGCGCGCGATGCGCGCCGCTACCTGCGCCGCACCGTCTGGCTGACGCTCGCCGTCTACGTATTGCTCGTTACCGCGCTTGCCGGCTGGCTGCCCGCGTGGGGCCTGCCGCTCGCGCTGCCGCTCGTCTACGTGCGCCTGTCGCTGGCCGTGCACGAGCTGATGCACGTGCGCACCGCGGCTGGGGTGTCGTGGTTCCATCGCCTGGCGATGATCCTCGACACGCCGCTCGGCCTCGGCTACCGCGAGCATCGGACGATTCACCTGCGCCACCATCGGCACGCCGCGACCGCGCGCGACCCGGAGCTGTTCCAGATCCGCGGTGGTCACGCTCGCGCGCTCGGCTTTGCGCTGATGTCGCCGGAGTACGCGGCGTGGCGATGGGTCCGGGACCATGGCGCCTCGCCGGCGCTCGTGCGCGAAGCGCTGGCGCGCGCGTGCGCGTTCGCCTGCGCGGCGAGCGTGAACCCGGCGGTGTTCCTCGTCTACTGGATGAGCCTTCGCGTGTGCATCGGCGCCGCGAGCTTCGTGTTCCATCACGTCATGCACAGCCGGGAGGGACGACTCGGCACGTTCGCCTTGCCCGCGCTGCCGGCGGGCACGCTTTCACTGCTGCGCATGCTCTTCGGCGTCGAGCCGTTGATGATCGTGAGCGAGCATCGCGCGCACCACCGCCATCCCAACGTGCGCGCGCGGCGCCTCGCGAGCGTCGTCTAGCGCTATTGCACGGTCCTGTTGGCGAGGTCGCGCTCGAGCACCTGCAGGTGGCCGACGAGGTCGCCGGCCATGCGCCGCGCGGATTCCGAGTCGGCGTCGGCGTCGAGCCGCTGGACGGCCCGGTCGAGCAGCGAAGCAAGGTCGCGCGCATGGCGCACGAGCTCCGACACGGTCGAGCGACCGGCGCCGTTGCTCACGCGGCTGTTGATGTCCTCGAGGGTCGAGCGCAAGGCGCGCTCGATTTGCGCGATGGCTGAAGCACGGGCAGGGTCCATGAGGCGCGAACGGTACGCCGCGTGCGTGCGCGGGACTATCCGCCGGGACCGCGTCCGCCTGTAGGAAACGTCCGACGCAGCAGGCGCGCCGCACCGTTCATCTGCGCGTAGCGGCCGCGGCGCGCGCAGTACGTCACGTACCGTCGCAGGAACGCTTGCACGAGCGTGCGTTCGAGGTCGTCGTCGAGGGGCGGGTGCATCTGCAGCGGCGGCTCGGTCGCGCGCGCGAGCTCGCCGTGCGACATGATGCGCCGGTACGGGTCGAACCCGCCCATGGAGGACGGAATGCTCGCCGCGCCGGTGATCTCCCAGGTCGCGTAGCGCGCCGCGATCGTTTCGAGCGTCGCGCGATACCGCGCGCGCACCCATTTGCCGGTGAGCGGGTCCTTGTAGCGGAAGGGATAGAGCGCGCGCGCCATGTGGGGATGTTGCGCATCCGCGGCGTCGCGGTCAACCGACGTAGGACAGCGCCTACGTGCGCAACGAGACGCCGCGCGACCGGTCCAACCGGCTCGCAAACGACCACGATCGAGCACCATGGCGCACACCGGCGACGTCATCCTCCCGAGCGAACGAGCTTCCGACGACGCGGTCGACTACGCCGGCGTGCTGGGCGCACGGCCCGACCCGCAGGGCACGGCGTTTCGCGTGTACGCGCCGGGCGCGCGCCACGTCGCGGTGGTGCTCGACGGCATGGACGACGAGCACGCAATGTCCCGCACGGCTGACGGCTACTGGCGTGCATGGCTGGAGGGCCTGCGCCACGGCGCGCTCTATCGCTACCGCGTGGACGATGCCTGCTATCCCGATCCGTGCACGCGGTTCCAGCCGCAGGGACCGCACGGACCTTCGATGGTCGTCGATCCGTCGGCGCATGCCTGGCACGACGCGACGTGGCGCGGCGTCTCGATGCACGGTCAGGTCCTCTACGAGCTGCACGTCGGCACGTTCAGCCGAGAAGGCACCTTCGATGCCGCCATTCCGCATCTCGCCGACCTGGCCTCGCTCGGCGTCACCGTGCTCGAGATCATGCCCATCGCCGAATTCCCGGGCCGCTGGAACTGGGGTTACGACGGTGTGGCGCTGTTCGCGCCGTATCACGGCTACGGCGATTGCCATGCGCTGCGCCGCTTCGTCGATGCCGCGCACGCGGCCGGGCTCGGGGTGCTGCTCGACGTGGTTTACAACCATCTCGGGCCGGACGGCAATTACCTGCCTTGCTACGCCCGGAGCTATTTCACCGGTCGCCACGAGACGGACTGGGGCGACGCGCTCGACTTCGACGGACCCCACGCGGCGCCGGTGCGCGATTTCTTCGTGCGCAATGCGGTCCACTGGATCGCCGAGCATCACCTCGACGGATTGCGCCTCGACGCGACGCAGAACGTCTACGACCTGGGCAAGCCGCACATCCTTGCGGAAATCGTCGCAGCGGCGCGCGCGGCCGCGGGCGACCGCAGCATCGTGGTCGTCGCCGAGAACGAGCCGCAGGATGTCGACGCGCTGAGGCCGGCCGGGCAGGGTGGCTGGGGCATCGACGCGCTCTGGAACGACGACTTCCATCATTCGGCGCGCGTTGCGCTCACCGGCCGGCACGACGGCTACTACCACGACCACCGCGGGCATGCGCAGGAATTCCTGTCCGCGGCGCGTCACTGCTTTCTCTTCCAGGGGCAGCGCTATCAATGGCAGCGCAAGCCGCGCGGCAGCCCGGTCACCGACGAGCCCGCGCACGCCTTCATCAACTTCGTCGAGAACCACGACCAGGTGGCCAACACGCTCGACGGTGCGCGCCTTCGCGCCATCGGCAGCGCAGGGCGCTACCGGGCGCTGACCGCGCTGCTGCTGCTCGGCCCGCAGACACCCATGCTGTTCATGGGCCAGGAATTCGGCTCCACGCGGCCGTTCAAGTTCTTCGCCGATCACGAGGCGGCGCTCGCGCGCAAGGTGCACGAGGGGCGGCGCGAGTTCCTGCGCCAGTTCGCGCCCTACGCCACGGAGGAGGCGCAACGCCTCGTGCCCGACCCCGCCGCGCTCGAAACGTTCGAATCGTCGAAGCTCGACCGCGATCACGACACGCACGGCGAGATCGTGACGCTGCATCGCGACCTTATCGCGTTGCGCCGCGAGGATGCGGTCGTCCGCGCGCAGCGCCGCGACCTGCTCGACGGCGCGGTGCTGTCGATGCACGCGTTCGCGCTGCGCTGGCGCGACGCGCAACACGGCGATCGTCTCCTGGTGATCAACCTCGGCGCGGACCTCGATTTCCGGCCCGCGCCCGAGCCGCTGCTCGCGCCGCCGCGCGGTGCGACGTGGCAGTCGCTGTGGTCGAGCGACGACCCGCGCTACGGCGGACCGGGCGCGGTCGATCCGTGCAGCGAGGAGGGCTGGCGCATCCATGGCGAGAGCGCCACGCTGATGGCCGCACGGCCCGCCGCGACACGATGATGCTGCCGTCCCCGATCACCTTCGACTGGACGGGCGAGGGCGATCCGGCCTTCCTGCGCGATCGCGAATGGCTGGTCACCAACGGGCTCGGCGGATACGCGTCCGGCACCCTGCTCGGCATCGGCACGCGCCGCTATCACGGCCTGTTCGTGCCCAACCTGTTCGAGCCGAGGGGCCGCTACATCATGGTCTCGCGCTTCGACGAGGAGGTCGAAACCGGCGACGGCGTGGTGCGCCTCGGCGGCGCGGAATTCGTCGACGGCCGACTCGACACCGACGCCCATCGATGCCTGCGTCGCTTCACCCTTCACGCGTCGATGCCGTCGTGGCGCTTCGCGATTGGCGATCACGTGATCGAGAAGACCATCGTGATGCCGCAATACCAGAACACGCTGTGCGTGACGTACCGGCTCGTCGAGGGCCCGACCGTGCGCCTGCGCCTTCGTCCCTACGCCGCGTTCCGGAGGCAGGACGCCGTGCTCGTGCACGACGACGACTGGCCGTTCGGGTTCGTCTACAGCCGCGGGCGGCACGAGCTGCGGAGCACCGACAGCGAGCTCGCGCTGCGCTTCGGCTTGCGCCCCGCCAACGGCGTATTCGTGTGCGACGAGGCCGAGAGCCGCGGCGTGCTGTATCGCGTCGAGCGGGCGCGCGGGTACGATCACAGCGAGAACGTGTTCAGCCCGGGTTATTTCGCCGTTGGCCTCGCCCGCGACGCGCCGATCAGCTTCGTCGCGACGACGCAAGGCTGGGAAGCGCTGGATATCGACGGGCCGCAGGCGATCGACGCGGAGCGCACCCGCGTCGAGCGACTGCTCGCGATCGCGCCCGAAGCGGCGCGATCCGGTCTCGCCGCGCAGCTCGTGGCCGCGGCGGATCAGTTCATCGTGATGCCCGGCAGCCGCCTTGAGGAAACGTTGCATGCCGGTGCGGCCGGCGACGAGGTGCGCACGGTGATCGCCGGCTACCACTGGTTCGGCGACTGGGGCCGGGACACGATGATCAGCCTCGAGGGGCTGACCCTGTGCACCGGGCGCTGGCGCGAGGCGGCGGCGATCCTGCGCACGTTCTCGCATTACGTGCGCGACGGCCTGTTGCCGAACCTCTTTCCGGAGGGCGCGCGCGAGGCGCTGTATCACACCGCCGACGCCACGCTGTGGTATTTCCATGCGCTCGATCGCTACACGCGCGTCACCGGCGACGCCACGCTGGTGCGGAGCCTCTTTCCCATCCTGCAGGACATCGTCGCGCATCACGTGCGCGGCACGCGCTTCGACATCGGCGTCGATCCGGCGGACGACCTGATCCATGCGGGCGCGCCGGGCTACCAGCTCACCTGGATGGACGCGAAAGTGGGCGATTGGGTCGTTACGCCGCGGCGCGGCAAGCCGGTGGAGATCCAGGCGCTCTGGTACAACGCGCTGCGCCTGATGCATGCGTGGTCGTCCGGCGCAGGTGCCTCGGGCGACGAGTACGCGGCGCGCGCGCAGCGCGCTGCGCAAAGCTTCAACCGCCGCTTCTGGAATCCGGCACGCGGATACCTGTACGACGTCGTCGACGGCGAGCAGGGTGACGACCCGAGCTGCCGCCCGAACCAGGTCTTCAGCATGTCGCTGCGATTCCCGGTGCTCGCGCGCGAGCATTGGCGGCCGGTGCTCGAGACGGTGCGCCGAGCGCTGCTCACGCCGAACGGCCTGCGCACGCTGTCACCCGACCATCCCGATTACAAGCCCACCTATCACGGCGACCTGCGCACGCGCGACGCCGCGTACCACCAGGGGACCGTGTGGCCGTGGCTGATCGGGCATTTCACCGATGCATGGCTGCGGCTTCGTCCCGATGCGCACGCGATGCGCGAGGTGCTGTCCGGCTTTCGCGACAATCTGCTCGACGCAGGCGTCGGCACCATCAGCGAGATCTTCGACGCGGAACCACCCTATCTGCCGCGCGGCTGCATCGCGCAGGCGTGGAGCGTGGCCGAGGTGCTGCGCGCGTGGCTCGCGACATCGCCCGCGGCGCAGGAACCGGCTCCCGAAGGCGAGGCGGTGCATTCGGATCGCGTGCCATAGGCACCGCTCCGACACGAATTACGTCCTTTGACCGATAGCTCGCGCATGTCGCGGCGGGTAACGTCCGGAACATGGCACCCATCGTCATCTCGATTTCGCCGGCACGTGTGCACTACACGCCGCTGCGCCGCGTCCTCGCGGTGCCGCCGCCTCGTGCAGACCATTGGCGCACGGCGCTGCTCGTCGCCGCAGCCGTCGCCGTCTTCGTCGACGTTGAGCTTGGCCTGGCGTACGTGCTGCACTTCGCGGCGCGGCTGCTCGGCTGACGTCGCGCGCCGCTCGACCTTGCGCCCCGGTCAGCGGCGCGCCTAGCCCCACGTGAGCGACGGTCTCGCGCGCTCGGCCCGTTCCAATGCCCGCAAAGCGGTAATCGGTCGCAGCGGGTTGCGGGACCGCGATCCCCATGCCCTGCAAACCGGTGCCGCGTGAGCCGCTTGTCAGTGCCTTCCGTGAGCCGCCGTCTTGCGCGTCGTCGTCTTCGCGGCGTGCCGGCCGCGCGACTGGCCGTTCTTCGCGGTGTGCGAGCCGTTGCGCGTGCGCCTGCGCGCCGCGATGGGCTTGGCCGCCTCGGCCGCGAGCTCTTCCTTGCGGCGCACGAGGCGCGCGCCGAGCGCGTCGAGGTCGATCTCCGATTTCCTGGCGAGCGGAAAGATCTCCCCTTCCTCCTCGCGCACGTGATGCTTCACGTACTCGCTCAGCACCTTCACCTTCGCGTCGTAGAGCTCGTCGTCCGGCGTGGCCACCGCGAGGTCGTCGACCAGCGCGCGGACCATCCGATGCTCGACCGTCGCTTCGTCGACGAGATCCGCGGCGTCGTCGATGCCCTTGTGGACCGCGGGATAAAAGATCTCCTCCTCGATCTGCGCATGCGTGGCGAGCGCGTTGCAGATCGTCGCCACGATCTGCGCCTTGAGCTCGGCGTTCGACTCCTCGCGCGCGTCTTCGTATTGGTCGAACAGCTTCTCGACTTCGTCGTGGTCGTTCTTGAGCAATTCGATGGCGTTGCCGGGATTGTCGCTGCCGAGTCCGAACATGGAAGGCCTC
The DNA here is from genome assembly GCA_036406955.1 of Casimicrobiaceae bacterium. Classification (GTDB taxonomy): domain Bacteria; phylum Pseudomonadota; class Gammaproteobacteria; order Burkholderiales; family Casimicrobiaceae; genus VBCG01. The sequence goes on from DASXAF010000092.1 coordinate 11,254, forward strand.
CGTGCGTATGCCGACGACGAGTATCCGAACGATGGCCCGGCCCGGCTGTCGGCGTCCCGCCTTTTGTCGTGTAGGAGACGCGCGCAGGCCTTGCCGATGCCAGCGTGATGTGCCCATAATTTGTCATACACAACAAGGCACAGTGACGAGATGCCGGAATGGGGAGTCGGCTGGCGGCGCGGTGAAGCGATCACCGCGGCGGGAGCGCGCGTCGAAAGGGACGGCGCGGCCCTGCGTGCACTGCCGAGCCTTTGAGCCGAGTGGCTCACGCACCGCACGGGGATGGTCCCGAGACGCGCGACAAGCGCGAGGAGACCGACGAGGCCCATGACGACCACGTGGACCTGGCGCGCGGCATCGCCATCGGGATCGTGGTCGGAATCCTGATGTGGGGGCTGGCCGCGCTGATCGTCTGGGCGATGTTCCGCGGCTAGGTCAGCGCGTCGGCTGGTCGACGGACCCGGGCGCGGGGTCGCTATCCGGTCGCTGGGGCAGCGCGGAGCGCGCACCGCATCGCGGGCAGTCGAAATAGTGCCTGGGCGCGTCCGTGCGGATCACCGTCTGCGTGGGACTGTAGGTGTCGCCGACGCGCAGCACGGCGCCGCAAGCGGGATTGGCACATAGCACGACCATCTGGGACTTTCCTCCAACCAGGGCAGGCGCGTCGTTGCATCGCGCAAAACAGCGTGTCGAGTGTCGCAATCGTTGTACAAACATTCAATCGGAGGCCGTCCGACGCGTCTGTCAGCCAGCGTCCGACAAGCGCTCGTCAGCTCGGCGACGTGCCCGCGAGCACTGCCTGGAGAGTCGCGACGTCCACCGGCTTGGTGAGATGCACGTCGAAGCCCGCGTCGCGACTGCGGTTTCGGTAGGCATCCTCGCTGCGCCCCGACAGCGCGATCAGGCGTACGGGGCGACCGCCGTCGACCTTGCGCAGCCGCCGCGCCAGCTCGAAGCCGTCCATGCCGGGCATCGTGAGATCCAGCAATGCCACCGTGGGGTGGAAAGACGCTGCCTGCGACAGCGCCGATTCCCCGTCGAAAGCGACCCGCACCGCGCTGCCGAGCATCTCGACCAGCATCGCCAGGCTCTCCGCCGCGTCCCGGTTGTCGTCGACGATCAACACGCGTTGCGCGGCTGCGCGATCGGCTTCGGCGTCGGCGTGCCGCGCCTCGCCTCGGGTGGCGGCCACATCGGCGGCGGGCAGGCGCACCGTGAACTCGCTTCCGCGGCCTTCCCCGTCGCTGCGCGCGCATACCGTGCCGCCATGCATCTCCACCAGCGTGCGGACCAGCGCGAGCCCTACGCCAAGCCCGGCCCGCATGCCGTCGACCCAGCGCTCCTCCTGGGTGAAGAGATCGAAGACGTGCGGCAGCACGTCGGCCGGGATGCCCACGCCGTTGTCGCGCACGCGAACGTCCACCATGGGCCCGTCGCGCTCGACGGCGATCTCGATGCGCCCGCCCGGTGGCGTGAACCTGGCCGCGTTGTCGAGCAGATTCTGCATCACCTGCGCAAGGCGCAGCGGATCCGCGTCGACCCACGCGGGCGCGCGCAGCGAGCCGATCACGAGCATGTGGCGCGCGGCGTCGATCTTCGGCCGGCTCGTCTCGACCGCCATTGCGATCACCGACGCGATGTCGACGCGCTCGCGCTTGAGCGTGAGCTTGCCCCGGGTGATGCGGGACGCGTCGAGCAGGTCCTCGACGAGGCGGACCAGATGGTCGACCTGGCGCTCGACCATGCCGAGGACGGGCTCCGCATCGGCGCTCATGCCCAACCGCCGCAACAGCGGAACGGCGCAGCGCAGCGGCGCGAGCGGGTTGCGCAGCTCGTGGGCGAGCGTCGCGAGAAAGACGTCCTTGCGATGGTTCGCCTCGATGAGCCGCGACTCGGCGTTCTTCTGCTCCGTGATGTCCACCAGCACGTTGACGCCGCCGACGATCGCTCCGTCGGTGAGCAGCGGGCTGGCGTGCGCCAGCGCGATACGGCGGCTGCCGTCCGGGCGCTCGACCACGATCTCGCGGCCGTCGTAGTGATGGCCGTCGTGAAGCGCGCGCGCCATCCAGCAGTCGTCGTGCGCGATGCGGGCGCCCGTGGTCGAGTACAGGCGCCAGGAGCCACAGTAGAGGTCCGCGGCGTCGTTGAGCCTGGGCGTGCGGCCCCAGAACGCGACTGCATGCGCGTTGAAATAGGTGATACGACCGGCGGCATCGCACGTGTACGCAGCCGCGGGCAGCATGTTGAGCAGCGCGCGAAATGGCCACGTGCCAAACGCCGGTACGAAGTCCGAACGGGACTGCAGCGCGGACATTGTTCTCGAGGAAGCGAGCGTGCAAGCGAGCTCGGACGCTCGCTCGTTGCGGACGGTACCGACGATGGTCGCTGCAGGCAGCGTGCGAAAGGCCGATTGTCCCGGGGGAGGCGCACGGCGGCCATCAGGCATGCACTTGCCTGCTTGTCGGCATCCGTCCTACGCGAACGCGATCCGCCGCACGCTGTCGGTACGACGTCGAAGCGCGTTCACCGAGGAGCATCGTCATGCCGACGGAAGCGAAGGAAAAGCAGAAGGCCGATACCAACCCCGCACAGCGCGAGCCCAGGCCGCCGTTCCCCAAGCAGCATCAGGATGCACCCGGCCTGGAATCGCAGCTCGAGCCGCGACCGCGGTTCGAGGCGGAGGACTATCGCGCCGCGGGCAAGCTCTCGGGCAAGGCGGCGCTCGTCACCGGCGGCGATTCGGGCATCGGCCGCGCGGTCGCGGTGATGTTCGCGCGCGAGGGCGCCGATGTCGCGATCGGCTATCTGCCGGAAGAGCAGTCGGACGCCGACGAGACCCGCCGCGCCGTCGAGGCCGAGGGACGGCAGTGCCTCCTGTGCCCCGGCGACCTCAAGGACGCCGGGTTCTGCGAGGCAATCGTCGAGAAGACGGTGCGCAAGTTCGGCAAGCTCGACGTGCTCGTATCGAACGCCGCGCACCAGACGCGCAAGGAGTCGCTCGAGGAGCTCACCGACGAGGAGCTGGATGCGACGTTCAAGACCAACATCTATGCCTACATCCGCCTCGCGCGCGCCGCGCTGAAGCACATGAAGGCCGGTGCGTCGATCATCGCGACGAGCTCCGAAACGGGCATCCTCGGCTCGTCGCGCCTGCCCGACTATTCGGCCACCAAAGGCGCGATCAACGCGTTCACCAGGACGCTCGCGCAGAACGTGATCGAAAAGGGCATACGCGTGAACGCGGTGGCGCCGGGACCCGTGTGGACGCCTCTCAATCCCTCGGACGCGGGCTTGCCGCCCGAAAAGGTCGCCGAGTTCGGCAAGAAGAACCCGAGCGGACGGCCCGCGCAGCCCGAGGAGCTCGCGCCGGCGTACGTCTTCCTCGCCTCGAACGCGGATTCGTCGTACGTGACCGGCACCGTGCTGCAGGTGATGGGCGGAGAGCCGGCCGGCGGTTAAGGCGAGAGCGCGGGCTCGGCGAGCGCCCCGACCTGCTCGCGCAGCTCCAGCATCCTGTCCTGCCAGTACCGCTGAGTGTTGAACCACGGGAACGCGGCGGGAAACGCCGGATCGTCCCACCGCCGCGCGAGCCACGCGGCGTAGTGCACAAGGCGCAGCGTGCGCAGCGCCTCGACGAGCGCGAGCTCGCGCGGGTCGAACAAGCGGAAGCGCTCGTAGCCCGCGAGGATCGTGCGCAGCTGCGCCTCCATCGCGGCGCGATCGCCGGACAGCAGCATCCACAGGTCCTGCACCGCGGGACCGTTGCGCGCGTCGTCGAAGTCGACGAAGTGCGGCCCGGCGTCGGTCCACAACACGTTGCCGCCGTGGCAGTCGCCATGCAGGCGTAGCGTCGTGATGTCGCCGGCGCGCGCGAATGCGCCGCGCACGCCTTCCAGCGCCTGGTCCACCACCGCGGCGTACGCGTCGCGCAGGTCCGGCGGCACGAAGCCGTGCGCGAGCAGATAGTCGCGCGCCTCCTCGCCGAATTCGTACACGCCGAGCGCCGGCCGCTGCGCAAACGGCGTCGCGGCGCCAATGGTGTGGATGCGCGCGATGTAGAGTCCCAGGCGCTCGAGGGTCATGCGATCGTCGAGCTCGGGCGCGCGGCCGCCGTGACGCGCGAACACGGCGAAGCGAAAACCCGCGTGATCGTGCAGCGTGATGCCATCGCGCGCGAGCGGCGGCACGGCGGGAACCTCGCGCTCGGCGAGCTCGCGCAGGAACGCATGCTCCTCCTCGATCTGGGCGTCGGTCCAGCGGTGGGGCCGGTAGAACTTGGCGACCACCGGCGGGCCGTCCTCGCACCACACCTGGTAGACGCGGTTCTCGTAGCTGTTCATCGACAGCAGGCGCCCGTCGCCGCGCACGCCGATGCCTTCGAGCGCGTCGAGCACGACATCGGGCGTGAGGCCACTGTATGGCGCCGACTGCATGCCGGCATTCTAGGGCCTGCTCACCCCATGGCCGCGCGCGAAGGATCCGCTGCGACGCTTCCTGCTATCGTCGCGGTTTTGCCGCCCGCCCTTCGCTCATGACTGCCCTCGCCGAACGCATCGCCCGCCAATGGAACGACGACATCGTTCCACGCCTCGTCGAATACGTCAGCATTCCCGCCAAGTCGCCGCATTTCGATCCGCAGTGGGAAGCGAACGGCCACATCGAGCGCGTCGTTCGCCTCGCGGAAGCGTGGGTCCGCGCGCAGCCGGTGCGCGGGCTCGGCGTCGAGATCGTGCGGCTGCCGGGCCGCACGCCCGTGCTGTTGTTCGAGGTCGCCGGCTCGGCCCCGGGCACGGTGCTGCTGTACGGGCATCTCGACAAGCAGCCCGAGATGACCGGCTGGCATCAAGGTTACGGGCCCTGGCAGCCGCGCATCCTGGACGGCAAGCTGTACGGACGCGGCGCCGCGGACGACGGTTATGCGGTGTTCGCGGCCCTATCCGCGATCGGCGCCTTGCAGGAGCAGGGCATCGCGCACGCGCGTTGCGTGGGGGTCATCGAAACGTGCGAAGAGTCCGGCAGCTACGACCTGCCCGCGTACCTCGAAGCGCTGCGCCCGCGCATCGGCGAGGTCGATTTCGTCGTGGGCCTCGACTCGGGCTGCGGCGACTACGAGCGGCTGTGGATCACGACGTCCCTGCGCGGGCTCGCGGCGGGGACGCTCTCGGTCGAGGTGCTCGCAGAAGGCGTGCATTCGGGCGACGCGAGCGGCGTGGTGCCGTCGTCGTTTCGCATCGCGCGCAGGCTGCTCGACCGTCTCGAGGACTCCGCGACGGGATGGGTGCGCCCTTCGGCGTTCCACGCCGAGATCCCCACCGAGCGGGTGGAGCAGGCGGCCCACGCGGCGTCGATCATGGGCGACACCGTGTTCACCAAATATCCCTTCGTCGACCGCATGGAGGCCATGGTGGCCCACGGCGGCGAAGCGCTGCTCAATCGCACCTGGCGCCCGGCGCTGTCCGTCGTCGGCGCGGATGGGTTGCCGGCCATCGCGAACGCAGGCAACGTGTTGCGCCCGCGCACGGCGCTGAAGCTGTCGTTGCGGCTGCCGCCGCCGGTCGACGGTCACGCGGCTACGAACGAGCTGAAGGGGCTCCTCGAAGCCGACCCGCCCTACGGCGCGCGCGTGCGCTTCGAGCCCGACCAGGGCGCGAGCGGCTGGAACGCGCCGCCCACCGCGCCGTGGCTCGGCGAAGCGCTCGAGCGCGCGTCGCGACGCTTCTATGGCAAGCCCGCCGCCGCGGCAGGCGAGGGCGGCACCATTCCGTTCATGGCGATGCTCGGCCAGCAGTTTCCGTCGGCGCAGTTCCTCATCACGGGCGTACTGGGGCCGCATTCGAATGCGCACGGCCCCAACGAGTTCCTGCACATCGAATACGCCAAGAAGCTCACCGCCTGCGTGGCGGACGTGCTAGCCGCTCACGGCGCACGCGAGTGACGCGGGGACGAGGTCGAGCTTCCGCGCCGCATGGCGCCTGAGCAGCAGTCGCATCACGTCGAGATCGAAGGACGGCCGGGGCGGCGCTTCGAGCAGGCGATCGAGCTCGCCCTGGTCGCGCGCGGTGCCGAGCCAGCACCACGCGTCGAAGACGTGCACGTCGACGCGCTCGCCGAGCACCGCCGGCTCGCGCACCAGGGCGGGACCCTGCACGGGCCAGCGCGGAATGCGCAGCGGCGCGAGCGCCTCGTGCACGCGCGCGTCGTGCGCCTGCGCCGTCTCTTCCCCGACGCACACGCCGCTGCAGCGTCGCAGCTGACGCGCGAAGCACGGCCCCTGCGGACGATGCTCCAGCGCAAGCCGACGCCAGCACAGGCGAAATGCCGCGGCACGGTCGAGCAGCGCGGCGCGCGCCGACTGCCGTGACGAGAACGGACCGTACGTCCCCGGCAACTCGTGCGCGGCAATCGCGCGCGCGGGCACGAACCGGGGCGCGCCGTCGCTGCGAAACGTCAGCACGCCGGCGTCGTCCTTGCGTCGCAACGCACGGTTGTGCGCGGGCAGCAGCGACTTGATCAACGTCGCCTCGCGCAGCAGCGCGCCGAGCTCGCCGGCCGTCTCCTCGTGCTCGATGCGGCGGATCTCCTGCGACAGGCGCAGGTCGGTTTCGCTTCGCCAGTCGCCGCTGAAGTGCGCGCCGACGCGATCGCGCAGGTCGACGCTCTTGCCGATGTACAGCGGCAACGGGTTGTCGCCGTAGAAGAGATACACGCCCGGCGCATCGGGGATCGCGTCGAGGGCGTCGGGCGCGAGCTGCGGCGGCAGGCTCGGAATGCGCAGAATGCGCTTGATCGCGGCGTCGACCGCGTCGGGCGGAAGCTGCGCATAGGCCTTCTGCACGAACGACCAGACGGCGCGGGCGTCGCCGAGCGCGCGATGGCGCGCGTCGATCGCGAGGGCGTGCCGCGCGATGAGCGCGTCGAGCCCGTGCGTGTCGCATTCGGGGAAGAGGCGGCGCGACAGGCGCACCGTGCACAGCACGCGCGCGCTGAACGCGCGCCCGAGCCGCGCGAAAGCCTGCTTGAGGAAGCCGTAGTCGAAGCGCGCGTTGTGGGCCGCGAAGATGCAGCCCTGCAATTGCGCGTCCACGTCGGCCGCCACGGCGTCGAACGACGGCGCCTCCGCGACCATGGCGTCGGTGATGCCGGTAAGGACCTGGATCGCCGGCGGAATGGGAACCCGGGGGTTCACGAGGGTCGACCATTCCTTCACCTGGACGTCCGGGCCGTCGCGCACGACGCGCACGATGCCGATCTCCGTGATGCGGTCGCCGCCGGGGTGCGTGCCGGTCGTCTCGAGGTCGACGAAGGCGAAGGCGGGGAGGTCGAGGGGGAGCATTCGTTTGCTTGAGCACCCTCACCCCTTCCCACTCCCCCAGGAGAGGGGAACCGGGGATGAGAGCCCCTTCGCGGCTCTTGCGCTAGAACGGGCGTTCGGCTATTGTACCCCCGTGTCGAACGATCGTTCCTACCTGTCGCGGCTCCAGGACTACTACGCGCAGCATCGCGCGCTGCCCTCGTACGCGTCGATCGGCTCGCTCCTGGGGCTCAAATCCAAGTCGTCGGTGGCCGCGCTGGTCGCGCGCCTCAAGCTCGCGGGCTACCTCGAAGCCACGCCCGACCGGCGGCTTGCGCCGACCAAGCGTTTCTTCGCGCGAGCGCTGGCGTCGGTGCCGGTGCGCGCGGGCTTGCCCGAAGCGGTCGAGGACGACGACGCCGATGCCGTCACCATCGACGACTACCTGATCGAGCGACCGTCGCAAACGGTCCTCGTGCGCGTGCGCGGCGACTCGATGATCGACGCCGGCATTCTCGAGGGCGACCTCGTGGTGGTGGAGAAGCGCCCTGCCGCACAGAAGGGCGACATCGTCGTGGCGATCGTCGACGGCCAGTTCACGCTCAAGCGGCTCGACCTCGAGCAGGGCCGCTTCGTGCTGAAGGCCGAAAACCCCGCCTATCCCGTGATTCGCCCCGAGGGCGCGCTGGAGATCTTCGGCGTCATGGTCGGCCTCGTTCGGAAGCTCTAGCAATGAAGCCCGCAAAGTCGCGCCCTCGCGCAAGCGAGGGCGCGGGATCGTCCTCGTAGGTTCTTGTTTTCCGGGCGCGGGATGGTCTTCGTAGGTGCTTGTTTTCCGGGCGTGGGATCGTCCTCGTAGGTTCTTGTTTTCCTACGAAGCGAGCCGCGCCCCGTCGCCGCCGTCGCGCAACGAAGCGCCCGTTCCGCTGATGCAGTTGCGTCCCGCGCCCTTGGCGGCGTAGAGCTCGGCGTCGGCGGCAGCGAGCATGCGCTCGGCCGATTGCAGCGACGTGTCGGCGCAGAAGCCGATGCTGACGGTGAGCGCCAGTCCGCGCGCGATCTCCGACCACGCGTGCTGCTCGACCGCGTTGCGCACCTTCTCGCACACGACGTATGCGGCCTCCGCATCGGTCTCCGACAAGACCAGCACGAACTCCTCGCCGCCGTAGCGCGCGACGAGGTCGGTCTGGCGCACCTGGCTCTGCAGGAGCTGCGCGAGCGTCTTCAGGACGGCGTCGCCGATCGCGTGCGAGTGCTCGTCGTTGACCCGCTTGAAGTGATCGAGGTCCGCCACGGCCACCGCGAGCGGCCGGCCGTGGCGCTGCACCAGTGCGAACGATTCGCTGAGCCGCAGGTCGAGGCGACGCCGGTTCGCGAGCCCCGTCAGCGCGTCTTCGTACGTCTGCCGCTCCAGCTGGTCGACCAGCGAGATGCGCACGACGTTGGCTTCGGTGAGCGAGGCATTGAGCGCCTCCAGCTCGGCGTTGGCCTTGGAAAGCGCCTCCTGGCGCTCGCGCATCATCTCCGCTTCGCGCCGCGCGGCTTCGACCTCGTGATGGATCTGCAGGGCGCGCACCTTGTTGCCTGCGCTCTCCGACAGCACTTCGCGCTCGACCTTGTGGAAGTGACGGTAATGCGTGAGCGCCGCCGCATAGTCGCCCTGCGACTCGTGGTGATCGGCGAGCGCCTCGTGGCATTCCGCCGCGAGCTGGCGAAGTCCGTGCCGCTGGCACAGCGCCAGCGCCGCCTCCAGGTACGCGCGTCCTTCGTCGTGGCGCTGCTGGCGGCTGCAGAGGCGCCCGAGCGCGAGGCGCGCGTTCGCGACACCGGCCCCGTAGCCGGATTTCTGCGACAGATCGAGGGCATCGCGCAAGGTGGCCTCGGCGACGTCGAGCTGGCCGGCGCGCTCCTGCGCGAGCCCGAGGTTGTTGAGCGCACCCGCCTTGTGCAGGGAGAGCCCCATGCGCTCGAAGATGTCGCGCGCCTCCACGAGCGCGTGCAGCGCCTCGTCGGTCTTGCCGAGGTTCTTGAGGTTGATGCCGAGGTTGTTGAGCGTCTTGGCGCGCTCCGCCGGATGGTTCTCCGCATCGGCCAGCGCGAGGCTCTGGCGGTAATAGTCGAGGCCGGTCGCGATGTCGCCCGACTTCGAGTGCACGATGCCGATGGTGCGAAGCGTCGCCGCGCGGCTGCCGTTGTCGCCGACGCGCTCGTCGAGGGCGAGCGCGCGGAAGAGGTGATCGAGCGCGGTCGGGAAGTCGCCCAGCGCATCGTGCAGGAAGCCCAGCGCGCGCAGAACCTTCGCGATGCCGCGCATGTCGTCGACCGCTTCGAATGCGATCAGCGCGTCGGCGTACCAGCCGAGCGCGCGCGGATAGTCGAGCAGGTGCTCCGCGCTGCGGCCCTTGAGGTGCAACGCTTCGGCACGAGGCCCCGGCCGCGCGAGCGAGGTGGCGAGCGATTCCGCGTCCTCGGCGTACTGCATCGCCTGCGCGGCATCGACGCCGACCAGGTGCTCGGAGAGATCGAGCATGAGCGAGAGCCGCTCGCCCGGCGTGGGCGCGGTCTCGAGCAGCGCCAGCAAGCTCGCGATCACCGGATCGCGACCCATGGCCGTGGTCGCATAGGCTTCCCCGAAGCGGCGCTCCGCGCCGCCTTCCCCCGCGGGGGGACGGGCGCCTTCGTGCGGACGTGCGGCGCTCATCGCGGCACTTACGCCTGCGCCACTTCCACCAGGCAGTCGTAGAACGTCGCCGCGCGCCCGAGGTCGGTGAGCGCCTGGCTGGTGACCGCGTTCGCGTTCTCGCCGCCCGGCGCCAGCTTGCGCCACCAGATGGACGGCGCGACGACGACGCCCGGGCGCGCCCGGCGCGTGACGCGCGCGCTCGCCAGGAACGCGCCGCGGTCGTTGAAGATGCGCACACGCATGCCGTGCGCGATGCCGCGCGGTTCGGCGTCGTCGGGATGGACGTCGAGATGCGGCGTCTTCTCCTCGGCGACGAACGCGGGCAGGTTCGCGAACGACGAGTTGAGGAAGTTGCGCGCCGGTGGCGAGATGAACGCCAGCGGATAGCGGCGCGCGAGCTCCGGGTTGCTCGCGGCCGACTCGCGCGGCGGTACGTAGGCGGGCAACGGGTCCTCGCCGCGCGCGCGCAGCGCTTCCGACCAGAACTGGCACTTGCCCGACGGGGTGGGGAAGTTCCCCTGTGCGAACGGCGCGTACGGCCGCGGAACGTCGAGCCGCGCGAAGCCGCGCGCCTTCAGCGCGTCCCAGTCGATGCCCTTCATGCGCGGGTGGTCGAAGCGCAACGCCGTGCGGCACAGCGTGTCGTCGTCGTCGCGCAGACACGGTTCCGTGAAGCCCATCCGCGCCGCCAGCCGGCGGAACACCTCCGTGTTGGGCAGCGCCTCGCCGAGCGGCTCGATCGCGCGATTGGTCGCCTGCACGTAGAGGTGCCCGTACGAGTTGTGGACGTCGATGTGCTCGAGCTGCGTGGTCGCGGGCAGCAGGATGTCGGCGTAGTCCGCGGTGTCGGTGCGAAAGATGTCGTGCACCACGCAGAAGAGGTCCTCGCGCGCGAAGCCCGCGGTGACTTTGGCCGATTCGGGCGCGACCGCCATCGGGTTGGAGTTGTAGACGAAGATCGCGCGCACCGGCGGATCGGCGAGCGTGGTGAGCGCATCGCCCAGCGCGCTCATGTTCACCGTGCGCGGCTTGCCGGCGATGAGATCGGGACGCTCGAGGGCGGAACCGTCGACCGGGAAGGTTCCCGACGACGACAGCAACGCACCGCCGGCGGGATCGCGCCACGCGCCGACGAGCGCCGGCAGGCACGCGACCGCACGCACGGCGTTGCCGCCTCCAGCGACGCGTTGCATGCCGTAATTGAGGCGGATCGCCGCGGGCCGGATCGAGCCGTAGTCCTGGGCGAGGCGCTCGACCTGCTCGACCGGAATGCCGCACGTGGCGGCGACACGCTCCGGCGGCCATTCCGCGGCGCGCAACGCGAGCGCCTCGTAGCCGACCGTGTAGCGCTCGACGTAGTCGCGATCGACGAGCCCGTTGCGGATCAGCAGGTGCATCACGCCGAAGGCCAGCGCGGCGTCGGTGCCGGGCAAAAGCGCGATGTGCTCGTGGCACTTCTCGGCCGTCGCGCTGCGATACGGGTCGATCGCCACCAGGCGCGCGCCGCGGCGCTTGGCTTCCTGCGCACGCGTCCAGAAATGGAGATTCGACGCGATCGGGTTGCTGCCCCAGATCAGGATGAGGCGGCTGTTGTCGTACTCCTCGAGGTCCATCCCGACCGAGGCGCCGATGACGGCGCCCCAGCCCACCTTGCCGGCGGTGGCGCAGATCGTGCGATCGAGCAGCGAGGCGCCCAGGCGATGGAAGAAGCGCCGATCCATCGAGCCCTGTTGGATCAGGCCCATGTTGCCACAGTAGCTGTACGGCAGGACGGCCTCGGGACCGTCGCGCGAGCGGGCGATGTCGTCGAAGCGCCGCGCGATCTCGTCGAGCGCCTCTTCCCAGGAGATCCGCTTGAAGCGCCCTTCGCCCTTGGGGCCCGCCCGGCGCATCGGGAAGAGCACGCGATCGGCGCTGTACGTGCGGTCGAGATAGCGCGCGACCTTCGTGCACAGGGTGCCGCGAGTCGTCGGGTGGTCGGGCGCGCCGCGAATGTCGATCGCGCGGCCGTCCTGCACCGTGACCAGCATGGCGCAGGTATCCGGGCAATCGTGCGGGCAGGCGACGCGAACGACCCGCCGGCCGGCAGAGCGGCTGTCGAGCGGCATCGCGGCATTTTACGGGGTCGCGACGCGGCCCGGTATGCTTGGCCCATGCAGCGCATTCCACACCCGGCGATCGCAAAAGTCGCATTGCGCGACGGCACCCGTGTGCCCGCGCTGGGCCTCGGCACCTGGCACATGGGGGAGTCGGCGCGCGCCGCGGCGCGCGAGCGCGCCGCGCTGGCGCTCGGGCTCGATCTCGGCATGACGCTGATCGACACGGCCGAGATGTATGGCGACGGCTGTGCCGAGACGCTGGTCGGCGACGCCGTCGCCGGCCGGCGAGAGGGCGTGTTCATCGTGAGCAAGGTCTATCCGCACAATGCCGGCCGCAAGTCGGCCATCGCAGCGTGCAAGCGCAGCCTGAAGCGCCTGCGCACCGAATGCCTCGACCTGTATCTGCTGCACTGGCGCGGCCGCATTCCGCTGGCCGAGACCGTGGCGGCGTTCACCGAGCTCGTGCGCGAAGGCCTCGTGCGGCGCTGGGGCGTGTCCAACTTCGACGTCGCGGACATGGAGGAGCTCTACGCCATCGAGGGCGGCGACGCCTGCAGCGTCAACCAGGTTCTGTACAACCTGTCCGAGCGCGCGGTCGAATGGCGGCTGCTCGAATGGTGCCGTGCGTATCGCGTCGCGCTCACGGCGTACTCGCCCGTGGGGCAGGGCGAACTGCTGCGCAATCGCAGGCTCGCCGCGATCGCACGCGGGCTTGGTCGCACGCCGGCGCAGGTCGCGCTGGCGTGGCTCCTGCGCCACCATGACGTGATCGCGATTCCGCAATCGAGCGATCCGCAACACTTGCGCGACAACCGCGTGGCGGCGGGCCTCGCGCTCGATCGAGCCACGCTCGAGGCGCTGGATGCGGCGTTTCCGCCGCCGCGTCAGCCGACGACGATTTCGGTCATCTGAGCGTTTCGGCCGCGTGCGCGGCGGCGCCCGCCGATGCCGCGGCGGTCGCCGCTCGGCCCCGACGAATGGGCCTCAAGTTTCGTGCGCATCGCGGGCTCAGGCACTTAGCGCTTCGCCGATGAGCGGCTTCCGCGCATGGCACGGTTGCTGCTCGACGGGGTGCAGGCAGCGAGATGATTGCCGAACCCGACAGGAGCGCAACAGTGAACTACACGCACTATGACTACCTCGAGCTTGCTCCCGGCGCGAGCCGGGCGCGGATCGAAGCGGCCTACGCGGCGTTGCTCGAGCGGTTTCAATTCGGATACACGGACGCCGGCCAGGACCTCTCCGGGCTCGTTCGCATGATCCATGCCGCCTACGAGGTGCTGTCGGATCCGCAGCGCCGCCGTGCCTACGACGCCGAGCTGGCGCAGGCTGCCGCGCGTGCCGACGTGGAGCTCAAGAGCGCGCTCGACGCGCAGGCGGTGCAGCTGCCGCGGCGCGTGCAGGATGTTCCGTCCGGCCTCGCGGCCGTGATGACCAGGGCCGCCGCCTGAGTACCGGCAACCGTTTCACGGCCGCCCACGGAGAAACTTCCAACTGCAAACAGCGATGCGGTCGGCGGCCGTTCTTCTAAACCAAGCCCGATGCGCCGGACGCGCGCACGTGCGGCCCCATCTGCGCGCGTCGCGCCGCTCGTCGCGCACGCTGAAGCTCGCGCTTCGGCCTTGCGTGGATCGCGCCGCGCTGCTGCATCGTCGCGCGAAGGGCATGGCGCGACGCTACGTGCGGCGCCGCGAGCCGCCGCCGCCACGCGCGGCGTGCTTCGTCGCCGCGCGGTTGCACTGATCGAATGCGCAGGGTGGGGCGCGCGGCGCTGCCGCGCGAGGCGGCGTGCGTGCCGAGAAATCCAACAACGAGGAGGCCGGTGTGCAGAAGTGCGTGACGTGCCAGTACTACGATCGGCGCAACAGCGCGTCCGATGGCAAGGGTCCCGCATGGGGACAATGCCGGCGTACCGCCCCGATGCTCCATCCGGTCAACGTCAAGTCGTACATGATCGAGGGCGTATGGCCCCACGTGCGCGACGACGACTGGTGCGGCGAATGGAAGATCGTCCCTCGCCGCACCGACGCGCGGCTCGGCGACGCGAAGCCGTCCCTCATGACGGCGTCGTCCGGCGCGGCGCGCGTGACCACGCTCACGCCGTTGCCGGCGCCGATCAGCGCAGCGTCGGATTGACCGCTGTCGTGCCTGCGAAAGCAGGCGCCGAGTGTCGTTGCCGTCATGCCTGCGAAGCAGGCACCCAGTGTCGTTGTGTCATGCCTGCGAAAGCACGCACCCAGTGTCGTTGTGTCATGCCTGCGAAAGCAGGCACCCAGTGTCGTCAAGAGTGGCTGGGCTCCTGCTTGCGCAGGAGCGACGCGTCACAACCCCGCCACCGCGATCATCTGCATCCGGCACGCGCCCTCGCGCTTCGCGCGCGCCGCACGGTATTCGGGCGAATCGTAGAAGGTACGCGCGGCCTCCAGCGACGGAAACTCGAGCACCACCACGCGGGCAGGTTTCCAGTCGCCTTCCAGCGTGACGGTCTCGCCGCCGCGCACGAGGTAGCGGCCACCGTGGCGCGCGATGGCGTCGGGGGCGAGCGCCTTGTATTGGTCGTAGCGCTGCGGGTCGTGCACGTCGATCTCGGCCAGGATGTATGCGGGCATCGTGCGTTCCTCATGAAGCGGCGCCACGGCGGCGTCTGCTAGAGTCTAGCCTGTCCGCATGCCGTTCGATTCCCTCGACGCCGCGCTCGCCGCGGGCGCCGTCATCGTCACGCCGAACAATCGCCTCGCGCGCCAGGCGGTGATGCGGCACGACGCCGCTCAGCGCAGGGCCGGGCGGCTCACGTGGCCGGCCGCGCGCGCGCTGCCCTGGCATGCCTTCGTCGACGTGCTGTGGACCGACGCGATCGCCCGCGGCGCCGATGGCGTGCCGATCTCGCCCGCGGCTTCGCTGCATTTGTGGCAGTCGATCGTGCAGTCCGCCGGCGCGGAATTGCTCGACGCGCGCGGCGCAGCGCGTGCCGCCGCCGAAGCGTACGACTGGTTCCACGCGTATCGGGAGCCCGGCGAAACATGGCATGCCTGGCACGCGAGCGGCATCGCCGACGACGCGGCCGCGTTCGCCCGCTGGGCCACGCGCTACCGGGAGCGCCTGCTTGCGCGCGGCCGCATCGACCGCGCGGAGCTCGCCGATCGCCTCGCGCGCGAGCGCGTCGTTTGGTCCGACGCGGCACCGATCGCATTGCTCGGCTTCACGCAGCTCGCGCCGCAGCAGCAGCGGCTGCTCGACGCATTGACGGCAGCCGGCACGGACGTGTCCACGCTCGCGCCGCCTTCGCGCGAATCCGCGTGTGCGCGGGTCGCGTGCGATTCGCCGACCGACGAGATCGTACGCGCGCTCGGGTTCGCGCGCGCGCACGCCGAGCGTGTCCCCGACGCGCGCATCGGCATCGTGGTGCAGGACCTTGCCGCGCGTCGCGACGAAGTGCTGGCGCTCGCCGACGAGATCCTGGCGCCCGAGCGCCTGATGCCGCTCGCCCCGCACGCCCCCGCGCCCTATGGCGTGTCGCTCGGCGTTGCGCTCGCCGAGGTGCCGATCGTCGCCGCCGCGCTCGACCTCCTCGCGCTCGCCGTTGCCTCGCTCGACGCGACGGCCGCCGCGGCGCTGCTGCGCTCGCCCTACCTGCCGGGACCGCCCGACGCGTGGCAGACGCGCGCGTACGTCGAGCGAACATGGCGCGAGCAGGGCCGTCGCGCGCTGCGCTGGAACGACGTCGCGGCAACGCTCGATCGCGTCGACGCCGACCTGGCGCGGCGCTTTCGCGTCCGCTTGCCGGCGACACCGGCCTCGCCGCGCGACTGGGTGAGCGCGTGGACGGGGTGGCTCGACACCTTCGGATGGCCCGGTCCGCGGCCGCTCGACAGCGCGGAGTGGCAGGCCCGCGATGCGTGGCATGCGTTGCTCGTGGACTTCGCTGCGCTCGACGAAGTGACGCCCGCGCTCGACGCGGCAACGGCTTTCGACGCGTTACGTGCGCTCGCGCACGAGCGCATCTGGGCGCCGCAAGGCGGCATTGCGCCCATCCAGGTCCTCGGCGTGCTCGAAGCCTCGGGGCTCGAGTTCGATGCGCTGTGGCTCGCGGGCTTCAGCGCCGAGGCCTGGCCGCCGTCGCCCAGTCCCAATCCTTTGCTGCCGCTCGCCTGGCAACGCGCGCACGACACCCCGCGCGCCTCGGCCCCGAGCACGCTCGCCTATGCACGCGCGCTGAGCGATAGCTTCGCGCGCGCGGCAGCGCACGTCGTCGTGAGCCACGCGCGCGAGACCAACGAGGCGCCGCAAGTCGTCTCGCCGCTGTTCGCGCATTGGCCGCACGCGAAGGCCGGGCAGGGCGAGCGCCTGCGTGATCGCATCGCGGCCGCCGCGGCGCGTTCGCAGCCGTGGCGCGACGACCACGGTCCTGCGCTCCCGCAGACCACCGAAAGCGGCGGCGGCACGGGCGTGATCGAAAGCCAGAGCGCCTGTCCGTTCCAGGCGTTCGCGCGGTACCGGCTGGGCGCGCGCGCATGGGATGAGCCCGACGAAGGCCTGACCCCCAAGGAGCGCGGCACGCTGCTGCACTTCGCCATGCGCGCGCTGTGGGAGGTCGTGCGCGACCACGCGTCGCTGCTCGCGCTCGACGACGAAGCCCTCGAGTCGCGCGTGGCCGACGCCGTGAGCGCAGCGAAGGGCAAGCTGCCGGCGCCGCGCTGGCGCGCGCTCGCGCCCGCGATCGCGGCGGGCGAGGCGCAGCGCCTGACGCAAACGATCCTCGCGTGGCTGAAGCTGTGCGAAGTGCCGAGGCCGCCATTCCGCGTGCTGCTCACCGAGCGCGATCGCGCGCTGAGCCTCGGGGGCGTGCGGCTGCGGCTCAAGATCGACCGCGCCGACACGCTGGAGTCCGGCGCACTGGCGGTCGTCGATTACAAGTCCGGACGCGTCACCGCGCCGGCAGCATGGTTCAGGCCGCGTCCCGAGGGCACGCAGCTCGGCCTCTACGTGCTCGCGCTGAAGGCGGAGGTGCCCACGCGGCCCGTGTCCGCGGCCGCATACGCTCAGATCAAGGCCGGACAGATCAAGGTGAGCGGCGTGGTCGCGGATCGTGCGACGTGGCCCGACCTGCTGCCACCGGAGCGCGCCATCAAGGAGGCGAAGTGGCGCGATCTCGAGCAGTTCTGGATCGACACGCTGACCGCGCTCGGCGAGGGGTTCCATCGCGGCGATGCGCACGTCACCCCCCGCAACGCGCAGGCCTGCCAGCGCTGCGACCTGCAACCGCTGTGCCGCATCCGAAATCTCTACGACGACGCGCAGCGCGAGCCGGTCGTCACCGACGAAGATGAGTGATGCGACGCGCGCGCTCGAGCGCGACACGGCAGCGCGCCGCCAGGCGCTCGACGTCACGCGCTCGTGGCTCGTGCAGGCGCCGGCCGGCTCGGGCAAGACGGGCCTGCTGATCCAGCGCTATCTCGCGCTGCTCGCCCACGTCGACGCGCCGGAGCGCGTGGTCGCGATGACCTTCACGCGCAAGGCCGCGGCGGAGATGCGCGAGCGCGTGCTCGAATCCCTCGGCCGTGCGGCCGCCGGCGATGCGCCGCCGTCTTCGCCGCACGAGCGGGTCACCTGGGAGCTCGCGCGCAAGGCACTCGACGCGGACCGGCGGCACGGCTGGAAGGTCACCGAGCATCCGTCGCGGTTGCGCATCGAAACGATCGATGCCTATACCACCGCGCTTGCACGCCGCGCACCGGTGTCCACGGGCCTCGGCGCGTTGCCCCAGTTCGTCGACGACGCCACGCCGCTGTACCGCGCGGCTGCGCGCGCGGCGCTCGCGGCCACGTCGGCGGAGGACCCGGCCTGGCGGACGTTCCTGCAATGGATCGACAACGACGCGCAGGCCGCGGTGAGCCTCCTCGCCGAGATGCTGGCCGCGCGCGACCGCTGGCCGCGCGAGCTCCTGAATCTGCCACCCGATCGCCTGCGCGCCGAGCTCGAGCGCGTGCTGGCCGCCGAGATCTGCGCTTCGCTGCGCACGCTGCGCGCGCTCTTTCCGCAACTCCTGTCGGGCGCGTTGACCCCGCATGCGCGTGCGGCGCTCGAGTACTTCGATTCGCAGGGTCACGAGCGTGCCGCCGCGCTGCGCGCGCTCGCGCAATGCGCGGGGTTGCCCGGTGAGACGGTCGACGACTTGCCCGCGTGGCGTGCGCTCGCCGACTGGGCGCTGACGAAGGAGGGCCTGTTCGTGCAGCAGGTCACCAAGCGCCATGGCTTTCCGCCCGCGGGCAACGGCGTGGGCGCACGCGAGCGCGCGGAGCGCAAGGCCGCCTTCGAGGGCTGGCTCGAGGCGGCGCGCGGCGTTCCCGGCCTCGAGGGAGCCCTCTGCGGCATCCGCGAGCTCCCGCCCGAGCGCTTCGGCGACGACGCATGGGCGTTCGTCGAAGCGACCATCGCCCTCCTGCCGCGGGCCGCCGCGCAGTTGCTCGTCGTCATGTCCGTGCAGCGCAAGGCCGACTTCGCCGAAGCGATGCTGCGCGCGCTCTCCGCGCTCGGGACGGGGGAGCAGCCGGAAGACCTGCTGCTCGCGCTCGACGAGCGGATCCAGCATCTGCTGATCGACGAGTTCCAGGACACGTCGGGCGCGCAACTGCTGCTGATCGAGCGTCTCACCTCCGGCTGGGAGCCCGGCGACGGCCGCACGCTCTTCGCGGTCGGCGATCCGATGCAATCGATCTATCGCTTTCGCGAAGCCGAGGTGCGCATATTCATCGAGGCGCAGCAGCGCGGGCGCATCGCGGGCGTTGCGGTGGGAACGCTCGTGCTGGAGCGGAACTTCCGCTCGCGCGCGGCGATCGTTCGCTGGGGAAACGACGCCTTCGCGCAGGTGTTTCCGCGCGTGTCGCAGGCGAGCCGCGGCGAGGTCGCGTTCCAGCCCGCGCTGCCCGACGACGAGCGCGCCGATCCGCAACCGATCATCACGCTGTGCGCGGACCGGGCCGCGGAGGCGCAGGCCGTCGTCGACGCCATCCGCGATGCGCAAGCCGACGGCGCGAAGAGCATCGCGGTGCTGGTGCGCGCGCGTGCCCACGTGCAGGCGATCCTGCCGGCGCTGCGCGAGTCGCGCATCGCCTATCAGGCGGTGGAGCTCGAGCCGCTGCAGGAGCGCCTGCCCACCCGCGACCTCGTCTCGCTCGCGCGTGCGCTCGCGCAGCCGGGCGATCGCGTGGCCTGGCTCGCGGTGTTGCGCGCGCCGTGGTGCGGCCTTGCGCTCGCGGACCTGCTCGCGCTCGCGGGCCCGAGGGACGAGCGACCGCTGCTGCGCGCGCTCGACGATCCGGCGACGCTCGCGCGGCTCTCGGCCGATGGCGCGGCGCGCGCGCGACGCTTTCGTGCCGCCCTCGAGCCTGCGCTGTCCGCGCGCGGTCGCGCGCCGTTCGCGTTGCGCGTGCGCGCCGCATGGCTCGCGCTCGGCGGCCCGTCGTGCATCGATGCCGAGCTCGACCGCGACGGCGTCGATCGCGTGTTCGCGCTGCTCGCGCAGCACGAGCGCGCGGGCGATCTCGCGGACTACGATGCGTTCGTCGCGGCGGCGCAACGCCTGCATGCGCATACGCCGGCCGTCGCGCAGGACGGCGGCGTGCAGATCATGACGCTGCACAAGGCGAAGGGCCTCGAATTCGACGCGGTCATCCTGCCGGGCCTCGACCAGGCGACGCGCGGCGGCCAGACGCGCCCGCTGCGCTGGAAGGTGCGCGAGGTCGACGGCCAGCCGACGCTCGTGCTCGCGCCGCTCAAGAGCCGAATGGGCGCGCAGGCGCAGGCCGACCCCGTGTACGAATGGCTCGGCCGCCTGGATGCCGCCGAGGATGCTGCCGAGATCGGGCGGCTGTTGTACGTCGGCGCCACGCGCGCGCGTCATCGCCTGCACCTCATCGCCGTCGCAGGCGTACATCGCCCGAAGGATGCCGACGCGCCGCAATGGCGCACGCCGGTGAAGGGCTGCGCGCTCGAGCGGCTCTGGAGCGCGCTCGCGCAGCGCATCGCGCCGCCCGAATCGCAGGCGGACGTCGATGCAGGCGCCGACGCCGCAGAAGTCGTTCCCGAGCCGCCGCAACTTGCGCGGCTGCCGGCAACCTGGACGCTGCCGGGCCTTCCGCCGCCGCTGCGCGGCAGCGCGGCCCGTGCGTCGAGCCAGGGCGACGCGCCCGTGTTCGATTGGGCGCAGGCCACGGCCGCGGCGGTCGGCACCGTCGCCCACCGCCTGCTCGCGCAGATCGCGCGTGACGGCCTCGATGCGTGGCCGCCCGAGCGTGTCGCGCGCGAGCAGCGGCGCATCGTCACGGAGCTCGCCTTGCTCGGCGTGGCGGGCACGGCACGCGACGCGTCGGCCCGGCGCGTGATGGACGCGCTGCAGCGCACGCTCGCCGATCCGCGCGGCCGCTGGCTGTTCTCGCCAGAGCACGCCGAGCGCGCGATCGAGTGGCCGCTCGCGGGACTCGACGCCGGCGAGATCGTGCACGTCGCGCTCGACCACACGTTCGTGAGCGACGGGGTGCGCTGGATCGTCGACTACAAGACCGGCGCCCACGAAGGCTCGGACGCCGCGGCGTTCCTCGACCGCGAGGTGGAGCGCTATCGCCCGCAGCTCGCGCGCTACGCGCGCCTCGTGCGCGGCGTCGACGCCCGTCCGATCCGCCTCGCGCTCTACTATCCGCTCGTCGCCGGGGGCTTCCGCGCGTTCGACTTCGACGGTTAGGCCGGCGGATGGACGGCCCTGCACAGGGCCGCGCGAGGCTCGCTAGAATCGGCGTCCGTTCAAGCGAGCGGCCGGCGCGCCGCGGCGGGCTTCGGCGAATGATCACGGTCGTCATCTGCACGCGCGATCGCGCGGCGAAGCTCGCGCGGTGCCTCGATCACCTCGCCGCCACCTGCGGCGACCCGGGGCTCGCGTGGCAGCTGGTCGTCGTCGACAACGCGTCGCTCGACGAGACCCGCGCGGTGATCCACCGCTTCGTCGATCGGCTGCCGCTCGAGTATGCGCACGAGCCCCGCCCGGGACTCGCGAATGCGCGCAATCGCGGCGTCGCCCTCGCACGGCATCCGCTGGTCGCATTCACCGACGACGATTGCCTCGTGGGCGATGCCTGGCTGCGCGGCATCGTCGACGAATTCGCCGATCACCCGAACGTGTCGGTGCTGGGCGGAAGCGTCGTGCTCGACGACGCCGACGACTATCCCGTCTCCATACGCGTGCACGCGACCCCCGAGGCGATCACGAGCGCGCGCCAGATCATGTCGATCATGAGCGGCTCGAACATGATGTTCCGACGCGAGGTATTCGAGCGCGTGGGGCTCTTCGATGCCGCCTTCGGCAAGGGACGGCGCGTCGGCGCGGCGGAGGACCTCGACATGCTCTACCGCGTGCTGAAGCAGCCCCTCGCGATGCGCTACGCCCCGCACCTGGTCGTGCGCCACGCGCACGGTCGGCGCACGCCGGATGCGCTGCGCAGCCTCGTGCGGGAATACGTTCGCGGCCGCGGCGCGTTCTACTGCAAGTTCATCCGCGATCGACAGATCGCGCAGATGGCGTACTGGGAGGTGCGCGGGCTGTTCGGGGACTGGCTGCGCGTGCCGCATGGAATGGAGGCGCCGCGCTTGCTCGGGCATCTCGCGACCGGCGCGCTGTATTGCATGCTCGAGGCAACCGCCCATAATGTGGCTCGCCTCGCACGGCGGGAGAATGCATGACGCGCAAAGTCGCCCTGCTGGGCATCGACGCGGGCAATCGCTATCTGCTCGAGCAATGGGCCGGCGAGGGGCGGCTGCCCGCGCTGCGCCGCCTGCTCGAGCGCGGTCTCAAGGGCAGGACGATGAGCCTGCCGGGCCTCTTCACGGGCGCGACGTGGCCTTCGTTCCAGACCGGCGTGAACCCTGCGCGAAGCGGCGTGTATTCGTGGATGCAGATCGCGCCGGGGACGTACGAGCAGCGCCGCTGCCTCACCGGCGAGCAGTTGCGGCGCGAGCCGTTCTGGAACCATCTCGGCCGGGCAGGGCGGAGCGTCACGGTGATCGACGTGCCGCTGTCGGCGCCGAGCGCCGGGCTGAACGGCGTGCAGCTCCTCGAATGGGGCGCGCACGATGCGCAATACCGCTTCACGACGTGGCCACCCGCGCTCGCGCGCGAGGTGGAGTCGCGCTTCGGCCGTCATCCGATGGGCCCGACGTGCAACGCCAATCGCGACACGGCGGGCTACGTCGAGCTTCGCGATCGCCTGGTGCAGGGCGTTCGCAAGAAGGGTGAGATCACGCGGCACTTCCTGCGACGCGCCGATTGGACGTTCTTCGCGTCCGTCTTCGGCGAAAGCCATTGCGTCGGACACCAGTGCTGGCACCTGCACGATCCCGCGCATCCGCGCCACGACGACGCGCAGGCGCGCGCGGTGGGCGATCCGATGCTGGACGTATACGCCGCGATCGACGCCGAGATCGGCGAGACGCTGAAGTGCATCGACGAGGACACGATCGTCGTCGTGCTCGCGAGCCACGGCATGGGCTACAAGTACGGGCCGCAGTTCCTGCTCGATCGCATCCTCCTCGGGCTCGGCGTGGCGGCGCCCGCGCCCTCCGCCGAGCCGGCGAAGCCGCCGCGCCGGCGTCGCGATGCGCTCGATCCGTTGCTGACGTGGGGTTGGCAGCGCACCCCGAAACCGCTGCGCTCGTTGCTCCAGCCGGTGCGCGCGCCGCTGCGCGACTGGATGCTGCCCGAAAGCGTGGCGCCCGCGCCGCTGGTCGACCCGGCGGCGAGCCTTTGCTTTCGCGTCGAGAACAACCACGCCCACGCCGGCATACGCGTCAACCTCGCGGGCCGCGAGCCGCAGGGCAAAGTGGCGCCCGGCGCTGCGTACGACGCGTTCTGCGACGCGCTCGCGCGCGACCTGCTCGACGTCGTCGACCTCGACACCGGGCAGCACGTCGCCGAGCGCGTGCTGCGCACCGACGATCTGTACCGCGGCGAGCATCGCGACGTGCTCCCGGACCTGCTCGTCGAATGGTCCGATTACGCGCCGATATCGCGCATCCGGCTGGGCTCGCCGAAGCTCGCCGAGATCGCGGGCGAATATCGCTTCTGCCGCAGCGGCGACCATTTTCCCGGCGGCATGTTCGTGGCCACCGGGCCCGGCATCGCGGCCGGCACCCTGGATCGGACCGTGTCGATCATGGATTTCGCGCCGACGTTCTGCAGCATGCTCGGCGTGGAGCTTCCCGACGTGGACGGTGTGCCGATCCACGAGCTCGTCACGCCGGCACGGCGAATGGCGCCGCGAGTCCGGTGACCGCGCCGACTCAGCGCCGCGTCAGTCCCTCGTAGACCAGCCGCGCGCCGAACACGCCGAGCGCGACGCCGACCAGGCGCTCGAGCGTTCGTTGAATGCGCGCGTAGCCGCGCCGCACGATGGCGCGCGAGAACGCGTGGCTCAGCAGGAGACGCCAGACGATCGACGCCGTGACGATGCCCAGCCAGGTGGCGACCTTGGCCCACATCGGCGTGTGCGCCGTCAGCGTCATGGAGAAGATGCTCGCGAAGAACAGCACCGTTTGCGCGTTGGCGAGGTCGGTGATCAGCCCGCGCCGGAAGAATTGCGCGAGCGGCATGGGGTCGTCCGCGACAGTCCCATCCAGCTCGAGCGGCTTGCCGTCGCGCAGCAGGCGCAGCGCGTACCACAGCAGGTACGCGCCGCCGAGCACCTCGATCGCCGCGAACAGCGCGCCGCCTCGTGCGATCGCGGCGCTCATGCCGAACAGGCCGAGCGCGGCGTAGAGACCGTCGCCGGTCGCCACGCCGAGGCTCGCTGCGACTCCCGCGCGCCGTCCCGCCGCCATGCTCGATTGCACGACGACGAGCAGGTTCGGGCCCGGGCTCAGGAAGGTCAGCGTGAAAAGGCCGATGGCGAGGAGGATCGAGTACATGGGAGCGGCTAGGGACGAGGTGCGAGGGATGAGGACCGAGGGGCGAGGAGCGAGGCGCGAGGAGCGAGGCGCGAGGGATCAGGAGCGAGGCGACAGGGTGCCACATTGCACGTCGCGCTGTTCCGCCCGCCGATCTTCGATTGCCTTTGGCGGCTGTTCGATCGCTTCTTTCCTTCGTGAATCAGACGCTTCCCGTATAATCGATCCTTTTGGCGCTCACTCGTGCTCGTCAAGCGCAGCCTCGCCGGCGCCGGCCGCCCGGTGGCGCTCACCATCGGCAATTTCGACGGCGTCCACCGCGGCCACCAGGCGATGCTCGCGCGGCTGAACGAAGCGGCGGAGGACCTCGAGCTGCCGCCCGCGGTGCTCACGTTCGACCCGCATCCGCGCGAGTTCTTCACGCCCGAATCGGCGCCGCCGCGATTGTCCACGGTGCGCGCCAAGGTCGACGCGTTTCGCGCCTACGGCGTCGAGGTCGTGTGGATCGCGCGCTTCGATCGTCGACTCGCTTCGCTCGAGCCCGAAGCGTTCGTCGAGCAGGTGCTCGAAGTGGGCCTCGACGCGCGCTGGGTGCTGGTCGGCGAGGATTTCCGCTTCGGACGCAAGCGACGCGGGGATCTCGCGCTGCTGCGCGCGACCGCGCGCACGTTCAGCGTCGAAGCGATGAGCACGGTGACGGTCGACGGCGAGCGGGTGTCGAGCACCGCAGTCCGGGAGGCGCTCGCGCGCGGCGACGTTTCGCGCGCCGCCGCGCTGCTCGGACGCCCGTACACTCTGAGCGGCCACGTCGCGCACGGCGACAAGCGCGGCCGCAACCTCGGCTTTCCCACGGCCAACATCCCGCTGCGCCACAGGCCCGCGCTGAGCGGCATCTTCGCCGTGCGCGTGCATGGCCTTGGACCGGCGGCCGCGCACGCTTCGCTCGCTCCCCGCGAAGCGGGCGAGGCCGGTTGCCTGGAGCGACCCGGCGCAACGGGCGGTGTCCCGCTGCGGGGCGTGGCCAGCCTTGGCGTGAGGCCTACGGTGAAGCCGGACGGGCTGCCGCTGCTGGAAGTGTTCCTGTTCGATTTCGACGCGTCGATCTACGGTCGGCGCATCACCGTCGAGTTCCTGCACAAGCTGCGCGACGAGGAGCGCTTTCCCGACCTCGATGCGCTGACGCGTCGCATGCACGCCGACGTCGCGCAGGCGCGCGAGTTCTTCGCTTCCGCGCGCTGATCCCCATCTCCACACCATGCCAGACGACGCCAAGACCGACTACAAGTCGACCCTGAACCTGCCCGACACGCCGTTTCCCATGCGGGGCGATCTCGCCAGGCGCGAGCCGAAATGGGTCGACGAATGGCAGCGCAACAGGGTCTACGAGGCGATTCGCGCGGCGTGCAAGGGACGGCCGCGCTTCGTGCTGCACGACGGGCCGCCTTACGCCAACGGCGACATCCACATCGGCACAGCGTTCAACAAGATCCTGAAGGACATGGTCGTGAAGAGCCGCACGCTCGCGGGCTTCGACGCGCCCTATGTGCCCGGCTGGGACTGCCACGGCATGCCGATCGAGGTCCAGATCGAGAAGACCTACGGCAAGAACCTCACCATCGCGGAGACGCAGCGCCTGTGCCGCGCCTATGCGACGGAGCAGATCGAGCGACAGAAGGCGCAGTTCCGGCGTCTCGGCGTCCTCGGCGATTGGGACCATCCGTACCTGACGATGGCGAAGAAGACCGAGGCCGACGAGATCCGCACCCTCGGCGCGCTGCTGACCAGGGGCTACCTGTACCGCGGCCTGAAGCCGGTCAACTGGTGCTTCGACTGCCACAGCGCGCTCGCGGAAGCGGAGGTGGAATACGAGGACCGCGTCGATCCCGCGATCGACGCCGGCTTTCCGCTCACCGACCCGGGCGAGCGCGCCAAGCTCGCGCACGCGTTCGGCGTGGACGTCGCGGGCGACACCCCGGTCCACGCGATCATCTGGACGACCACGCCATGGACCCTTCCGGCGAACCAGGCGCTCAACGTCCATCCCGATCTCACGTATGCATTGGTGCGCACCGCGCGGGGCGACCTCGTGCTCGCGCAGGACCTCGTCGAGGCGTGCCTCAAGCGCTACGGCCTGCAGGGCGAAGTCGTTGGGACTGCGAAAGGCGCGGCGCTCGAGCGCATCGCGTTTCGTCATCCGTTCTACGACCGCGCCTCGCCGGTGTATCTCGGCGACTACGTCACGCTGGAGGCGGGTACCGGTATCGTCCACAGCGCGCCCGCGTACGGCATCGAGGACTTCGAGAGCTGCCGCCGTTACGGCATGACCGACGACGAGATCCTGAAGCCGGTGCTCGGCGACGGTCGCTTCGGCGACACGCTGCCTTTCTTCGGCGGCGAGAAGATCTGGGCCGCGAATCCGGCGATCGTCGAGAAGCTGCGCGAGGTCGGCGCGCTGTTCCACGTCGAGAAGCACACGCACAGCTACATGCACTGCTGGCGCCACAAGACGCCGATCATCTACCGCGCGACGACGCAGTGGTTCGCGGGCATGGACGACGTGCCGGGCTATCGCGGCAGGAAGCCCGCCGAACAGCTGCGCGCCACGGCATTGCGCGGCATCGAGGCGACACAGTTCTTCCCGAGCTGGGGTCGCTCGCGCCTGTACAACATGATCGCGCACCGGCCCGACTGGACGTTGTCGCGCCAGCGGCAGTGGGGCGTGCCGTTGCCGTTCTTCGTCGACAGGGAAACCGACGAGCTGCATCCCGACACGCCGGCCCTGCTGGAGCTCGCCGCCGCGAAGGTGCAGGAAGGCGGCATCGAGGCATGGTTCGAGTCCACGCACGAGGATTTCGGCGTGGACGAGCGCAAGTACCGCAAGCTCACCGACACGCTCGACGTCTGGTTCGACTCCGGGTCGACGCATCAGACGGTGATGGGCGGTCCCGAAGGGCGGCGCACGCACGCGGGCTCGCATTCGGACGAGACGGGCTTCCCCGCCGACCTGTATCTCGAAGGCTCCGACCAGCACCGCGGCTGGTTCCATTCGTCGCTGCTGATCTCGTCGATGCTGAACGGCGTCCCGCCGTACAAGGCCTTGCTCACGCACGGCTTCGTGGTCGACGGGCAGGGCCACAAGATGTCGAAGTCGAAGGGCAACGTGGTGGCCCCGCAGAAGGTCGCCGACACGCTGGGCGCCGAGATCCTGCGCCTGTGGGTGGGCGCGACCGATTTCTCGGGCGACATGGCCATCGGCGACGAGATCCTGAAGCGCGTGGTCGAGAGCTACCGGCGCATCCGCAACACGCTTCGCTTCCTGCTCGCCAACACGGTCGACTTCGATCCGGCGCAGCACGCCGTGCCGCACGACGAGCTGTTCGAGCTCGATCGCTTTGCGCTGGTGCAGGCGGCGACGGTCGCCAGCGCGGTCGAAGCCGACTATGCGCGCTACGACTTCCACCTGGTCGTGCAGCGCCTGCAGACGTACTGCTCCGAGGAGCTCGGCGGCTTCTACCTCGACGTGCTGAAGGATCGTCTCTACACGGCCGCGCACGACAGCCGTGCCCGCCGGTCGGCGCAAACCGCGCTTGCGCTGATCCGCGATGCGCTGCTGAAGCTCCTCGCGCCGATCCTCTCGTTCACGGCCGAGGAAGCGTGGCGAATGCTGCATCCGGGCGACGCGACGATTTTCGTGCGCGTGTTCGCGGGCTCGCTGCCGACGTTCCACGATGCCGCCGGGCTGGCGGGCAAATGGCAGCGCATCCTGGCCGTGCGCTCGGTCGTGCTGAAGCAGCTCGAGGACCTGCGTCAGACCGGCGGCATCGGCTCGTCGCTGCAGGCCGAGGTGGACATCGTCGCGCCGGCCGAGGATGCGGCCGCGCTCGCATCGCTCGGCAACGACCTGCGCTTCGTGCTCATCACGTCGGCGGCGACGGTGCGTGGCGGCGACGCGCTGTCGGTCACCGTGCGGCCGAGCGCGGCGCCGAAGTGCGAGCGCTGCTGGCACTATCGCAACGACGTCGGCGCCGATCGCGCGCATCCGACCCTCTGCGGGCGCTGCGTCGCGAACCTCTTCGGCGCAGGCGAGCCGCGACGGCATGCGTGATTCGCCGGAGATCGTGGCCGGCTGGCACCGCTGGCTCTGGCTGAGCGTCGCGGTGATCGCGCTCGACCAGGCGACCAAGCAGCTCATCCTGTTCGCGTTCCGCCCCGGCGAGGAAAAGGTGCTGCTGCCCGTGCTGAGCCTCATCCTGGCCTTCAATCCCGGTGCCGCGTTCAGCTTCCTCGCGGGCGCCACGGGCTGGCAGCGCTGGCTCTTCGCCGCCGTGGCGCTCGCGGCGTGCGCGCTCATGCTGTGGCTGCTGCGCCGGGGCGGCAGCCGCTGGCTCTGCGGCGGGCTCGCGCTCATCATCGGCGGCGCGCTCGGCAACCTGTGGGACCGCCTCACGATCGGGACCGTCGTGGATTTCGTGCTGGTGCACTATCGCGGCTGGTCGTTTCCCGCGTTCAACGTCGCCGACAGCGCCATCACCCTGGGTGCGATCGCGCTGATCTTCGACGGCTTTCGCCAGCGCCACGCCGCGACGCCGAAAGTCGTCTGATGCGCGACCTCGAAGCCCCCTTGCTCCCGATGAACGTGCTCCTCGCCAATCCGCGCGGCTTCTGCGCGGGCGTCGATCGCGCGATCGGCATCGTCGAGCAGGCGCTCGCCCGATTCGGCGCGCCGATCTACGTCCGTCACGAGGTCGTGCACAACAAGTTCGTGGTCGACGCGTTGCGCGCCAAGGGCGCGGTGTTCGTCGAGGAGCTCACCGAGGTCCCGCGTGGCTCGACCGTCGTGTTCAGCGCGCACGGCGTGTCGAAGGCCGTGCGAGCGCAAGCCGACGCGCGCGCCCTGCGCGTGTTCGACGCGACCTGCCCGCTGGTCACCAAGGTGCACGTCGAGGTCGCCAAGATGCGCGAGCAGGAGCGCGAGATCGTCATGATCGGCCACGCCGGCCATCCCGAGGTCGAAGGCACGATGGGGCAATGCGACGGCGGCATCCATCTCGTCGAATCGGTCGACGATGTCGCCGGTCTTCGGGTGCGCGATGCGTCGCGCCTCGCGTACGTCACGCAAACGACGCTCTCGGTGGACGACGCAGCCGCCGTGGTCGATGCGCTGAAGCGCCGCTTTCCCGGCATCGTCGGTCCGCGGCGCGACGACATCTGCTACGCCACGCAGAACCGGCAGGACGCGGTCAAGGCGTTGTGCGAATCCGTCGACGTGGTGATCGTGGTCGGCAGCTCCAACAGCTCGAACTCGAATCGCCTGCGCGAGGTCGCGGCGAACCGCGGCATTCCCGCCTACATGATCGACCGCGCCGAGGAGCTGCACCCCGAATGGCTGAGCGGCAAGCCACGTGTCGGCGTGGCGGCCGGCGCGTCCGCGCCCGAAGTGCTGGTGCGCAGCGTCGTCGATCGCCTTCGCGCGCTCGGCGCGTGCAAGGTCGAGGAGCTGCCCGGCGTGGTGGAGAAGATCGTGTTTCCGTTGCCGCGCGGGTTGCAGGGCGCGGGGTCGGCGAAGGGTGCTGAGGTGGGACGCTAGCCGTGCCATGCCGGGCGCGGCGAAAGTACGCGCTTTTCGCCCTCGCGCGCCGGCAACGGCAAGCCTGCCTCGCCTTCGCTCCGAGAGCTCAGAGCTGCAGCCGAAGGATGCTGGCGAGATCCTCGAGCAGCTTCTCGGTGAGCGGCCGGTTGCGCCAGTCCTCGTAGGTGAACGGCTTCGATCGCGCGCGATCGGCTTCGAAGATCTCGATCTGGCGCCGCGCGAACGCGGCGTCGTAGATGTTGAGGTTCGCCTCGTCGTTCAGGCGAAACGAGCGGTTGTCGAAATTGGTCGAGCCGACCGAGGTGAGCAGCCCGTCCACGACCATCACCTTGCAGTGATACATCGTGGGCTGGTATTCGTAGAACCTGGCGCCGGCCTCGAGCAGCGGCCCCCACAGCGCGCGTGACGCCTTGCGCACCGTCTGGGTGTCCGTGATCGGGCCGGGCACGATGATCTCGACTCTCACCCCGCGCGCGAGCGCGGCCTCCAGCGCTCGCACGGCGAGGTCGTCCGGGACGAAATAGGCCATCGACAGATGAATCGTGCGCTGCGCCGCCGTGATCGCGAGCAGGTACATGAGGTGCATGCTCTCGCTGCCGCCGCTCGGCGAGCTCATGAACACCTGCGCCGCGCCGGCGCCGACCGCGGGCAGTTGCGGAAAGTAGTCTTCGCCGTGCAGCACCTCGCCGGTCGTCTTCACCCAGTTGTCGAGGAACACCGCCTGCATTTGCGCGACCGCCGGCCCTTCGAGCCGGAAATGCGTGTCGCGCCAGTGCTGGGCATCCTGCGCGTGACCGGTCCATTCCGGCGCGATGCCGACGCCGCCGGTGAACCCGATGCGCCCGTCGACCACCAGCACCTTGCGATGCGTGCGATTGTTGATTCGCGCGAGGTCGTACCAGCGCAGCGGGTGGTAGCGCATGACCTGCACGCCGGCGCGCGTCATCTCGTCGATCAGCGCAGGGTCGATCTTCTGGCTGCCCAGCCAGTCGATGAGCACGTGCACCTTCACGCCGGCCTTGGCGCGCTCCGACAGCGCGTCGGCGAAGCGCCGGCCGATGTCGCCGGACCAGTAGATGTACGTCTCGAAGTCGATGCTGCGCCGCGCCTGCGCGATGGCCTGCAGCATCGCGGGGAATATCTCGTCGCCGTTCAGCAGCACGTCGTATCGATTGCCGCCGACGATGGGCGGACCGAGCAGCGCGCTCATGGTGCGCACGAACTGCGGGTCCTCGGTGTTGTACAGGCGGGGGATGTCCTCCTCGACCTCCTTCTCCGCGGTGGTGAAGTTGAGCGCGAGGACCACGCCGAGCGCCGACAGCAGGGCCGCGACGGCAACCACCCACCACGACGGCCCGCGCGCGCCGGCCGCGGCGCGAACGCGCGTCAACCGACCGCCACGAATTCGTACAGGTCGAATCCGGGGCCCTGATCGACGAGCTTGGTCAGAACGGCGAAGCCGCTCGCGTTGCCCCGGCGCAGATTCACCGCCTGCTCGACCGCGAACGCGCCCGAGGGCGCGATCAATTGCGGCTGCGCGCCTTCGGGCCCGCCATCCTTGTCCTCGGGCAGCACCACGACCGGCGTGAGCGTGCTGTCGCCCGCTTCCTCGGCCGCAGCCGCCGCCGCTTCGGGAGAATCGGACAGGAGCTCGCAGCCGAACTCGAGCGCGGTGCTCTTCAGCGTGTTGCGAAACCAGCGCACGATCGCAACCTGCAACCCGGTGCGGCCCTCGATGCGAAGCGCGACGAGGTCGCCGATGCGCAGCGCTGCGGGCGCAGGGTCGATCTGGCGCAACGCATAGCCGGCCGGCGTGTGGTTGACGACCTGGCAGGTCGTCATCGCAGGCAGGCCCGCGGGCGCATGCGCAACGCCCGAATGCTGCCCGCGACTGTATTGCCATACGCCCGAGAGCCCGGCGCACATGACCACGCGCGCGCGCGACGGCAATCGGTTGAACTGCCGCGCCGGCGGGATCGCCCACTGGCGCAGCAGCCGCTTCAGCAGGACGATGTACTGCGTGCGCGACGCCGGGTCGTTCGGCACGCCCTGCGGCGCGTCGCCGCCGGCTTCGAGCGCGCGCAACTGCTCCTGGATCTGGAACGCCAGATCGAAGGTCAGCAGGAAGAGCTTGGATCCGTCGATCGAGCCGCCCTTGTTCGCGGAGAACGGCGGAAAGTCGTGGCCGACCGGAATGATCGCGACCGCCTTCGCCATGCGGTGCACGGGCGCGACGTCGGTGAGCTTCGCCCAGTGCGCGTGGTCCTGCAGGTAGCGCAGCACAGTCGGGAGCTGGCCCTGCAGGAAGCCGTAGGGATTGGCGAGCGCGAGCAGCAGCGACTGCGTGTAGATGCGCTCCGGCGTGTTCTCGGGCGGGTCACCCGGCAGCGCCGCGGTATGGATGTTGCGCGCCCGCGCGAACGCGTAGATCGCGTGCGCGTCGTGCCACGTGCGCGACGGCACCGGCGCGTACGCGAGATAGCTGTTGGTCAGCACGCGCGCGCTCATGTGCAGGCAGCGGTGGATGAGCGCGATCTGCATGCGCGGGCCGCCGAGCGAGATGCGCTTGTCGGCTTCGCGTGCGAGCAGGTGCTTGTAGGCCGTCGACAGCTCGGTTGCGAGCGTGAGCGCGCCCTTCGCGGCCTCGAGCGCATCGCCGGTGAGCGGATGGGACGCGCGCGCGAACAGGCGCTCGACCGCCGGCCACAGCGCGCTCGCGGTGTTCCAGTACAGCTCCGCGAGCTCCATGCGGCGCGAGTCGCTCATCGCCACGCGATTGGTGGCGGCGAGCGCGTCGCCGACGGCGCGCGCAGCGTACGCGGGATCGCGCTTCGCGGCCTCGGCCAGCCATTCGCCGACCTTTCCCGGGCGCGTCTCCGGCGGATTCGCCGGGCGCGTCTCGAGCGGCGGAAGGCTCAGGGCAAGATGGGTCGACACTTAGGCGGATGTTCGGATTGGCCCGCGCGGATTGTAAGGGATACGCGGCCTCGCTCGAATGCCGTCATCCGCGCAGGAACGCCGCGACGACGTCGATCTGCGACGGATCGAGCAGCATCGGCGCATGGCCCACGCCCTCGATCTCCAGCACGCGGGCGCGCGGGCCGCGATCGGCCATCGCACGCG
The DNA here is from genome assembly GCA_036406955.1 of Casimicrobiaceae bacterium. Taxonomy (GTDB): domain Bacteria; phylum Pseudomonadota; class Gammaproteobacteria; order Burkholderiales; family Casimicrobiaceae; genus VBCG01. The sequence goes on from DASXAF010000092.1 coordinate 43,968, forward strand.
CCGTGTCGCGCGACAGCAGATCCGAATGCTCACCGCGCAGCACGAGCACGGGGCAGCGAATCGCGTCCCACTGCGCCCAGAGGTCGGGCACGGTGGTGACGCCACGGAAGGGCACCGCGATGCCGGGGTCGTAGGCGATGCGCCAGCGGCCGTCGGCATCCTGCCGGACGTTGGTGCGCGTGAGGTACGCCCATTGGGCGTCGGTCAGCGGGCCGAACGGCGCCGAGACCGTGCGCACGTACGCTTCGATCTCGCCGTACGTCGCGAACGACGGATTGGCGCCGAGATAGGTGCCGATGCGCGCCAGTGCGCCCGGCTCGATCACGGGTCCGACGTCGTTCACGACGAGCCTGGCGATCGGTGTGCCGGGCTGCGCCGCCATGGCGATGCCGTGCAATCCGCCCATCGACGTGCCGACCCAGCTCACGCGCTCGGCGCCGCTTGCGGCAATCAGCGCCGTGAGCGTGGTGAGATACGTCGGCAGGGTGTAGTCGTTGGCGTCCGCGAGCCACTCGCTGCGGCCGCGCCCCGGCATGTCGACCGCGAGCACGCGGTGCGTCGACGCGAGCGCCTCGCCGAGGACGTCGAAGTCACGGCCGTTGCGGCCCACGCCGTGCACGCACACGACGACGTCGCGTGCGTCGGGCGGCCCCCATTCGTACCATACGACACGGTGAAAGCCGTGCGGCGAAAGGCTGTGCAGCGCGCGCACGCGCGGCTCCAGGCGGGTCAGGGCCATTGCACGGCGATTGTACGGTCTATCCGAACACGTGCGACGTCAGCGGCACGTAGCGCACGTGCGCGCCCGACAGGAAGGCGGCGATCTCCTCGCGCCGTGCGAGCGTGTCGGCGTACCCGAGCGCCATCAGCCTGCGGCAGAAGCCGCGGTCGAACAGCAGGTAAGAGGGCAGGTTCGCGCCGGTGCCCTGGGTGCTGCCGAAGCCGCGCAACATCGATCGCACGCCCGCCGGCAGTCGGTCGACGTACGCGCGGGCGAGGTCGCCCAGGTCCTGCGACGGCGAGATCACGAATGCGTCGACGTGCGCGGCCGGCAGGCGCGCGTGCGCGGCGCCGTTGCGCTCGGCGAGGTCGATCACCCGGTTCATCTGCAGCAGGCGCTCGAGATCGGCGCCGAGGTTGTCGAGGAAGATCGACGACAGCGCGTGACCCGCGAGCTGCGCGAACGACGGATAGCGCGGCGGTCCCGCCGGCACCGTGCGCTGCCCGGAGAACTGCCCCACGGCGATGACCACGAGCCGCCTCGCGCCGAGGTGCAGCGCGGGCGAGAGCGGGGTGATCTGGCGCACCGAGCCGTCCATGTAGTAATCGTCGCGCAGGCGCGCCGCGGGAAAGACGAAGGGGATGGCGGTCGAGGCCATGAGGTGCTCGACGCCGATCGTGCAGCGCTCGCCGCGGCGGCGCATGCGATGCCACGGCGCGACGGTCAGCGCGCCCTGGAAGAACGTGACCGCCTGCCCGGTGGCGTAGCTCGTCGCGTTCACCGCGAGCGCGCGCAGCGCGCCTTGCTTGATCATGCGGTCGATGCGCGAGAGGTCGATCTCGCGTCCGATCGTGCGGCCGAGCGGCGCGTTGTCGAGCATCGCCGCGACCTGCTCCGGCACCCGGCCGAGCCCCGCGAGCGAGCCGAGGAAGCGAACGCCGTGGAAGGCGAGCGACCACAGGTCGGTGCGATAGACGTCGTCGACCGTGACCGCGCGCCACCAGCGCACGAGGCGCGCCACGGCACGGCGAAAGTCGTCCGCATGCACGGCCAGCGTCGCGGCGTTGATCGCGCCGGCCGATGTCCCGCAGATGACCGGGAACGGCGGAGCGGCATTGCGGCCGAGCACGTGGGCGAGGCCGCGCAGCGCGCCGGCCTGGTAGGCCGCGCGCGCGCCGCCGCCGGACAGGATCAGTCCGGTCTCGTGGTCGGCGAGCGCCATGGCGCGTGCGAATTCGCTCCCATGGCGTGATTTCGGCCGCTACGGCGCGGCCTTGAGCGTTCGTTCGAGGATCAGCAGCATGGCGGCGGTCGCCCCCCAGATGTAGCGCGCGCCGTAGGGCATTGCCCAGTAGTCGCGCCGGAGCTCGCCGAGCATGCGGAAGTGCCGCAGATGATTCGCCGGGTCGAGCAGGAAGGCGAGCGGCACCTCGAACACCGACGCGACTTCCCTCGGATCCGGGTGGAGCGTGACCGGCGGCTGGACCCATCCGACGACCGGCGTGACGCGATAGCCGGTGACCGTCTCGTAGGTCGTGAGCTCGCCGAGCACGGCCACCTGTGACGGATCGAGCCCGATCTCCTCCTGCGCCTCGCGCAACGCCGCGGCAGCGTCGTCGGCATCCTGTGGCTCGACGCGGCCGCCGGGAAAGCTGATCTGGCCCGGATGGTCGGGGAGGTCCGCGGAGCGCTCGGTGAGCAGCACCTGCAGGCCCTCGGTGCGGTCGACGATCGGCACCAGCACGGCCGCGGGAATCGTGATGCCCTCGCGCCCGGGGAACCGGTAGCCGTCGTTCAGCCCGCGCGCGTCGGCCGGCGCGGGCCGCGCGAGGCGCTCGGCAATCCAGGCGCGCTGCTCGGCAGGAGGCAGATCGAAGAGGGAGAGGCGCATCGTCCGTGGCCGCGGGGCCACGGCGCAATTTTAGCGAGTGCTGCGACCCCGAGGGAGCGCGCAGCGCCTCGCTGCGTGACGCGCCGGCGGCGCGCCGCTACGCCGCCTCATGCCACTGCCGCGATACGCACGGAGTCGGCCTGCGCAGCCGTCCGCCGCGCAACGAACTGCGGCCCCACGAGCAGCATCGCCGGGCCGTCGAGCGCTGGCGCCAAACCGTGCGCCAGCACGCCGAGCGTCGTGTAGACCGTGCGCGATCCGTCGAGCGATGCGCTTTCGACGATGGCGACGGGGAGCGACGCCGGCTTGCCGGCCGCGATCAAGGCCGTCGCGAGCGCAGGCGCTTCGCCCGCGCCCATGTAGATCGCGCCGGCGTCGCTGCCGCGCAATGCGTCGATCCAGCCGTTGGGCTGCACCTCGCCGTTGCCGACGCGCGGCGTGACGAACGCGACGCTGCGCACGCTGCCCCGTTGGGTGAGCGAAGTCCCGATCTGCGCGCACGCGGCGAGGGCCGCCGTGACGCCCGGCACGATCTCGTACGGCACGCCGTTCGCTTCGAGCGCCGCGATCTCTTCCTGCGCGCGGCCGAAGAGCATCGGGTCGCCGCCCTTGAGCCTCACCACGACACGATGCGTGCGCGCGGCGTCGACGAGGCGCTTGTCGATGAAGCGCTGCGCGGTCGAATGCCGCCCGCACCGCTTGCCCACCGCGATCTTCTGCGCGCGCACTGCGAGCGCGAGCGTACCGGGATGCACGAGCGCGTCGTGGAACACGATGTCCGCGGATGCGAGCAGGCGCGCTGCGCGCAGCGTCAGCAGATCCGGTGCGCCGGGCCCGGCGCCCACGAGATAGACGGTTCCAGGCGTCACTCGCCGCCCTTCAGGGAGACGCCGCTCGCGTCGACACGCCGACGGAACCACGGCGTGCGCCGGTGCGTGAGCTGGTAGCCGTCGCAGAAGTCGGCGAGGCCGCGCAGCGCGTCCTCCGCGTCCTTGCCCTCGCGAATGGCGAACGCATCGAAGCCGCATTGCGACAGGTAATAGAGCTGGTCGCGCTGCACGTCGCCGATGGCGCGGAGCTCACCCCGGTAGTCGTAGCGGTCGCGCAGCAGGCGCGCGGTCGAATAGCCGCGGCCGTCGGTGAAGTGGGGAAAGTCGACGGCGACGAGCGGCAGGCGGGCGAGGTCCGCGGCGAGCGCCGCCGGGTCGTCGTCCGGCGCGAGCCACACACCGACCTCGCCGCGCGCGATCAGCGCGGCACGCCGTTCGATCCAGAGCCCGAGCGGCACGATGACCGGCTCGCCGTCGGGCAGCTCGGCGAGCGAGGCGGCCTCGCGCACGAGCGTCCAGCAGTCGTCGGCGACGACGCGCTGCCTAATGAGCTGCGACATACACGCGCTCCTTGAAGGGCTCGAGCCCGATGCGGCGGACGGTGTCGATGAAGCGCTCGTCCTCGTGGCGGTGCTCGATGTAGGCGTCGATCAGCCTTTCGATGATGTCGGGCATCTCGTGCGCGGCGAACGACGGCCCGATCACCTTGCCGAGCGACGCTTCGTCGCCCTGCGACCCGCCGATCGAGACCTGGTACCACTCGGAGCCGTTCTTGTCGACGCCGAGCACGCCGATGTGCCCGATGTGGTGCTGGCCGCACGCATTCATGCAGCCCGACATGTTGAGGTCGATCTCGCCGATGTCGTGCAGGTAGTCGAGGTCGTCGAAGCGTTCCTGGATGGCCTGCGCGATCGGGATCGACTTGGCGTTGGCGAGCGAGCAGAAATCGCCGCCCGGGCAGCACACGATGTCGGTGAGGAGGCCGATGTTGGGCGTGGCGAGTCCGAGCTTCTTCAGCTCGCTCCACAGCGCGAACGCGTCGCTCTGCCGCACGTCGCGCAGGATCAGGTTCTGCTCGTGCGACACGCCGATCTCGCCGAAGCTGTACGCGTCGGCGAGGCTCGCGATCCCATCCATCTGATCGGCCGTGACGTCGCCCGGCGGCACGCCGGTCTTCTTGAGCGACAGCGTCACGATCGCGTAGCCGGGGACCTTGTGCGCATGCACGTTGCGCTTCACCCAGTTCGCGAACGGACGGTTGTCGGCAACGGCCGCGCGAAAGCTCGCGTCGTCGCCCGCGAAGGACTCGTACTCGGGCGGCTGGAAGAACGACGCGAGCCGGTCGAACTCGGCCTCGGGCACGGTGCCTTCGCCGCCCGCGAGATGCACCCATTCGGCCTCGACCTCGGCGGCGAACTTCGCCGGCCCGAGGTCCTTGACCAGGATCTTGATGCGCGCCTTCCACTTGTTGTCGCGCCGCCCGTAGCGGTTGTACGCGCGCAGGATCGCGTCGAGGTAGTTCAGCACCTCGGCGCGCGGCAGGAACTCCCGGATGACGTGACCGATGATCGGCGTGCGCCCGAGGCCGCCGCCGACGAGGACGCGAAAGCCGACCTCGCCTTCCGCGCCGCGCACGAGCTGCAACCCGATATCGTGGATGCGCACCGCCGCGCGATCGGAGGTCGCGCCCGTGACCGCGATCTTGAACTTGCGCGGCAGGTACGCGAACTCGGGATTGAGCGCCGCCCATTGCCGCACGAGCTCGCAGTAGGGGCGCGGATCGACGGTCTCGTCGAGCGCGACGCCGGCGTAGTGGTCGCTCGTGATGTTGCGCACGCAGTTGCCGGAGGTCTGGATGGCGTGCATCTGCACCTTGGCGAGATCGGCCAGGATGTCGGGCACGGCCTCGAGGCGCGGCCAGTTGAGCTGCACGTTGAGCCGCGTCGTGAAGTGCCCGTACCCGCGGTCGTAGCGGCGAGTGATCGACGCCAGGGCGCGCAGCTGCCGCGATTCCAGCATCCCGTAGGGAATCGAGATGCGGAACATGGGCGCGTGCTTCTGTATGTACAGGCCGTTCTGCAGGCGCAACGGACGGAACTCGTCCTCGGTCAGCTCGCCGGACAGGAAGCGCCGCGTCTGGTCCCGGAACTGGGCCACCCGTTGGTCGATCACGCGCTGGTCGAAAGCGTCGTAGCGGTACATGGTTGTAGTCGTGGCTGCGGTGCACGCCTCGAGCCGACACTAGCCTCCCGCCCTAATAATTGGAAGCGATTTGTGGCTATGGCTTTATTCCGCGACGGTCTATGACGGCGCGCATGGCGTAAAAAGTGCTTCGTCGGTGCACTCGCGTCTTTCGGCCCCGTCTTCATGTATCTACGGCCCGGCTCCGCCGTTCTGCGCCCGCCTGCGGCCTCAGGTGGCGGGGCGCCCGCAGAGCCGGAATCGACTGCCCCGATGGGTCGGCGGCTCGGCGTCCGGACGTATGCCTTCCTGCTCGTGGTCGCGATCGCGCTGCCGCTCGGCGCGCTGCTGGTGGCCGCGCTGCGGCAGATCGCGGCGCAGGACGAGAGCCAGGCCGGCACGGCCATGCGGCAGCTCGCGCGGATCAGTGCCGCCGAGGCCGACCTGTTCCTCACCGACACCCGCGGCCTGCTGGAGCAGGTCGCCGCCCGTCCCGCGGTACGCCAACCCGATCCGGCGCATTGCGATTCGGTGTTCGCCGACTTCAGCACCCAGCAGGCGCCGCTCGTCAACCTGCTGCTCGTGGACCTCGAGGGCCGGCCCGTATGCAGCACGCTGCCGGCGTCGCGGGGCGTGACTTACCAGGATCGCGACTGGTTCAAGGGCGCGACACGGGGCGGGACGTTCGAGATCGACGCGCCGCATCGCGCGCGCAGCAACAACCGGTGGATCGTCACGGTGGCCGTGCCCGTCCGCCGGGCCGACGGCACTCTCGGCGGCGTCCTCGCGACCGGACTCGACCTCGCGCGGCTGCGCACGCCGAGCCTGCGCGGCGCGGACCTGCCCGAGGGCTCCACGATCGAGCTCATCGACGCGCGCGCGACGGTGCTCACGCGCTCGAACGGCAGCGAGCCGATCGGCAGCCGCCTGACCGGTGACGTGATCGAGCGCGTGCTCGCCCAACGGCAGGGCACGTTGCGCGGCGCGAGCCATGACGGGGCGGACGAGGTCGTCGGCTTCGCGGCGCTCTCGACGGTGCCCTGGGTGGCCGTCGTCTCCACGCCTGCCGAGAACGTGCTGGCGCTCGCGCAGCGCTCCGCGTTGCTCAACAGCTTCGCCGTCATGGCGATCCTCGGCGGCGCGCTGCTCGCCGTCGCGGTCCTCGCGCGGCGCATGCTGCGCCCGATCGAGTCGATCGCGAGCGTCGCGGATGCCGTCGCGCGCGGCGACGTGGCCGCGCGAGCCGAGCCGGGCGGTCCGCGCGAGGTCGCGGACATCGCGATGCAGGTCAACCGCATGCTCGATCAGCGGCAGCGCGACGACGCCGCGTTGCGCGAAAGCGAGACGCGCTTCCGCCAGCTCTTCGAGACGTCGAGCGACGCGATCCTCATCGTCGACCGCGACAACCGCGTCGTGTACGCCAACGCCGCGACCGAGCGCGTATTCGGTCATCGGCCGACCGCGCTGGCGGGACGCGATCTCTCGGTGCTGCAGCCGGCGCGCCTTCGGGATGCGCATCGCGCAGGCATGCGGCGCTTCCTCGCAAGCGGCGAGCGCACGCTGGACTGGCGCGGCACCGAGTCGGTCGGATTGCATGCCGACGGACGCGAGGTGCCGATCGAGCTCGCGTTCAGCCATCTGCGCATCGGCGGCGCCGACGTATTCGCCGCGTTCGTGCGCGACATCTCGCAGCGCAAGCGCGTCGAGGCCGAGCTGCGCGAAAGCGAAGCGCGCTTTCGCCTGCTCGCCGACTCGGTCCCGTCGCTGATCTGGATGGCCGCTGCGGACGGAAGCTGCTTCTATGTCAATCGCCCCTGGCTCGACTTCACCGGCACGACGCTCGAGCAGGCGTGCGGCGACGGCTGGGCGGCTGCGGTGCACCCCGAGGACCGCAAGCCATTGCTCGAGCGCAACGACGACGCGTTCGAGAACCGCGCGCCGTTCTCCTTCGAGTTCCGCCTGCGCCGTCACGACGGCGAATACCGCTGGGTGCTGAACCACGGTGTGCCGCGCTGCGGCGAGGACGGCTCGCTCGTCGGCTACATCGGCACCTGCGTGGAGATCCACGATCGCGTGATGGCCGAGCGGCGCATGCGCAGGCTCTCGACGCTGTACGCCGCGCTGTCCGAGGCCAACGAGGCGATGGCGCGCACGCGCGGCACCTCGACGCTGCTGCAGCGCGTGTGCGAGATCGCGGTGGAGCAGGCCGGCTTCCACGTGGTGAGCGTGGGCCTCGTCGAGGAGGCGTCGCAGCGCGTGCGCACCGTGGCCGCCGCCGGCGCGACCATGGGCCATTACGACCGCGTCGAGTACTCGCTCGCCGACGACCACCCCGAAGTGCCTTCGCTCATCGCGCTGCGCGAGAACCGCCCGTACATCAGCAACGATCGCGAGCACGATCCGCGCGCGGCGCCCGTGCTGCACGGGCCGGCTCGCGGCGTCATCCGCTCCACGGCCGCGTTCCCGCTGCATTGCGACGGCAAGGTCACCGGGTACCTCAACGTGCACTCGACCGAGGTCGGCTGCTTCGACGCCGACATGAGCGACCTGCTGCAGCTCCTCGCGGCCGACCTCTCGTTCGCGCTCGACACCATGGCCGCGGACGAGCGGCGCGAGCGCGCGGAGAGCGCGCTTCGCCAGCTCAACGCGACGCTCGAGCAGAAGGTCGACGAGCGCACGCGCTCGCTGCAGGCGGCCAATCGCGAGCTCGAGGCATTCGGCTACTCGGTGTCGCACGACCTGCGCGCGCCGCTGCGCGCGATCAGCGGCTTCACCGAGATGATCGTCGAAGGCCACATGGCCCGGCTCGACCACGAGGCGCGGGGCTACCTCGAGCGGGTGCGCGCGGCGTCTCAGCGCATGTCGCGCCTCATCGACGACCTGATGAACCTGTCGCGCATCGCGCGCGTCGAGCTCAACCGCACGACGGTCGACCTGAGCCGGCTCGCCGCGGAAGTCGTCGCCGAGCTGCAGGAAGGCGAGCCGCATCGCGCGGTGCACGTGCGCATCACGCCCGGGTTGACCGCGGACGTCGACCGCGGCCTGACGCAGATCCTGCTCGCGAACCTGCTCGGCAACGCGTGGAAGTTCACGGTCAAGCGCACGGGTCCCGCGATCAGCTTCGGCGTCACGCAGCGCGACGGCGCGGCGACGTACTTCGTGCGCGACAACGGCGCCGGCTTCGACATGAAGCACGCCGACAAGCTTTTCGCGCCGTTCCAGCGCCTGCATGCCGAGCAGGAGTTCGCCGGGACGGGCATCGGCCTCGCGCTCGTGCAGCGCATCGTGCACCGGCACGGCGGCCGCGTGGCGGCCGAGTCGGCGGAGGGCGAGGGCACCACCATCTACTTCACGCTGGCGCCTTCGCCGTAGAACGTCCGTCGCGAGCGCGTGGGACCGGCCGCTTCCCCTTCCATGCAGGGAACTGATAGCGCCGCACGCTGACTCCTCTTTGAGCAGGGCGCAACAGGAGGCAGCGCAGGCGCGGCATGTACAGCTTCAAGTTCGCCCCGGTGTTCGCCCACTTCGGCCGCCTGCTCGAAGGCGCGGCCGTCACCATGGAGCTCTCGTGCGGCGCCATGGTGCTCGGCCTGCTGATCTCGGTCGTGTGCGCCGCCGCCCGCACCTCGCACGTCGCGCCGCTACGCTGGGCCGTCACCGTCTACGTCGAGGTGATCCGCAACACGCCCTTCCTGGTCCAGATCTTCTTCATCTATTTCGGCCTTCCGGCCGTCGGCCTCGCCTTCAATCCCAACCCGGCCGCGCTGCTGGCGCTCACCGTCAACGTCGGCGCGTACGGCACGGAGATCATCCGCGCGGGCATCGAGTCGATCCACTGGGGCCAGGTGGAGGCCGGCATCGCGCTCGGCCTGAAGCGCGTCCAGATCTTCCGCTACATCATCCTCAAGCCGGCGCTGCGAACCGTCTATCCCGCGCTGACCAGCCAGTTCATCTTCCTGATGCTGACCTCGAGCGTCGTGTCGGTGATCGCGGCGAACGATTTGGCGGCGGCCGGCAACGACGTCAACTCGGACACGTTCGCGAGCTTCGAGACCTACATCGTGGTCACCGCGATGTACCTGGTGATGTCCACGGTCCTTTCCGTCTTCTTCGCGGCGATCCAGCGGATGGCGTTTCGCTATCCGCTGGGCCGCTAGAACAGGAACGCCGGATGATCCGGCAGTTCGGATGGAACGAGCTCGAGCTCCTCGTCTTCGCGGCGCGCTGGACGATCGTCCTCGCGCTCTTCGCATTCGTGGGCGGCGGCATCGGCGGCCTGATCGTGGCGCTCCTGCGCACCGCGGACAACCGCGCGGCGCGCACCGCCATGGTCGTCTTCATCCGCGTCTTCCAGGGCACGCCGCTGCTCATGCAGCTGTTCCTGGCGTACTTCGGCATGGCCATCTTCGGGCTGAACGTCAATCCGCTGATCGCGGCGATGATCGCGCTCACCGCTCATGCGAGCGCGTACCTGGGCGAGATCTGGCGCGGCTGCATCGAGGCGGTGCCGCGGGGGCAGACGGAGGCAGCCAAGGTGCTGGGGCTGCACTACTTCGCCCGCATGCGCCACGTCGTGCTGCCGCAGGCCGCGCGCATCGCCGTGCCGCCGACGGTGGGCTTTCTCGTGCAGCTGCTCAAGGAGACGTCGCTGACCTCGATCATCGGCTTCGTCGAGCTCACGCGGCAGGGGCAGATCATCACCAGCGTCACGTTCAGGCCGTTCCTGGTGTACGGCCTCGTCGCCGCCATCTACTTCATCCTGTGCTGGCCGCTGTCGCTGGTGGCGCGCGGCATGGAGCGAGGATTCGCCCGTGCAACGAAGCGTTGACGGGCCCAAACGCCGCAGCGTCGGGCATCAACCAAGGAGAAGCGAATCATGGGCATCTTGAGCAAGGGCATGGCGATCGTGCTCGGCGTCGGCCTCGCGCTGGCCGGGACCGTCGCGGCGAAGGCCGACGCGCTGCAGGACATCAAGTCGCGCGGGACCGTCAGGATCGGGATGCTCGTCGACTTTCCGCCGTACGGCCTCATGAACGAGCAGAACAAGCCCGACGGCTACGACGCCGACGTCGCGAAGCTCCTCGCCCAGAACATGGGCGTCCAGCTCCAGCTCGTGCCCGTCACGGGGCCGAACCGCATCCCGTACCTGCTGAGCGGCCAGGTCGACCTGCTCGTCGCTTCGCTCGGCATCACCGCCGAGCGTGCCAAGAGCGTCGACTTCTCCGAGCCCTACGCGGCCATCACCATCGGTGTGTACGGCAAGGACGACGTCAAGGTCGCGAAGCCGGAGGACCTCGCCGGCAAGACCATCGCCGTCGCCCGCGCCTCGACGCAGGACACGGCGGTCACCAAGGTGACGCCGCAGTCGGCCACGATCCGTCGCTTCGATTCCGATGCCGCGGCCCTGCAGGCGCTGATGTCGGGCCAGGTGCCGCTGATCGGCTGCTCGAACGTCTGCTACCTGACCATCCAGAAGCTCGCACCGGGGAAGTTCAACAAGAAGTTCGAGCTCTCGAGCCAGGTGCAGGGCATCGCGGTCAAGCCGGGCGAGCAGAAGCTGCTGGCGTGGATCAACCAGTTCATCGACAAGATCAAGGCGAGCGGCGACCTCGACAAGGTCAACCAGAAATGGCTCGGCGAGGGCATGCCGGCCGTGCTCAAGAAGAAGTGACCCGGCGAGGCTGCGGAGCTGCGCGATGAGCCCGGACGCCGCGAACGTCGCCGCCTCTTCTTCACCGCCGCAGGACCCAGCCGTCGCCGTGCGGATGGAAGGTGTCCAGAAATGGTACGGCACCTTCCAGGCGCTCAAGGACATCGACCTGACGGTGGCAGCGGGCGAGCGCATCGTCATCTGCGGGCCCTCGGGCTCCGGCAAGTCGACCCTCATTCGCTGCATCAACCAGCTCGAGGTGATCCAGAAGGGACGCATCGTCGTCGACGGCATCGAGCTTTCGGGTCGCCGCAACATCGACGCGATCCGGCACGAAGTCGGCATGGTGTTCCAGCAGTTCAACCTGTTCCCGCACCTCACCGTGCTGCAGAACTGCACGCTCGCGCCGATGAAGGTGCGGCACGCCAGCAGGGAGGAGGCTGAAGCAACGGCCCGGCGCTACCTCGCACGCGTTCACATTCCCGAGCAGGCCGACAAGTATCCGGCGCAGCTTTCCGGCGGCCAGCAGCAGCGGGTGGCCATTGCGCGCGCGCTGTGCATGAACCCCAAGGTGATGCTGTTCGACGAGCCCACCTCGGCGCTCGACCCGGAGATGGTCAAGGAAGTGCTCGACACGATGATCGACCTTGCCGAGGAGGGGATGACCATGCTGGTGGTGACGCACGAGATGGGCTTCGCGCGCAGCATCGCCGATCGCGTGATCTTCATGGACCGCGGCGAGATCGTCGAAGTGGCGCCGCCGGAACAGTTCTTCGACCATCCGAAGCACGAGCGCACCCGCGCCTTCCTCGGGCAGCTCACGTAGCGCCCCGGGGGGCCGCATCGCAGCGGCCGGCCAGGGCCCGTTTCAAGGGCCCCGATCGCCGCTGCGCACCGCGCTCGTTACTTGACCGTCGCAGCGCCGGCCTTGCAGGCGACCTCGTCCTGCGAGCCCGTGCCGCCGCTGCAGCCGATCGCGCCGACGATCTTGCCGTTCTCGACGAGCGGTATGCCGCCGCGCGAGGCGATGATGCCGTCGAGCGTGAGCAGGTAGTGGAGGTTGCCCTGCTGGATGCCGTTCTCGAACGCCTTGGTCTCGCGCCGGAACGTCGCGGCGGCGCGCGCCTTGTGCTGCGAGATCGCGATCGACCCGAGCTGCGCGCCGTCCATGCGCGCGAACGCGACCAGGTTGGCGCCCGAGTCGACGACGGTCACGATCAGGCTCCAGTTGCGCTTCTTCGCTTCGGCAACCGCCGCCGCGACGGCGGCCTCCGCGCGCTCGAGCGAGATGGGGGCACCATAGGGCACGTCGAACGGCAGCTTGTCGGGCACCGCGTCGAGCGGGTTGGCGGGCGGCGTCTGCTGCTGTGCCGCCGTACCACCCGCACACAGCGCGGCGATCAGCCCGATGGTCAGGCGCTTGTTCTTCGGCATGGTCGTTCCTCCAGAGTTGACGCGGCCCGGTGAACACCCGGCCGCGGCGAACATTCCGGTCGCCGCCGCAGGTTAGGGCGGCGATGCTACCGAAGCAAGAGGGCGAGGCCGCGCTCGAGTGCCTGCTGCAGCGCCGGCATGGCGAACGGCATGGCAAGGAGCAGCATCACCAGCCCCACGGCGAGCGTCACGGGGAAGCCGACGGCAAAGAGGTTGAGCTGCGGCGCGGTGCGGGTCAGCACGCCGAGGGTCAGGTTCACCAGCAGCAGCGCGCCGATCACGGGCAGCGACAGCGCGACGCCGGTCGCGAACAGCCCGGCGCCCGCCTGCACCAGCCGCATCGTGTCGAGCGAGGTCCAGCCGGCGGGCCCGATCGGCATCACGGTGAAGGAGTCCACCATGGCGGCGATCAGCGCGAGATGACCGTTGATGGCGAGGAACAGGAGCATGAGGACGAGCGACAGGAAGCTGCCCACGATCGGTGCCTGCTCCGCGTTCTGCGGATCGACGAATGCGGCGAACGAAAGGCCCATCTGCAGCCCCACCATGTCGCCCGCCAGCGTCACCGCGGCGAACACCAGCTGCATGGCGAGACCGATCGCGATGCCGACGATCACCTGCTGCACGACCAGGATGCCGCCGGCCACCGAGAACGGCGACACGAACGGCGCGGCCGGCAGCGTGGCGGCGACCACGAAGGTGATGGTGAACGCGAGCGCGACGCGCACGATCAGCGGCACGCTCGCGTGCGAGAACAGCGGCGCGCTCGACATGAGCGCGAGGACGCGCAGGAACGGGTAGAGCAGCGCCGCGACCCAGCCTTCGATGTCCGCGGCGGTGAAGGTGATCATGCGCCGTCATTCCCGCGAAAGCGGGAATCCAGTGTCCGCGGTGGCAAAGGTGACCATGCGCCGTCATTCCCGCGAAAGCGGGAATCCAGCGTCTCGAGAGTCCCTGGGTCCCTGCCTTCGCAGGGACGACGGTTGGACCTCATCCGATCATCTGCGGAATGCTCTGGAACAGCCGCTGCACGTAGTCGACCAGCATCGCGAGCATCCAGGGTCCCGCGAGCACCAGCGCGACGAACATCGCGAGCAGCTTGGGGATGAACGACAGCGTCATCTCGTTGATCTGCGTCGCCGCCTGGAAGATGCTCACGACGAGCCCGACGACGAGCGCGGTGAGCAGCAGCGGGGCAGCCACCAGCGCGGTGACCCACAGCGCCTGCTGCGTGAGCGTGAGAACGGTCTGGGCGGTCATCCGAAGGACGCGATCAGGGAGCCGATCAGCAGGTTCCACCCGTCGACCAGCACGAACAGCATCAGTTTGAACGGCAGCGAGATCAGCACCGGCGAGAGCATCATCATGCCCATGGACATCAGCACGCTCGCGACCACCATGTCGATGATCACGAACGGGATGAACACCATGAAGCCGATCTGGAACGCGGTCTTGAGCTCGCTCGTCACGAAGGCCGGCACGAGTACGCGCAGCGGTACGGCGTCGCGCGTGGCCGGCGCGTTTTCGTGCGCAAGCCGCAGGAACAGCGCGAGATCCGGCTCGCGCGTCTGCTTCAGCATGAAGGCCTTGAGCGGCACCTGGGCCTTGTCGAAGGCCTGCGTCGCGTCGAGCCTGTTCTCGGTGTAGGGCACGTACGCGTCGCTGTAGATGCGATCGACCACCGGCGACATCACGAAGAACGTCAGGAACAGGGACAGGCCGATGATGATCTGGTTGGGCGGCGAGGCCTGCGTGCCGAGCGCGTGGCGCAGAAGCGACATGACGATCACGATGCGCGTGAACGCCGTCATCAGGAGCAGGATCGCCGGCAGGAATGCGAGTGCCGAGAGGAACAGCAGCGTCTGGACGGGCAGCGAATAGCTCTGGCCGCCGTTCGGGGCCGGCGCGCTGTTGAACAGCGCGAGGTCGCCGTTCTGCGCGAGCGCCGCGGGAGCGATGCACAGGCAGGCGAGGGCGACGCCGCGTGCGGCGCCGCGCATGGCAGCGGCGTTCATGGCTGCGGGCGCTCGCGATGCCCGCGCGCGCGAGCGAGCATCGCGGCAAACGCCGTCGCCGGCGCCGCGGGTGCGGGCGGCAGCTCGCCGCGCGGCAACGTCGCGAGTCCGCGCACGTTGCCGGGCGCCACGCCGACCACCAGCCATTGCTCGCCGACTTCGAGCAGCACCACGCGCTCGCGCGCGCCGAGCGCGTGCGATCCCACGATGCGGAGGGGGCCCTGTGCGCTGACGCGCGCGGGCGCGATGCGCCGCATCAGCCAGCCCACCGCGAAAATCAGCGCGAGAACGAGCGCGAGGCCGAGGGTTGCGCGCAAGAGGCCGCCGGCGTCGGGCGACGGGTTCGCGGGATCGGACGCATACGCAAGCTGCGATGCGGCGGCACACAACGCGAATGTCACCCCCGCGAAAGCGGCGGCCCAGCGTCGGTGGCGCAACGCCGCTGGATCCCGGCTTGCGCCGGGACGACCATGTGTCGCCCCTGCGAAAGCAGGGGCCCAGTGTCGTTGCGGGAATGCCGCTGGATCCCGACTTGCGCCGCGATGGCGATGCCTCAAGATCATCTGTTCAACTTGCGCATCCGCTCCGCCGGCGTGACGATGTCCGTCAGGCGGATGCCGAACTTGTCGTTGACCACGACCACCTCGCCTTGCGCGATGAGGCAGCCGTTGACCAGAACGTCCATCGGCTCGCCGGCCAGCCCGTCGAGCTCGACCACCGAGCCTTGCGCGAGCTGCAGGATGTGGCGGATCGGGATCTTCGTGCGACCGAGCTCCACGGTGAGCTGCACGGGGATGTCGAGGATCAGGTCGATGTCGCTCGCTGCACCCGCCGCCGGCGTGGCGGCGAGCTTGTCGAACGCGACCGCCCGCGGCTGCGCGGCAGGCGCCGCGTCCGGCTGATCGGCAGTTGCCGTGTCCCACTGTCCGTTGGCCGTCTTCGAGCCGTCTTCAAGCATGGCTGCCTCCCGCGATGGCGTCGCCGTCCGGGGTCAGCATGCGCTCGATGCGCAATGCGTACTGCCCGTTGCGGACGCCGTACTTGCACTGCATGACCGGCACGCCGTCGACCGACGCCTCGATGAGGTCGGGAATGTCGAGCGGCAACACGTCGCCGGGCTTGAGGTTCATGAGATCGCGCAGGCGCACGTCCGAGGTGCCGAGCTGCGCGACGAGACCGACTTCCGCCGACTGCACCTGCTTCGACAGCATGCGCACCCAGCGGCGGTCGGGCTCGGTCTGGTCGGGCATGGGGCTGTAGAGCAGGTCGCGGATCGGCTCCAGCATGGCGTAGGGCATGCACACGTGGAACGCGCCGCCGCCGATCGGCCCCAGCTCGAGATTGAACGTCGACACCACCACCACCTCCGTCGGCGTGGCGATGTTCACGAACTGCGTCTGCATCTCGGAGCGCACGTACTCGAACGTGAGCGCGTGTATGTTCGCCCACGCCTTCTGATAGTCCGCGAGGATCACCTCGAGCATGCGCTGGATCATGCGCTGCTCGGTCGGCGTGAAGTCGCGGCCTTCCACGCGCATGTGGAAGCGGCCGTCGCCGCCGAACATCGTGTCCACGATCAGGAACACGAGGGTCGGCTCGATCACCACCAGCGCGCTGCCGCGCAGCGGCTTCGCCTGGACGATGTTGAGGTTCGTCGGCACGGCGAGGTTGCGCAGGAACTCGCTGTACTTGATGACCTTGACCGGCCCGATCGTGATGTCCGGGCTGCGGCGCATGAAGTTGAACAGGCCGATGCGCAGGAGGCGCGCGAAGCGGTCGTTGACGATCTCGAGCGTGGGCATGCGCCCGCGCACGATGCGCTCCTGCGTCGCGAGGTCGTACGGGCGCACGCCGCCTTCCGGCTCGGCCGCCTGAGGCGCCGCCTCCTCCTCGCCGCTCACGCCCTTCAGCAGCGCGTCGACTTCGTCCTGGGTGAGGAATTCGTTCGACACCGCGATGCCTACTGGATGACGAAGGCCCCGAGGAATGCGCCGACGATGCCGCGCTCCGGCGTGCTGCCGGGGATCGACTCGCGCGCCGCGACGACGAGCTCGCCGACGAGCTTCTGCTTGCCTTCCGGCGTATTGAGCTCGCTCGGATGCTTGGCCGAGAGCAGCATCAGGATGCGGTTGCGGATGACGGGCAGGTACAGCTTGACCTGGTCGACGGCCTTCTCGTCGGCGAGCTGGTAGACGACCGACACCTGCAGGTAGTGATCGCCGTTCTCCTCGGCGAGATTGACCGTGAAGGGCTCCAGCGCGTGGAACACCGGCGGCTTTGCCGCTTCGGCCTTGTGCTCGGCCGGCGCGGCCCCGCGCCCGAGGAACCACCATGCCGCGCCGCCGCCGGCCGCGGCGAGCACGGCGAGCGCTGCGACGACGATGAGCAGCCGGGAGCCTTTCTTCTTCTTTGCCGGCGCGGCGGCCGAGTCGGCGACGACGGCGAGGTTGGCGGTCTTGGCCACGAGAAGCGTCCTTGCGTTGGGTGTGCGTTCGTTCGGTCGATTATCGAATCGGCGCAGGGCGGGTCATGCGCGGAATACCGTGCCGAATCGGGCGCATTTTCGGCGGCGGCCGCATGCGCCTTACGCGAATACGTCGACGAGCCGATCGGCACGGCGAACGAACCGCTGCACGGCTTCTGCGGCGTGAATCGTGTCGCCGGGCGCATCGTTGCGCGTCGCGGCCGCGCCGCTCCACGCCTGCGCGGCGGGATCGCGTTGCGCGCTGCCGTCGTGCACGGTGGCCTGACCGAGCGTGATTCCCTGCGACGACAGCAGGTCGCGCAGTTGCGGAAGCGATTGCTCGAGCGCCGAGCGCGTATCCGGGCTCGCCGCGACGATCGTCATCGATGCGTGGTCGCCCTGCATGTCCACGCGGATGCTCACCGGCCCGAGCTCGGCGGGATCGAGCCTGAGCTCGGCACGCTCGTTGCGAGTCACCACGATGTGGGCGAGCTTCGCCACCGTCTCGTCCTGCCAGCCCGGCGTGAAGGCGGGCGCGGCGACGGTGTCGACATGGACCGCCGGCGCGCCGGCCGTGTGCGCAGCCGTGACGTCGAGCGCAGCGATTGCCGGCGTGGCGCGCTCGTCGAGCGGCTTTGCGCTCGTCGCCTTGTCGATGGCCGCGTTCGCCGCGAGCGCGGCCACGAGCGGCGCCTTGGGCTGAGGCGTGTCGGCGCGCGCATTCGCAGCGCTCGCCAGCACGTCGGGTGCCGCGTCCTGGATATTCACCGCTCGCCTGCCCGGCGCATGCGGCCCGGCGGGGTCTGCCGCCGTCGCATCGTTCGCCCCGGTCGGCGACGCCGTCGGGAGCGTTGCAGCGCCCGGCGTCGAAGCCGCGACGGTTTGCACCGGCAGCAACGCAGGCGTCATGGCGATCCGCTTTTCGGTCGCGACGATCGTGACCTGGCCCGGCACCGGTGTGGCGAGCGCCGGCGCAGCCGGCAGCGGCAGCATCAGGAATGGCGCATCGACGGCGGATGCGTCCGTGTTCGCCGGCTCCTTGCGGTTGCCGGCAGGCGCGTCGGGCTTCGCAGCCTGCGGTGCAGCGGACGCCGCGAGCAGGAATTGCGTGAAGGCGTCGACGATGCCGGCATCCTCGTCCTGCGCGCGTGCGGCTCGCGCCGGCACCGTGCCGTGCGGCGCGTGGGCGGGCGGATCGAAGGCGATGGGCATGGCGAATCCGGGGTCAGGGTCAGTGATCGGTGTCGGGCGTCGTCGGGCGCGCGTGCGCGACGTTGCGGGTCGCCCACTCGTCGGCGAGCTTTTGCGCGCGACGCTGCTCGCTGCGCGCCACGCCGTTGCCGTGGCGCTCGTCGAGGGCGTTGAACGACTCGACGCGCTGGCGCTCGGAAGTCCACTGCGCCTTCGCGCCGTCCACGCTGCGCTCGGCCTGCGCGACGATGTCCGCCTGTTTCGCGATCGCGCGCTCGAGCTGCGCGAGGAATGCCTGGTAGTTGCGCAGGCGCGTGAGGTCGATGCCTTGCGTCGACGCCTCGGCGAGGCGCGACTGGTACTCGCTGCGATACGTCACGAGCATCGCGAGGCGCTGCTTCGCCTCGTCGCGCTCGCGCGTGAGCGCACCGAGGCGCTGGGCGTGCGCGTCGCGCTTCTTCTCCGCGAGCTCCTTCAGGCGGTCCCAGGGCGGCGTTCGCGTCATGTCAGTTCCGAAGGGCCGCCCCGAGGAACTGACGTGCCCCCGCGGGGGGCTGCGAGCGAAGCGAGCGAGGGGGATGTGTCATCCTAGCGGTCCGAGCAGCGCTTCGAGCTCGCGCTGCGCATCGGCGTAACGTACGCGGGCGTGCATGTCCTGCACGAGGAACGCTTCCATGCGTGCGTGGAGCGCGATCGCCTGGTCGAGCAGGGGATCGGAGCCGGCGACGTAGGCGCCGACGCTGATCAGGTCGCGATCGCGCCGATAGCGCGCGTAGAGCTGCTTGAAGCGGCGCACGCGCTGCATCTGCTGCGGCGAGGCGAGGTTGTGCAATGCGCGGCTGATCGACGTCTCGACGTCGATCGCTGGATAGTGGCCCTGCTCGGCGAGGTCGCGCGCGAGCACGACGTGGCCGTCGAGGATCGCACGCGCGGCGTCGGCGATGGGGTCCTGCGGGTCGTCGCCTTCGGTGAGCACCGTGTAGAACGCCGTGATCGACCCGCCGCCGACCGTTCCGTTGCCCGCGCGCTCGACCAGTTGCGGCAGCCGCGCGAACACCGACGGCGGATAGCCCTTGGTGGCCGGCGGCTCACCCACCGCGAGCGCGATCTCGCGTTGCGCCATCGCGTAGCGGGTGAGCGAATCCATGAGCAGCAGCACGTGCTTGCCCTGGTCGCGATAGTGCTCGGCGATTGCGGTTGCATACGCGGCGCCTTGCAGGCGCAGCAGGGCCGGCGTGTCGGCGGGCGCCGCGACGACGATCGAGCGCGAGCGGCCTTCGCCGCCCAATATCTGCTCGATGAATTCCTTGACCTCGCGCCCGCGCTCGCCGATGAGTCCGACGACGATGACGTCCGCGTTGGTGTAGCGCGCCATCATGCCGAGCAGCACGCTCTTGCCGACGCCGCTGCCGGCGAAGAGACCCAGGCGCTGGCCGCGCCCGATCGTGAGCAATCCGTTGATGGCGCGCACGCCCACGTCGAGCGTGGTGTCGATCGGCGCGCGCTCGAGCGGATTGAACGGACGTCCCTGCAGGGAGCGCGTGTCCGGGTGATGCAGCACGCCGAGCGCGTCGAGCGGGCGTCCCGCGCCGTCGACCACGCGCCCGAGCAGGGCGTCGCCGACCGGAAGGTGCTTGGCGTAGTCGCTCGCGCGCCGCAGCGGATGCCACTTCTGGTTCAGGCGCGGGCGCGATTGGTGCGGCTCGAGCGGGCGCACCGACGCGCCGGGATACACGCCCGAGATGTCGCTCGTCGGCATCAGGAACAGGCGCTCCCCGGAGAAGCCGACCACCTCCGCTTCGACGCTGCCGCCGCCGCGCTGCTCGATCAGGCACACGGTGCCGAGCGGCAGTTTCACGCCGACGGTTTCCATGATCAGACCCGCGACGCGCGTCAGCTTGCCGCGCACGTCGAGGCTTGCCACGCCGCGAGCGCGCCGCTGGCATTCGCCCAGGAATTCGCTGACCGAGTCAGCGAAGTCAGACGGGCTCGAGCCAGTCATCGGAGCGGCCGAGCGCGGCGAGGAGCCGCCGCCAGCGCGAAGGTACGGTGACGTCGATCTCGCATTGCTCCGTCTCGATCAGGCAGCCGCCGGGCGCGATCGACGCGTCGGGCAGGATCTGGCAGCGGCCCGCGAACTCGCCCGTGCCGAGGAAGGTGCGCACGATCTCGACGTCTGAGGGATTGAGCATCAGCTCGACGCGCTGCGTCGACTGCGGCAATTGCTTGAGCGCCGCGCTGACGATCGGCAGGATGAACTCGCGGCGCACGGCGAGCGCTTCGCCGACGAGCTGACGTGCGAGGACCAGCGCAAGGTCGAGCACTTCGTCGACCAGCCGCTGCTCGTGGTCGCCCGCGGCGCTGGACAGCTTGCCGACGAGCGCGTCGAGCCTGGCGCGCTCCGCATTCGCCGCCGCGATGCCGGCGGCGTACCCCGCGGCGCGCCCTTCGGCTTCCGCGGCCGCGCGCGCTGCCGCGAGCACCTGCGGGTCGATCGTCGCGCTGGCGGCGGGCTCCGCGTCGAGCGAGGCGAGCTCCCAGCGCTGGAACGCCGAGAGGCGTTTCCTTTCCATGACGTCAGACGAACTGGTCGTCACCCTTGCCTCCGAGGACGATCTGGCCTTCCTCCGCCATGCGGCGGACGATCTTCAGGATCTCCTTCTGCTCGGCCTCGACTTCGGAGACGCGCACGGGGCCCTTGGCCTCGAGGTCGTCGCGCAGCATCTCGGCCGCGCGCTGCGACATGTTCTTGAAGATCTTGTCGCGCAGCTCCTGGTTCGCGCCCTTGAGCGCGACGATGAGCGACTCGGACTGCACCTCGCGCAGCAGCGCCTGGATGCCGCGGTCGTCGACGTCGAGCAGGTTCTCGAACACGAACATCTCGTCGAGGATCTTCTGCGCGAGGTCCCCGTCGAACTCGCGCACCGCCTCGATGACCGCCGTCTCCTGCGTCGTGCCGAGGAAGTTCAGGATCTCGGCCGCGGTGCGCACCCCCCCGAGCGCCGATTTCTTCATCTTGTCGGTGCCCGAGAGCAGCTTGCCGAGCACGTCGTTCAGCTCGCGCAGCGCGTTCGGCTGGATGCCGTCGAGCGTGGCGATGCGCAGCACCACATCGTGGCGCAGTTGCGGCGTGAACTGGTTGAGGATTGCGGAGGCCTGGTCGCGCTCGAGATGCACGAGGATCGACGCGATGATCTGCGGATGCTCGCTCTTGATCAGCTCGGCGACGTTCTGCGGTGCCATCCAGCGCAGGCTCTCGATTCCGCTCGAGTCGCCCGTGGTGAGGATCTGGTCGAGCAGGTAGGAGGCCTTGTCGTCTCCGAGCGCGCGCGTCAGCACCGTGCGGATGTAGGCGTCCGCGTCCATGCCGATGGACGTCTCGCGCTGCGCCGTGTCGTGGAACGCGTCCAGCACCTGCTCGATGCGGTCGCGCGTGATGCCCTTGAGCTTGGCCATCGCCTGGCCGATCTTCTGCACTTCCTTCGGGCCGAGGTACTTGAACACCTGCGCGGCTTCCTCCTCGCCCAGCGACATGAGCAGGATCGCGCTGTTGGTGAGTCCCGCCTCACTCATCGCGGGTCACCCATCCCTTGACGACGTTCGCGACCACCTTCGGGTCCTCGCGCGCCAGCGTTCGCGCGCGCTGCAGCGGATCGCCGGCGGATCCCGGTGCGGGCGCCGGCAGCTCCGGCAGCGGCTGGGGAGGCGGCGGAAGCGCCGCCATGCGCTCCGACGCCTGGCGCAGCATCGGGCGCACCACGCCGAAGAACAGGTACGCGATCAGCGCCGCGAAGAGCGTGTAGCGGCCGATCTCCTTGGCGAGCGAGAGGTTGTCGGGCTGCCTGTAGAACGGCAGCTCGACCGCGGGCGCCTGCTCGGGCTCGTTGAACGCGGCATTGACCACGTTCACCGAGTCGCCGCGGTCCTTGCTGTAGCCCATCGCCTCGCGCACCAGCGCGTTGATCTGCTCCATCTCCTTCTCGGCGAGGGGTGCGCTGGATGCCTTGCCGTCCTTGTCGACCTGGCGGCGATAGTTCACCACCACCGCCGCGGTCATGCGGCGCACGCCGCCGACCTGTCCGCGCGTGTGCTCGATCTTCTTGTCGACTTCGTAGGCGAGCGTTTCGTCCTTGCGCGTGCTGCTGGGGCCGGTCGAGCTCGACGTCGCCTGCGCCGCCGGCGCCTTGCCGTCGATCTGCGCCACGCCCGCCGCGGGCGGCTGGTTGGTGAGCGCCCCGGGCACGCCGCCGGTCGATGCGCTCCCGGTGGTCTGCTGCTGGCTGACCTGCGAGCTGCGCAGCGTCGAGCTCTTCGGATCCTGGTTCGGCTTGAAGCTCTCGGCGACCGATTCGTTGCGCGTGAAGTCGACGTCGGCGGTGACCTGCACGCGGACGTTGTTGCGCCCGACGATCGGCTCGAGGATGTCGGTGATGCGCTGGATCGTCGACTGCTCGACCTGCTTCACGTAGGAGAGCTGCGTGGGATCGAGGCCGCCGTCGACGCCGTCGCGCCGCTGCGACAGCAGGTTGCCGTTCTGGTCGACGATGCTGACGCGGTCGATCGACAGCTCCGGCACGCTGCTCGCAACGAGGTGCGCGATGCCGTTCACCTGCGCGTTGTCGAGCGTGCGGCCCGCGTGCAGCGTCAGCAGCACGGAGGCCGTCGGCTGTTGCGAGTCGCGCAGGAACACCGACTGCTTCGGCAGCGCGAGATGCACGCGCGCCGATTGCACCGCGGACAGCGACTGGATCGAGCGCGCGAGCTCGCCTTCGAGCCCGCGCTGGAAGTTCATCTGCTCCTGGAACTGCGTGGCGCCGAACTTCTGGTTGTCGACCAGCTCGTAGCCGACCACGCTGCCCTTGGGCAGCCCCTGCGAGGCGAGGCGCAAGCGCGTCTCGTGCACCTTGTCGGCCGGCACCATGATCACGCCGCCGCCGCCGTCGACCTTGTACGGCACGTTCATCGGACCGAGCGCGGCAATGATCGCGCCGCCGTCGCGGTCGGACAGGTTGCTGTAGAGCACACGGTAGTCGGGACTCTGCGCCCACAGCCATGCGCCGATGGCCGCGGCAATCGCGGCCGCGATCACGACGGCCAGGGGCAGGGTGTGCCGTACGGGCAGGCGGGTCCAGCTCGTCAGCGGCGCCGGTGCGCCGGACGCAAGCGCCGCGGGCGCGAGGTTCGGTGAGGCGGCGGGCAGTTGAGCGGGTTCGGCCACGGTTCTATGGACGCAATGTTCGGTGCGGCGATTATTGCGGCCGCATCAGGATGAGGAAGTGGCGATTAGCCGCGCTTTTGCCGCGCATTTCGCGCGCTCGCGCTTGCGCGATCGCCGCTACAGTGCGCAGCGTCCCAACGAGGGTGCGCACGGCACCGTCAGGAGCTACGTCGATGGATCCGGTCGGTATGCAATCGCTGCTCGCCAGGCTCAACGCGGCGCGCGAAGCGCTCAGCCAGGGCGCCGCGAGCGCGTCCGCGTCGGTCGCGCCGCGGGCGCAGGCCGCGTCGAAGCCCGTCGACTTCGGCGCGCTCCTGAAGCAAAGCGTCGACGGCGTCGACGGCGCGCAAAAACAGGCCACGGCGCTGACGGAGCGATTCCAGCTCGGCGATCCCAAGGTGAGCCTCGAGGAGACCATGGTCGCCGTGCAAAAAGCGAGCCTGTCGTTCCAGCAGCTCGTGCAGATCCGCAATCGGGTGATCGCGGCGTATCACGATGTGATGAACATGCAGGTGTAGGGGCTGCGGCGGGCGAGGGGCGAGGGGTGAGGATCGAGGGGTGAGGGAGTGTCGCGCCGACGCTCGGTGTCGACTACGACCTGTCTCCCTCAGGGTGTCGATCACTTGGACATGATCGAAACGCCCCCTCGCTCCTCACGCCTCGCTCCTAATCCCTACCGGTTCGCATGCTGCTCCCGCTCCACGCGCGTGATGTACCGCTGGATCAGGTTCTGCATCGCGAACGACAGGTTGCGAAAGCGGCATCCGCAGCGTCGCGCGTCGCCTTCGGTGACGTGCATGACCTCGATATCCGCGGTGAGCGGGCCGAGGTCGGGCAGGTTGATGCGGCACGCGGGCCACACGATGCCGATGGCGACGCGAAACTGCTTGGGATAATCGGAGAGGCCCACGCCCGCGACGCTGATGTCGCGTACACGCAGTCGTAGCCGCTCCGTGCCCTGTTCGCTCGCCGGCACTTCGCACACGAGCGGCCGCCCGAGCGGCACCTTGAGTCGATAGCTGTCGCGCCGCTGGAAGCGCAGCACCGAGTCGGGAAGGCGAATGCGGAACGCAAGGCCGTCCTCGAAGCGCACGGCTTCGGCGACATCGGCCTCGAAGTGGATGCGCACATGGTCGAGCTGCGTGTCGATGCGCAGCCGGTCGGATCTCAGCAGCCGCTGCATCGCCGCCTCGTCGGCGCCGTAGTCGAGCACGACTTCCTCGAATTCCGGATTGACCGCGAGCACGGCGGACACGACGAAGTCGCCGCTTCCGCCGAACTGGACCGTCACCAGCGCACGGTGTGCGGCCACCGCGCGCAGCAGGCCGACGATCTCGATGCGCGACTGGATGCGGAAGCGATCGTCGTCGCCGATCTCGTCGACCGGCCCGTGCGCTCGTTCAAAGGCGGCTGCCATGAGATCACTCGGCGCCCCTCACCCCCGGTCCTCTTCCCGCGTGGGAGAGGGAGCCCGACGGGCGGGTGAGGGGTTCGCGCTCGAGCCGATGCAGCCACGCCAGCAGCTCGGCCACCGCCACGTACAGCGCGGGCGGGATGCGGGCGTCGAGATCCACCTGCATCAGCAGCGCCATGAGCTCGCGCGAGCTGTGGACGAACAAGCCTGCTTCGCGCGCGCGGCGAACGATCTCCTCCGCGATCGCACCGCGGCCCTTGGCGACGACCACGCGTGCAGCGTCGCCCTCGGCATAGCGAAGGGCGACGGCTTCCGGACGGTTGTCACGCGCGGTCATCGTCGATCGTCACGTGGGTGAGGTCGAGCGCGCGCTCGGCAATGGCGGAGCGCAGCGTCGGTGTGGCGGCGCGCAGCCGCTCGGCCATGCCGGGCGCTTCGCAGCGCAAGCCGACGTCGAGCGCGTCGCCGGTGAGAGTCAACCCGGCCTCGATCGCACCGAGCTCGCGGAATTCGAGCGCGAGTCGCACGCGCCAGCGCGGCGCGCGCGGTGGCTCGCCGGCATGCCGGGATGGCGGCTGCGGATCTTCCTCGATGACCAGCGAGCCGGACTGTCCGGGCCAGAGCTCGCCGCGCCACAGGAAGCGACCGGTGTCGAGCACCTCGAGCTGTTGTCGCAATACCGGTGTCGCGTGATCCGCCTGCGTGCCATTCGGCGTTGCGGGCGCCTGCGCGATGTCGGCGGCCACGGGCCAGCGCGCCTGCGGCTCGTGCGCGAGGAGGGCGCGCGGGCGCAGATCGTCGGCCCATTGCGCGAGATGCGATTCGTAGAAGACGCCGGAGAATTCGACCGCGTCCTTCAACTGCAACGCGAGGCGATCGGTCGCGTACTCGGAGTGCGGCGGCACGGCGACCAGCGGCCGTGCGCGCGTGGCGGCAGCCGGTGCATCGGGCGCCTCGTCACGCGCGTGGAGCACCGGCTGCATGGCGCCCCGCGGCACGGTCACGCCGTCGAGCGGCGCGCCCTGCGCGCGCAACGCCGAGAGCAGCAGGCGGCCGGTGTCGGACAGTTCCAGGGCCGCGCTGGGCGGCGTGCGGCCTGGCCCGCTCGCGCTACCCGCGGACGGGGCCGCGCGCGTTGCCGCGCGATCCGAAGGCTGGGCGGCGTCCCGCGAAGTGAGCGGCTCGTCGGCGCTGGACGTCAGCGTGACATGCGCCGCGGCTTCAGCCTCCTGTGCCGGCATGCGCGCGATGCGCGGGTCGGACGCGTCGACCTCGGGGCCGATCCTCGCGGCGGGCCGCACCGCGGCGACCGTGGGCGTGCGCAGCCGCGCGTCCTCTGCGTCGACGCGGATGAGCGTGCGCAGCAGCGCACCGAGGCGTTGGGTGTCGATCATGAGCCTGCGCGCATGGCTTGGCGCGCGCGCCGGCTCAGCGCGCCTCCGCGACGAACGATCCGGCCGGGCGACCGATGCAACGGTCGACGCGGCCGAGCCGGGGCTCGGTGAGATCGCGGATCTCGGCGTCGTCACGCAGCATGCGGCGCAGCAGCTCGAACCGACGGCGCCGTCCCTGCGAATCGAGCGCGCGATCCGGATCGCCGAGCGCTTCGGCGCGCGCGATCCACGCCGAACATCCACGCTCGTGCTGCGCGAACGCGCTCCAGTCGGCCGCGCGGGCCGCGTCGCGCATGCCTTGCGTGGCGTCCGCGATCGCTTCGTAGCAGGCGAGGAATGCGGCTTGCGTCGACATGGGCGGACCTAGTAGTTGGAAGCGAGTGCGGGTGCGCCCTGGCGCTCGGCGAGCATCGCCCATGCGCCGCGGAGCTCGGAGAGCAGGCGGTGCGCCTCCTCGAGGCGCGTGACGTCATTGCCGAGGTTCGCCTGCAGCAGCAACCGGCCGATGTAGTCGTACAGATCCATGAGCTGCTGCGCGATGGCGCCGCCCTGCGACACGTCGAGCGCGGCCTTGAGCCCCTGGTCCACGATGCTGATCGCCTTGCCGATGGAGCGCCCCTTCTGGTCGGTGCGCCCGTCGCGCAGGTGCGCGCGCGCATCGACGATCGCCGCGAGCGCGCCGTCGTACAGCATCACGATCAGGCGCTGCGGCGACGCGGCGGCGACGCCGGTCTCCAGTCCGATGCGTGTGTAGGCTTGTGCGGCGTGTGCGGCGACCATGCGAGTCTCGAGGCGGGGTGGCTTCCGTTCTTATCGGCTGCGGCGCGCAACCCTTGAGCGTTGGCGTTGCATCAGTCCGAGCTGGAATTGATCTTGGGCAGGCTCGCGAGCTGCTGCGCGAGATAGGTGCTGAGCGTCGAAAGCTGCGAGAGCTGCTCGTCGAGCGCGTTGAACTGGTTGAGATAGGCCTGTTGCACGGCGTCGAGGCGCGTCTGCAGGGCATCCTTGCGCTTGTCGATGTCCTTGATGGTGCTTTGCAGGCCGTCCGTGCGCGCCTGCAATGCGCCGTCGAGGCCGAGCACGCTGGTGAGCGCCTGGTCGAGACCGTAGCCCACGCCCTGCGCGTACGTCACCGAGCCGCGCGCGCCGGTCGAGCCGCCCGTGATGGAGAGCGTCAGGCCGTCGACGGCCGAGCCGGCCGCACCGATCAGCGACTGTCCCGATCCGTTCGCGGCCAAGCCGCCGATCGTGCCCGCGACGTCGAGGCCCGCCGTGGCGGCCGGCGTTGCACCGAGGAGCGTCGCAGCGGCAGTGCCGCCGACCTGGACCGTTGAGGCGCTGCCGTAGCGGTTCGACGCGAGCGTCAGCACGCCGCCATCGTTGGCAATCGTCACTGCGCTGCCGCTGCTGCCTTGCGCGAGCGCGCCGTTGATCTTCGCCGCAACCGCGGCCGCGAGCGCATCCGCCGAGGCGTACGTCGCGGCGTCCAGCGTGACGCTGATCGACACGCCGTCGACGGTCGCGGTGATCGCATCGTTCACGCCGGCGGTGATCGTGAGGCCGGCCGCGGCAGAGCCGACGAGCGTGCCCTGCGTGGCGAGTTGCGTGATGTTCACCGCGTAGCTGCCCGCGACGGTCCTGGAGGTTGCGCTCTTGAACGCGACGAGCGAATCGCTCGCCACGGCGGTCGAGGCGAACAGCCGGCTGACCGACGACGGATCGGAGGTGAGCGCGGCGTTGAACTTCGTCGTGTCGAGCGCCAGCGTGCCGTCGGTCTGGGTCGTGATGCCGATGGCCGACAGCGTGTCGACCCCGGCCGCCGCGCCGCTCACCGAGCCGCCGATCAGGCTGCGCAACTGGGACTGCACCAGGCGCACCGTCGAATCGCCGGTCAGGATCGAAGCCTGCTTGTTGGCTGCGTCGTATTTGGTGAGACTCGTGATGGTCGTCTGCAGCGCGTTGTACGCGGTGATGAACGTTTGCACGGCCGTCGTCGCCGGGCCGGCGTCCTGCGTCACCGAGACCGTGGTCGGCGCGCCCACGTTCGTGCCGGCGAGGCTCAGCGTGACACCGGCGATCGCGTCGGTCACGGTGTTGGACGACGAGCGGATCGCGATGCCGTCGAGCGTGAACGCGGCATCCTGCGCGGCACGCGTCTCGGTGAGGTTCTTGCCGCTGCCTGCCGCCGCGGTCGGGTCGTACGCGAGCTGCGACAGCCCCGCGGCGTCGCCGTCGTTGCCGTCGTCGTCCGCGACCGTGATCCGCAGGCCCTGGTCGGCACCGCTGGCGTTCGGCGTGAACACGAGGCGCTGGCCGTTGGCCGAGCCGTCGTTGACGATCGACGCCGTGACGCCGATGTTCGCCGCGTTGACCGCGTCGCGAATGCCCGCAAGCGAGGATTGTCCGGCTGCGATCGTGACCGTGCGCGACCCGGCGCTCGCGTTGGGCGTGAAGGCGCCGCTCGCGAACGTGCCGAAGGTGAAGGTGAGCGAGCCGCTGCCCACGGTGCTGCTCACCGCGGCGAAGCCGTTGGAGACGAGCTTCTGGTTCTGCGCGAGCGCGCTCACTTCGAGGCTGTAGTTGCCGGCGACCGCGCCGCTCGAGCCGGTCGCGCTCGCCACGCTGGCGCTCGCTACGGTCGCCTTGGTGCTCTGGAACGGCGCCGGCGAGCCCAGCGCGTGAACCGCCGTCTGCAGCGACGCGAGCGCGCTCTTCAGCGTGCCGTACGCCGAGATCTGCGACTGGATCTTCGTTTCCTTGGTGTCGAGGTCGTTGAGCGGTTGCGACTCGACCTGCATCAGCTTGTCGACGATGCCCTGCACGTCGAGGCCCGAGCCGATGCCGGGTGAGGAAAGGGTGGGTGTGGTCGTTGCCATGACGTTCCGATGTGCGGCTACGCCCGATTGCGCAGCAGAAGCCCGTCCTGCAGGTCGTCGATCGCCTTGGCGATCGCGAGCATTTCCTGCGACGGCACCTGGCGCAACACCTGGTTGTCCTGCTTGTCGATCAGTCGCACGACCACCGACCGGGTGTCCGGGTCGATCGAGAACTCGATGCTGTGGTTCATCGCGTCGAGCGACGCGTTCGCCGCGTCGACGGCTGCCTGGACCTCCTCGCGCGTCGGCGCCGTCGATTGCGCGGGCGACGCGGCGTTGCCGTTGTCGCGGCCGTCCGCGGCAATGGCAACGCCCCCGGCCGCGGTGGCGGACGAGGGCGATGCGGACTCAAGCGGTCTTATGACCAAATCCCGCTCCTGGTTTCGAGCCGGCCGGGATCGCCGGCCGGCATCGCGACTGCGTTTACTTCAACAGCGTCAGCACGTTCTGCGGCAGCGCGTTGGCTTGCGCCAGCATCGCCGTACCGGCCTGCTGCAGGATCTGCGCACGCGTCAGGTTCGCCGTTTCGGCCGCGAAATCGGTGTCCTGGATGCGGCTGCGCGACGCCGACAGGTTCTCCGACGTGGTCTGCAGGTTCGAGACCACCGACGAGAACCGGTTCTGGATCGCGCCGAGCGTGGCACGCGCGGTGTTCACGGCGGAAAGCGCCGCGTCCATCGCGGTGATCGCCGTATCGGCACCGGCGACCGACGAGATGTCGAGGGCGGCGAAGCCGGTGACCGTCGTGGTGGCGGTCGTCGCGGCGGTAAGGCCCGTGTCCGCCGTGGTTGCGGCACCGCTGAGCGCGACCGTGATCGCATGCGAGCTCGTCAGCGTGATCTGATCGGCGGCGCCGTTCACCATGGTCGCGTAGACACCGGTCTGGCCGGAGATCGCGTTGATGGCGGCGGCAAGGTTCGACGCGCGATTCGCGGCGTTCGTGTCGGTCGCGACCGCACCGACGCTGATGGCGGTGCCGCCCGCGTCGTTGATCTTCACGTCACCGGCGCCGAGCGCGGTGAAAGCCGTGGCCGAGGCACCCGTGACCTGCGCGCTCGTGGACGAGCCGAGCTGGCTGGATTGCGCGTTGACCAGGCCCGACACCGTGATCGTCTCGCCGACGTTGGCGCCGACCTGGAACGACTGGTTCTGGAACGAGCCGTCGAGCAGCTTCACGCCGTTGAACGACGTGGTCGACGCGACGCGGTCGATTTCGGCCTTCAGTTGCGACGCTTCGGTGTTCAGCGCGGCGCGGTCGGTCGCGCTGTTGGTCGCATTGCGCGACTGCACGGCCAGCTCGCGGATGCGCTGCAGGTTGTCCGAGATGACGCCGAGCGAGCCTTCCGCCGTTTGCGCGAGCGAGATGCCGTCGTTCGCGTTGCGGGCCGCCTGGTTCAGGCCGCTGATCTGCGCGGTGAAGCGTGAAGCGATCGCGAGGCCGGCCGCATCGTCCTTCGCGCTGTTGATGCGAAGGCCGGACGACAGGCGCTGCAGCGAGGTGTTGAGGCTGTTCTGCGAAGCGTTCAGATTGCGCTGCGCGTTGAGCGAGGCAATGTTGGTGTTGATGATCTGAGGCATATTCGTCTCCTGGGTTAGGATTCCGGCACATCGCCGGCGCGACGGATGGTTTGCCTCGTGTTAGCGAGAGGCGTGTAACACCGCCGTAGTGGCGTTATCGGACCCCGCCGCGGAAAACTTGAGCCCGCCCCCCGCCGACCGCGCCCGGCGGCCCCGATGGCGGCATCCCAACCCAGGTCGGTACCTTAGCCGCACACGCGCAGGCGCGATGGGTCGAACTGGGCGCGCATTCCCTGCCATTCCCGTCGACCGGCGGGCGCCGGGGGATGGCACAGTGCGCATCCCGGTGTGGAGGCGGGAGATCGCGTGCCCGCGCTCCGGCTCCGAGTCGCGGAAGCAACCGGGCGGCTGCGCGAAACGGCGCGCCCGGGCGTCGTCGACGACCCGCGCGGTCGCCGGCGCGCCGCGCGCAGGACGCCGACCGCTCCAGTCGCCTGCGCGCGGGCACGCGATCTCCCGCGGACACATCGCGCCGGTCCGCAAGTAAAGGCACCCAGGGATATGCCAGTGGCATATCCTGTAGGCGCCCGCCGTACGTAACGTCGCGCCATCCGCCCAACGCCACGCATGGAAGTCGGCCCACTTAAGCGCCGCTTTTCGCTGCCGCATGATGGCGCCGAACTGATTCACGCCGATCAGGGAGGCGACCGTGAAAACCGAGCAGCTGCTGGACGAGATTCGTGACGCGAACCTGTCGTACCTGGTGCTCGCGCAGCACCTGATCCGCCAGGACAAGGCCGAGGCGCTTTACCGGCTCGGCATCAGCGAGGAAGTGGCCGACGTGCTGGAAGGCCTGTCGACCGGGCAGATCCTGAAGATCGCCGCGTCGAACCTCCTGATGTGCCGATTCCGCTTCGACGACGCGACGGTGTGGAACCTGCTGCGCAGCCACACCCGGGAGCGGGGGATCGCCGGCGCCCATGCCGCGATCCTGATGGCCCAGGCACTTCCCGAAGCGGCCTGACCATGCGTCTCGCGAGCGTCACCGACGACGCGGCCGAAGTGCGCCGCGCCACGTCCCTCATCGAGCTCGGCGCCCGGCTGCAGGTGCTTGAATCCGAGACACGCCTGTCGCGCGAGCGCCTGCTCAAGCTCTACAAGGAAATCCAGGGCAAGTCGCCGCCGAAGGGCATGCTGCCGTTCTCGACCGACTGGTTCGTCACCTGGATGCCCAACATCCACGCGTCGCTCTTCATGGCGATCTACAACACGCTCATCAAGTCGAGCGCGCTCGACGACGTGGATGCGATCGTCAAGGCCTTCCGCCTCTATCAGGAACAGTGTGCCGGCAACGAGCTCAAGCCCGAGCTCTCCGTCACGCGCGCGTGGCGCCTGGTGCGCTTCATCGACGCGGGCATGCTGAAGCTCACGCCCTGCACGAAGTGCGGCGGCCGCTTCGTCGTGCGCGACCACGACCTGACCCGGCACTACGTATGCGGCCTGTGCCACATGCCGTCGCGGGCAGGGCGCACGAAGGACCCGGCGACGCGGCTCGTCCACTAAAGAAACCCCCACCGCCTGCCGTAATCCCCCTTGTCCGCCCGCGAGGTGTCCCTCACCCCCAGAGGGCCCTCGCGGGCGGGCATGCTCACTTCGGGGGTCGGCCGCAATGTTGGTCATCGTCGGTTACGTCATCGTCCTCGCATCCGTGTTCGGCGGCTTCGCGCTCGCCGGCGGCCATCTCGCGGCGCTGCTGCAGCCGGTCGAGGTGCTGATGATCGGCGGCGCGGCGTTCGGTGCCTTCGTCTGCGGCAATTCGATCAAGTCGCTCAAGTCCACGCTCGGCGCGCTGCCCGGCTGCCTCAAGGGCACCAAGTACACCAAGGCGCTGTACATGGAGCTCATGGCGCTGCTCTACGAGATCCTGAACAAGGTTCGCAAGGAAGGGCTGATGTCGATCGAGCGCGACATCGAGAACCCGAAGGAGAGCGCGCTCTTCGCGAAGTACCCGAAGGTCGCCGGAGACCATCACCTGCTCGAGTTCACGACCGACTACCTGCGTCTCATGGTGAGCGGGAACATGAACGCGTTCGAGATCGAGAACCTCATGGACCACGAGATCGAGACGCATCACCACGAGGCCGCGGTGCCCGCGCAGACCATCCAGAAAGTGGCCGACGGCCTTCCGGCGTTCGGCATCGTCGCGGCGGTGATGGGCGTGGTCCACACGATGGAATCGGTCGGGCTGCCGCCCGCCGAGCTCGGCATCCTGATCGCGCATGCGCTGGTCGGCACGTTCCTCGGCATCCTGCTCGCGTACGGCGTGGTCGGGCCGCTCGCGCTGCTGCTCGAGCAGCGCGCGAACGAATCGACCAAGGTGCTCCAGTGCATCAAGGTCACGCTGCTCGCCACGCTCAACGGCTATGCGCCGGCGATCGCCATCGAGTTCGGGCGCAAGGTGCTGTACTCGACCGAGCGGCCGAGCTTCTCGGAGCTGGAAGGCCACGTGAAAGGCTCGCGCGCGTAGCGGGGATGCGCCATGTCGGGGGAGCAGAAGCCGCCGATCATCGTGCGGCGCATCAAGAAGGGCGGGCACGGCCATCACGGCGGCGCCTGGAAGATCGCCTACGCGGACTTCGTCACTGCGATGATGGCGTTCTTCCTGCTGATGTGGCTGCTCGGCTCGACCACCAAGGGCGATCTCGAGGGCATCGCGCAGTACTTCCGCACACCGCTCAAGGTCGCGCTGCAGGGCGGCTCGGGGAGCGGCGACAGCTCGTCGGTCATCCAGGGCGGCGGCCGCGACCTCACGCGCACCAACGGCCAGGTTGCGAAGGCCGAGAAGCCCATCGAGAACAAGACGCTCAACCTGCAGGCGGCGCAGGCGGCGATCGAGCAGCAGGAAATGGACCGCCTGCGCGATCTGAAGCGCCGCATCGAGATCGCGATCGAGAACTCGCCGACCATGCGCGCGTTCCGCAACCAGATCAAGGTCGACCTCACGCCCGAAGGGTTGCGCATCCAGATCGTCGACGAGCAGAACCGGCCGATGTTCGACATCGGCTCGGCCGTGCTGAAGGACTACACCCGCGAGATCCTGCGCGAGCTCGCGGTCGTGCTGAACAGCGTGTCCAACCGCATCTCCCTGTCCGGACACACCGACGCGAAGCCGTACGCGGGGGGCGACCGCGGCTACAGCAACTGGGAGCTCTCCGTGGAGCGCGCCAATGCGTCGCGGCGGGAGCTCGTGGCCGGCGGCATCGAGGAGAAGAAGATCGTGCGCGTCGTGGGCCTGGGCTCCGCGGTGCTGCTCGACAGGACGGACCCGTTCAACCCGCAGAACCGGCGGATCAGCATCACGGTGCTGAACCAGCGCGCGGAGAAACGCATCCTGGAGGATGGCACCGACGGCGCTTCGCCCGCCGGCGCCGAGCCCGCGTCACCACCACCGTCGGCCGGCGCGCCTGCCTCGGAAGGCGAGCCGCGCGCACGCGAAGCCGCGACGCCCGCGCCGATGCCGGCCACGCCACCGCCAACCGACGCAACGCAGGGAGCAAAGCCGTAATGGGCGCAACCGAGCCGCAGCTGATGAGCATGGTCGACGACAAGACGCGTCTCGCCGGCACCAATCGCATGGAGCTCCTGCTGTTCTCGCTGGGCGGCAAGGAGGTCTTCGGCATCAACGTGTTCAAGGTGCGGGAGGTGTGCGAGACGCCGGAGATCACGCGCGCGCCGAACATGCCGAAGGGCGTCGAAGGCATCATCTCGCTGCGCGGCACGATCATTCCGGTCATCGACCTCGCGACGTTCATCGGTGAAGGCTTCGAGGCCGCCAGCAAGCTCATCATCACCGAATTCTCGGGCCACACGCAGGCGTTTCGCGTCGCCGAGGTCGACCGCATCGTGCGTCTCGACTGGGACAGCGTGAAGTCGCCGCAGGGGCTGCTCGCGCAAAGCAACCACCTGGTCACCGCGATCACCGAGCTCGCCGATGGCAAGCTCGTGTCGATCCTCGACGTGGAACAGGTCCTCCACGACACGTTCGGCGACGAGCCGATGCCCGCGATCGGGCCGGTCGCGCCGGAGCACGCGCGCACGGTGTTCTTCGCCGACGACTCGCATCTCGCGCGACGCAAGATCGCGCAGGTGCTCGAGCGCCTCGGCGTGCCGAACCAGCAGGCGACCAACGGACGCGAGGCCTGGAACAAGCTCGCCGCCCTTGCCGCGCACGCGGAGGTCGACAGGCGGCCGTTGTGCGAATCGCTCGGCGTGATCATGGTCGACGCCGAGATGCCCGAGATGGACGGCTACGTGCTGACGCAGCACATCAAGGCGGACCCGCGCTTCGCGCGGATCCCCGTGGTGATGCACTCGTCGCTGTCGTCGGTGGCGAACCGCAAGATGGGCCAGCGGGTGGGCGTGGACGCGTACGTCGCGAAATTCGACGCCCAGCACCTCGCGAGCACCGTCGCCGGACTGTTGCAACGCTGAAAGCGAACCGCGCATGACGCAAGCGAACATGAGGATCCTGATCGTCGACGACTTCGGCACCATGCGCCGCATCCTGCGCAACCTGCTGAAGGAGATCGGCTACATCAACACCGAGGAGGCCGAAGACGGCCAGTCGGCATTGTCCAGGCTGCGCGCCGAGCGCTACGACTTCGTCGTGAGCGACGTCAACATGCCGAACATGAACGGTTTCGAGCTGCTGCGCCAGATCCGCGCCGACGCGACGCTGCGGGCGCTGCCGGTGCTGCTCGTCACGGCCGAAGCGAAGAAGGAGGACATCGTCATGGCTGCGCAGGCGGGTGCGAGCGGCTACATCGTCAAGCCGTTCACGAAGGCCACGCTGGAAGAGAAGATCCAGAAGATCGTGGCCAGGATGCAGCCGGCGTGAAGGTCGAGGAATGGACATGACCGCTGCCACCGGCGAAGAGGACCTCGAGGCGCTGTTCGAGCGCCTCGCCGAGGAGCACGCGCGCGCCGCCGCGGCGCAGCTCGCGCAGTCGGTCAACGGCGACGCCGCCGATGCGGCGCCGTCGAAGACGCCGGAAGCCATCGCTGCCGAAGCGGCGAGCGTGTATCAGCGCATCGGCCAGCTCACGCGCACGCTGCACGATGCGCTGCGCGGGCTCGGCTACGACCGCAAGCTCGCGCAGGCGGCGCAGACGCTGCCCGATGCGCGCGATCGCCTCGCCTACATCGCCGATCTCACGGGCTCGGCGGCCGAGCGCGTTCTGTCGTCGGTGGAGCGCGCGCAGAGCGTGCAGCAGAGCCTGCGCGACGACGCGGCGGCACTTGGCGATCGATGGGAGCGCCTGTACACGGGCGCGCTTTCGGTCGACGAGTTCAAGGCGTTGGCCGGCGACACGCGCGGCTTCCTGCGCGCAGCGGCCGAGCGGTCCGGCACGACGCAATCGGAGCTCACCGAGATCATGATGGCGCAGGATTTCCACGACCTCACCGGGCAGGTCATCAAGCGGGTCGGCGACATCGCGACCACGCTCGAGGCCAGCCTCGTCGCGCTCCTGCTCGAGACGCGCCCGGCCGATGGGAGCAGCGGCGACGGCGTGCTGACGGGCCCGGTGATCGACACCGCGCGGCCCGACGTCGTCACGAGCCAGGCGCAGGTCGACGAACTGCTCGCGGCACTGGGGTTCTAGGAACGCGAGACATGGACGGGATCGACGCCGACCTGTTGCAGGACTTCGTCGCGGAGGCGACGGAGCTGCTCGACGACGTCGATCGCAAGCTGATCGAGCTCGAGCAGCGGCCGGAGGACCACGCGCTGCTGAACGACGTCTTCCGCGGCTTTCACACCATCAAGGGCGGCGCGGGCTTTCTCGGCTGCACCGGCCTCGTGGAAGTGTGCCATCGCACGGAGACGCTGTTCGACCGGCTGCGCAAGCGCGACCTCACCCTGACGCCGGACATGATGGACGCGATCCTCGCCGCCACCGCGGCGGTGCGTGCGATGTTCGACGAGATCGCGCGGCACGGTAGCGCGTCCGATGCGGATGTCGATCTTGTGGCGACGCTCGAGCGCTGGGCGCAGGCGGGCAAAGTCGCGCAGCCGCCGATGCCGGCCGCGCCGGCCGTGCCGCTCCGCAATGGTCCCGACTGGAATGCGCTGCATGCGGCGCTCGTGCCCCCCGCGCCGACGCCTGCAAGACAGCTTGACCGCGGCCCGGCTGCGACCGCGATCAAGCTGCCGTCGAAGGAAAGCACGCTGCGCGTGGATGTCGAGCGTTTCGACCAGATCCTCAACCTGTCGGGCGAGATCGGCCTCACCAAGAACCGCCTCGTGTGCCTTCGGAGCGACCTCGTCGCCGGACGCGGCGGCGCGGATGCGCTGGCCGCGCTCGACAACGTCGTCAACCAGCTCGCGATGCTCGTCGGCAACCTGCAGAGCGCCGTCATGAAGGCGCGCATGCAGCCGGTCGGGCGCGTGTTCCAGAAGTACGTGCGCATGGCGCGCGATCTCGGACGCCAGCTCGGCAAGGACGTCGAGCTCGCGATCGAAGGCGAGGCGACCGAGATCGACAAGACCATGCTCGAGGAGCTCAACGATCCGCTGGTCCACCTCGTTCGCAATGCCGTCGATCACGGCGTCGACACGCCGCAGGAGCGCGTCGCGGCAGGCAAGCCGGTGCGCAGCGTGGTGCGGCTTTGCGCACGCCAGGCCGGAGACACGATCGAGATCGACATCGAGGACGACGGCCGCGGCATGCAGCCGGAGAAGCTGCGCCGCAAGGCCGTGGAGAAGGGACTGCTCTCCGCGGCCGACGCCGGCACGCTGGACGACCGGCAGGCGCTGAACCTCGTCTTCATGCCGGGATTTTCGACCAAGGACACGGCGAGCGATCTTTCGGGACGCGGTGTGGGCATGGACGTCGTGAAGACGAACATCCAGCGGCTGTCCGGTTCGATTGCGCTTCACTCGACGCCCGGCCGCGGCACGCGCGTCTCGATCCGCCTGCCGCTGACGCTCGCGATCCTGCCGGTGCTGATGTTCCGCCTGCAGACGCAAGCCTATGCGCTCCCGCTCTCCCTGGTGGGCGAGATCGTGCGCATCCAGCCTTCGCAAACGCACCTCGTGAGCGGCCATCCCGCGATGCTGGTTCGCGGGCAAGCGCTGCCCATCGTGGATGTCGCGGCGATGCTGGGTCGGCGGCACGACCGGGGCGACATCGGCATCGTCGTGCACTACGGCGAGCACTCGATGGTCCTGGCGGTCGACAGCTTCGTCGGCCAGGACGAAGTGGTCATCAAGGCGCTCGAGGGCTTCAAGCCACGCGGCGTGGCCGGCGCCACGCTCGCGAGCGACGGCGCGCTCGTGCTGGTCCTGGATCTTTCCGAGTTGCTGCACGAACGCGGCCTCAAGGCGGCCGCGTGAGCGCGTGAACCGAGGCACATCATGCCCAACGACATTGCCATGCCGGCCGCGTACGCGCCGGCGACGTCCCCGGCGTACGCGCCACCCGTGCCCGCTTCGCGACGAAGCGCAGCCCTGACACGCGTGCTGGCGCTGCAGGCGGCCATCGCGGCCGCGCTGTTCATGGCGTTCGCCGTGGCGATCGTGTGGGCCGCGAACGATGCCGCGGACCGTGTCGCATGGATCGCCGGCTGCTTTGCCGCATTCGGGGTGCTGGCCGTTGCAGCGTCCGCGTGGTGGTTGCGGCGGCGGCTGGTGGCCCCGCTCGACGACCTGCGCCAGCGCCTCGACGACATGGCGAGCGGCGAAGGCGATCTCGCGAGCGAGCTTCCCGAGAGCGGGCCCGGCGAGCTCGCGGCGGTCGCGCGCTCGTTCAATCGCTTTCTCGCGCACCTTCGGCCGATCTTCGCGGACGTGCGCCGGCAGGCGGTGAACGTCGCCTTCGAGTCCGCGCGCGTGGCGAGCCGCATGAAGGACTCGAGCGCGATCGCCGCGCGCCAGCAGGCGCTCACCGAGACGATCTTCGAGCTTTCGACCGCGGCAGCGCATTCGATCGACCGGGCGGCCGAAGGCGCGCGCGACATCGAGGCGGGCTCGGCGGAACGCCTGCGCGTCGCCGATGCATCGTACCGCGAGCTGCTGGACGTGACGGCCCGCGTGCAGGCGATCGACCGCAGCCTGTCCGAGTTCACCGCCACCGTGGGCGAGCTCGACCGCAACTCGCACAACATCGGCGAGATCGTCAAGCTGATCCACGACATCTCGGACCAGACCAACCTGCTCGCGCTCAACGCGGCCATCGAAGCCGCGCGCGCGGGCGACGTCGGCCGCGGCTTCGCCGTGGTGGCCGACGAGGTGCGCAAGCTCGCGGAGAAGGTGAAGAAGGCCACCGACGTGATCGCCGCCAGCGTGACCAACATGACGTCGCTCGTCGCGAGCACCCAGCGGGACACTCGCCACATCCGCGCCGACGTCGACCACACGCGCGACGTGGTCGAGCGCTCGTCGCAGCAGTTCGAAGGCATGGTCGTGAGCTTCCAGCAGATGCAGCAGCAGGTGGGCACGATCAACGGCGCGATCGCCGGGCTCAAGCAGACGCACGACGACATCCACGGGCACGCGAGCGAGATCCGCGCGCTCGCCGGCGATCTCGCGGGCAAGATGGAGCGCTCGGATACCTCGGCGAAGGAGCTCGCGAGCGCCACCGAGCGCATCGAGGAATCGGTCGCGCGCGTGCGCATCGGCCAGGGCCGCTTCGAGGAAATCATCGTGCGCACGCGCGCCTATCGCGACCAGGTACAGGCGGCGCTCGCGGCGATGGCGCAGCGTGGCCTGAACGTCTTCGACACGGATTACCGCCCGATCCCCGACACCAGGCCGCAGAAGTACAAGACGGGCTACGATCACCTCTGCGAGGAGGTGCTGCAGCCGCTCTACGACCGGCTGGTGGCCGAGGTCCCGAACGCGACGTTCGCGCTCGCGGTCGACGTCAACGCGTATGCCCCCACGCACAACAGCCGCTACTCGCGGCCTGCGACGGGCGATGCGCAGACGGATCTGCTCAACAGCCGCGACAAGCGCATCTTCGACGACCCCACCGGCAGCCGGGCTGCGCGCAACACCAACGCGCTGCTGTTGCAGACGTACCGCCGCGACACGGGCGAGATCCTGAACGACCTGTCGATGCCGATCCACGTCAACGGGCGGCATTGGGGGGCGCTGCGGTTCGGGTTCAAGCCGGAGGCGATTTTGGAGTGACTGGGTCGTCCCTGCGAAAGTGACGATCTGCAGCCGTCATTCCCGCGCAAGCGGGAACCCAGTGTCTTTTGGAGCACGCCGCTGGGTCCCCGCTTTCGCGGGGACGACGGAAGGTAAGAGCCCCTAAACCCCGCCTAATCGGCCCTCCGCGCGCGCGTAGCGGCCTCAATAATCCGGCCATCGTCTCGAAAGCGGCACGATGGCCGAAGAGCAGGACCTGGAGCGCAATTACCCGGCAACCCCGCGGCGCCTGGAGCAGGCGCGCGAGCGGGGCCAGGTCGCGCGCTCGCGCGAGCTGTCCACGGCCGCCATCGCCTTCGCCGCGGCCATCACGCTGTCGACGCTCGGGCCGGCGTTGTTCAGCCGCTGCGCCGAGATCGTGCGCGCGGGCCTTTCGCTCGATCGCGCCGCAGCCTTCGACCCGGAACGGATGCTTCGCAGCCTCGCGACGCTGGCGGAAGGTTCCGTCTGGGCGATCCTGCCGATCCTCGCGCTGACGCTTGCGGCCACGCTGGCGGCCCCGCTGCTGCTCTCCGGGTGGGTGTTCTCGGGCAAGGCGTTCGTTCCCGACTGGAATCGGCTCGATCCGTTGCGCGGCCTGCGCAACATCGTCTCCCCGCATTCGCTCGTCGAGCTCGTCAAGGCGCTCGCGAAGTGCGCCCTGCTCGCGGCGCTCGGCGCGTGGTCGATCATGCACGCCTTCGACGAATTGCAGAGCCTCGCGTTGCAGGACGTCGGCGGCGCGACCATTCGGCTCGGCAGCCTGGTCGCCACCGGCTTCTTCGCACTGGTCGGCGGCCTCGCGCTCATCGCCGGCTTCGACGTGCCGTACGCGATCTGGCGTCACCGCGACGCGCTCAAGATGACGCGCGAGGAAATGCGCGAGGAGCTGCGCGAAAGCGAGGGCGACCCGCAGATCAAGGCGCGGGTGAAAAGCCTCCAGCGCGCGGCCGCGCGCAAGCGCATGATGGCCGCGGTGCCGAAGGCGACGGTGATCGTCACGAACCCGACGCACTACGCCGTGGCGCTCTCCTACGACGAGTCCATGCGCGCGCCGCGCGTGGTCGCCAAGGGCATGGACAAGGTCGCCCGGCGCATCCGCGAGATCGCAGCCGAGCACGGCGTGCCGCTGCTCGAAGCGCCTGCCGTCGCGCGCGCGCTGTTCCGCCACGCCGAGCTCGACGCGGAGATCCCGCAGGCGCTCTACGCGGTCGTCGCGCAGGTGCTGGCGTACGTCTACCAGGTGCGCGTGTGGAAGAAGCAGGGCGGGCGCGCGCCGCTGCCGCCGAACGACCTCGAAGTGCCGTCGGGCATGGACCCGGCCGCGTCGGCGACATGAACGCGCTCGCGCTCCGTTTCGGGATCACGCCCGCCACGCTGGTGGGACTGGGCGGTCCGGTGCTGATCGTGCTGATCCTCGGCATGATGGTGCTGCCGCTGCCGCCGTTCCTGCTCGACCTGCTCTTCACCTTCAACATCGCGCTGGCGATGCTGGTGCTGCTGTCGGCGATGTATACGGTGAAGCCGCTCGACTTCGCCGTCTTCCCGACGGTGCTCCTGATCACGACGCTCCTGCGGCTGTCGCTCAACGTCGCGTCCACGCGCGTGGTGCTGCTGCACGGCCACACCGGCGCCGACGCGGCGGGCAAGGTGATCCAGTCCTTCGGCGAGTTCCTGATCGGCGGCAACTTCGCCGTGGGCCTCGTCGTCTTCGCGATCCTCGTGGTGATCAACTTCATCGTGATCACCAAGGGCGCGGGCCGCATCGCCGAGGTGAGCGCGCGATTCACCCTCGATGCGATGCCCGGCAAGCAGATGGCGATCGACGCCGACCTCAACGCCGGCCTCATCGGCGAGGACGAGGCGCGCCGCCGCCGCCAGGAGATCGCATCGGAGGCGGATTTCTACGGCGCGATGGACGGCGCGTCGAAGTTCGTGCGCGGCGACGCCATCGCCGGCATCCTGATCCTGTTCATCAACATCGTCGGCGGCCTCGCGATCGGCATCCTGCAACACGACATGGCGCTTTCCGCCGCAGCGAACAACTACGTGCTGCTCGCCATCGGCGACGGGCTGGTCGCGCAGATTCCGGCGCTCGTCATCTCGACCGCGGCCGGCCTGGTGGTGAGCCGCGTCGGCAAGGACCAGCAGACGGGCAGGCAGCTCGTGAGCCAGCTCACGGCGCAG
The DNA here is from genome assembly GCA_036406955.1 of Casimicrobiaceae bacterium. GTDB lineage: Bacteria > Pseudomonadota > Gammaproteobacteria > Burkholderiales > Casimicrobiaceae > VBCG01. The sequence continues at coordinate 86,145 of DASXAF010000092.1, forward strand.
CCGCAGGCGCTCGTCATCGCCGCGGTCGTGCTGGGCGTCGTGGGCCTCGTGCCCGGCATGCCCCACGTCGCGTTCCTCATGCTCGCGGCCGCGATGGGCGCGCTCGCGCGCGCGCTGCTGCGCCGCCAGGCGAAGCCCGCGCCGGCCCCCGTTGCGGCGCCCGTCGTCCCGCCCGAGCAGCGCGACGTGTCGTGGGACGATCTGCAACCCGTCGACGCACTCGGGCTCGAGGTCGGCTACCGGCTCATACCGCTGGTCGACACGGGACAGGACGGCGAGCTCCTGCGCCGCATCAAGGCGATCCGGCGCAAGTTCGCGCAGGACATCGGCTTCCTGCCGCCGGCCGTCCACATTCGCGACAACCTCGAGCTCGCGCCGAACGCGTATCGCATCACGCTGAAGGGCGTGCCGATCGCCGAAGGCGAATGCCGTGCGAGCGCGCTGCTCGCGATCGATCCGGGGCGCGTGACGGGCCACATCCCCGGCGTGCCCACGAAAGATCCCGCGTTCGGCCTTCCCGCGCTATGGATCGACGCCAACCAGCGCGAGCTCGCCCAGGCGCATGGCTACACGGTGGTCGATCCCGGCTCGGTGATCGCGACGCACCTCTCCACCGTCGTGCACGCGCAGGCGTCCGCGCTGCTCGGCCGCGCGGAAGTGCAGGGCCTGCTCGACCAGCTCAACAAATCCACGCCAAAGCTCGTCGAGGAAGTCACGCCGAAGCTGCTTCCGGTGGCAACGGTCCAGCGCGTGCTGCAGAACCTGCTCGACGAAGGCGTGCACGTGCGCGACCTTCGCACCATACTCGAGACGCTCGCGGACCACGCGCCGCGCACGCAGGATCCCGCGGAGCTCACCGCGGCCGTGCGCGTGTCGCTCGGCCGTGCGATCGTGCAGCAGACGTTCGGCAGCGTGCCCGATCTTCCCGTCATCGCGCTCGACCCCGAGCTCGAGCGCGTGCTGCTGCAGGTGCTCGCCGCGGCGGGCGCCGACGGCAGCGGCCTCGAGCCCGATCTCGCGGCGACGCTCGCGCGCGAGATCGCCCGCTGCGTGCAGGAGACCGAGGCGCAGGGCGACACGCCGGTGCTGCTCGTGTCGGACCGCCTGCGCCTTCCCATGCTGCGGCTCCTGCGCCGCGGCGCACCCACTCTCAAGATCCTCGCGCATAGCGAGATTCCCGAAGCGCGCACGATCCGCGTGCGCGCCACCGTTGGAGGCAAGCGATGAAGCTGCGCAGATTCTTCGGGCCCACGTCGCGGGCCGTGCTCGAGCAGGTGCGTGCCGAGCTCGGACCCGACGCCATGATCGTGGCCAATCACGCCTCGGCCGAGGGCATCGAGATCACGGCGTTGCCGGCGGAGGCGCTCCCGCACATCCTCTCGGACCCACCGTCCCAGGCCATCCCGCCGGCGGTGCCGCTCGCGACGTCGGACGACGACGGCGTGCGCGTCACGCTGTCGTCACGGCGCGCGGAGACGCCGGCCCCCCACCGCAGCCCTCTGCCCGCGGCGCGGGGAGAGGGGGATCAATCGGCGGCGCCTGTGTCTTCGCCTGCACCCGTGCAAACGCCCGCGCCCGACATGACCACCCGCATGATGGCCGAGATGGCTGCGATGCGCGCGCTGTTCCAGGAGCAGATGGCGCAGCTCGCGTGGAGCGAATCGCTGCGCCGCTCGCCGCTGCGCACGCGGCTCACGCGCGACCTGCTGCTCGCGGGCTACAGCGCGACGCTCGCTCGCACGCTCACCGAGCGCCTGCCCGACGATTTCAATGGCGCCGAAGCGCAGACGTGGCTCGCCGGCGTGCTGGCGCGCAACCTCGGCACCGTCGATCCCGCGGAGGAGATCGTGACGCGCGGCGGCATCTACGCGCTGATCGGCCCCACGGGCGTGGGCAAGACGACCACCACCGCGAAGCTCGCGGCGCGTTGTGCCGTGCGTTACGGCGCCTCGAAGCTCGCGCTCCTGACCACCGACAGCTATCGCGTCGGCGCGCAGGACCAGCTTCGGATCTACGCCAAGATCCTCGGCGTCGCCGTGCACACCGTTTCCGATCGCCACGATCTGAAGCAGGCGCTCGACGCGGTGCGCGGACGCCACCTGGTGCTGATCGACACCGTCGGCATCGGCCAGCGCGATGCGCGCGTTGCCGAGCAGGCGCAGCTCCTGTCGCACCCGGACATTCGCCGACTCGTGCTGCTCAACGCCGCCGCGCAGTCGGAGACGCTCGACGAGGTGGTCACGACCTATCGGCGCGGTCCCGACGGCGCCACCGACACGCTGTCGGGTGCGATCGTCACCAAGATCGACGAGGCCGCGCGCACCGGCGCCGTGCTCGATGTCGCGATACGCCATCGCCTGCGCCTGCACTACGTCACCAACGGCCAGCGCGTGCCCGAGGACCTCGCGCTGCCGCACGCGAACTATCTCGTCGACCGCTCGTTGCGCGCGGCGATCAAGCCGTCGGCGTTCGCCATCGAGCCCGACGAGGTCGCGCTGGTCGCCGTGGGAGGTGCCGGCCATGGCCAATGACCAGGCGCACGGCCTGCGGCGTCTTTTCGCGCGACGCGACGCGCGCATGCTGGGCGTGCTCGGCGACGAGGCGACCGCGGTCTCGCTGGAGCTCGCGACGGCGTTCGCTCATCTGTCGCAGCGCGTCCTGCTGATCGATCGCAGCTGTGGCGATGCTGCGCGCGCCATGGGACTTCGCGCGCGCTACGAGCTGCGGCACGCGCTGATGGGCGATCGCACGTTGCGCCAGGTCACCCTCGAGGGGCCGCACGGCATCGTGGTGCTGCCCGCGGCGCGCGGTCTCGACGTGATCGAGTCGGAGGCGGGCGCGGCCGTGAAGCTTGCCGCGAACCTCGATGCAGCGCTCGGCCCGTTCGACATGATGGTGGTCAACGGCGCGCCGCTCGTCGTGCCGGGCGCCGGCGTGCTGCTGAGTCTCGCGCCGACGTCGACCGCCGTCACGCTCGCGTACACCGAGCTCAAGAAGCTCGCGCGCGTCGGCGTGCCGCGGCGTTGCGAGATCGTGGTCCACAAGGCGCGCACCGAGGCGGCGGCGCTCGATGCCTTCGACAGCGTGGCCATCACCGCGGGCCGCTTCCTTGGCATGACGCTTGCGTTGGCGGGGACGATGCCGGGATCGCCACGTCCATTCCACGCCGAGCCGCATGCTGCGCGCAGCCGCGCGGCGACGCGGATCGCACAGCGCCTCACCGCGAGCCCGGCGACGCGCAAGGCCGTCAATCTTTGACGGGCGCCGTAACGCACGACATGTACACCCCTGCAGGAACCCTCGACACCCAGGCGCGCGTGACGCAGTTCGCGCCGCTCGTGCGCCGCATGGCGCATCACCTCGCCGCGCGGCTGCCGTCGAGCGTGCAGGTCGACGACATCATCCAGGCCGGCATGATCGGCCTGATGGACGCGGCCGCGCGCTTCGAGGAGAGCCAGGGCAACCAGTTCGAGACCTACGCGACGCAGCGCATCCGCGGCGCGATGCTCGACGAGCTGCGCCAGAACGACTGGCTGCCGCGCAGCACGCGCAAGGCGCTGCGCAGGATCGAAGCCGCGATGCACAAGCTCGAGCAGCGCCTGGGCCGCGCGCCCAGCGAGGCCGAGCTCGCGAGGGAGCTCAACGTCCCGCTCGCGGAATACCAGTCGATGCTCCAGGAAGCGCGCGGCTACGAGCTGCTGCACCTCGAGGACTTCAGTCGCGACGAGGACGACGACTACCTCGAGCGCAACGTCCCCGACGAGCGCGAGAACCCGTTCGAGAAGTACAAGGACGCGCGCTTTCGCACCGCGCTCGTCGCGGCCATCGAAGGGCTGCCCGAGCGCGAGAAGCTGCTGATGGGCCTGTACTACGAGCAGGAGCTCAACTTCAAGGAGATCGCCGCCGTGCTCGAGGTGAGCGAGTCGCGCGTGTGCCAGCTCCACAGCCAGGCGGTGGCACGGCTGCGAAGCAAGCTCAAAGGCTGGACGTAGAAGGTCCGCACGTGCGAGCGCCCGCAGGGCGCTCGTGAAATTCGTCGGCGCCGCGCTGTCGCGAAGCGACATGGGCCACCGACATCCTTCGCAGGTCTTTGTTTTTCCCTTTCCCTGCCGATAACCCACGCAGGGGATCACCATGCGTATCGACAAGCTCAGCCTCGCCGGACTGGCGCTCGCCGTCGTCGCCATCCTGGGCGGCCAGCTCCTGGAGGGCGGCAGCCTCGGATCGCTGCTGCAGCTCGCCGCCTTCCTGATCGTGATCGGCGGCACGCTCGCCGCCGTGATGGTCCAGAGCCCGCTGCCGGTCTTCCTCGACGGGATGCGGCTCGCCAAGTGGGTGCTCATGCCGCCGGCGTTCGACGGCGACGCCATCATCCGCCAGATCGGCGCATGGGCCGCCGAAGCGCGGCGCGACGGCATGCTCGCGCTCGAGAACCAGCTCCCGGGCGTCGAGGACCCGTTCATGCGCAACGGGCTGCAGATGCTCGTCGATGGCTTCGAGCCCGAGCGCATCCGCGAGGCGCTGGAGGTCGAGACGGTCGCCTGGGAGGAGCGTCAGCGCGGCGCCGCCAAGGTGTGGGAAGCGGCGGGCGGCTATGCGCCGACCATCGGCATCCTGGGCGCCGTGCTGGGGCTCATCCACGTCATGGAGAACCTGTCCGACCCGAACAAGCTGGGCGGCGGCATCGCGGTGGCCTTCGTCGCGACCGTCTACGGCGTCGGCAGCGCGAATCTGCTGTTCCTGCCCATTGCGCAGAAGCTGAAGGCGCAGATCGGCCGCCAGTTGCGCCGGCGCGAGATCGTCGCGGATGGGCTGCTCGGCATCGCCAACGGCGAGAACCCGAAGGTCATCGAGGGCCGGCTCGCGGGGTACCTGGGATAGCCATGGCCCTCAAGCGCCGCCACGAGGAGCACGAGAACCACGAGCGCTGGCTCGTGTCGTATGCCGACTTCATCACGCTGCTGTTCGCCTTCTTCGTCGTGATGTACGCCATCTCCACGCTCAACGAAGGCAAGTATCGCGTGCTGTCGGACGCGTTGCTGATGGCGTTCCGGCACGATCGCGTGGTGACGCCCCAGACCACCGGCGCGGCGCCGATGAACCGCACGACCGCCACGCCGATGCCCATGCCGATGCGGCAGAAGATCGTCGATCCGCTGCGCCGCGAGCAGGAGCGCAGGCTCCTCGACCTCGCCAGCAAGATCAAGGAGGCGCTGGCGCCGCTGGTGAAGACCGGGCAGGTGCGCCTCACCCAGCTGCCCAAGGGCATCGCCGTGGAGATCAACGCGAGCGTGCTGTTCGCGCCGGGACAGGCGGCGCTGCAGCCGGAGTCGATCGACGCGCTGGAGGCCGTCGCGCACGTGCTGACCGCCACCTCCGACCCCGTGCAGGTCGAAGGGCACACCGACAACATCCCGATCGCGAGCGCGCAGTTCCCCTCGAACTGGGAGCTTGCGAGCGCGCGCGCGAGCTCGGTGGTGCGCCTGTTCGTCGCGACCGGCGTGACCCCGGCGCGGCTGAGCGCGACCGGCTACGCCGACAATCGTCCGGTCGAGAGCAACGACACGCCCGAAGGCCGCGCCCGCAACCGCCGCGTGACGCTGCTCATCATCGCATCGCCTCCCGGCGACGCGAGCAACGGAGCCGCCAATGGGAATGGCAGCGGAGCCTAGTGTGCCGTTTCGTTATTAACTGGCATATGTCTTGCATCGGATTTCGGTATCTTCGCCAGTGGAGATGCCGCCATGCCGATGGGACGTCCGAAAGCTGACTTGGTGCTGCAGCCGGCCGAGCTTGCGCAGTTGCAAT
>DASXAF010000093.1:0-22402 GCA_036406955.1 Casimicrobiaceae bacterium
TCTGATTCCTGAAAAGCCGACGTGGTGAAATTGGTAGACACGCTGTCTTGAGGGGGCAGTGGCGAAAGCCGTGGGAGTTCGAGTCTCCCCGTCGGCACCACCAGCATGCAGCGCGCGAGCCACGGCACCCGGCCGCGTGCCCGCAGCACGAGGCAGGCACACCGCGCAACTGATTCCGATGCTCGAACAATATTTCCCCATCCTGCTGTTCATCGGGTTCGGCTTGTTCCTCGGCCTGCTCCTGCTCGGCCTGGGCCGCTTCGTCTCGCCGAACCGGCCGGATCCCGAGAAGCTGTCGCCGTACGAATGCGGCTTCGAGGCGTTCGAGGATGCGCGCATGAAGTTCGACGTGCGCTACTACCTCATCGCCATCCTCTTCATCCTGTTCGACCTCGAGATCGCCTTCCTCTTCCCGTGGGCGGTCGTGCTGAAGGAAATCGGCTTCTTCGGCTTCGCCGCGATGATGGTGTTCCTTGCGATCCTGATCGTCGGCTTCATCTACGAATGGAAGAAGGGCGCATTGGAATGGGAATGATCGAGAGGGCGGTGCGATGAGCCTCGAAGGCGTGATGGAGAAGGGCTTCGTCACCACGCAGCTCGACAACGTCATCAACTGGGCGCGCAACGGCTCGATGTGGCCGATGACGTTCGGCCTCGCCTGCTGCGCGGTGGAGATGATGCATGCCGGGGCGTCGCGCTACGACCTGGACCGCTTCGGCGTCGTGTTCCGGCCGAGCCCGCGCCAGTCCGACGTGATGATCGTCGCCGGCACGCTCTGCAACAAGATGGCGCCGGCGCTGCGCAAGGTATACGACCAGATGGCCGAGCCGCGCTGGGTAATCTCCATGGGCTCGTGCGCGAACGGCGGCGGCTACTATCACTATTCGTACTCGGTCGTGCGCGGCTGCGACCGCATCGTGCCGGTGGACATCTACGTGCCGGGCTGCCCTCCGACCGCGGAGGCGCTGATCTACGGGATCATCCAGCTCCAGAACAAGATCTGGCGCACGAACACCATCGCGCGCTGATGGCCGATCGAATCGAAACCCTGGCGGCGGCGCTGAAGGACGCGCTTGGCGATCGGGTTCGCTCGCTCGACATCGCGCGCGGCGAAGTGACCATCGTCGTCGGCGCCGACGCGTACCTCGACGTGCTGCGCACGCTGCGCGACAAGCCCAGGCTCGGCTTCGACATGCTGATCGACCTCTGCGGCGTCGACTACCGCACGTACGGCGACGGCGCGCGGGAAGGCCCGCGTTTCGCCGCGGTCGTTCACCTGCTGTCGCTGCCCAACAACTGGCGGCTGCGCGTGCGCACGTTCGCGCCGGACGACGACATGCCGGTGCTGCCGAGCATCGTCGGCGTCTGGCCGGCGGTGAACTGGTTCGAGCGCGAGGCGTTCGACCTCTTCGGCATCGTGTTCGCGGGACATCCCGACCTGCGGCGCATCCTCACCGACTACGGCTTCGTCGGCCATCCGTTCCGCAAGGACTTTCCGGTCTCGGGTCACGTCGAGATGCGCTACGACCCCGAGCAGGGCCGCGTCATCTACCAGCCGGTGTCGATCGAGCCGCGGGAGATCACGCCGCGCATCATCCGCGAGGAGAACTACGCCGACGAGCCGGGGTTCAGGAAGGGCTGACGCGTGGCGGAGATCCGAAACTACACGATGAAGTCGAGCGTCCGCCGTTCCGCGGCTGACGCCGCTCCACTTAACTTGCTGCGCAAGTTAGCGGACGCCGAAATTCATCGTGAACACGCTTCGCCCGGAACGCCGGCGAGGTGCGGGCGCCATGGCTGAAATCAGAAACTACACGATGAACTTCGGCCCGCAGCACCCCGCGGCGCACGGGGTTCTGCGGCTCGTGCTCGAGCTCGACGGCGAGGTCATCGAGCGCGCCGACCCGCACATCGGCCTGCTGCATCGCGCGACCGAGAAGCTCGCCGAGACGCGCACGTGGATCCAGTCGCTGCCGTACATGGACCGGCTCGACTACGTGTCCATGATGTGCAACGAGCATGCGTACTGCCTGGCGATCGAGAGACTGCTCGGCATCGACGTGCCGGAGCGCGCGCTGTACATACGCACGCTGTTCGACGAGCTCACGCGCCTGCTCAACCACCTGATGTGGCTCGGGTCGCATTCGCTCGACATCGGCGCGATGACGCCCTTCCTGTACGCATTTCGCGAGCGCGAGGACCTCTTCGACATGTACGAGGCGGTGTCGGGGGCGCGCATGCACGCCGCGTACTATCGGCCGGGCGGCGTGTACCGCGACCTGCCGGATCGCATGCCGCAGTACCAGGTGACGAGCCGGCGCAGCGCGCGGGAGGTCGCGAAGCTCAACGACAACCGCCAGGGCTCGCTGCTCGACTTCATCGCCGATTTCGCCAGGCGCTTTCCCGGCTGCGTGGACGACTACGAGACGCTGCTCACGGACAACCGCATCTGGAAGCAGCGCACGGTCGGCATCGGCGTGGTCACCCCCGAGCGCGCGATCGCGCTGGGTTTCACCGGTGCGATGCTGCGCGGGTCCGGCGTGCCGTGGGACCTGCGCAAGAAGCAGCCGTACGCGGTCTACGAGCGCATGGATTTCGACGTGCCGGTCGGCGTGAACGGCGACTGCTACGACCGCTACCTCGTGCGCATCGAGGAGATGCGCCAGTCGAACCGCATCGTCGAGCAGTGCATCGACTGGCTGCGCAGGAATCCCGGCCCGGTGATCACCGACAATCACAAGGTCGCGCCGCCATCGCGCGAGGCGATGAAGACCAACATGGAAGAGCTGATCCACCACTTCAAGCTCTTCACCGAAGGCATCCACGTGCCGCCGGGCGAGGTCTACGCGGCGGTCGAGCATCCCAAGGGCGAGTTCGGCGTGTACGCCGTCTCCGACGGCGCCAACAAGCCGTATCGGCTCAAGCTGCGCGCGCCGGACTTCGTGCATCTCTCCGCGCTCGACGAGATGTCGCGCGGGCACATGATCGCCGACGTCGTCGCGATCATCGGCACGCAGGACATCGTGTTCGGGAGCGTCGACCGATGAGGCGACCCGATCAAGCGAGCCCGAAGGGCCGTGTTCCGTCAGGCAGCACGCGAGCGGCCGCGGTCGCACTCGCGATGGCGCTCTGCGCATCGTTGGCGCTCGCGCAGGCGCCGGCAGCGACGCCGGCCGCAAAGTCGCCGGCCGCTTCTGCCGACAGCCGCGTCCAGCCGACGCTCGGCGACGACAAGGCCGTGATCGCGGCCTCCGAGAAATGGCTGCGGCTCCTCGACGACGGCAAGCTCGGTGCGGCGTGGGACCTTTCGGCAGCATTGCTCAAGTCGTCGGTCACGCGCGCGAAGTGGATCTCGGGCATTCGCGACGCGCGCAAGCCGTTCGGCAAGGTGCAGACGCGCACCGCCGACAAGTTCGCGCGCGCGCACCAGATGCCGGGCGCGCCCGACGGCGACTACGTGCTCGTCGCATTCCAGACCACGTTCGCCAACGGCAAGCGCGCCGAGGAGCAGATCACCTGGCAGCTCGACGAGGAAACGTGGCGCGTTTCCGGGTACTACATCCGCTGATCATGCTCTCCACCGACGCCCTGCGCCGCATCGACCGCGAGGTCCAGAAATATCCGCCGGACCAGAAGCGCTCCGCGGTGATGTCCGCGCTCGCGATCGCGCAGGACGAGTTCGGATGGCTGCCCGTCGAGGCGATGGACGAGGTCGCACGCTACCTCGGCATGGCGCCCGTTGCGGTGTACGAGGCCGCGACGTTCTACACGATGTACAACACCGAGCCGACCGGGCGCTTCAAGCTCGCCATCTGCACCAACCTGCCGTGCGCGCTTCAGGGCGCCAGTGTCGCTGCCGAGCATCTCAGGAAGCGGCTCGGCATCGATTTCAACGAGACGACCCGCGACGGCAAGTTCACGCTCAAGGAAGGCGAGTGCTTCGGCGCGTGCGGCGACGCGCCCGTCGTGCTCGTCAACAACAAGCGCATGGTGAGCTTCATGCGCCCCGAAGCGCTCGACGGCCTGATCGACGAGCTGTCCGCGGCCGCGGATCGCGGCGAAGGCGCGCCGGCGCCCGATCGGGCGAAGACCGCATGAACGCCCCTTCCGAATTCCTCGACTACGGCCCGGATGCCGTGCTGATGGCCGGCCTCAACGGCCGCAACTGGCGGCTTGCCGACTACGTGCAGCGGGGCGGCTACGACGCGCTGAAGAAGATCGTCAACGAGCGCATCGCGCCCGAGCAGATCGTCGCGGAGGTGAAGAAGTCGGCGCTGCGCGGACGCGGCGGCGCGGGCTTTCCCACGGGCCTCAAGTGGAGCTTCATGCCGCGGCAGTTCGCGGGCGAGAAGTACCTCGTCTGCAATTCCGACGAGGGCGAGCCGGGCACGTTCAAGGACCGCGACATCCTGCGCTACAACCCGCACGCGCTGATCGAGGGCATGGTCATCGCCGGCTACGCGATGGGGTGCACGCGTGGCTACAACTACGTCCACGGCGAGATCTTCGACGTCTACCTGCAGTGCGAAGAGGCGCTGCGAGAGGCGTACGAAGCGGGATACGTCGGGAAGAACATCCTCGGCAGCGACTTCAGCTTCGACCTCTTCAACCATCACGGCTACGGCGCCTACATCTGCGGCGAGGAGACCGCGCTGCTCGAGTCGCTCGAAGGCAAGAAGGGCTTGCCGCGCTTCAAGCCGCCGTTCCCGGCCAGCTACGGCCTGTACGGCAAGCCGACGACCATCAACAACACCGAGACGTTCGCCGCGGTGCCGTGGATCATCCGCAACGGCGGCGAATGGTTCCTCGATCTCGGACTGCCGAACAACGGCGGCACCAAGATCTTCTCGGTGTCGGGCGACGTCGCGCGCCCCGGCAACTTCGAGGTCCGGCTCGGTACGCCGTTCGCGAAGCTGCTCGAAATGGCGGGCGGCATGCGCGACGGCGGCACGCTGAAGGCCGTGATCCCCGGCGGATCGTCGGCGCCGGTGCTTCCCGCCGACATCATGATGAACCTCACGATGGACTACGACGCGATCGCGAAGGCCGGCTCGATGCTCGGCTCGGGCGCGGTCATCGTGCTGAACGACACGCGCTGCATGGTGCGCAGCCTCATGCGCCTGTCGTACTTCTATTTCGAGGAGTCCTGCGGCCAGTGCACGCCCTGCCGCGAAGGCACCGGCTGGATGTACCGCGTGGTGAACCGCATCGAGAACGGGCAGGGAAGGCGCGAGGACCTCGACCTGCTCAACGACGTGGCCGACAACATCCAGGGACGCACGATCTGCGCGCTCGGCGACGCCGCGGCGCTGCCGGTGAAGAGCTTCATCAAGCACTTCCGCAGCGAGTTCGAGCATCACATCGAGCACAAGGGCTGCCTGGTGCCGGATTACCTGTAATGAGCAACCTGCTCAACATCGAAGTCGACGGCAAGGCCGTGCAGGTGCCGCATGGCAGCACGGTGATGGACGCCGCGCGCGAGCTCGACATCTACGTGCCGCATTTCTGCTGGCACAGGAAGCTCTCGATCGCGGCCAACTGCCGCATGTGCCTCGTGCAGGTCGAGAAGGCGCCGAAGCCGCTGCCCGCGTGCGCAACGCCGGTCACCGAAGGCATGAAGGTGTGGACGCATTCGGACCAGGCGCAGAAGGCCCAGCGCGGCGTGATGGAGTTCCTGCTGATCAACCATCCGCTCGACTGCCCGATCTGCGACCAGGGCGGCGAGTGCCAGCTGCAGGACCTGGCGGTGGGCTACGGCGCATCGTCGTCGCGCTATACCGAGCCCAAGCGCGTCGTGTTCGAGAAGAACCTCGGGCCGCTGATCTCCGCGGCGGAGATGACGCGTTGCATCCATTGCACGCGCTGCGTCCGCTTCGGTCAGGAGATCGGCGGCGTGATGGAGCTCGGCATGATCGGACGCGGCGAGCATGCCGAGATCGTGTCGTTCGTCGGCAAGAGCGTGGATTCCGAGCTGTCGGGCAACATGATCGATCTTTGCCCGGTCGGCGCGCTCACGTCCAAGCCATTCCGCTACGCGGCGCGCACCTGGGAGCTCGCACGGCGCAAGAGCGTGTCGCCGCACGACGGCCTCGGCAGCAACCTCATCGTGCAGGTGAAGGGCGGCGTGGTCATGCGCGTGCTGCCGCTCGAGAACGAGGCCGTCAACGAATGCTGGCTCTCGGACAAGGACCGCTTTTCGTACCTCGCGCTCAACGAGCACGACGAGCGCCTGACCGAGCCGATGGTCAAGCAGAACGGCGAGTGGCACACGGTCGATTGGCCGACCGCCCTCGACGCCGTCGTGCGCGGCCTGCGCGAGACGGTCGAGCGCCATGGCGCGAGCGCGCTCGGGACGCTCGTGTCGCCGCACGCCACGCTGGAGGAAGCCGCATTGGCGGCGCGCCTGACACGCGCGCTCGGCAGCGAGAACGTCGACTTCCGCCTGCGCCAAACGGACTTTCGCGCCGACGGCCAGCGCAAGGGCATCCCATGGCTCGGCATGCCGATCGCGGAGGTCGGCAAGCTCGATCGCGCGCTGGTGATCGGCAGCTTCTTCCGCAAGGACCAGCCGCTGCTCGCGCAGCGGCTGCGCCAGGCGGCGAAGCGGGGCGCGCAGGTGTCGATGCTGCATTCGGTCGACGACGAATGGCTCATGCCGGTCGCGCACAAGTCCATCGTGGCGCCGTCGCTGCTGCCGCGGGCGCTCGCCGAGATCGTCGTCGCGGCCGCGCGGGCCGCGAATCGAGCCGTACCCGAGGCGCTCGCGAGCGTCGATCCGGCGCCGACCGCCGAGGCGATCGCCGCAAGCCTCCTGACGGGCGGCAGCGCACGCGCGATCCTGCTCGGCAACTACGCCGTGCAGCATCCCGACGCCGCGCAGATCGAGGCGCTGGCCGATGCGCTGGCGACGATCATCGGCGGCAAGGTCGGCGTGCTCACCGAAGCGGCGAACACGGTCGGCGCGTACGTCGCCGGGGCGTTGCCCGGACCCGGCGGGCGCAACGCGCACGCCATGCTGAGCGGCGACGGCTGCCGCGCGTACCTGGTGCTGCACGCGGAACCGGAGCTCGACTGCGCGCAGCCGGTCGCGGCGCGCAATGCCCTTGAAAAGGCGGATTTCGTCGTCGTGATGAGCGCGTTCCGGCACGCAACGCGCTACGCCGACGTGCTGCTGCCGATCGGCCCGTTCAGCGAGACGTCGGGCTCCTTCGTGAACTGCGAGGGACGCGTGCAAGCGTTCAACGCCGTGGTACCGCCGCTCGGCGAGACGCGGCCCGGATGGAAGGTGCTGCGCGTCCTCGGCACGATGCTGGGCCTGCAGGGATTCGAGCTCGACACGTCCGAGCAGGTGCGGGCGCAACTGGTTCCCAACGCCGACGAGCTGCGGGCGCGCCTTGCGAACGGCACGGGCGTGGCGATCGCCACGCCGGCCGCGAGCGCCGCCGGCGTGGAGCGTGTCGCGGACGTCCCGATCTATTTCGCGGACCCGCTGGTGCGGCGCGCCGACGCGCTGCAGCGCACCGGCGATGCGCGTCCGCCGCGCGCACGCATGCATCGCGCGTTGTTCGAGCAGCTCGCGCTCGCCGATGGCGGCCAGGTGCGCATTCGCCAGGGGATCGGTGAAGCCGTGTTGCACGCCGAGGTCGACGCCGCCGTTCCGCCCGGTGTCGTACGCGTTGCCGCGGCACATCCCTCCACATGCGGCCTCGATGGTCTGTCGGGCCCCGTCACGGTCGAGAGAGCATAGTGGACGCCGTCCAAAACGTCCTCGGTCCGTGGTGGCTGCCGATCTGGACGGTCGCGAAGATCGTGGTGATCGCCGTTCCGCTGATCCTCGCGGTCGCGTACCTGACGTACGCCGAGCGCAAGATCATCGGCTGGATCCAGGTGCGCATCGGTCCCAATCGCGTCGGGCCGCTCGGTCTGCTGCAGCCGTTCGCCGACGTGCTGAAGATGCTGTTCAAGGAGATCGTGGTGCCCTCGGGAGCCAACCGCTGGCTCTTCTTCGTGGCACCGATGCTCTCGCTCGCGCCGGCGCTCGCCGCCTGGGCGGTGATCCCGTTCACCGACCGGCTCGTGCTGTCCGACATCAACGCGGGCCTGCTGTACATCCTCGCGATGACGTCGATGGGCGTGTACGGCGTGATCCTCGCCGGCTGGGCATCGAACTCGAAGTACGCGTTCCTCGGCTGCCTGCGCTCGGCGGCGCAGATCGTGAGCTACGAGATCGCCATGGGCTTCGCGCTGGTCGGCGTGCTGATGGCGGCCAACAGCCTGAACCTGGGCGAGATCGTCGTGGGACAGGAGGGCGGCGTCGCGTATTGGTACATCTGGCCGCTGCTGCCGCTGTTCGTGGTCTATCTCGTGGCGGGCATCGCCGAGACGAACCGGCATCCGTTCGACGTGGCGGAAGGCGAATCGGAGATCGTCGCGGGCTTCCACGTCGAATATTCCGGGATCGCGTTCGCGTTGTTCTTCCTCGCCGAGTACATGAACATGATCCTCATCTCGGCGCTGTGCGCGACCATGTTCCTCGGCGGATGGCTCGCGCCGCTGCCCATCCTCAATCACGGACCGCTCGCGCCGATCCTCGGCGACGGCCTGCTGTGGCTGTTCGTGAAGATGTGCCTGATCCTGTTCGTCTTCCTGTGGATCCGGGCGACGTTCCCGCGCTACCGCTACGACCAGATCATGCGGCTCGGCTGGAAGGTGTTCATCCCGGTCACGCTGGTATGGATCATCTTCCTCGGCGTGATGATGCAGACGCGCTGGGCGTACCTGTTCCACTAGCATGAACATCCCCCCACGCTCGCTCCGCTCGCTGCCCCCCAGGGGGCGGAGTCAGTTCCTCGGGGCGGCCCTTCGGAACTGACCATGCTCCAGAGGCTGCGCGACTTCTTCGGGACCTGGGCGCTGCTCGAGCTGTGGAAGGGGCTCGTCCTCACGGGGCGCTACATGTTCAAGCGCAAGATCACGGTCCAGTTCCCCGAGGAGAAGACGCCCGCCAGCCCGCGCTTTCGCGGCCTGCACGCGCTGCGCCGCTATCCCAACGGCGAGGAGCGCTGCATCGCGTGCAAGCTCTGCGAGGCGGTGTGCCCTGCGCTCGCGATCACCATCGAGTCCGAGCAACGCGCCGACAACACGCGCCGCACGACGCGCTACGACATCGACTTCACCAAGTGCATCTTCTGCGGCTTCTGCGAGGAGAGCTGTCCGGTGGACTCGATCGTCGAGACGCGCATCCTGGAGTATCACGGCGACAAGCGCGGCGACCTGATCTACACCAAGGACATGCTCCTCGCCATCGGCGACCGCTATGAGGCGCAGATCGCGGCGGACCGGGCGCAGGATGCCCCGTATCGATGAGCGCGCGAATGCTCTGCCGCGACGCCGTCCCTGCGGACGCAGGGACCCAGCGTCGTTCAACGACCGAACCACACGACACTGGATCCCCGCTTTCGCGGGGATGACGACGAGCGATGACCTGGTTCCCCACCTTCGTCTTCTATCTCTTCGCCGCGATCCTCGTGTTCGCGGCGCTGCGCGTGGTGACCACACGCAATCCGGTGCAGGCGGCGCTGTGGCTCGTGCTGTCGTTCTTCACCGCGGCGGCGATCTGGCTGCTGCTGCAGGCGGAGTTCCTCGCCATCGCGCTGGTGCTGGTCTACGTCGGCGCGGTGATGGTGCTATTCCTCTTCGTCGTGATGATGCTCGACGTCAACTTCGCCGCGTTGCGCGCGCAGTTCCGCAGCTACGTGCCGATCGGCGTGCTGGTCGGCGCGCTCGTGCTGCTCGAGATGACGCTGGTGATCGCGAGCAGCGCCATCGGGCCGCAGACCGCGGCGCCGCCGGCGGCTGCCGGCAGCAACACCCGCGCGCTCGGCCAGCTCATCTACGTCGACTACGTGTATCCGTTCGAGATCGCCGCCGTCGTGCTGCTCGTCGCCATCGTGGCCGCGATCGCGCTCACGCACCGCGAGCGCAAGACGACCAAGTACCAGGCCCCGGGCAACCAGGTGAAGGTACGGCGCAAGGACCGCGTGCGGCTGGTGTCGATGCCGCCCGAGACGCCCGTCGCCGCCACCGAGGTGGCCGAGACGACCACGCCGCCCTGACCGACGACCGGGGACCCAAAAGGGGAGACACCGTGACGATCACCGCCGCGCCCACGCTGGCGCACTACCTGGTCCTGGCCGCGATGCTGTTCGCGATCAGCATGGCGGGCATCTTCCTCAACCGTCGCAACGTCATCATCCTGCTCATGGCGATCGAGCTGATGCTGCTGTCGGTGAACCTCAACTTCATCGCCTTCTCGCGGTATCTCGGCGATATGGGCGGGCAGGTGTTCGTGTTCTTCATCCTCACCGTCGCCGCCGCCGAATCGGCCATCGGCCTCGCCATCCTGGTCCTGCTGTTCCGAAACGTCGGGTCGATCGACGTCGAGGATCTCGGCACGCTCAAGGGCTAGCATGACGATGAAGCAGCTCTATCTGCTGGTCCCCCTTGCGCCCCTCGCGGCGTCGATCGTCGTCGGCCTGTGGGGGCACAGGCTCGGGCGCAGCGTCTCGCACTGGCTCTGCATACTCGGCGTGGCCGCGTCGTTCGTGGCCTCGTATTTCATCTTCCGCGACGTCCAGGCAGGTCACGTCTTCAACGGCGACGTGTACACCTGGCTGCAGTCCGGCGACATCCGGATGACGATCGGCTTCCTGATCGACCCGCTCAGCGCGACGATGATGCTCGTCGTCTCGTTCGTGTCGCTCATGGTGCACATCTACACCATCGGCTACATGGCCGACGATCCCGGCTACACGCGCTTCTTCTCGTACATCTCGCTGTTCACGTTCTCGATGCTCATGCTGGTCATGAGCAACAACTTCGTGCAGCTCTTCTTCGGCTGGGAGGCGGTCGGCCTCGTTTCCTACCTGCTGATCGGATTCTGGTACACGCGACCCTCGGCGATCTACGCCAATCTCAAGGCGTTCCTCGCCAACCGCGTCGGCGACTTCGGCTTCGTGCTGGGCATCGGCCTGGTGCTGGCGTATTTCGGCTCGCTGTACTACCAGCCGGTGTTCGAGAAGGCGCCTTCGCTCGCCAATGCCACGGTCGCATTCACCGGCTGGCCGCTCATGACGGCGATCTGCATTTGCCTCTTCATCGGCGCGATGGGCAAGAGCGCGCAGGTGCCGCTGCACGTGTGGCTGCCCGACTCGATGGAGGGCCCGACGCCCATCTCCGCGCTGATCCACGCCGCCACGATGGTCACGGCCGGCATCTTCATGGTCGCGCGCATGAGCCCGCTGTTCGAGCTCTCGGACACCGCGCTCGCGTTCGTGACGGTCATCGGCGCCACGACTGCGCTGTTCATGGCGTTCCTCGGCATCGTCCAGAACGACATTAAGCGCGTGGTGGCGTATTCGACGCTGTCGCAGCTCGGGTACATGACGGTCGCCCTCGGCGTGTCCGCGTATTCGGCCGCGATCTTCCACCTGATGACGCACGCCTTCTTCAAGGCGCTGCTGTTCCTCGGCGCCGGCTCCGTGATCATCGCCATGCATCACGAGCAGGACCTTCGCCGGATGGGCGGGCTGCGCAAGTACATGCCGATCACGTACGTCACCGCGGTGATCGGCACGCTCGCGCTTGCCGGCATTCCGCCGTTCGCCGGGTTCTACTCCAAGGACGCGATCATCGAGGCGGTGCACGCGTCGCACGTCGGCGGACACGCGTATGCGTATTTCGCGGTGTCGATCGGCGTGTTCGTCACGGCGTTCTATTCGTTTCGCATGCTGTACATGGCGTTCCACGGCGCACCGCGCTTCGACGTGGAAGGTCACGTCCGTCACGAGCAGGCGGGCCAGCCGGCGCCGCACGAGGCCTCGCACGAGGCCGGTGCCGAGCCGGACGCGCACGCCGAGGCGCACGGCCCGCCGCGCGAGTCGCCGTGGGTCGTCACGGTTCCGCTCATCCTCCTCGCCATTCCGTCCGTCTACGCGGGATGGGCGTACATCGAGCCGATGCTGTTCGGCGACTTCTTCGGTCGCTCGATCGTCGTCAACGAGGCGCACGACGTGCTCGCGGAGGTCAAGGGCGAGTGGCACGGCGCCGTCGCCTTTGCGCTCCATGCGCTGACCAGCCCGATCCTGTGGCTCGCGCTCGCCGGCATCGCGGCCGCGACGTATTGCTACCTGATCAACCCGGCGTTCCCCGGCAAGGTGCAGCAGCGCTTCCGCGGGCTCTACACGCTGCTCGACAACAAGTACTACTTCGACGCGTTCAACGACTGGTTCTTCGCCGGCGGCGCACGCAAGGTGGGCGGCGTGGCGTCCGACGTGGGCGACCGTACGATCATCGACGGCTTCTTCGTCAACGGCGCGGCCCGGGTGATCGCCTGGTCCTCGGCGCTGATGCGGCACCTCCAATCCGGCTACGTCTACCACTACGCGTTCACGATGATCATCGGCGTCTTCGTGCTGCTGTACTGGTGGGGCGTGCGATAAACGATGCCGCCCTATCTCTCCCTCGCCATCTGGGTCCCCATCGTCGCCGGGCTGGCCGTGCTCGGGGCGGGCGACCGCAACGCCCCGACCGCGCGCTGGATCGCCCTGATGGGCGCGATCGCCGGCTTCCTCGTCACGGTGCCGCTGTACTGGCAGTTCGACGTGACGACCTCCGCGATGCAGTTCGTCGAGCGCACCGAATGGATACCGCGCTTCGACATCCACTACTACCTCGGCGTGGACGGGATCTCGGTGCTGTTCGTGCTGCTGAACAGCTTCGTCACCGTGCTCGTCGTATGGGCCGGATGGGAGGTGATCACCACGCGCGTCGCGCAGTACATGGGCGCGTTCCTGATCATGTCGGGGCTCATCAACGGCGTGTTCGCGGCGCTGGACGGCGTGCTGTTCTACACGTTCTTCGAGGCGATGCTGATCCCGATGTACCTCATCATCGGCGTATGGGGCGGCCCCCGTCGGGTCTACGCCGCGCTCAAGTTCTTCCTCTACACGCTGCTCGGCTCGCTGCTGATGCTGGTGGCGCTGATCTACCTGTACAACGTCTCGGAGAGCTTCTCGATCCTCGACTGGTACAAGGTGCCGCTCGAGCTCGGCGTCCAGATATTCCTGTTCGTCGCGTTCTTCCTCGCGTTCGCGGTCAAGGTGCCGATGTGGCCGGTGCACACGTGGCTGCCGGACGCCCACGTCGAGGCGCCCACCGGCGGCTCGGTCGTCCTTGCCGCCATCACGCTGAAGGTCGGCGCGTACGGCTTCATCCGTTTCATCCTGCCGATCGTCCCCGACGCGTCGCGCTACCTCGCGGACTTCGTCATCACGCTGTCGCTGATCGCGGTGGTCTACATCGGCTTCGTCGCGCTGGTGCAGGCCGACATGAAGAAGCTGATCGCGTACTCGTCGATCTCGCACATGGGCTTCGTCACGCTCGGCTTCTTCCTGTTCACGCCGCTCGCGGCGGAAGGCGGGCTCGCGCAGATGATCTCGCACGGCTTCGTGTCCGCGGCGCTGTTCCTGTGCGTCGGCGTCATGTACGACCGCATGCACAGCCGGCAGATCTCCGACTACGGCGGGGTCATCAACACGATGCCCCGGTTCGCCGCGTTCATGATGCTGTTCGCCATGGCGAACAGCGGGCTGCCCGGCACGTCGGGCTTCGTCGGGGAGTTCATGGTCATTCTCGCGGCGGTCAAGGCGAACTTCTGGCTGGGATTTACCGCCGCCATCACGCTGATCCTCGGAGCGGCCTATACCCTCTGGATGTACAAGCGCGTGATCTTCGGGCCGGTCGCCAACGCCAACGTGGCGGCGCTCACCGACATCGGCCGGCGCGAGTTCTGGCTGCTCGGCGTGGTCGCGCTCGCGGTGCTCGCCATGGGCGTCTTTCCCAAGGCGTTCGTCGACGTGATGCAGGTCTCGGTCACCGACCTGCTCGACCAGGTCGCCAAGTCCAAGCTATGACCGGCCTCGACCTCACGCCCGCGCTGCCCGAGATCGTCGTTCTCGCGGCGGCATGCTTCATTCTCGTCGTCGACCTGTTCGTGCCCGAGGCAAGGCGCCACGTCTCCTACTGGCTGACGCAGCTCGCGCTGCTCGTCGCGACCTGCGTGACGCTCACGGGCCTGCACGCGGCCGGGGTCAAGGGCTTCCACAACATGGTGGTCGACGACATGGTCGCCGACTTCCTGCGCATCGGCTGCTTCGTGAGCGTCTCGCTGATGCTGTTCTACACCCGCGACTACCTGCAGGCGCGGGGGCTCTTCCGCGGCGAGACGTTCGTCCTGATCCTGTTCGCCCTGCTCGGCATGCAGGTCATCATCACGGGCAACAGCTTCCTGACGCTCTATCTCGGCGTGGAGCTGAACGCGCTGTCGCTGTACGCGCTGGTCGCCTCGCATCGCACGCTGAACAGCGCGTCCGAAGCCGCGATGAAGTATTTCGTGCTCGGTGCGCTGGCGTCGGGGATGCTGCTCTACGGCATGTCCATGATCTACGGCGCGACCGGCTCGCTCGACATCGACGTCGTCGCCAACGCGCTGCACGGCGAGCAGCAGAACCACACGCTGCTGATCTTCGGCCTGGTGTTCGTCGTCTCGGGCATCGCGTTCAAGCTCGGCGTGGTGCCGTATCACATGTGGGTGCCCGACGTGTACGACGGCGCCAGCACCGCGTTCACGCTGCTGATCGGGACGGCACCCGAGCTCGCCGGCTTCGCGCTCACGCTGCGGCTGCTCTCCGGCGCGCTCCAGGGCGCGGCGATCGACTGGCAGGGCATGCTGATCGTGCTGTCCGTGTTGTCGGTCGTGCTGGGCAACCTGATCGCGATCGCGCAGACCAGCATCAAGCGCATGCTCGCGTACTCGGCCATCGCGAACATGGGCTACATGCTGATGGGCTTCCTCACGGCGAACCGGTACGGCTTCTCCGCGTCGATGTTCTATACCGTCGCCTATGTGCTGACCACGCTCGCGTCGTTCGGCGTCGTGGTGCTGCTGTCGCGCGCGGGCTTCGAGAGCGACCGCATCGACGATTTCAGGGGGCTCAACCAGCGCTCGCCGTGGTGGGCATTCATCATGCTGATCACCATGTTCTCGCTGGCTGGCATCCCGCCCACCATCGGCTTCTACGCCAAGTTCCTGGTCTTCGAGGCTGCGGTGAACGAAGGCTTCGTCTGGCTCGCGGTCGTCGGCGTGCTGGCATCGCTGTACGGCGCGTTCTACTACCTCCGCATCGTCAAGCTCATGTACTTCGACGACCCCGTCGAGGCCGTCCCGGTCGTGGCGCGCGCGGACACGCGGGTCATCCTCTCGGCGAACGGCCTGTCGCTGCTGATCCTGGGAATACTGCCGCAGCAGCTCATCGGCCTTTGCGCGATCGCCCTCACGCAGTCGAACTTTCCGTAGCGAAGGACGCGCCCGAGGCCTCGCATGCGCGTCGGATTGTTCGTCACCTGCCTGGTCGACCTGATGCGGCCATCGATCGGCTTCGCGGCGCTGCGGCTGCTCGAGGCGGCGGGCGCCGAGGTCTACGTGCCGGCCACCCAGACCTGCTGCGGCCAGCCGCCCTACAACTCGGGTGACCGCGCCGACACGCTTCCCCTCGCGCGCAAGGTGATCGAGGAGTTCGAGGGCTGCGACTATCTGGTCGCGCCCTCCGGCTCCTGCGGCGGGATGATACGCACGCACTACGCCGACGTGTTTCGCGACGATCCCGCGTGGGCCGCGCGCGCTGCGGTGTTGTCGGCGAAGACGTACGAGCTCACCGACTTCCTCGTCAACGTGCTGAAGGTCGCGTCGGTGCCGGGCGCCGGGTTCGCCGGCAAGGTGACGTATCACGACAGCTGCAGCGGATTGCGTGAAATGGGCGTGAAGCAGCAGCCGCGCGCGCTGCTCGCGAAGGCGGGTGTCGAGGTCGTCGAGATGACCGAATGCGAGATGTGCTGCGGCTTCGGCGGCACGTTCGCGGTGAAATACGGCGAGATCTCGACGCGCCTGGCGGACAACAAGTGCACCCACATCGCGAATTCGGGCGCCGATGCCGTGGTGCTCGGCGACCTCGGCTGCATGCTCAACATCGAGGGGCGGCTGCGGCGGCGCGGCGACACGCGCACCAGAGTGCTGCACGTCGCCGAAGTGCTGGCGGGCGAGAGCTGATGCAGGTCGCCTCCATCCATTTCAGGGAGCGCGCGCACGAGAAGCTCAACGACGAGCAGCTCCAGTCCAACCTGCAGAAGTTCAAGGGACGCTTCGTCGCCGCGCGGCGCGCCGCGATCGTGGAGCTCGACGACTTCGAGGGCACGCGCGAGGCCGCGCGCGTCATCCGCCAGCGCGGGCTCGACAACCTCGACACGTACCTGGCGCTGTTCGAGGAGAACGCCACCGCGCGCGGCGCCACGGTCCTCTATGCGCGCACCCCGCAGGAGGTCAACGCGCTCGTGCTCGAGATCGCGAGGCGGCACGGCGTGCGCAAGATCATCAAGTCCAAGTCGATGGTGTCCGAGGAGTCGGCGCTCGACCACGCGATCGAAGCGGCCGGCATGCAGGTCGTGGAGACGGACCTCGGCGAGTACATCCTGCAGATCAACGACTACGAGCCGCCGTCGCACATCATCGGGCCGGCGCTGCACAAGTCCAAGGAGGAGGTCTCGACGCTCTTCGAGCGCACGCACGGCACGCCGCGCAAGGAGGGGATCGAGGATCTCTGCCTCGAAGCCCGCCACGTGCTGCGCGAGCACTACCTGACCGCCGACATGGGCATCTCGGGCGGCAACTTCTTCGTCGCCGAGACCGGATCGGTCGTGCTGGTCACGAACGAAGGCAACGCGACGCTGACGACCACGCTGCCCAGGGTGCATGTCGCCATCTCCGGCATCGAGAAGGTCGTTCCGACGCTCGAGGACGTGGCGACGCTGATGCGCCTTCTGCCGCGCTCCGCCACCGGCCAGTCGATCTCGAACTACGTCGACGTGCTGACGGGCGTGAAGGGCCCTGGCGACCATCACGGCGCCGAGCATATGTACTTCATCGTCGTCGACAGCGGGCGTGCCGCCGTGCTGGCGAGCGACGTGCGCGAGGCGCTGCGCTGCATCCGCTGCGGCGCATGCATGAACCACTGCCCGGTGTACCAGAACATCGGCGGTCACTCGTACGGCTGGGTCTATCCCGGTCCGATCGGCTCGGTGCTCACGCCGATGTACGTCGGGCTCGAGAATGCGGTCGACCTCCCGCAGGCGTCGACGTTGTGCAATCAATGCGGCGTCGTCTGCCCGGTCAAGATTCCGCTGCCCGATCTGTTGCGCAAGCTGCGCGAAAAGGAATTCGAGCGCGGCATGCGGTCGTGGTCCGAGCGCGTGGGGCTCAGGCTGTGGACGTGGATGGCGCGGCGCCCGAGGCTGTTCGCGTTCGCGAGCCGGCTGGGCGTGCGCATGCTGCGTGGCCTTGCCGACCGCAATCGCATGATCCGCAGACTTCCGCTCGCCGGCGGGTGGACCGACGGGCGCGACATGCCCGCACCGGCAGGGCGTACGTTCCGAGAGCTCTACGCCGCCCGGCGCACGCGCGGCGCATCACCGCAAGAAGGACCGCACCATGAACGCACCGCATAACGCCGCCGCCATCGTGCCGCGCCTGTCGCGACGCGGCGAGTCGCTCGGAACCGAGAACGCCTTCGTCGTGCTGGCCGACGTCAACGCGCTGGCGCGGCAGGGCGCGGACATCATTTCGTTCTGCATCGGGCAGCCGGACTTTCCCACACCCGTGCACGTGCAGGACGCTGCAATCGACGCGATCCGGGCGGGCAAGCACGGCTATACGCCGTCGGCCGGCATCGACGAGCTGCGCGAAGCGGCGGCGCGCGATCTCGGCGCGCGCCGTGGCCTCGACATCCGACCCGAGGACGTCGTCGTGGGCGCCGGCGCGAAGCCGTTCATCGCGTACACGATCGCATCCGTGACCGATTACGGCGCGGGTGACGAGGTCATCTACCCGGTGCCCGGTTTTCCGATCTACGAATCGCAGATCCTCGCGAACGGCGCCGTGCCCGTTCCGATCTATCTGCGCGAAGCGCGCGACTTCGCGTTCGATCCCGCGGAGCTCGAGGCGAAGATCACGCCCAAGACACGGCTTCTGATTCTCAACACGCCGCAGAATCCCACGGGCGGCATTCTCGACGAAGCCGATCTCGATGCCATCGCCGACATCCTGCAGCGGCATCCGCAGGTATGGGTGTTCGCGGACGAGATCTATTCGCGCCTGGTCTACGACGGCGCCTTCCAGACGCTCGCCACGCGCCCGGGCCTGCTCGAGCGCACGGTGATCAGCGACGGTGCGTCGAAGACGTGGGCGATGACGGGATGGCGCATCGGCTATGTCGCGAATCGGACGCTGGCGCCCGTTTTCACGCGCTGGATCACCAACACCGAGTCGTGTGCATCGCAGATCTCGCAATGGGCCGCCGTGGCGGCGATCACCGGGCCGCAGGCGGCGGCCGATGCGATGCGCGACCGCTTCCTCGAACGGCGCGATCTCATCGTGAGCCTCCTCAACCGGGTGCCGGGCGTCACGTGCAGGACACCCGGCGGCGCGTTCTACGCGTGGCCCAACGTGACCGAGGCGTGCCGCATGACCGGCTGCGCGGATTCCGAGGCGTTTCGCAAGCGGCTGCTCACCGAGGCCGGCATCGCCGTGCTGGCCGACATCCATTTCGGGCGTCGCGTGCCGGGGGACGGGCAGCACATCCGCTTCTCGTACGCAGCGTCGAACGACGCGATCGAGCAGGGCATCTCGCGCCTCGATACGTTCGTGCGCCGCAACGCGCGTTGATGGCGAACCCGCTCGACGACAATCGATCGGCGCGCGACGCCGTCCTCGCCGCCGTGCGCAAGGCACTCGGCCGCAGCGCGCCGAGCGATGCGGCGCGCGCCGAAGCGCTCGCGTACATCGCCGCGCATCGACAGGGCCCGCGCCCCGCGATGCCGTCCGACCTCACCGCGCGCTTCGTCGAGCGCGCGACGGACATGGCGAGCACGGTCGAACGCATCGGCGCACTGGACGAGGTGCCGCGCGCGGTGGCGCGTTATCTCGATGCGCTCGACCTGCCGCCGGCCATCGCGGCGCAGAAGTCACGCGAAGGCGTGTGCTGGCCCGAGTTCGCGGGCCTCGACTGGAGCGGCGCCGGCCTGCGGATCGAGGCGCGTCCGATCGACGGCCGCGATCGGCTCGGCATCACGGCGTGCTTCTGCGCCGTTGCCGAAACGGGAACGCTGGTGTTCGCCACGGGCACGGACACGCCGACGGGCACGATGCTCCTGCCCGACACCCATGTGTGCGTCGTGCGCGCGGAGCGGGTCGTTTCCGGCATGGAAGAAGCGTTCGCGCGCGTGCGCGCCGAGCATGCGACGATGCCGCGCGCGGTGAACTTCGTCTCGGGACCCTCACGCACGGGCGACATCGAGCAGACGATCGTCCTCGGCGCCCACGGCCCCTTCCGCGTCCACATCCTGGTCTTGGAATAGGAACGCAAACTCGCGTCGCCGCGAAGCGGCGGCGCGGGATCGTCTACGTAGGTTCTTGTTTTGCCGCGGCGGCGCGGGATCGTCTACGTAGGTTCTTGTTTTGCCGCGGCGGCGCGGGATCGTCCTGCCCTTAGCCAAGAATCTTGTTTATCTCCTCGCGGTGCAGCATCTCCGCCCGGAACTCCTCGAGCTCCGGGGCGAGCGCATCGCGCGCGGTGACCATGCCGAGCAGCTCGCCGCGGGCGATCACCGGCACGTGGCGGAAGCCGCCTTCGTGCATCATCATGAGCGCGTAGGCGAAAGGCTTCTCGGCGTCGATCGTGCGCGGGTCGCGCGTCATGACGCGATCGAGCCGGGTGTGCCGCGGATCCAGGTCGTCGGCGATCACGCGGAAGAGCGCGTCGCGCTCGGTGAAGATGCCGACGAGACGGCCTTCGTCCACGACCATCAGCGCGCCGACTTTCTTGCGCTTCATCAACCGCGCGGCGGCCTCGACGCTCGTCGTCGAGGGCGCGCCGACCACCGGCCGCCCGGCGACGACCGCACGAACGGTTCGGGTGCGCATGGCAGCCTCCCGCAATCGAGCGCCAGCGGTTAGCGTCGCGCAATCGGGAAGATCCGTCAACGCGTGGCCATATTGCGCCGCGTCACGCGAAGGCGATCCACAACAGCGACCCGCCCGAGAACAGGAGCACGCCGTCCATGAGCAGGCGGAAGCGCTCGGCCGGCAACGCGATGACGAAGCGCTTGGCGACGAAGGCGCCGACCATCAGCGACGCGCCGACGATCAGCCCCTTGACGAAGATGTCGAGCGGCATCGCGCCGAAGGTGCGGAACACGACCGCCTTGGCGAGGTACACCGCGAGCGAACCGGCCGCCTCGGTCGCGATGAAGGCGCCCTTGACCAGGCCATAGGCCAGGAAGACCGGCACCGTGATCGGGCCCGTCGACACGACGATTCCGGTCAGGAAGCCGACGAAGCCGCCGATCAGCGCAAGATGCGCGAGGTGCAGCCGCAGCCCGTGCGATTCGAGCCAGCGGCGCACGAAGATCATCGCGATGAAGAACGCGCCGAGCGCCACTTCGACGATGCGCGGCGGAAGCACGAGCAGCGTGCGCGCGCCGAGCGCGGCGCCGGGGACCGCGGTCGCCGCGTAGGCGCCGACGGCGCGCCAGTCGATCACGCGCCACCAGGCGAGCACGCGCGACAGGTTCGCCATGACCGACGCGATCGCCATGATCGGAACGGCCTCGCGGGGACCGAATCCGAACATCAGCACGGGCATGAGCATGATCGACGAGCCGAAGCCGACCACGCCGCCGAGCGTTCCGGCGACCAGTCCGACGGCCAGTACGAGGACGTACTCCATGCAACTCGGAACGAAGGCGAAAAGCGGCGAGCGTAACAGGTGAGGCGAAAGGGCCATGCGCGGCGGCGAAGCGCACGCCACGGGAAGCCGATCGCACGCGTGCCATCCGCGCGCGTTGCGCTCGCTCAGGCGCGCCGCCGTCCCTTGCGCGTGCGAAAGGTGATCGAATAGCGCAGCATCGGCGTGGGCGCGATCATGTGCTGCCAGCGCCAGCGCACGTCCCGCCGCAGCGCGTACGCCGAACGTGCCTCGAGCGTCACGGCGAACACGCCCTCGCGCTTGTTCGCGCGCAGCGGATACGGCCGAAAGCGCATGCGGCACTCGCCCGCGAGCGAAACGCCCACGACGTCCTCGAAGTCGGGCACGTCACGGTGCCAGCCGAGCTGCGTGCCGGGCGCGTATTCCGCGATGAGGGCGTCGGCGAAGTCCTCCGCGGGCAGGCCGACCCAGGCCGCTGCCTTCGCTCGCAACGGCTGCAGGAACTCGGGAACCGGCGGCGCCTCGCGCAATGCGTTGTCGCCGAAGTCGTAGCTCGATCCGTAGCTCACCACGCGGCGCTTCGCCGTGTATGCCTTGTAGCGTGCCGCGTGGAAGTCGAGCGTCGCGATGTGCGCGAGCAACGCGCGCTCCTCGTCGCCCGTCAGGAAATCGCGCACGTAGACCAGACCGTCGGGCAACGGCGTATCGGGCTCGAAGAGCTGCACCTGCTTCACGTCGTGCCGAGGGCCGGGGTGTCGTCCATGCGCACATGATGCACCGCCACCGCCGCGACGCCGCACCCAATGCGATAATCGACACACGATGCGGCCGCATCGCGACGGCCGCTTCCACGGAGGATCGCGACATGGTGCACAGCGCAGGCAAGCGCCTCAAGGCGCTGATCGCGGCGCCCGAGATCCTGGTGCTGCCGGGCGTGTTCGATGGATTCAGCACGCGCCTCGTGCAGCAGGCAGGCTATCGGGCGGCCTTCATCACGGGCAGCGGCGTCAGCGAATCGCGGCTTGGACAACCCGACGTTGGCCTCATGGGGCTGGAGGAGAACGTCGCGGCTGCACGCGCGATCGTCGCCTGCAGCGACCTCCTGCTGCTCGCCGACGCCGACACGGGCTACGGCAATGCGCTCAACGTGTATCACACCGTGCGCGCGTTCGAGCGCGCCGGCGTGGCAGGCATCATGCTCGAGGACCAGGTGTGGCCCAAGCGCTGCGGTCACCTGAGGGGCAAGGAAGTCATCGGCGCCGACGAGATGGTGCAGAAGATCCGCGCAGCCGTGGATGCGCGGGCCGACCCGGACTTCGTCATCAAGGCGCGCACCGACGTGCTCGCCACGCACGGGATCGACGAAGCGATCGCCCGACTCGATCGCTACGCGCAGGCCGGCGCCGACCTCCTGTTCGCCGATGCCGCGATGTCCGTGGACGACATCGCAGCGCTCGCGCGCAGCGTGTCGAAGCCGCTGTGCGTCAACATGGGGTTCGGCATCCGCCGGCGCTCGACCACGCCGTTGT